>CAZWDM010000207.1:0-1114 GCA_964632415.1 uncultured Dehalococcoidia bacterium | reverse complement strand
TCATCGCCGCCAATCCGCTGCAGAACCTCCAAAGGCGCGTTGCGGACTTTTCCCTGCCCCGTTGCGCGGACACCATGGGGAGAATGAAGGATGCGGTGGACAACGGTGTCGGCTTCGCCGTGCTGGACCGGATGCCGATGGACGATTATTCCCTGGAAGTGATGGTGGAGGTTTACTGGCTGCTCGGCCAGTTCATCGGCCGGCCGGTGGCGCAGAAATGGAACGGGGAGATGATCTACAACGTGCGCGACACCGGGCAGGCCTACGAATACGGCGTCCGCGGATCGCACACTTCGGTGGAACTGGTGTTCCATACCGACAATGCCTTCGCGAGAATGGTGCCGGACCATGTCGGACTGCTGTGCCGCTACCCGGCGGCGGAGGGCGGTGTCAGCCGGTTCTGCAGCCTGTATACCGTGCACCGGCGCATGCAGGACAGGTTTCCCGGGCAGCTGGAGCGCCTGTACCGGCCGATGTACTTCGACCGCCAGAAGGAACACGCCGATGGCGCACCGCCGGTGTGCCTTGCGCCGTATTTCAGCTGGCGCGGCGACCGGCTCAATGCCCGGGCCAACTCCTCCCTGGTGCGGAAGGGCTACGAGGTGGCGGAAGAGGACATGGACGGCGAGCTCGTGGCGGCCCTGGATGCCATCGACGAAGTGTGTTCCAGCGAGGAAATCTGGTACGAGGCGCCGCTTTACCGGGGGCAGATCCAGTATCTCAACAACCACGAGGTAGGGCATTATCGCTCGGAATTCGAGGATCACGAGGACCCGGATAAAAGACGCCACCTGTACCGGCTGTGGCACCGGGAACGGGGATCGGCATGCTATGACGGCGGGTACCTCTAGCGGCGGTATTGCGGAAAAGGCGGGCTGACCCGCGTTGATTACGCCGGCGGGATGTCGCCGGCACGGTACATGCCCGGTTTCCGCCGTTGCCGCGGCAACAGCCGGGCAGGGCTCCGCGCTGCAGTTCGGGCGCCGCGATTCTCCCTCCCCGGGAACTTTATCCCCCCGCCCGGGGGAAGCTTTGCCTACGGTGCGCGCACCACCCCCAGACTCTACTGGGGAGGCGGCAGGCCGACGCTACCCTGCGGAGGCCTGCCTTGTGA
>CAZWDM010000206.1:0-1125 GCA_964632415.1 uncultured Dehalococcoidia bacterium | reverse complement strand
CCCTACTTCAACGAGGGCGTGAGTACAGTGCGCGACGTGGAGGAACACACCGGCCGCGGCATCTACATCGGGGAACCCGTTACCGCCACCGACCCGGACGGCGACGTCCTCACCTACGCTTTGGGCGGCGCCGACGCGGCCTCCTTTGCCCTGGACACGACCACCGGCCAACTGATAACCAGGGCAACACTGGACCTGGAGGAAAGAGCCTCCTACGAAGTGGTGATGACGGTTGCCGACGGTCGGGGCGCCGTGGACGCCATTGAAGTGACCATAGAGTTGACGGACGTCCTGGAGGCGCCCATCTACAACCCGCAGACCCAGGCATCCGGGCGCGTGGACCCGAACGGTCCCGCCACCATCCGCACCCCGGACGGTTCGGCGGCGGTCCACTTCCCCGCCCAGTCCCGCAGCGACTATTACTGGGTGCGGGTGGACTCGGCCCATACTCGCTGCCCCTTCGTCTCCGGCGACGAAGACCTGGTGTCCATGTTGAAGCTGGACTTCTATGACAACTGGGGGACCCCCGAAACCGCCGTGGCGCTGCTCAACACCGCCACCGTGGAATTCCGATTGGCGGCCCTGGACTATGGTGGGGAGGATGTCGTCCGGCGGGCCCACGCACTGGGCGCATTCAACGTCTACGCCCGTGACCACCTCACCGGCCGGTGGTCCCCAGCCACCTTCAACCTGGACGTGGACGAAGCAGGTTGGATAGTAATCGAGGTTCCCGGCTTCAACCGGCTGGACTGCTTTGTCCTGACGGCAATTATGGCCCTGTTCACCTCCGGCCAGCCGGCTCCAACACCGGCGCCGGCTGCTGCTATTGCACCCACCCCCGGGCCGGGTACAACGCCGGCGCCAACGCCCCGGCCTGAACCCACGGCGACGGCCGAAGCCCAGGGAATCAAGATACCTTTGCTGGTACCCCAGGCTGTTGCCGAGGCAGTAACGGGAACCGGCGAGGAGGGTGACAGCGATCCAGGAGAGTTGACAACACCCACACCGGAGCCCCGGTTGCAGGAAGCGCAACTGGCTCCCGTTGAGGTGGATGAGGGCGGCCTTTCACTATGGCCAATCCTGCTCATCGCCCTGGGCGCGGCTTTGCTGGCCTTCAGTCTGTGG
>CAZWDM010000205.1:0-1150 GCA_964632415.1 uncultured Dehalococcoidia bacterium | reverse complement strand
GGCGCCCGTCCGCCCAGCGACGAGTGCGGCCGCGCGTGGTTGTAGAATTCGAACCAGTCGCCGATCTCGCGCTCGGCGGCAGGGCCGTCGGCCAGTTCGCGCAGATACACCGCCTCGTATTTCAGCGAACGCCACAGCCTTTCGATGAAGATGTTGTCCAGATAGCGGCCGCGGCCGTCCATGGAGCAAAGCGCCCCGGTAGCCTGGACGCGGCCGGTGAAGTCGATGCTGGTGAACTGCGAACCCTGGTCCGTGTTGAAGATCTCCGGCGACCCGCTCCGCAGCGCCGCTTCCAGCGCCGCGATGCAGAAGCCGGCGTCCATCGTGTTCGACAGGCGCCAGGACAACACGTGCCGGCTGGCCCAGTCCATCACGGCAACCAGGTAGAAAAAACCGCCGGAAACGGGGATATAGGTGATGTCCGCGCACCAAACCTGATCCGGGCGGTCGATGACCAGACCGCGCAGCAGGTAAGGATACACGCGGTGTTGCGGGTTGGGCGCGCTGGTGCGTGGCTTGCGGTAGATCGCCTCCATGCCCATCAGGCGCATCAGCCTGCGCACCCGGTGCCGGCCGGCGACGATTCCCTCGCGCCGCAGATGGCGCGCCATCTGGCGGCTGCCGTAAAACGGATGCGCCAGATGCAACTCGTCGAGCCGGCGCATCAGCGCCAGATTCTCCGCGCTTTCTCCCGCGGGCGGGCGGTACTGCGACGACCGGCTCACCCCGAGCAACGCGCACTGCCGGGACAGCGACAGCCCGCAGCCGCGGTCGATCATGCCCACACGCTCCGAACGGCTCAGCGCCCCAACCCGCGCAGAAAAAAATCCCGTTCCACCGTCAACTCGCCGATCTTGGCGTGCAGGTCCCGGATCGTCGCTTCCCGGTCCGCGTCGCGTTTGGACCCGGCGCCCGAAAACACCTCGTCCAGACTTTCAACCGCCTGCCGCTTCCAGGCGCTGACCTGATTCGGGTGAACCTCGTAACGCGATGCGATCGCTTGCACCGTGTCGCGTTCGCGCAACGCTTCCAGCGCCACGCGCTTCTTGAACTCCGCCGTGAAACGGCGTCTCTTCCTGGCCATGCTCATGCCTCCCGTCGGCATTGGAGCACACCTTAAGGAACTGTCCAAAAAAGTGGGACCACCTCA
>CAZWDM010000204.1:0-1160 GCA_964632415.1 uncultured Dehalococcoidia bacterium | reverse complement strand
CGGCAGGATTTCCCGTCCGGACCGGGTTCGATCGCGTACTGTTCCCCGGCCTGCAACAGCATCGCCCCTAGGTCCGCCGCGGTGGCGGCGATGGCGGCGGGGGGCGCCGGGTCAGTGCTCACCACGAAGGCGCCGGGCCTGATCACGCCGGCCTTCTCCCAGCCGATCTGCTCCCGGTCCGAACCCAGCCACTGCATGTGGTCCAGGCCAACCGAAGTGATCAGGGCGAGGTCGTTGTCGATCATGTTCACCGCATCCAGGCGCCCCCCCATGCCGGTCTCGAGGATTGCCACGTCCACGCAGCGCGCCCGGAAAACCAGCAGGGCGCAGAGGGTGCCGTACTCGAAATAGGTCAGGCCGACGTCACCGCAGGCGGTCTGTATGCGTCGGAACGCATCGACGATCTCGGCGTCGGAGACCGGCCGGCCATCGACGCAGATGCGTTCGTTGTAGCGGACGAGGTGCGGCGAGGTATAGCTGCCGGTGCGGTTCCCGGCCCGGCGCAGGACGGATTCCAGCATGGCCACGCAGGACCCCTTGCCGTTGGTGCCTGCCACGGTGATGACGAAGGGCGGGCGGGAGCCCCCGAGCCGCTGCCAGACCCTGGAGACCCGGTCGAGCTTCAGGTCGATGGTACGCCAGTGCTGGCGCTGGATATGGTCCAGCCACTCGTCGAGGCCGAACGACAGGAAGGAACCCAACTCAGGAGGAATCCCCGGACTCCGGGGAATCTGCCGCCGGTCCGGTCGCCCGGGGCGGATTCTCGTCGACGATTTCCGCCTCGAGAATCTTCGCGTCCGGCACAGATCCATCCGCCCCGTCGCCGGCACCGGCCGGCCGGGCGCCGAACCCGAACTTGTCCAGGAGGCCGGAAATCTCGTCGCGCATCCGGCGGCGGTCAACGATCATGTCGATGGCCCCGTGTTCCAGCAGAAACTCCGCCCGCTGGAAGCCGTCCGGCAAGGTCTGGCGCACAGTCTGCTCGATCACCCGGGGTCCCGCGAACCCCACCAGGGCATTGGGTTCTGCGATGATGACATCCCCCAGCATGGCCAGGCTGGCGGACACCCCGCCCATGGTAGGGTCGGTGAGCACGGAGATGAAAGGAATGCCTGCGCGCCGGTTGCGGGCGATGGCGGCGGTGGTCTTGGCCATCTGCA
>CAZWDM010000203.1:0-1160 GCA_964632415.1 uncultured Dehalococcoidia bacterium | reverse complement strand
GCGGCAGGTGCCAGACAAGCTTGTCGACGATCATCCCCGAAAGGAAGCTCACATCCGCGCAGCTGCGATCGAGGACCGCCGCCGGCGCCGATGCCGACACCATCTCGCCCGTGTCACGGCGCTTGAAGGTCTCAGCAACGTAGCGCAGCACCACCCACGAGCCCGGCTCCTGGGCCAGACGGTGGGTGACCTTCTCGCCCACCTTCACCCGTTCACCCTCGGGGATCGCCTCGGCTCCAGGGTTGGCAACAAGGATCGTCTTCACCGGCACCGTGTCGTCGAACCGCAGGCCTTCCTCGTTGACGCAGCCCTCGCGGCTCTTCCGCCGCCGCTTCCTCCGAACGACCTCTTCGACCTCTGCCTCCTCTCCGGCCGCGGCAGCCTCGCCGAAGAGGTTGCCCATCTCCGACGGGTCCGCCACGAGACGCCTCTCCGAGGTCGAGCCGAAGATCTGGTTCCTGAACCAGGCAAGCGTCTGCCTGAGCGACGCGACCTCCTCGCGGAGCTCGGCGTTCTCCTGTTCCAGGGCGGCGATCGTGTGAACGGCAGCTGTCATCGAGGACCACATGCCCTTGTAGAGACCTTGGATGATCCCTACCGTCAGATGTGGTCCGTGTCAAGAAGAACCGTGTGGAGTCACGAGCCTTTTGGCTCTCCGGTCCAGCGCCGGCGCCGCCCCGTCACACGGATCTCCAGACCATCGACGAGAGCATGGAACTCCGCCCGCGACAGCACCCGCTTGCCCGATCTGTCGCAGGTCAGGGAAGCAAACAGGCCCTTCTCCAGGCGCTTGGCCCAGATGCAGAACCCGCCCGCCTCGAAGCACAGAACCTTGATCATCGTCCGCCGCCGGTTGACAAAAACGAACCAGCGTCCCGAGAGGGGATCGTCCCCGAGGTGCTGCCTGACCAGAGCCTGCAGCCCATCGAAGGACTTGCGCATGTCAGCGGGATCGCGGGCAAGCCACACGCCGCCCTGAGGCCAACCACCCAGCATCAGGGCTTCCGCAGGCGCAAGACCGTGCCGTCGCCAAAGGCCAGCTCGACGTCCCAGGTGGAGACACTCTCAGGAGCCGCCACCTCGACGAAGGAGGCTTCCTGCTTCAACCGCCAGTAGCGCAGAGAACTGCCGGAGATGCCATGCAGGCGGCAGAACTCGGC
>CAZWDM010000202.1:0-1558 GCA_964632415.1 uncultured Dehalococcoidia bacterium | reverse complement strand
AGCATCTGCCCGTCGCTACTGCGCGGCTTGAGCGAGTATTCGGGTTCTCCGGCGTGCGCGATGACGAAGCGCGGATCGTAGAAGTTCTTGCCGCCCATCGCGCTGAGGTCGTTACTCCAGTTCTTGCCGTAAGGCGGATTTGAGAGCATGAAGTCGAACTTGCGCTCCGGGAAGGCGTCATTGGACAAAGTGGACGAGTTCGGCGGCCCCTTGATGTTGTCCGCGACATTGCTGACGCCCTGCATCAGCATGTCGGACACGCAGATGGCGTAGGTCTCGGCGTTGACTTCCTGCCCGTACAGGTGCGTGGAGATTTCCCTTCCTCGCTCCTGCGCTATTCGCTGCATCTCCGCTTCGGCAACGGTGAGCATGCCGCCCGTGCCCGCGGCGCCGTCGTAAAGCGTGTATGTCGTGGATTGAATCTCGTCCTCGATAGGCTCGAATATAAGCTGCGCCATCAGCTCAACGGCGTCACGCGGCGTCCAGTGCTCGCCCGCCTCCTCGTTGTTCTCCTCGTTGAAGCGTCGTACCAAGTCCTCGAACACCGTGCCCATAGCATGGTTGTCGAGGCCCGGCAACACCTCTGCACCGTCAGAGTTCAGAACCGGATACGGACTGAAATTCACATCGGGAGAAAGAAACTTCTCGATGATCGCGCCGAGTATGCCATCGCCTACCAGCGTGTCCAGTTGGTTATGAAACCTGAAGTTGGCGAGCACATGGTCTCTGACATTGACGGAGAAGCCGTTGAGGAAGTCCTCGAAGTTGGAGCGCAACTGCGCCGGGTTGTCGCTGACTGAAAGGCTGGCTAGCGTGAAGCGCGATGTGTTGTAGAATCCCACGCCTGTCATCTGAGTAAGTCGGGGTTCAATTGCGGCCAGCGGGACTCCGCTTTGTTCCAACCGGTCATTCTCCTCCAATACCTTGGCTTTCGTTGGCGCGAGAACGGCGTCCAGCCTGCGTATCACCGTCATCGGCAGTATAACGTCCCGGTACTTGCCGCGCAGATAATGGTCGCGCAGCACGCTGTCGGCAATGTTCCAGATGAAGTTCGAGATGCTGCTTATCTGTGGATCTTGCATGCGTGCTCCTAGATAGTCGCTAGCTGAATGTCTTACACGAAAATTGTATCAGGTTGGATTTACGGTATTCCAAATGTAAGAGAGTAGATTCGTCAGAAGGTGAACACCAGGACAATGGAGCGGAAAGGGAGTAGCCTCGTAAGACAAGGACACTGTGAGGCGCGATTGAGTTGGCTAGCGAAACTCGGATTGGCAGGAAGGATCATTTCTGATTGTGCTCTAAGGGCAGGGCAAGCAGAGCGAATTACAGACTGTACGAGACCACCCACGGTCACTTGCTTCTCTTACGATCTATGTACGCTTATGCGTGGCCCCTCAGGTTTAGAACATACAACCCGAAAACAGTCGTTGAAACTGCATAACGGGCGCTCGTATCGTTGAATTATGACGCCCGAAATCACATCGGCCCTACCGATCCGCCGGTACGGCAGGCTGAAAGCGCCGACGGCACAGCCTGGACTGCTATCGCTCCGGCT
>CAZWDM010000201.1:0-1687 GCA_964632415.1 uncultured Dehalococcoidia bacterium | reverse complement strand
CCGGTCCCGCTGCTGGTGCATTCTGAGTGGACTGAAGGTGACGGAGTAGAGGCATTCACGGAACGTGCATGTGGAACGGGGTCGCTCGGGCGCTTGCCGGCGACCGAAGTGATGATGCTGGCGATGGCACATGCGGGCAAACTATTGAAATATGGTCCGTGATAGTCTTCGTCACGGTGTTCAGTCTTGATCGAACAGCAATAATAATATGGAGATATCATTGATAGTAGGCAACTGGAAGATGAACACAACCATCCAGGAGGCTGTGGCGCTGGCGTCCGATATATCGCATGGAATACCTGAACGGACAGGCGGGAGGGTTGTTGTCTGTCCTCCCTTCGTTTCTATCGCAAGCGTGCAATATGCATTGAAAGATAGCGATATATTGGTTGGGGCGCAGGATGCGTTCTACGAGGCAAGCGGGGCATACACTGGCGAAGTGGCGGCGGCAATGCTCGTAGATATATGTCAATATGTAATTATCGGGCATTCCGAGCGCAGGACGATATTCGGAGAATCGGATGCCACAGTGAATCTCAAGGTCAGGTCGGTGCGGGATAAAGGGCTGGCGCCAATACTTTGCATTGGTGAGAGCCTTGAACAGCGCGAAGGCGGGGACGCAGAGAGCATCGTTGAGTCGCAACTGCGAAAGGGATTGGACGGTGTCGAGATCGGTGAAGGAATCGTAGTCGCTTATGAGCCGGTATGGGCAATCGGAACCGGGGAGTCTGCGTCTCCGGAGATTGCGCAGTCCATGATGGGACACATTCGGGGGACTCTTGCGGCGATGGGAAGCGCGGAGGCTGCCGGAGATGTGCCACTCCTCTACGGCGGCAGCGTCAACGCGGGTAACATCGGAGGATACATCAGCCAGCCGGACATCAATGGGGCGCTGGTTGGTGGGGCGAGTCTCGACGCCGGGTCTTTCCTGGAGATAGTGAAGGTGGCGGCGGGGAATTGACATCAATGTACAGGATGGGAAGGACTATCGGCCTTGCCCTAACCTTCTCCTTCGAGGAGAGGGGACTGTAAAGAATGTCGACGAAGCTGCTGGCGGTCGTCGGGCCGACCGGTGTGGGGAAGAGCTATCTGGCAATGCGCCTGGCGCGGGACTTCGGCGGCGAGATCATCGGCGCGGACAGCCGGCAGGTGTACCGGCACATGAGCATCGGCACGGCGAAGCCATCTGACGCCGACCGCGCGGAAATTCCCCACCACCTGGTTGACTTCATCGAGCCGGATCAGCGGTACTCGCTTGGGCTGTTCCTGAGGGACGCCAAGCAAAGCATACATAACGCAAAAGAAATGCGGGGACGCCTGCCCCTGGTGGTAGGGGGGACCGGGCAGTATGTCTGGGGGTTGCTTGAGGGATGGCAGGTTCCCCAAGTAAACCCAAACGCAAAATTGCGCGAATTGCTGGAATCTCGGGCAGAGTCTGAGGGTGTGGGGGCTGTATTCGAGGAGTTGCGGCGGGTGGACCCGGTGGCGGCGGATCGGGTGGACGAGCGCAATTCGCGGCGGGTGGTGCGGGCGCTTGAGATCGCGCTGTCTCGTGAGCGGGATGCCTCCTCCGGCGGTGGTGGCGTAGAGAGGCCTCGCAAGATTCCACCTGGCTATGATGCGATGGTCATCGGGCTGACGATGGAGCGGACGGCGCTGTATGCAAGGATCGACGAGCGGGTGGATG
>CAZWDM010000200.1:0-1695 GCA_964632415.1 uncultured Dehalococcoidia bacterium | reverse complement strand
ATGACGCCGATGAACCGCTCCCCGCTCACGGGCGCGGTGGCTACGAACCAGACCTCGATGGAGTCGTCGTAGGTCCTGTTCTCGGCCTTCGCAGCAAAGAGCCTCTGCGGAGTGGTCGTCATCTTCGCCTCGGTCGCGCCGACGCTCCCAAGCGCCCTGTTAACCTGGTTGTTCAGGTGATCCAGTCCAATCGAGTAATCCCATCCCATGGTTTTGTCCTTTCTTTCGCAAATGAGAAAGCCCCCGCCGAAGACCGGCAGGGGCTTGGTGATCATTTCGTGGTGTACAATAAGAACGTGCGCCCCGGTGGGATTTCGATCCCACTCCTCCCTCAGAGAGCAGCTCACGCAGTTGAGCTACGGGGCGTGAGTGTCGGGAGCGACGCCGTTATTCGCACTTGGCGTCGCTCTCTTCTATGCAACTCTGTACTGCTGTCTCAACTGCGTCATCGCATCCTGAAACCGCCGCTTCTCCAGCCTCGCCTTCAGTTCCGCATCTTCCCAGTGGCGCTTCCGCGCCTCTGTCATGCGCCGTTCATAGAGCGCATCCTCTGCCTTCTTCGCACCCTCGACGAGCTTCTCCAGAGTCTTCGCCTTAACCGCAACCAGCCTCGTTCTCTGCCAGGGCGTGCCCACCATTCCGAGGCAGCGAACGCAGTTCCCCCGGTAGGATGGACGCGGCTGGCTGTCGGAGTGGCGCACAGCCTTCAGCCAGATCATCGACACGGGCCGTCTGCAGCTGAAGCAGTAGGCATGCTCAGGCGGCTCGAAGAGTAGCCTGCGCTCCGCAAGACCGCGATGCCTCTCCCTGCGGACCTCGATTCCGCCTGTGCGCGTCATGATGGCGTCGCACTTCGGGCAGCCCGCAATGGTCATCGTGCGGTCGCCGATCTCCACCTCCTCCATGTCCTCGGCGGCAACCGTCCTGCGGCAGTCCTCGTCCCCGGCGTTGTGGCAGCTCACGCAGTAGAAGGCCCGCAGCACGACCTTCTCGAATCGAGGCTCCTTCCTGGTGAAGAGCTTGCCGCGCCTGCCGGTCCTGACGTCAATCCTGTTCTCGTCGCCGTCGATGAACTTGACGGTGTATATGTCGCGCAGGGCGACGTCCACCTGGCGTCCCGCAAGCGCGGCAATGCCGGCGAGTTCTTCCGTATCTGTTATCGCCTGACCGGTCAGGGTGATTACGCTGACGAACCCCAGCGGGTTGCGCTCCATCTCGTCGCGCAGCATGTCGAGCGCAGGCGAATCGAACCGGGCGACGACGGCCACAGTGTCACCGTAGCTGCCCACGCCTAGCGCGAGGCAGTCGCCGCTTCCCTCGTTGATCTCGGCCTCACCTATGAAACCAAGCGTGAATATCCTTGCCGACCTGATCTGCTCCTTCATTGCAGTTGTCCTCTCCCGGCGTTTCTGCGCCGTCTCCAGATAGAAAGAGCCCGATGGCAGATGCCATCGGGCTTCAACTTATGCGTGTGGGTGAGTGCCTACCAGGGCATCTCATCTCCCTGCTGCTCTGAGCCGTTCCCTGCGGGCGCTCCTGCCGTCGCGCCGTCGCTGGGGGCGCGGTCGAGGAACTGGATAAAGCTCGCGGTCAGCACGAACTTAACCCTGTCCTCGCCGGCGTTCGTCTTGTAGAAGTCCAGCTCCACGCGCTCGCCCTCGACGTAGAGCTTGCTGCCCTGGCGCGTGTACTGGT
>CAZWDM010000199.1:0-1715 GCA_964632415.1 uncultured Dehalococcoidia bacterium | reverse complement strand
AAACACTGTCATTCTGAACTCAGCACGGCGGAGTAAAGAGTCCAGATTCCCTGTCATAAGACACCCGCTACCGCTGCGAAGGATGCACGTCTCCTGACTTCGTTTGCATTGTGAGATATCTGCTGTATGGGCAATTCGCAAGTCGTCCCCGCGGTAGAATCCCACATCGAATTTGAAACAACATACCTGGCCCTGTCAGCCGCTTGATGGGGGAAAGTCATGGCCTGTCCTGAGCCACCCGAAAGAACGGCGGTGAAGATGCTCACTCTCTACGATCCACGGCCCGCCTCCGAAAATGAGATACAATTCGTCCGGCACACATAACCACACCCACCCGGAAGCCCGGAGCGCACTCCAATGAACAAGAACACCTGCGACCTTCTCATACACAACGGCCAGATAATCACCATGGACCCGGAACGCAGGACATATCGCCGGGGCGCGGTGGCAGTCTCCGGCTCGCGCATCGTGGAGGTTGGCACCGACTCGGACATGAAGCAGCGCTTCGACGCCAGGGACACTATGGACGCCAGGGGCGGCATCGTTCATCCGGGCTTCATCGACGCGCACAACCACATTGTGCACACATCCTGCCGGGGCGTCTTCGCCAACGTCCGCAACGCCGGCTCATCACATGCCAATTTCGCGGACTGGAAAGCGGGAGTAACCGCCGCCGACGAGGCTGCCGCAACCGTCCTGGGCGGCCTGGAGATGCTTCGAAGCGGCTTCACGATGTTCATCGAACCGGGTTCGATGTTCTCCACCCAGGCAGCAGCCGAAGCTGTTGAAAGTGTGGGCTTGAGGGCGCTCTTCGCCCCCTTGTATCTCTGGGACCGGCAGGAGACCTTCGACGCAATCCCCTCCCTCGTGAGCCCAAGCCTGACAGCCCGCGCGCCCGTCTCCCTCGACCGTTCCCTGGCGCAGCTGGATGTGGAGCTTCACCGCAACACAGACCCCGATTCTCTGGTCCGCGGTTTCGTATTCGTCTATGGCGTTGGCACGGCATCGTCACGGCTACTGCAGGCAGCCCACGCGTGCGCCCGTGACAACGATGTTCCCCTGCAGCTGCACGCCGGTTACGTCCCCGAAGAAGCCAAGATCTACCGAGCAATCACCGGAAGCAGCCAGATAGCTCACTTTCACGAGCTCGGCATCCTCGACGAGCACACCGTCATCGTCCACGCGAACGTGCTCGACGAAGCGGACGAGTCCGCCGTTTACGAGTCGGGCTGTCAGATAGTATGGTGCCCGGCCGCCTTCTTCTCGCTGGGCATAGGGCAAAGTGCGAGCTTCATGATGGCGGAGCGCTATCGCCGTGGAGTCCGGGTCTCGCTGGGTACCGACGCCGCTAGGGACTCCACGCCCGGAGACACCCTGCTTGCGGCGCGCTTCGCATCGCAGACCTACGATGACCCCCTGCCACCCGGCGCACTCCTCGAAATGCAGACCATCAATGCCGCCGCTGCCGCCGGAATGGATGCCGAACTGGGAAGCCTGGAGACCGGCAAGCGCGCTGACATTGTGATCAGGTCGGCGCAGGCGGCTGAGGCTTATCCCTCCAACAACTCCCTCCACCTGCTGGCATTCACCATGGGAACCGGCAGCGTTGACACGGTTCTGGTAAACGGAGAGGTCGTCTTCAGCGAAGGACGCTCAACAAGAGTGGACGAGGCCGAAGCTTTCCGTAGCGTCTCCGATTCGGTCGCCGAGCGTGC
>CAZWDM010000198.1:0-1806 GCA_964632415.1 uncultured Dehalococcoidia bacterium | reverse complement strand
GGCTTGCCGTGCTTGCGCATGTAGTTGGTGAAGATCTGCCCCCTGTTCAGGCCACACTCCACACCTATAGCGATATACTCCTCAAGCGCCTCGTCCCGCGAAGGCGCTCCCGTTCCGCTGCCATTCGCCGCGGAAGCGGCATCATCCGGCGCGGCATACGGCCAGTCACCTTTGGCATCCGAAGCCGGAGAAGCCGAGGGGGTTGCGGCTGCTCCACCGTTGCGCTGAGGTCCGCTCGGCGCGGGCGCCGCATAGCTCGCCGTCTCCCTGCTCAGCGGAACCTCTGCCGGCACATACGGCGTCTGCTCGCAGTAGCCGGTCTCGGTGCTGTCCTTGCGGGAGCAGTAGTAGCCGTCGCCGCGATTGCTCTCATGGATGTGCCTGCCAGGGCCGTGCCTGGGGCAGGTGGGCTGGTTGGGATCGGACGCTGAGCTCTCCCCGTCGCCCGCGTACAGCGCGTTTCCGAACTGGTTGCCCAGACCCCGGCTGCATCGCTTGAGGCCGTCCGAGACGCTGCCCTTGCGCGCCTTCTCGTGGTTCTCCAGAACGACGTGCATCGAGGCGCCGGGCTTCATCCGGTCGACGAGACCGAAGCCCTCGTCGCTGAACATCTCGCGGTCGAAGACGTACAGCGCCACCAGGGCCGCGTAGTATTCCCCTCTGCGGATCGCGCCCGTGTCGGAGTCCACGTGCTCCACCCGGTAGAGCGTGGGGCCCGCCTTCACCCTGTAGTACCAGTTGCCGTGTCCGAAGATGCGGTTGTGCTGGTTGATCACCTCGTTGGTCTCCAGGTAGGAATACTCCTTGCCGCCGGCGCCGGTGTAGCTGTCCACCAGCTTCGGGTCGAGCGCCTCCTGAAGCATCTGCACGATCCCCTTCGAGAACGCGCCACCCTCAATCCCATTGACGTTGTGCTTTCCGTTGTTGTTCTCCAATGTCTTTCCTTTCCGGCTCATCACCAGTGAGTCATGTTGAGTCTGAAAGACGGCGCTAGCCGCCTGTCACCAGTTCCAGCAGAGGTGAGATGGGCTGTAACTCCGCGAGCATCCCGAGCATCTCGGAGAGTCCCCATCCCAACGCCTTGGACGAGATCCACAGGAGGGCCAGAAGCGTCGGCGCCGTCCGTATCAGAACGTCTGCCGCTCCTCTTAGAAGTCCCTCAATCTGCTGTTTCGCTGCCTCCATCGCGCTACCCTCTCACCAGGCCCGGGTTCATCGCGCAGAAGTTCGCCGCTGCGATTCCGTTGAACGTCGCGTCGTCCGCCCCATGCCCGAATGCGCTGTGCAAGCTGACCGGCTCGTCCTGCGCGAAGAAGACGATGCGGTCGTCGTCGGTTATGCCGCCATCCTCCCGGGCCTGCCTCAGTTTCCGAAGAAGCCCAAGGTCGATCGGCTCTTCGTGGTGGTTCAATGTTGTCATCTACTCGTTCCTCTCCTTGCAGCCGCAGATGCGGCGTCAAAACAGAAAGCCCCTCCCGATTCGTATCGAGAGGGGCTTTCGATTGCTTCAGATAATCTGCGGGGCTTACCGTGCAGGCTCTGTGCCTTTGTCTGTGTCTTCTTGTAGTCAAATCGGAACCCGCCCCCCTGGCGAGTCCCTCATCACTGCTAGAACATCAATGCCTGCACGCTGACGGTCGGGGCGTCAACCTCGTCTTCGCCTGCCTGCAGCGCTACCGTGTCCTCTGTCTCCGCATCGAACATGCTCGCCTGCTTGCGCTCGGCGCTCCGTGCCTTCTCGTTCGTCTGCCGGATCCACTCCCGGGCGATGTTCTCCCGCGCCTCGCCTTCGACGCCCTCTGCCAT
>CAZWDM010000197.1:0-1858 GCA_964632415.1 uncultured Dehalococcoidia bacterium | reverse complement strand
CCTATCCCCAGGGGAGAGTGGACAACTTGTGGCAATTGTGCCCACCTCTAATCACTTGTACTCCATCAGAACAGATCAAAGCTCCTTTTCGAGAGGGTGTTCCGGGTCGATGAGTAACGGGCAGTCAGCGGTTGGAAGCCGGCGATTTTTGGCGTTGCGTCCCATGGTTGACAGTGATATGCGGCTGGCATATTATCCGCGCACGCGCAGGAATCAGCCCTACTGACAGGAGGGAAGGCAATGCAGTACGACTACATCGTTATAGGCTCGGGATCAGCGGGGTCAATTATGGCAACGAGGCTGTCAGAAGACCCGAGTGTGTCGGTGCTGCTGCTGGAAGCGGGGCCGGACTATGCGGAGATAGACCAGCTTCCGGACGAGGTGCGGAACGGGTACGCGACGGGCATCGATGTGATGACGAGCGACCACAACTGGCAGTTCTGGGGGCAGCCGACGCCTATTGCGGATCAGATGATGGTGCCGCGCGGCAAGGTAACCGGCGGGTCGAGCGCGATCAACGGGCAGGTGTTCCTGCGAGGAATGCCGGAGGACTATGACGGCTGGGCTGCCCGGGGCAACGACCGCTGGTCATACGAGAAGGTGCTGCCGTTCTTCCGCAAGCTAGAGACGGATATGGACTTCTCGGACGATTTCCACGGCACGGAGGGGCCGATCATCGCGCGAAGGTTCAAGGACCGGTCTGCGTGGCCTCCGATGCAGCACGCGTTCTACAACGCGGCGAAGGCCGAGGGCTTCCCGGACGGACCGGACCAGAACAACCCGGATGTCACGGGGATCGGGCCGACGCCGTACAACAACCCGAACGGGATACGCTGGAGCACGAACATCGGCTACCTGGGTATGTCGCGGCACCGCCTGAACCTTACAATCAGGGCGAACTGCACGACACGCCGCATCATCGTCGAGAACGGTCGGGCTACCGGCGTGGAGGTTGAGAGCGGCGGCGAGACATTCGTGGCCGAGGGCAACGAGATAGTGCTGAGTACGGGAGCTATTGCGTCTCCGCAGATCCTGATGCTTTCAGGGATCGGGCCTGCGGCGCACCTGCAAGATGTTGGGATTCCGGTTGTGCATGACCTGCCGGGCGTAGGTCAGAATTTGCGTGACCATCCGGTTGTGTGGGTCACATGGAAGACCAAGCCTGAGATCGATCTGGAGAGTCTCGCATTCGAGCCGCGCAGCCAGCTTATGCTGCGGTACACGGCGACGGGATCCGACCTGCGGAACGACATGAAGATCTCGATGTCGAACTTCGCCACGGCGCGCGTTGACCGGGGTGGGCACAGGATGGTGCCGGTGGGCGTGAGAATGTCCATAATCCTCGACCTGGCTGCCAGTTCGGGCGAGCTGAAGCTTGCGTCGGCGGATGTGCATGAGCAGCCGTCACTGTTCTACAACTACTTTGCGGAAGAGTTCGACCGTCAGCGGTCGCGCGAGGGCATTAGGATGGCGCTGAAGCTGGCGGAGCACCCAGATTTCGAGAGCATCATCGAGGAGCGGATTGAGCCGTTGGACTCTGACCTTGAATCGGATGACTCGCTGGATACGTGGATGATGAAGGAGGCGACGACGGGCCAGCACATATCCGGCACATGCAAAATGGGACCTGCGTCCGACCCGATGGCGGTTGTGGCGCAGAACGGGCGCGTGCACGGGCTCGATGGGCTGCGTGTTGTGGACGCCTCGATCATGCCTGACTGCATTCGGGCGAATACTAACGTTACGACCATGATGATAGGCGAGAATATCGCGGACATGGTGCGTAGCGGGGACTAATGCCGATGAACATGATTCGCGGGACGGTTTAGGCGGGGAGTATTCCTACCCGTCATGTACC
>CAZWDM010000196.1:0-1870 GCA_964632415.1 uncultured Dehalococcoidia bacterium | reverse complement strand
GGACGCTATCTTGCACTCACCATGTATAGACAAGTATCCTGTCAATTCTACCTTGGCATTTATCTTACATGTCGCCGACTTCGTTGAATACGGCATAGTATGTCAAAATATACCATATTTCGGAGTGAGTACAGTACCATTAGGCAGGTGTCAAAGTGGCAGTCAGGCGTTTACCTTCACAAGCGTAGTCCCGAGCGGCAGACCGGACTCTTGCACTTCACTCACCCCTCATACCCACTACTCCCACCCCTCTGCATCTCCGCCTCCTCCAGCATCCGCTCCAGCAGCGCGAACGACGCCTCGTTCGTATAGTCCAGCTCCGCGATGCTCAGCGCACGGAACAGCACCGCCGTCGTAACCCGCGTCTCCACCGTCTCCCCCAGCGCCGGCAGAGGCGCGCCCAGCGCCTGCGCCATGAACCCGCTCGCCGCCATCCCCTCCCGCGTCAGCCGGCAGCTCACCAGCAGCTTCCCCTCGTGCGACAGCGTCACGCCTTCCTCCACCTGCGCCAGCTCCAGCAGCAGCCGCGCCCGTGGCACGCTGATCAACTCATCCGCGTACTCCGTAATCTCCACAGCCTTCTCGTTCACTGGCGCTATCCCTCACCCTGCCGCAGCCGCTCCAACTCCGCCTCGAGTTCCTTCACCCTTGCTTCCGCCTCCTGACGAGCCACGACCTCTCTGTCCAGGAAGTTCAGCCATTCGCCCGTCTCGCTGTCCCGCAATTCGAACGTACTGTAACCTTCATCATCCAGACGGTGGCAGAAGTCCACTCCCAAGACTTCGCTGCGAGACCATGAATCTCCATCTGACTCTCTGTGCAACTCGATTCGCTCATACTCCCCATCCACCAGTCGCTCCCCCACAAGCGGCTCCCCGTAAAACTCGCCGCCCGTCACATCCATCCGCCAGTATTCCCGTGCACCCATCGATGCATATATCTCGCGCTTCACACCCAAGTCCCTCGCCGCGGTGCTCGGAGAACCCACCTCAAGAACAAACGCCGGCGTCCGCCCCCACTCGTCTATCCGGTAGCTGCGCCGGGCGTGTCTTATCGTTTGCACATCCACGCCGAAAACCACAAAGCAGTCCGGCACGATGACAGAGCCGGGCACTGCCGAGTCATACACTAGATTCACAGATGGCCCCATTATCAGTGCGCTTGGGTCGTCCACAAAGCGCGCCATGAGTATCGCCTTCACCAGTGTAATGACATCGTCTTGCTGCATCGCGTCCTCAGGTGGTTCGGGTACTTCCGGGATTAGCTCGTACCAGGGTACTTCGGCGGCATCCGTCGCAGAGGACGCAGGCGGCGATTCTATTCTGCGAGTCGTCATGCTCAATCCCCCGATGCAATATGTTCAATTTAAGGCTGTATCGGCTATTCTAGCATAGGCAGTTAAGCGGACTATCCCATCCCGTTCATCCCGCATATCCATGCCAGACCACCCCCTCATTCGCTATACTTACTTGGACGAAATTTCCGAGGTGTCCATTGATTAACATCCAGCTCCTACGAAACAGGCCCGACGAACTCCGACAGGCAATGCAGCGCCGACACGAAGACGCTCCACTCGACCGCATCGCCAGTCTCGACGCCGACCGCCGCACCGCCATCGTCGAAGCCGACGAGCTCCGCGCACGCCGCAACGAGGTCAGCCGCGAAATCGGCCGCACCCGCGAGAAGCCCCAGGAACTCATCGACGAGATGCGACAGGTCAGCGCCCGCATCCGCACGCTTGAAGAGACCATCCGCAATCTCGAATCCGAGATCAACGACCTCCTTCTCGCCCTCCCCAACATCCCTCACGACGACGTCCCCGACGGCGCCGACGAATCCGCCAACATCGTCGTCCGCACCGAGGGCGAAG
>CAZWDM010000195.1:0-1905 GCA_964632415.1 uncultured Dehalococcoidia bacterium | reverse complement strand
CGTCCGCCAGCGCCCTGAGCTGGTGTCCGCTGTCGCGAGCCACATCGAGTTCCATTCCGGTGGCGACGAGAGCCGTCTGTGGGTGCAGCAGCGGAACGGCTTGCCTCTGCATGTTGCAGCCCATAAGCGCTCGGTTCGCGTCGTCATGCTCAAGAAACGGGATGAGCGCGGTGGATGCGCTCACTATCTGGCGAGGAGTGAGATCCATGTAGTCGAGGCACTCCGGAGGGACAAGAAGCAAGTCCTCGCCGCGCCTTGCCGACAGCGGTTCTTTTGCGAACTGTCCGAGTTCGTCCAGTTGAATGGTGCATTGAGCGATGTTCAGCCGGGCTTCCTCGTAAGCTGTGAGATACACAATGTCCGCGGAGTCGTCCGATACATAAGGGCGGACCGCTACCCTATGTTCCGGCATTGCGGAGAGCCTTTTCGCCAGTCCCGGCGTTACAATGCTGCTCTCTCTCGCCAGAAGTTCCGTTCCGACTCTTACGTCCTGCCTCAGTTCACGTCCCGCCAACCCCTCGTCGTGGCTGGAGATGTCTTTCATCACTCGACGCACGGGTGTCGTGAGAAGCCCGTGTCGGTCGATTTGCGCCTCCGTCGTCAGAGTTGACAGCAGTCCGATGTTCTGCCCCTCGGGCGTCTCAATGGGGCAGAGTTTTCCGTAGTGCGTGTGATGTACATCCCGTGGGTCCACGCCCGCGTTCTGGCGGTTCAGGCCGCCGGGTCCGAGGGACGTGACGCGACGCTTGTGCGTCAGTTCGGCGAGCGAATTCGTCTCATCCAGGACCTGGCAGAGCTTCGACCCGTTGAAGAAACCTTCGAGCCGCTTAATCAGGGGTGTTGTGTTCAGCATGTCCGAGGGACGCTTCGGGCGCGCACCACGCAATTCAAGACGCTCACGCGCAGCCCTGCCGACCTCGTACAATCCAGTTTCGAACTCCGCTTGCACCAGTTCGGCGGCAGTTCGCACGCGCCTGTTTGCCAGATGGTCTATGTCGTCCGCATCCGCGCTTCCCAGTGATAACTTGATTACGTGCCCGACGATTCGCATCAGGTCGTCGCAAGTCAGCAGCAGGCTTGTCTCGCTGGTGCCGAAACGCCGGTTGAGCATGTGACGGCCAACCGCCGACAGGCTGTAATGCTGTGGGCTGAAGAAGAGTCGCTCGATGCGCCGCCTAGCGCTCTCTCGGTTCGGTGGCGCACCCGGCGCGACTTCCGCATACACCTGGAACAGCGCCTCATCTCGGCTCCGGCAATCTCCAGCCGCAAGGGTGTTGCGGATGAAACGCCTCATTGGATCGGTGTCCACTTCTCTGAAGGCGTAAAGTAGCTCGTCGTCGGTCTCCAGACCGAATAGTCGCAGTACCGTCAGTGCGCTCAAGCTGCTTCCATTGTTGAGCCTGACGCGTAGTTCGTCCTGTTCGTTCGCCTCGAAGCCGATCCATGTCCCGCGAGCGGGGATGACCCGTCCTCTTCCCAGCCGACGCCCGGACGCTGGTTCGGTGTCGAACGCGAACCGGACACCGGGGGCGCGTACTATCTGGTGAATGACGACACGCCGCACTCCGTTGATGATGAAGATGCCCGACGGGTCCATCAGAGGCAATCGGCACAGCAGGAGGCGCTGCTCGGTGATTTCGCCGCTGCTCGCGTTCGTCAGTGTGGCCCTGACCGTGAGCTGGGCGTCGTATGTCAAACCGCTGGCGACGCACTCCAAGGGACTGCGCTCCGGCGGTTCCAGCTCGGGCTGGTCGAGGTTCAGCGAGAAGCGCCCTGACGCATCGCTTATGTCGGCCATGTTGTTGAGGGACTGGGCGATGCCGCTCCCCAGAAACTGGCGGTACGAGGCTAGCCGGAGCGATAGCAGTCCAGGCTGTGCCGTCGGCGCTTTCAGCCTGCCGTACC
>CAZWDM010000194.1:0-1972 GCA_964632415.1 uncultured Dehalococcoidia bacterium | reverse complement strand
GTGATGGAGATGGCGCGGGATGGGTCGGGGCGGTTTACGGGGGTTACGTTGAAGCCGAGGGTGACGGTTGCGGCGGGGAGTGATTTGGGCAAGGCCGAAGGGCTGCATGAGCGGGCTGGGGAGCTTTGCAATATTGCGCGGTCGGTGAATTTTGGGGTGGGGCATGAGGCGGAGGTGGTGGCTGCAAAGGCCTGAATCCGCACGAAAATCAACGAAAGTGTTCTTGCCTGCCGAGCGCAAGGCTGCGTATCGTGAGCTTTGACCTCTCGTTGTCGCAACACTAGACTGAGGGTGCACCAAACCACGTTTCAGATGTCAAACTGACATGAGCGCAAAACGGCATCCTATGGAGGCCCCGGTACATTCCGGCTTCTACCGGTCGATGGTGAGGTTTCATGGCCCCATCGCCGCGTTCAAACCCGAATGCAAAGCTGATGACTTGATAAGCGTCTGGTTGGCGGGATTCGCGAGCGGCTTTTTCTCCGCACTCAAGGGTGGCGGTGATTTCGGCAAGCTGCATTCACGTGAACTCCAGCGCATGACGCATACCGATGTCGAGGCTTTGCACGGCGACGTCGAGCAGATCGGCAACGACATGGCCACCTCGTTAGAGTGGTTCACGCAGTCGCCAGGAGGGCCGCATCGTGTCGGACAAGGACGAAGGCCAAAATACGCCGTCGAACAACAAGAAACCGGAGCAGAAGGGTAGCGAGCCGATCCTGATCCCTCGGGAGGCCCTGGACGCTCTCCCTGAAGAAGCCCGTCAATCGATCATCGAGGGTAGTGAGAGGTTCCTGATTCCTCGGGACGCCTTGGAGTCTCTCCCTGAAGAAGCACGTAAGTCGATTGTCGAAGGTAGCGAGCCGCTTCTGGTCGCCCCGGAGGTCCTGGATGACCTCCCCGAAGAAGCCCGCAAGACAATAGTCATGTCGATGTCTGCGTCGTTTTCGGGGCCACTTCCTCCACCTCAGATGTTGAGGGCCTATGACGAAGTCTTGCCTGGAATGGCCGACCGAATATTGGCGCTGACCGAAAAGCAGACTGACCACCGGATCTCCACCGAATCGATACTGGCAAACGCCTCGGTTCGGTCGTGGGCGATAGGGCAGTACCTCGGTTTCGCCTATTCGATCAGCGCTCTGGCAGCCACGGCTTATGTTGTTGCAATCAATGGAAATACCGCGATTGCCGTTCTCATTCTCGGTACTGGCGTCGCCGGCATCGCGCGGGACCTGATCCGCGCCGTCTTGTCGCGCCGTGATGAGGAAGAAGATTCGGAGTAGTGCTCTGTTGCAGCGACGATAACGTAGGGGCACAGCGATCTTCACGTTGGCCGGCACGACTGTCGCGGTCCCGCCGAGGAAGAACCGGAACGCGCGCTGGCGGGAATGCAAATTCCCTCGGTGACTTCTGTATACTTGTGCGCGCTTGGTACCGGCGCAGTCACCGCTCGACTCCCGAATATTCGTAACCTCAAAGCAAATCGTCACATGGAACTTGTCGCAACCGGCTCCGCAGTAATCGGCGCGATCGTAGCCGTCGCCTCGCTTGTCGGAGCCCAAATACGTCGAAGCCGCGAGCGGCGTGCAAGGAAACAGTTGCTGACCGGACTCGCTTTCGTTATTTGCGCCGCTGTAGTCGTCCGGTTGATCACGCGGTAGCAACGGATGTCCCTTTACAGATCTTCGGCCGTGCTGCGTTCCTGACCTACCGGGCACTCCTCACCGCCCGGTTGCCAGCGCGACCGTTTACCGTGCGTTTGCTGCATCTCATCCCCTCGAAGCCTTCCGGGACGTGTAAGTTCGGCTCCGTTTTAGCCGCCAATATGTCTACCCTCGAAGTTGCCATCCCTGGCCAACATGTCCACAGAGTCTACCGGCTCAATTTCAACGGAGAATCGTTGCAAAACAAAGGATTCCCCCTGATTCCCTGATAAGAGTCTGTGCACGACGCTGGCAAGTAAGGCGTCATG
>CAZWDM010000193.1:0-1977 GCA_964632415.1 uncultured Dehalococcoidia bacterium | reverse complement strand
CGCAACCTGTTTGGCACGCGCTCGAAGAAGAACTCCTTCCAGGTTGGGGGATCGGGTTTTCTCTCTATCAGCTCCCGCAACTTTGTGGATGCGCCGCCAATGAGCGGGGAGCCGTGCCCTCCGCAGAGAATCTCGAAGTCCAGGGTCAGCAGGCGCTCGATAGATCGCTTGTAGCTGTCCACATCCGTGCCCGGGAATGGCATCGAACGGCTGACGCGTCCGAATTCGCTGAAAATCGTGTCTCCGCTGAATAGTAGGCCCTCCTGTTCGATCAGGTAACACACGCTTCCCGCCGTATGGCCAGGTGTGTGCAGCACGCGGATTCCGCCCGCGACCGGAATCACCTCATCTTCCGAAATAGCGTAGTCGATCGGAATCCGCTTCAGAAACGGAATATCAACATCCAGGGAACCGAAGATGCCCAAGTAACTGAGCGTGTGGGCATCCCCTTGCCACTTTGAGTCCATCCGATGCGCGACTACCTCAGCATCGCTGCGCCTCACGATGCCGGGAGCGCCGCCAATGTGATCGGGATGGCTGTGCGTCATCAGAATGCGTCCAAGCTCGGATGGATGCCTTCCGATGCTCCTGATGTAGCTGAGGACACGCCCTGCGCTCCACGGCATTCCTGTATCGATCAGCGTCAGATCGTCGTCCTCGATGAGGTAGATGCGCGAAACGTGCGTGCCTGGAACGGCGTGTATGCCGGGAATAATCTCCAACTGACCTGCTCCCTGAGAAAGACCTGTCGGGCGTTACTCTTGCGTCAATTCTAGCGCATATCGCGTCATTTGCGGAGTCTTCCGGTGGTATGCTGCGGGTACATGTGCGTATAATTGGCGAAAATTCATGGAGGCACTAATTTATGAACATTGGAATTTCCACATTCCCAACCGACTATTCCGCTGATGTTGCCGTGCTCGCCAGGCGCGCAGAGGAGCTGGGCTTCGACTCGTTCTGGGTGCCGGAGCATCCCATACTGCCCGTCAATGCGAGTTCGCCCTGGCCCGGCTCGGCAGACGGCGTCATTCCGAAGGTGTATGCCGACATCGTAGATCCGTTCGTTGCCCTGGCAAGGGCGTCCGCGGTTACAAGCACCATCAAGCTCGGTACGGGGATCTGCCTTGTCCCAGAGCGTAATCCGCTGCTGCTTGCGAAGGAAGTTGCGACGCTGGATATGTACTCTGGCGGCCGATTCCTGTTCGGCATTGGAGCGGGATGGCACCGCGAAGAGACCGAGATCATGGGCGGGAATTTCGCTCACCGCTGGACGCAGACGCGCGAGGCGATACTTGCGATGAAGGAGCTGTGGACAAAGGTTGAGAGCGAATACCACGGCGAGTATTATGACTTCCCGCCGGTCTATTCGTTCCCCAGGCCGGTGCAGAGGCCTCATCCGCCGGTACTCCTGGGCGGCATGGCGCGGAATGTCTTCCGACGCATTGTTGACTACGGCGACGGCTGGATGCCCAATCGAGTTACGCCCGAGCAGGTCAAGCAGGGACGCGCCACCATAGACGAACTCGCGGATGCTGCCGGGAGGGACCCGTCGTCCATAGGTGTCTCGGTTTATGGTCAGCCGGCCGACCGCGACCTGATCGAGCAGCTGGCCGAGGCTGGGGCAGATCGCGTGATGGTGCGCCTGGAGACGGCTCCAGAGGAGGAGTCGATTGCCAGCATGGAGAGCATTGCGGAGGCGGTGCTCTAGAAGGGTCCTCGAAAGTAGCTGGGACGGCTATGACTTGAAGCGGTGGGCTCTCGACGGGAGGCTGACTTCAGGGTGCCCCTGTTTGTGAGCCCATCATTTTGTCGGCGTTGATGATGTCCTCATCGACCATTAAGTTGAGGCAGCACCTGTTCGCCGAAGAGCTTCATGGACGCCCTGACCTGCTGTGTGTCCATCTGCCCGGTGTTGAACTTCAGCATCAGGTTTCGGATACCGGCGTCCTCGAATGCTGCAATTTCATCGGCAACCTG
>CAZWDM010000192.1:0-1984 GCA_964632415.1 uncultured Dehalococcoidia bacterium | reverse complement strand
TCGCTGTATATCTCCTCTCGCGTCTTGTCGTTCATCCGCGTCGAGTTTATGGCGAACACATTGTTCTGGTTGAACGACCACCCCACGCTGCCGTCCGCCTCCGCGATTATCTGCACGATCCGTAGGAAGTCGGGATGGTCGAGCTGCGCCCCGCCCAGGTTGCGCGGCATCAGCAGTCGAAAGAACCCGGCATCCGCGATCTCGTTCGACACATCCGTCGGTATCTTGCGCTCCTCGTTGATGCGGCCCGTATTCTCCGCTATCAGCGCCGCAAGCTCCCGCGCCTTGTCGATGTAATACTCGGTATCCCGCTCTTTCGCAATCATCTCTTATCCATCCTGTCCATTAGTCCCCTCTCCCTGAGGGAGAGGGTTAGGGTGAGGGAAAAATGACCACCAACCGTCCCATCCTCTCCATCGATGTCAGATGCTGTCTGACTACTGTCAACTGACCACTGGCAACTCAAAACTAAATCCCCAGCAGCCCCTCGACATTCTTGTGCAGTATCGCTTCCTTCTCGTCCTGTGTCAGGCTCTCCAGACCCATCAGCCACGACACCGGCCAGTCTATCGCCATATCGAACGGCCAGTCGCTCCCGAACAGCACCCGCTCCACTCCCACAAGGTCTATCAGCATCCGCAGCGCAAGCTCATCATGCGTCAGACAGTCATAGTAAAAGCTGCTCAGGTACTCGCTCGGCGGCTTGTCGATATGCACCCGCGCCTCCGACCGCACCTGCCAGCCCCGGTCCATCCTGCCTATCCCGTAGCACACATACCCGCCCGCATGCGACAGGCATATCCGCAGGTTCGGGTGCCTGTCCATCACGCCCCCAAACACAAACGCCGCGAACGTAACCGTCCTGTCCGCAAGATTGCCGATAGTATTCGGCAGGTGATACTTCGACGACCGCGAACTCACAACCGTAGGTCCACCCTGGTGAATCAGCAGCACCGCGCCCAGCTCCTCCGCCGCAGCCCACAGCGGCGCGAACTCGGGATCGTCGTAAGTCTTGCCGTTCACATGGTCGCCGATCATCGCGCCCTTCAGCCCCAGCTCCGTAACCGACCGCTCCAGCTCCGCAACCGACGCCTTCACATCCTGCATCGGCAGGTTCGCCAGCCCCGCAAACCGCGTCGGATGGTCCTTCGTCAGCTGCGAAACATAGTCGTTCGCCTCCCGCGACATCTCCGTGACAGTCTTGGCGTCCTTATCGTAGTTATAGAAATACGCATTGGTGGACAGCACATGCACATCCACCCCGATCGAGTCCATGTCCGCCAGCCGTTCCTCCGGCGACCACGCAGTCTTGGGATTGTAGTTCACCATCCCGCCGGCATCCGCCATCGTCCCGTACCAGTCCTCGCCCCTCTCCGCCGCGCGGATAAACCCCTCCGGCGATATATGCGCGTGAATATCAATGCTTCTTGACACTAACTCATCTCCTGGCCAATCGGCGCCCGCCGCCCCTCTTTGAACTTGGAGCGTCTGCCCGCTGATACAGTCCGGGCTCCTGCGCGTGCAATATTGCAATATTAAGGTAGCCCTGGATACGCGGTGAAATTCAGGGGCGACCTATCGGACAGCTAGCGATCCATCAATGCAGGCTTCAGGAACTCATCCCAGGGATCCTTCGTCCCGCCTTCCCTGATGCCCTCAACCACTCCGGCAATCCCCCGGCCATACCGCTTCGCAATCCAGTCGATCTCCGCATCCCCGCACAGGATCGAAATCACCTCGCGAAGAACATCCACATACTCCGCCGTCTCCCGGATAGCCTCTTCCCGGTCCTGCCGCTCCCTCATGCTCTCCAGCCGTTCCAGCCAGTCGATCCCCCGCTCCACCTCATCAAAAGGGTCTTCCCGTCCTATTTCAGTAGTCATAATTCCGCATCCTTCCCGGCTGCCGTCAGCAAGCCCGTAGTCCGCATATTTGGCGAATTGTATCATAAGAACAGCCCCACTTTATCCCGCCCCTCAACCAC
>CAZWDM010000191.1:0-2100 GCA_964632415.1 uncultured Dehalococcoidia bacterium | reverse complement strand
GCGTTCAGAATGGCAGGATTAGCGGGTTTTTTCGCTGAATGCACGATTTACCCACCCTTGTGAAGCCATCGAGAATAACTTACCTCAAGACGTGTAGGGAATACCGAGGCCACGGTCGGCATTTTGCCTGCCTCTAATCTCAAAAATCTATATTCTTTGCAACGGTAAATCTGCTAGAATGATTTAGCGAGTAAAATTAACTCGGCAAGATTGGGCAGCAAGGTATCCACGATTCCCTCAAGTTTCCACAGGGCACCCTTCTTCTAGCATCCTCTCTTATGGCGGCATATCGCGTGTCCTCGCGTGTCGCCACCTTTTCAATCAGGAGTCTGAATCCGTATGTCAATGCAAACCACAAGCGTGCGTCCGCGTGCGTCAACCCGTTCGACGCGGCACACCGTCATCTGCGCCGACTGTAATGAGTCCACGACGGTGCCATTTCGGCCAACCACCGGAAGGCCGGTGTATTGCCGGCCCTGCTTCAATGCGCGCCGGGGCGACAAGCCGGCCAATGCCCAGCCGCAGAACAGCGAGCGGCAAGACACGAGCAGTCTCCCTGATGAGGCCACTCCTTCCGACTTGGAAGTGTTTCCCGGCTTCGTGCTGAATGGTGCTACCAGGCGAGCGCTTGCTCTCATGGACATTTCACAACCCACACCCATTCAGACCAAATCGATTCCGCCGCTTCTCGATGGCAAGGACCTTATTGGACAGGCGCGAACGGGTTCGGGAAAGACACTTGCTTTCGCAATACCCCTCACCGAGGTATGCGACCCGACAGTCCGGCGTGTGCAGGCGCTGGTTCTGGTGCCGACGCGCGAGCTTGCCATTCAGGTTGCGGACGTGACCAAAGCCCTATGCTCGTCGCAACGGCTGCGAGTGTCGCTATTGTACGGTGGGCGCTCGGACAAGCCGGAAGCCGCACAGTTGAGGAACGGAGCGCAAATCATCATCGGGACGCCCGGGCGCACACTAGACCACTTGCGGCAGGGAAACCTCGATCTGAGCGCAGTTCGATTTCTCGTGCTGGACGAGGCGGATGAAATGCTGGACAGGGGATTTGCGAGGGACGTCGAGGCGATCCTGAACCAGACATCCTCAGACCGCCAGACCGCTCTCCTTTCTGCGACGCTGCCGGACTGGGTGGCAACCACCGCCAAGAAGCACCTGCGTAACCCTGTGAGGGTGGAAGTGGATATGGACGTGCGGGCGGCGCCAAGTGTGGAGCACATGGTGTTTGCCATTCGACCGAATGAGAAGATAAGGGCCCTTCGGACGCTTCTGGACGAACAGGACGGCTCTCCGGTGATCGTCTTCGGCAGGACCAAGCGGGGCGTGAAGAAGCTGGCGAGGCAGCTCGACGATCTGGGGTATTCGGTTGGAGCGCTCCAGGGAAACCTGAGCCAGAACGCTCGCGAGCGGGTGATGACAGACTTTCGTTCCGGCGTCACTCCGACTCTTGTGGCGACGAATGTGGCTGCGCGAGGCTTGGATATTGACGGTGTCTCACGGGTCATCAACTTTGACCTGCCAGATACGGAGTTGCTCTTCACGCATCGAGTGGGGCGCACCGGTCGCATGGGACGTTCAGGCGAAGCGGTAACCTTCATTACGCCGGATGAGGAGCGCAAATGGCGGGAGATCGAGCGAGGACTGGGGCGCAGGTTTACGGTGAAATCGTGGAAGTTCTAACCTGCGGCGAGACCTATTGACAGGACAATAGTCGCAAGGGACATAAATCTGGACGAGTTTTATTGTCGTCGGGTAGCCCAAGTCAACATGTCCACGTTCTTTGATATGCTCATAGGCGGTAAGGAATGCGCTGGCGCGGGCAAGAGAGTATTCGGAGTGCTTAATTTTGACCGACTGTAAGAACGAGAATATACGGAACCTGGCCATTATCGCCCATGTCGATCATGGAAAGACGACCCTTGTGGACGCGCTGCTGAAGCAGGGCAAGGTCTTCAAGTCGCACCAAGAGGTCGGTGCCTTGATTATGGACACCAACCCTCTGGAGCGAGAGCGCGGGATCACTATCCTCGCCAAGAATGCGTCCGTGTCGTATGGGGATGTGAGGATAAACATTATCGACACGCCGGG
>CAZWDM010000190.1:0-2185 GCA_964632415.1 uncultured Dehalococcoidia bacterium | reverse complement strand
CAGGTTACAAAGAGCTGCGCCAGGAAGCTCTGCGACTCGACCGTGAGAAGAAAATTGCCGCTCCAATCATGGGCAAACAGGTTCTTCGAGACGGTAGGACAGGTGAGCCTTTCGACAGGCCTGTGACCGTGGGTTACAAGTACATGCTCAAGCTCATACACATGGTCGAGGACAAGATGCATGCCCGTTCGACGGGCACTTACTCATTGATCACTCAGCAGCCTTTAGGCGGCAAGTCAGCCGGAGGTGGGCAGCGTCTGGGGGAGATGGAGGTGTGGGGCCTCGAGGCGTACAGCGCGGCGCACGTGCTGCAGGAGATGATGACGGTGAAGGCGGACGATGTTGCGGGACGTGAGGCGCTGACCAGGACGATTATGGCTGACGCCGGGACTGGATTGAGCAGGAAAACAGTCCTGAAACCAGGGCTGCCCGACAGCTTCGGGCTGCTGCTGTCCGAACTCAGGAGTCTTGGACTGAACCCGGAGTTGACGCGTGACGACCTTGAGAAAGCGACTACACCGGTTTCACGGCCGGGGGGGACGTATGACGAGATTGCGATTCATACAGGTGACTAGCCGCTATGCCGCCGTCGTTCTCCTGGCTGTGACAATTGCGACGGCCGCTGGCTGCGGTGGCGATGACGAGAGCTCGTCCGGTGACGGGAAGTCGGACAGTGAGCGGATCACGGCGCTTGAGGCCCAGATGAAGACCTTCCAGGACTACATTGTCGCGCAGGCTCAGAAGGAACGTGCGGGAGGTGGAACACCAGCGAACGGAGCCGCCCCCGGCCCCCATTACAGGTTGGCGAAGGAGGACGCGAGCGAGAACGAGCTTGAGATAGTGCGCTGGATGGCGGACTGCACAGCGCGAACCTACCTCAATCCCAACCTCCCGGAGGAGGTGTTCAACCGTGAGACCGAGGAGTCGGAGCGCAGGATGTGGGATGCCCTGGAAGCGGGGCAGTACAACAGCTTCGAGGCCTTCATCGGTATGGCATTCAGTTTCTGCCAGGCTAGGATCGTCGAGGAAAACCTGGAATGATGCCGAGCCGTTCCCGGCAACGTATGGAGCCTGGCCCGCTTCGCTCAAGTCTGTTTGCTGCACTGATAATGTTGGTATCTCTGGGCTGCCAGGCAATTGGCGGTTCTGATGCCGTTGAGGATGTTTCCGCAGCCGGTGCCGCCGTGCCTGCTCAGGAGACAGCTGGAACCAGTGGAGCTGACTATGAAGGCGCAGAGGGAGCCGACGCTGCGGGAGTTTCGACAGAGACTCCGACGCGAAGTCCCACTCCTGAGCCTTCGCCTTCGCCACGTCCGACTGCGACGCCCTACGGTATAATCTGGGCGACGCGAACGAACACCCCGACGATAACACCCACCCCCACCGGCACACCGACTGTAACTCCCACGGCAACCGCGACGGCGACGTTCACGCCAACCGCCACCAGAACTGCTACCGCTACCAGGACTCCCACGCCCACGAGAACTCCGACGCCGACGGCTACTGATACGCCGACATCTACGCCACTGCCCACTGCAACGGGGAGTCCTACCGCGACCGGGACCGCAACTTCAACGCCTTCTGCGACCGTAACGCCGACCCCGACGAGGACACCGGTGCCCTGCACGCCTGCTCCGGGCGCTCAGCTTGCCGGCTGCGACTTCAGCGGGCGGGACTTCAGGAACATGAACCTGACGGGCGCCAACTTTGCCGGCGCGGATCTGAGAAGGGCGATCTTCAAGGCTGCGGACTTGACCAATGTTTCTTTATCAGGAGCGCTGGTCGAGGAAGCGAATTTCAGCAATGTGGACCTGAGTACAGCGGACCTTTCGCGGGTTCTGTCGTTCAACAGGACGATCATGCACAACACGAAGTGGCCCGACGAGATAATACTGAGCGGAGTCACATTCCACCGGGCGGTCCTCTCCCGCAGCACCTTTGGGGCTGACACCGTTCTGGATGACGCCAGTTTCCTGTTTGCACAGCTCTATCGTGTGAACTTCAACAAGGCCTCGCTTCGGAGAGCGAACTTTGAGGACGCAAGCGTGAATGGCGCGGACTTCAGTGGCGCCGACCTCACGGAGGCCAGGATGATCGAGCTCAAGATGGTGAATGTCGTGTTCGACGAGGATACGGATTTCACACTGACGGACCTGCGCGAGTGTATATTCGCCGGTATGACGCT
>CAZWDM010000189.1:0-2226 GCA_964632415.1 uncultured Dehalococcoidia bacterium | reverse complement strand
GACCAATCCATGAACTGGGCAGAATCCATCGTACAATCCCTCAAGGACAGCGAGATCTCCCTCATCGCCTTCGTCCCCGACATCAGCATCCACCAGATCACGCAGCTCCTCGAGGCCGACGACTACTTCCATGTCGTCGCCGCAACCCGCGAGGAAGAGGCGATCGGCATCGCATCCGGCGCGTACGCAACCGGGCGCAACGCGGCGGTCTTCATGCAGTCCAGCGGCTTCGGCAACTGCATCAACGCCATAGCCTCCCTCTGCATCCCGTACCGCATCCCGATTCCGATGTTCATCAACCTGCGCGGCGAAGTGGACGAGTTCAACCTTGCACAGGTCGCAATGGGCCGCACCACTCGCCCCATCCTCGATGTGCTAGGCATCCCGCACTACACCTACGACAGCGACGACAGGCTGCACCGCCGCGTCACCGGCGCCCTCAAGCTCTGCTACGCATCGCGCCAGCCTCTCGCCCTCTGCATGACCCCACTCCTGCACGGCGGCAAGATGGCATGACCGCTCCTTTTGTCCCCTCCCCCTGTGGGGGAGGGTTAGGGAGGGGCAAAAGTCCCTTCCCCCTTGATGGGGAAGAGCCTGCCCCTAGCGAAGGCAGGGGTTAGGATGTGGGTGAAACCGCACCCCATAGAATCATAAATCGAAGACAAAGGACAAAAAAATTGCACAGGCTCTCCGCCACCAAGATGATCCTCGAAAACGCCGGCGACCTCCCCATCGTCGCCAATCTCGGCCCCACGTCCGACGAACTCTGGCACCTCGCCGCCGACCGCCATCGCAACTTCTACGGCTACGGCTCGATGGGCCTCTGCTCGTCCATGGCGCTCGGCATGGCGCTGTCCACCGACGAGAAGGTCATCTCCCTCGACGGCGACGGCAGCCTCCTCATGAACATGGGCACCCTCGCCACCATCGGCAGGGAGCAGCCCCGCAACCTCATCGTCATCGTCTGGGACAACGAGATGTGGGGACAGACCGGCATGCAGCCCACGCACACCGCATTCGGCACCAGCCTCGAGCAGGTAGGCAAAGGCTGCAACATCTCCAAAACCGCGACCGTCGAAGATGAAGAGTCCCTCGCCACCGTCTTCCGGCAGGCGCTCAACGAAGACGGCCCCTGTCTCATCGTCGCCAAGATCGAGGAGGAGGAATATCTGCCCACAGCGCCCGTCGAGCCTGAAATGACCCTCTACAACTTCCGCAAGACCTTCGAGTAGGCAGTCATGGCCGAATCCATCTACATCGAAGTCGACGACAACGACAACTGCGAGTACATGCCGCTCATGCTCTACGAGGCGCATGCGGATGCAGTGCCCGTAACGCGGGTCGTTCTTGACGAACCCGGCAGGCCGCCCGGCGTCTATCAGGTAACAGGCTGGAGCAGCGAGGGCGACGGCTCACCCACCCCCGCGATGTACGCCCCCGTCTCCGATTCAGGGCAGGCGGTCGTGCATCTTGTCTTCGGCGGCGACTGGGGCATCCGCATGAAGCCCGCCGAGTCCACCGCCGACTGGAGCCTCGACGACAACGACCAGTTCGGCGAACCCTACATCATGCTAATGGACGAGTCCGCCATCGTGCTGGGGAACTAATCGGCTGAGTCATACAAAGGTTCTATGTGCCGCGTTAGGCGGTTCAGTGCGAGGTCGTACCCGCCCTGCATATTCATCCAGAACTCGGGCGTCGTGCGGAGAGCTTTGCTAAACAACCACGCGGTCTCAGGCGTGATTCCCCGCTTGCCGCGCACAATCTCGTTCACCCTCTGAACCGATACGCTCATGTGCTCCGCAAGACGCCTCTGAGTGATACCCATAGGCTTCAGAAACTCTTCTAGCAGCACTTCTCCCGGATGAGTAGGAATGCGATTTTCCGGAATCATTATTGCACTTTAGTATCACTGTTGGTAACAGGATGGACAAGATGAGAAGGATAGCCGCATGAAATATCGGTATTGCTTACACCTGTTTGGGGTGAGGCATTTAGTCCCTTCCCCCTTGAGGGGGGAAGGTTAGGATGGGGGTGAAGCCTGCATCAAAAACAAATTCGAACATGACACCAACACCTATTGGCAATACCAGAATATCTTACCAAAAAATCCTAACCATCCTGTACATCCTATCAGCCCCGTCCCTGCCCACCGGCCGCCGCAGATCGCCCCGCGCCCGATGCCTCCGCGCGCTCCGACTCCGAATCCGACGTCATCCGCCCCCG
>CAZWDM010000188.1:0-2247 GCA_964632415.1 uncultured Dehalococcoidia bacterium | reverse complement strand
CCGAACACCGCGCCGTCATCGCCTTCATATCTCACCCAGCGCATTGGGGCCTCCTCAAGTATCCATATCATCTCAGCCCCTCCCTCTCTTGGGGAGGGTTATGGGGGAGTTATCCTATCCGTCCTGTCCACCGATCTCAGCTCTCTCGCTCCCCGCCCTCAGCCGCTTAATCAGCGGCGAAATCTCCGCAAGCGCGGCACGCACATTCTCGTCATTCATCACTGGCAGATCAGAATCCCGCGATCCGGGATATCGTCCTACCAGGGCGTAATTTGTCACCAGCTTGCACACTGAGCGAAACTCTTCCAGATCTGAGTCATACTGCAAAGCGTCATCCAGAAGTTCAACCAGGTCGTGCGTCCTCTTAAGTCTCCAGCCTTGCCTTATCAGATACGCCTTGAAGAACTTCTCAACCGCCTGCTGCAAGCTGTATCCCGCGCCTCTTGGAAAGCCACCTTCAAGCAAATATACTGCCATTCGATAGTCTTCTTCGGCGTTATCTACCCAATCTTCCGGATACTCCGAATCTTCAGGATTCATGCTGTAGCTCTTCTCCGCTAAATCAATGTACCTGGCAAAGTCCTCACCGGCGTGAAGCACCTTCCCCCACAGTATGATGTCCTGCACGAAATGGTCGCCTCTTGCGAGTGTCATTTCCACTTCAGCCGGCGTGTAAGTGCGCGTATCCAGCCTCAATCCGTCCTCCAGGTCGGACAACGCGGCACGTATTTCTTTGAAGCGCTCAATGCCACTAGACGCCCGCGACCTGATTATCAGCAGGTCAACATCGCTGTCCGGCCTCGCGCTTCCATCCGCACGCGAGCCATACAGAATCACCGCCTCCGCGCCGTACTCGTCGCGCAGCCGCTCAGCCATCGCCTCGATAGCCGCCATCGCGTCAGTCCTGTCAGTCAGCGTACTCATCAGCACTAGACCCTATTCAGCCATGTCTAACTTGTCCCTTCCCCCTTGATGGGAGAAGCACAACAATAAGTCCCCTCCCCCTGAGGGGGAAGGTTAGGGTGGGGGGTAAATCCTACCCATCCTGTCCATCGATGTCTGGCCCCTCCATCCCAAACACCTCCGCCACCAGCTCATACGACCGCACCCGGTCCGCGAAATCGTAGCATATCGTCACGATGCCAATGTCGTCCGTCCTGTACGAGTCCGCAAGCTCCTCGATCTTGTCGCGCACATAGTCCGGCGTGCCGTCAATGTAGCTCTCCTTCATCTTCGACAGGTACGCCCACTCATCCGGCCGGTACTCGTACGCCAGCGCCTCTTCGATGGAAGGCACGCCCTCCCGCTGGTTCTGCACCGACCGCACTCGCGACAGGTTGCGGCTCGACGCAATGCGCTGCGCGTCCTCGTCAGTCTCCGCGCACAACACCTGGAACGCCACATTCACCTTCGGCTCCGACAGGTACTCCGACGGCTTGAAGTTCTGCCTGTACATCTCCGCTATCGCCGGACCGTGCTCGGTCGCAAGCCCGAAGAAGTGCGCGAAGCTGAACGGCAGTCCCATCTCCGCCGCCATTGACGCGCTGTCCGCCCGCGATCCCAGCAGCCACACATCCGGCGCGGTCGATTCACCCGGCCCCGCGTGCAGCGATGCAAAGGGATGCTCGGCATCCACAGTGTCGTTCAGGAAGTTCAGCAGGTCGCGCACCACAATCGGATAGTGCCGTATATCCAGTTGCGGACGCGGATACGACAGCGCCGCCGCCGTAATCTGGTCGCTGCCCGGCGCGCGCCCGATTCCCAGGTCAATCCGACCCGGGAACAGCGTCTCCAGCATGCGGAACACCTCCGCCACCTTGAACGCGCTGTAATGCGGCAGCATCACCCCGCCGCTCCCCACGCGGATGCGCTCAGTCTGCGCCGCAATCTGCCCTATCAGAATCTCCGGGCTTGTCCCCGCAAAGTTCGCAAGATTGTGATGCTCCGCCACCCAGAAGCGCTCGTATCCCATCCGCTCCACAGCCTGCGCGAGCCTTACGGTCTCAGTCAGCGCGTCGCGAGCCGTCCCGCCCTTCCGCACCGGCGACTGGTCAACAACGCTGAGGTTTAGTTTGCTGCTCAAATCTTCTCCAAGCGACTCGGCTCGCCATTCACCGCCAACTGACTACTGTTAACTGACTACTGTTAACTGGAAACTGTTAACTGAAAACTAGAACGCCTCCAGCGTATGGCTCTTCCAGCGATTGATCGCCGCCTGCCCCCGCGGGCTCACCTGCCGCTGCACCT
>CAZWDM010000187.1:0-2287 GCA_964632415.1 uncultured Dehalococcoidia bacterium | reverse complement strand
TTCCGCGGTGCGCGTGTGGACCGTCCGGCTGTCGCTCTTGCGGACAATCCGCTGAGCTGGCCGGGCTGCCAGGGTGGTTACTGCGAAGTGTGTTTCGAGCACTACTGGCTTGAACTGCGCGATGACATGACCCAGCGGGAGAGGACACAGGTCTGGCGTCGGCGGTCTGAGCTGGGCATGGAGATCAGCGCTTTCGAAGCATGATACAGAGTGATACGTACATTTCCGCTGAGCAGTTAGCGCGGACGGAATCGCTGAGTAACAACACGATTTCGCCCATTTTGATTTGGCACTAACACCACTCACATGCTCCCCGAGGCTCCGGCCTCGCCGGTGGTATAATGGCGGCAGTCGCAATCGCTCAACTCACTCAGTTCCGGAGATAACCGCGATGACCAGCAGGACGACCACACTCACGAAGGAAGCGGGCAGGCTCGAACGCTTCCCCGAGTATCCGCCGCGAGACGACATGCAGAACTGGCTCCACCTCTACGAACCTTCGGTAATCACGTCGCTTGCGATACACTACGCCGACGAGCCGAATGTCACGGTGGCGAGCGAGGTTCCGGTTACCCTTACCTCACCAGTGGGAGTGGATACACGGATACCGGACCTGATGTTTGTGCGGGACGGCGACCGGGAGCTGATGGAGGAGCAGCGGGGGTATGCGATAGACCGACAGGGGAAGGCGCCCGACTTCGTGCTGGAGGTTGCGTCACAGAGCACGGGCGAGGCTGACTACACGGACAAGAGGGCTGACTACGAGCGGTTCGGCATCGGAGAATACTGGCGGTTCGATCCGAGCGGTGGGGAGTACCACGATGCGGCGCTTGCGGGAGACCGTCTGGTGGATGGGGCGTATGAGCCGATAGCGATCGGGAATCTGGGCGACGGTCGTCTTCGAGGGTACAGCGATGTACTGGGACTGTATGTATGCTGGGAGGATGGGAGGTTGCGCTTCTTCAATCCCGTGACCGAGACTTATCTATACTCTCACGAGGAAGAGCGAACCGGACGGACGGCGGCGGAGTCTCGCATCGAACAGGAACGAACTGAGCGTCTGGCGGCGGAGTCTCGTGCTGAGGATGCCCAATCTCGCGCCAACATCGCCGAGAATCGTGCTGAGACTGCCGAAGCTCGCGCCACGGATCTTGAGGCTGAGCTTCGCAGGCTGCGGGGAGAATAACCTCCGCGACCTGAAATACGCCTTGACGCGGAAGTTCCATCAAAAACCGTTGACTCAAGGAGACATCCGATGCCGGAATCGACTCCCGCAGACTTCTTCGTCAATGCCGCAGCCACCGAAGCCGGACTCTCGACCGACGTCTGGTATCAGGCCTACGTCCTGTTCAGGTACGAAGCTGCTAAGGAAATGACCTTTGATGCCTATGAGCGTGAGCGAACGGTCCGCGTTCCTTCTAAGGGTGGCCCCGTCGATGTCTTGGTTCGATGCCAACCCGATCCGCGTGAAGCGCTGATATTTCGCTTCACCGCGTTCCCGGCCGGTCCTGGGGCGCAAGTGCATCAACTCTCAAGAGCGTACCGGCGTGACGGTGAAAGTCGCCCCGTACTGGGAGAGGCTGCCCTGCTGGATGCCAGGCACAGTTGGTAAGGGACAGACCGTGAGTGTGCGACTATTGCTGGCCGGTTGGCACTGACGCTTATGCTGAGCATCAACAATCTGATGGGACATTTTACAGAGAAATGTCCCGCGCTCACCCCCAGCTCCTACCTGAGCACTCCCCTTAAACTGGACAACCTAGTCCCAATATAGGACGATCGCTCGGAGAAAGTGTCCGAGGCCCAAAACTGCAAGTACGATGCCGCAAGTGTCGGGTAAGTGCAACTATGGCGGCCTTAACTGCAACTAAGTGTGCATTGGCTGCACCTTCTCCCACAGTAACCGCAACTTCGCCGTCAGTTTCTCGGCAGAGCCTGACTCCACAATCTCCCACCTCGGGCAACCCCGGCCAGTATCTCCTCTGGCATGTCTCCCTTATTACGGATAAACTGCATGGTAATGACATACTTGTTGCACGTGTGGTGAGACATATCCCTACGAATGTTCTATAATGTGATAAGAACATTCACGAGGGACAGGAAATGGTCAAGGCTGTCGAGACCAGGATATACGGACTGCATTACGACCCGCAGACGAGTGAGCGTATAGGCTACCTCGCATCCCAGCAGCGCCTCGCATACAACATTGCTGCCGGCATTCTGAACAGAACCCCGGCCATATCCCTGCGCCGGTCTCCCGCACATCCTGAAGGCCTGCTTGGACAGA
>CAZWDM010000186.1:0-2323 GCA_964632415.1 uncultured Dehalococcoidia bacterium | reverse complement strand
TGATGAGTATCTTCCTAATGCGTGACGGTATACGCTCATGTTGGCCGAAGATTACGTGTGGAATACAACGGCGATCCGGAATTCATTTAGCGATAGAGCGTTCGCGCCAAAACCTGCGGGGGTCCGGATCTGGCAACTGGCGCACGGACGTTTCTATCACATAGGCTCGTGCTGCGCTCGTCGCTATTGCTCCCGATCCCTTGATAGCCGACTTGATCGAGCGTCTCGGCGCGTATCCGATCTATATTGATTAGTGCAGCCCATTCTCGAAAAGACACACCCCAGTCGGTCGCCACGCAAGCGGGCAATAGTCAGCAAGGGGGACACGGGGAGCGATGGCGGCTCGACGGAGTAACAGTGACCGATGCGCGGGTGTCGCGCGCTGCTCTGCGTGCGACGGTTCCGGGAAGTATGCGGCGTTCGATGGTGGCGGGTTTGGCGCGTGTAAGGCAGCGCCAGCGGATGCTTGGAATGCGAACGGAGCGGCACCTACTTGGAGTGCCGCAGCGCAGAGAATCTGACGCGACACGGCGGAGAACACTGGATATGATGTCGCCGCTTGGGATCGGCGCCCGGAGAGTGCTTCATGGATGTACTGATACTCATAGTATTCATCGTTGTCTTGCTCTTAATTCTCGTAGGCGGGATTGCGGCGAACCAGTATTTCGCTCGCAAGGCTGGCAGCATCAAGCAGCGGATCAGAGACTTGGTTGACTTCGAGCCCGACGATGTTTACGTCAGCGACAAGAACCTGTGTGGTGTCGCGATCGATTTGAAACGACGGGAGATCTTGCTGGCGGACGCGGAGGAGTTTCGTCGCTTCACTGTGCCATCGATCGTGTCATGCGAAATATTGGAAGACGATGTGCAGCTTGCCTACGCGAACCGCGGCAGCCAGCTTGCCGGTGTTGCTGTAGGCGGGGTTCTGCTTGGCGGTGTCGGGGCCGTGATCGGTGGTCTGTCGGGCTCCAAGCGCAGCGTGAGTAACGTAAGGAAGTTGATTCTACGGTTCGTAACGGATGACTTTGAGAAGCCAAACCACGACATCGTTTTAATGGATAGCTATGAGAAAAAGGGCCTGAAACGGGATAGTGCGACTTATCGGCAAGCGTTGGAAGTGGCGGAACTGTGGCATAGCAGGGTCCGCGCAATGATGAAGGCAGGCTGATAGCGCGGAGGAAGCGTGTGTGACAAAGGAGCGTTCTCACCAACACCCGCATGGGTCCGGATCTGGGAGCCGGCGCTCGGACGTTTCTATGACGCAGGCGGCGGTGCGCTAGCTAGACCACATGAATCGACCCGGGATAGCGGCCAAGTTGCTCGTCGGCGGTCAGAAGCGTGAGTCCCTCGATCTGTGCCTGCGCGATGAGCATGCGATCGAAGGGATCCTTGTGGATGGGCGGGAGGAGATCCACAGAAGCGGCGTGCGCGCCTGTTATGGCCAGTTCCAGGTAACCGTTTTCCAGCAATCCGCGCCGCAGCAAGCGCGGATCGACATTGAAGTCGGGGCGGCCAAGCCCGCTCTTGATGGCGACTTCCCATAGCGATGCAGCGCTGAAGAACAGTTCCTCGGTCTCGTCGACAATCAGGTCACGCGCTGCTTTCGGCAACCGATCCGGGTGACCGGCGGCCCGGAGAAGCACATGCGTGTCCAGCAGCAGACTCACTTGCCCGTCGCAAACATGCTGGCGATCTCTCCCTCGCCCATGCGGTCGAAGTCGCTTGGTACCGAGATTTCTCCGGCCAGGAACCCGAGCCTGCGCCTGGCGTCGGCATCGGGCGCATCGATGGCCATCACCTTGACCAGCGGCTTGCCGGCGCGCGCGATGATGAATGGCTCACCCTTGGCTGCGGCATTTACGAGCCGGGAAAGATGAGTCTTGGCTTCGTGGATATTGACGGAGCGCATCGTTTTTCTCCTGACTAAGTCCACATAACTTAGTCATACACTCCGGCAACTGCAAGCTCCCGATCCGTCGATGGGTGCTTGAACGAGCAGATCGGCGAGCATTTGCTGCATTTTGATCGGGGAAAGTGCTCAGTGGGCCTCGCAGTCCTGCACGAGGCAGCGTGCGGTTGCAGCAAGTGGCTCAGGAAGCGCTCGCCAACCGCGAACCGCCAACTTCGCTGGGCCGGGCCTGCGCGCAGGCGAATCGAGACTGGATTCTTTCAATTGGCCGCCAAAAGGATTTCAATCGGTCGGCAGTTGACTTTCAATTGGTCTGGATTAACCCAAGTTTAACATTGCATTTCAAAACCTTTTGATATTCAATGCGTTAGGGCCGTATATTTTCGCGTATGGCACTACATCGGGCGGTTTCCT
>CAZWDM010000185.1:0-2369 GCA_964632415.1 uncultured Dehalococcoidia bacterium | reverse complement strand
CGGATACTGCGGCTCCTTGAGCCCGATATCGTAGTAGGCAATCAGGCTGCGCGCCGCCGCCACCGCCTCCACAGGCGAAGAACGCTCTCCGGCGCCCGCCTCGATCAGGTGCGGTATAAGCGCCTCTATCGTAGCCCTCGCGTCCCCGTGCAGCGGAATGGTGTTGGACTGCACTCTTGTAAGCTCTCCATCGTCGATGTTTATGTTCACGAGCGTTGACGACTCCCCGGCAGGATTGCCGAGCGAAAAGCGCGCCCCGATCCCAATCACCACGTCGGCAGACTGCATCACCTCGTACAGCTGGTTCATCTCCTGTCTTTCCCCGCGAGGGCTGAAACAGGAACCATAAGACAGCGGATGGCCGTCCGGTATCGTCCCCTTGCCGCCGCTGGAGGTAACCACGGGTATATTCGTCGCCTCCGCCAACTTCACCAGCGCCAATTCCGCATCCGACCTCGCCACTCCGCCGCCCGCGTATATCAGTGGCAGGCGAGACTCCGCGATTACGCGTGCAGCTTCTCGAAGATCGTCGGGACTCGGCACGATTCGTGAAATCCGGGCGGGATTGCGAAGCACAACCTCCTCCGTCTCAACCCCCGCCTCCGGTGGCATCTCAACCAGCGTAGGACGGGGCCTTCCCGTGCGCATCTGCCTGAACGCTTCGAACACTGCGTCGGGGACATCTCTCGGTCTCATAGCCAGTCGCTGCCACTTCGTCACAGAGCGCACCGCCCCCGGCTGATTCTCGATTTCATGCACCGCTCCAAGACCCTTGCCGATTGCCCCGCGCGGAATCTGGCCGGCAATGAGTAGCACGGGTGAGGAACGCGAATAGGCATTGGTCAAGCCCGCCGCCGCGTTGTACAGACCCGCCCCCGGAACCACCAGCGCCACTCCCGGCTTCCCCGATGCGCGAGCGTACCCGTCGGCCATGAAAGTCGTCGCCTGCTCGTGCCGCGTAGTTATCATGCGGATTCCGGGTTCATCTCGCAGACCGGCGACGATCCCATATATCTGTATGCCGGGAATCCCGAACACAACCTCCACACCTTCCCTCACGAGTGATTTCGCAAGGGCCTCTCCGCCGCTCATCTTAGCCATCGGCTTCACCCCATAATGTTAGTCTCAACCACGCCGAGCAACGACCGCACCGCCAACATTCGACCTGTCGCCGCTTTCGTCGCCCGCGTAACCCTAACACAGCACAATAAATCGGTCATTAATTTTTCATTTACTGCCGAACCATACTCTCCCATGACGGATGGACGCATATTGGTCGTTGAATACAAGGGCGAGCACATAGCGGAAAGTTCGGATACTCAGGAAAAACCGGACGACTGGCGCGTCGTGGGCGCGGCGTAGTAACGGCAGAGGTGTCTTTCTCGTAGTCGAGAAAGAGCACGAAGGACTGGACTGCACGGGCAGATGGAACGAAAGCTCATATAGAAAGTATCTGTGCTTATGCCGCATTTAGAGCAGGCAGATTATCAAACGTCCATAGCATCGAGTAACCGACTGCATGGATTGCTGGACTCGACGCCACTGTTTCTTGTTCTTCGAGAAGTGGCGGGACGGCAAGCCTCGCCGAATATGGCTTTGCGGTGGTTGTATCGACAGGCGGTCAGTACGAGCGGACACGTCATCCGAGGTAATGTCCTAAACCCCAGCCAGGTTTGCCAGTTTAAGCAAGCGCCCAGAAACTAGGCCGGGACTGGAGCGGGATATTTGCCCTTGAAGTGTGTAACTGGCTTGTGGGTAAACAGAGAAGCCACCGGTGCATATCTTACCTTGATATAACCGTTCCGCTTGAAATCCAATCAGTAAGGGCTGCACGAAGTTGTTAAGCAAAACTAATTCCTAAAATCACTCTGGACAAGTCCTTTAACTGGTGCAACCATACACTGAAGAAAGATCTCAGGTCGATCTGCCGAAGAGCCGCGCATAGTTCGGACGAATTGCCACAGCCGCTTTGGTCGTTGGTACGGAGAGTTTCACATTCACGCACTCCACTATCCGTTTAATATCAAACACCGGAAGGATGGTCAGAGGCAATGAAACGGTTTTTCAGTCTGCTGGCGTCTGTTGCACTGGTCATTGCGCTCGCTCTAGTGTGGAGTGGGGCAACCGAAGCACTGCAAAAAGAAGTGTGGGATGAGGCCGCGCTGGGTACACGCACGGCCCTGTCCGTCGAAGAAGACGATGACGACAGCAACGAAGACGATGATGTCGACGAAACCGACAATGATGGGTACGACACCGATCCGAACACTGACCACGACGGCACCGATAGCGACGGCGTAGAGACCCCTTACACTGACTACGATGGCTTCAGCACTCCGGCCACCGACGATGACGGCTACGACACAGAC
>CAZWDM010000184.1:0-2496 GCA_964632415.1 uncultured Dehalococcoidia bacterium | reverse complement strand
CCGCGCCCGATGCCTCCGCGCGCTCCGACTCCGAATCCGACGTCATCCGCCCCCGCAGCGACGGCACAAGCAGTCCCACGGCTCCCACCGTAATCAGCCCCAGCACCGCGTTTATCGTCATAGCCATCGGCGCCCCCATCACGTCCGCCATCCTCCCGAGCATCAGTCCCCCGATCGGCCCCGCGCCAATCGCAAGCGTGATCACTCCCAGCCCCCTGCCGCGCATATCGTCCCTCGCCACCAGCAGGATTATCGTCGCCTGCATCGCGCCGAACCCTGCCGTCCCCAGCCCAAGCATTAGCATCAGCACAAGCGACAGCCCGTATATCTTCGAGAACGAGAAAATCAGCAGCATCGTCAGCCCCGCCAGCGATCCGAATAGGTACACCCGCCCGTGGTGCGTGAGGTTAGACCACGAAGCTATCCCGATCGAACCCATCAGCGCACCCAGCCCCTCGAACGCAAGCAGCAGTCCCATCAGCGTGGGACCGACGAACAGCACCTCGGACGCCACCACCGGAATCAGCTGCTGGTACGGGAACAGCAGCAGGTTCATGAACACCGTGATCAGCACAACCGCCAGCAGCGTTGCCTCGCTGCCCACATAGCGAATCCCTTCTACGAGATTCCTGATGATGTTCCAGGAAGCCTGCCCGGTAGTGGAGGTATCGCGCGCCGGCGTCTTTACATTCAGCATCATAATCGCCGAAGTGACGAAGAACACCAGCGTCACCGCGTAGCCCGCCTCCAGCCCAAGGCCGCGGTCGAACAGGAAGAGGCTTATCGTTATCAGCCCGCCGCCGATCAGCGGACCCAGCATGCGGCTCGAATGCATCCCAACAGAATCGAGCGCGATGGCGTTGTTCACCCGCGCCCTGCCAAGAACGTCCAGTACGATGGTGCGGCGCGAGGGCATATCCAACCCCCACCCGATGCCGCCGACCAGCATCACAATGTACGCATGCCAGAACTTCACGTTGCTCGTGCCAAATGCAAGGTCCGAGAATATCAGCCCCGCCATCGCCGTCGCAGCCAGCAGGTTCGCGAACAGCGTCCCCAGCAGCAGCTTGCGCTTGTCCAGCCGGTCGGCAAGAACACCGCCGAACACCCCCAGCACGACCAGCGGACCCATTCCCGAGAACCCAACGATGGTAACCAGGAACGCCGACCCCGTCACCTCGAACACGAACCACCCAAGCATCGTCATCTGCATCCACCGCGAGATGTACGCAAAGAAGTTGCTCACCCACAGCAGGCGATAGTTGGGGTTCAGGAAGGCGTCGAATGTGTGGATTCTGCGCGGTATGCGTCTTGCCAAGGCTGAAGTTCCAGTCCTGAATTTTGCATCAGTTTGATACAAGACATTCTATACTTCTTATCCTGTCTCTAAAAGCGGATTTCAGGTGCAACTTCCTCAACACATGCACCAAATCTTTGATATAGTTCATGGGTGTGATTTTTCAGGCCACACATATAGCGACACTTAAGCGTGGAATCATGCTTCCCTGATAGGAGCCGCCACTTTACCGATCAGCTTGCGTGAACATCCAGATGTTCCTGGCGCAGGGATGTTTCGTCGCCCCTGCCCGAAAATACCCCCTGACCGGAGTACGCATAACCTCACCGACTGAACACGCATCCAGGAGCCCCGAATTTGAGCTTCATAACCAGACTCGCGCTTAGGCGACGCCCGGTAACCGTCCTCGTCACGATCCTCCTATTCGCAATAGGCATCTATTCATATATCAACCTCCAGCGTGAGCTATTCCCCGACATCACATTCCCGAATGTCGCCGTCAACGCCTTCTACGCCAATTCGGATCCTGAAACGATGATGCGCGACATCACCGAGCCGATGGAAGAGGCGATCTCCGGTATCGATGGTCTCAGGGAAATCAGCTCCGTCTCCACGGGTAACCGCGTCAACCTGCTCGCCACATTCGACTTCGACACCGACATGGAGGAGGCCGAGCGCGAGGTCGAGAGCGCCGTCACCGGCGCAGACCTGCCGGACGACGTATTTACCCTCGTCAGCCGCATTACTCCCTCGCAGTTTCCCGTAATGCAGTTCACGGTCTCAGGAGACGAGGACATCCCCGGTCTCCAGCGCCTCGTGAACGATGTCATTCAACCTCGCCTGAATCGCATCGAAGGCGTGGGCACGATGTACATCCTTGGCGAAATCGAAGAAAAGGTCGTCGTCTCCGTTGACGCCGACAAGCTCAAGGACCTGCGCCTCTCCGCAGTCCAGATCGTTAACTCGATTACCCAGAACAACATCAGCTTCCCCGCTGGCAGCATCACCTCCCGCGGCACCGGATACCCGGTGCGAACCGCACACGAAATCGGCTCCATCGAAGACATCCGACGGCTCACCGTGGGCTTCGAGCAGTCCGACACCGGCATTCCCCAGGGTCCCCCTGGACCCCAGACCGGCAAGCGCACAATAAGCGTCGCCGATGTCGCCGATGTCGAGTTGACGACCGCCGACCCGCT
>CAZWDM010000183.1:0-2522 GCA_964632415.1 uncultured Dehalococcoidia bacterium | reverse complement strand
CGGTAATCGTCCCGTCGCGGTTGCCCATGATCTCCCAGTCGCCGATGTGGTCGCGACCGTGCGTTGTGGCGAGATAGTTCTCCTGTCGCTCCTCAGTCCACTTGATCGGTCGGCCTATCTGCTTTGCGGCAACGAATGCTATGACCTCTTCCGCGTAGAGATAGAGCTTGCATCCGAAGCCGCCTCCCACGTCAGGTGCGACTACCCGGATCTGATGCTCTGGATGGCCGGTAACCAGCGCAAGCAGCAGACGAACGAGGTGCGGTATCTGGGACGAGGTCCAGACCGTGACCTGGTTCGTGCCCGGGTTGAAGTCCGCGACAACCGCCCTGCCCTCCATGGAATTGGGGATGAGGCGCTGGTTGACGATGCGCTCTGAGACGCGCACTTCGGCGCTGCTCGCTGCAGCCTCCATGTCGCCACCGCCGACTTCCCATTCGAAGCCGACATTATTCGCAGCGTCGTCGTGTACCTGCGGGGCGCCGTCACGTGTCGCGAGTTCTGCATTCACAGCGGCCGGAAGTACGTCGTAGCCTACCTCTACCAGTTCTGCGGCATCAGCAGCGGCGGCGGCGCTGTTGGCTATGACCGCCACAACGGCATCTCCCACACAGCGGACCTTGCCGATCGCCAGAGGCGGGTGCGGCACTTCAATCGTATCAGGGACGACCCAGCCGCACGGCAGGCCGATCTCTTCACCGATATCCTCGCCGGTGAGAACTGCTACAACGCCTTCTGCGGCGCTTGCGGCCGATGTGTCTATGCTGGTTATGTTGGCGTGGGCATACGGGCTGCGCACCAGCGCCATATTCAGCATGCCGACCAATTTGATGTCATCTACATAGGTGCCTCTACCGGTTATCAGGCGGGGATCTTCCCTACGCTTGATGCTGGCTCCGAAGACGGCGGATGGACTAGCGGTAGTCATACACATTCCTCCCTGCGGTATCTTGTGTCCTCCCAAAGAGCAACTTTCGTTCGTCATTAGGGCAAGGCTATATGCGGGTAGCCTGCTTGGGGCGTACTCTACATTAACAGGGGCGATTAGGCAATAGGACAGCGTTTACAGGGAGGCGTGCGGATGCGACGAATCGGGCTCCTGAGGCGAACTATTCCTCATTAGATTCATCGTCGAGTTGCGCACGAGGATGGGCCGACATATACACTTGCTTCGCCTGTTCGTTCGTCACGTGAGTGTAAATCTGCGTGGTGGCTGGGCTGGCGTGCCCCAGCAGTTCCTGCACGACTCGCAGGTCAGCGCCACCCTCCAACATGTGGGTTGCGTACGAGTGACGCAGCGTGTGGGTGTGAACGCCGGAAGGAAGCGCAGCCTTGACGCTGTATCGCCGGACCTTCTCCTGTATGCTGCGCTGGCTCAGCCGCCCGCCAAAGCGGTTCAGAAACAGGACCATGCCGCTGTCCTTGCCGGCGAGCATGGGGCGCGCGTCACGCAGGTAGAGTGCAAGTGCGTTCTTTGCGGTCTCCCCCACGAGGACCACTCGCTCCTTGGACCCCTTGCCCCTGACGCGAATTTCGCGGGTTGAAAGATTGAGGTCGGTCACGCGGAGGTTGCTGGCTTCGCTGACACGCAGCCCGGCGCCATATATGACCTCGAGCAGGGCCTGATCTCGCAGTCCCGTTGGCTTCGTGGTGTCCGGAGTGTCCATCAGGCGGTCCGCCTGCTCCTGGGACAGGAAACGTGGGAGCCGCTTGGGCACTCGCATTATGCCGCGTTTCGGGAGCGGGTCGCCTTCGATTATGCCCTTGCTCGACATCCACTTCAAGAAGGTGCGAAGAGTGCTGAGCTTCCTGGAAACGCTGTGCCGCACATACCCGATCTCCGTCAGCCATGCCAGATACCCGCGCAGGATGATGCGGTCGAGGGAGCGCATGTCGACGATGTCCTTCATTCGCATGTACTCGTACAGCGGCTGCAAGTCCGCCTTGTAGTTGCGGATCGTGAGGTCGGCGAGCCCTTTTTCGGCGCGCAGATGTTTCTCGAAATCGGTGAGGAGTGTCGTCCAGGTATTCTTGTCCATCAATTAAAGGTAGTTGCCGCTAACCATCACCTTCAAGGGTCGTTATACTCTAAAATGGAGATTCCTGCGCATTAGTGTGCTGCAACAACGAAACCTGCGCACGAATCAATATTCGCAGAAGGTGTATGGATGAATGGGTTAGTGGGGGTATTGGGCCGGCTAAAACGCTGGCGCATCGCAATATTGGCGCTTGTAATCGCAGTTGTTGTTGTCGCAGCAGTAGTCTGGATATTCAACCCATACGGACTTAATCCTCTCGCGGACGCTGAGGACGGTGCCCTCGCACCCACCGAACGCCTGCTGCCTGTGCGCATTGACACCCTGACAACGGAGATTGCCATAAATGGGGATATCGCATTCTCCAACAAGGAAGACCTTACCTTTGGCTCACCCGGTTTTGTTGCCGAGATTCTCGTAAGTGAAGGCGAGATTGTATCGGAAGGGCAGCTGCTCGCCCGTCTCGATCCGGAGAGCGTGGCAAAC
>CAZWDM010000182.1:0-2534 GCA_964632415.1 uncultured Dehalococcoidia bacterium | reverse complement strand
CGGCACATGATCCTAAATCATGCTCGTCTGCCAATTCCGACACTTCCCCACGGGAGAGGGCATGGGCGGCTGGGCGCCTGTGGTGGGTAAATTATAGCATAGGGGAGGGAGCTGACATCGATGGACAGGATGGGGAAGATATTTTGCCCCCTCCCTAACCCTCCCCCGAGGGGGAGGGAACTTTCTACATCGCCCTGATGAGCTTGCGGCGGAGTCCGCGGGGCTTGCTCTGCTCGATGACGAGGTCGGTGGCGTCGTGGAATGCCATGAAGCTGCGCATGGCGGAGGCGATGCCGGCGACGAGTTCGTCTTCGGGCTTGATGCCCGGCTCGAGGTGGATCTGCTTCAGCCGGAGGGTGGACTCGCGGCGTTCGAGCTTGGGGTCGAATCGACCGACGAGGCGGTCGTTGTGCAGGATCGGCAGGCAGAAGTAGCCCCATATCCGCTGGGGCGCAGGCTTGTACGCTTCGAGTATCTGCTGGAAGCCCCAGAACTGCGTGTCGCGGCCCTTTGCCCAGAATAGGCTGTCGAAAGGTGAGAGGAATGTTGTGTGGTGGGGCGTGATGCCGCCGTCTGTCGCTCGCTCTAGTAGGGGGAGGTTGGCACGGTGGACGACATGCTCGGCGGTTGCGCCGTCGTCGAGCTCAATGTTGACGGGGACGAGCGTGCCCTCGTCGAGCATGCGCTGAACGAGGGGCTTGGCTGGGGTGCGCTTCATGTGGAAGTAGTCGGGGACCTGCATCGGGGCGCAGATGCCGATCGCGCGGGCGGACTTGTCGAGAAGTGTCAGGTACGCTTCTTCTTCTGTCGGCGGCGTGGTGTCAACCCAGTCCGGCAATACGGTCTCGGTGATGCCGTAGATGCGCTGGAAGTTGACGCGGTTGGCGATTGTGAGTTCGCCGGTGTTGTAGAGGTGCTCGAGGGCAATCTTCGCCGGCTTCCAGTCCCACCAGGTGCCGCGCCTGCCGTCGGCGCGTTCGAAGTCGGCTGAGCGCGCCAGGCCGTTCTGCCGCACATGCTCCAGCACGGCGTCCAGCAGTTCGATGTTCGCGGGGTCTTCCAGCCACTCCCGGCGGCGCTTGCCCTGCCTGTACTTGTGGTTGAGCATCGTCGGGATGGCGAAGCGGTAGAGTGAGAGCGGGATAATGCATGCGGCGTGCATCCAGTATTCGAAGAGTCGGCGGTGGTTGCTGCCTTCGATTGCGCCGTTGCCGAAGGTCAGGTAGTCGAAGTCGGCGGTGTCGTACGGACCGAGCCTGCTCCACAGAGCGATGTACTGGCTGCGCTGCACCATCTGAAGCGTGTCAAGCTGCACCCAGCCGATGCGGTCAACCGTGTCGTAGATGGTGTCTGCGTCGGGGGTAGCATCGGTCGCAGGCGCGTCGAGAGCCTGGGTGTGTAGTGCAAGGGCACGTGCGGCTGCGACGGGGTATGTGGATGGTGCGGAGGTCATGTGTACATGGTAATGGCAAGAAGGCATGGATGTATAGACTGCCGCGTTCCTTCGGTACGCTTTATCCTTGCTGCCTAAAGTGAAGTGCGCAACTCAGTGGTTATAGGAGTAGAATAGGCTGAGGACACCCGGAGCTGAGTCGCAAAAAGGCGGAATCCATTGCAGGCTGTTATTCTCTGCCCCACGTGCATGCACCTGAACGAACCCGGAAGCGGGTTCTGCGACGGTTGCTGGCGGAGGCTCGGAGACAGCACGACAGTCAGCCGGGAGGAGGCGGAGGAGGCGGTAAGGCGCTGGATTGTCCGACGGCGGCTGTTCAGGGTAGCGCGGTGGAGCGTGCTGGCGCTGCTCATGGTCGCTCTGGCTGTCGGCGTTGCGGACTACTACGGAGCGTTCGACAGGCCGTTGCCGCCTCCCACGTCTAACATCAGCGCGGTGGCCGGGCCAGCCGACTGGCCCATGTTTCTGCGCGATCCGGTTCATTCGGCGGCTGCGGATGTGCCGGTGACGCCGCAGGGACGACTGAAGTGGCGGTTTGACACGTCTGCGCCACTGTTCTCGTCCGCTTCGGTGGTGGATGGGCGACTATACATGGGATCGGGGGACAATCGCATCGTCGCGCTTGACGCCGACACAGGCGATCTTATCTGGGAGCATGCCGTAAGGGGTCCGATCGACTCCTCGCCGGCGATTGCGGGAGACAGCGTATTCATTGGGCTGCGAAACGGTCGCCTGCTATCGCTCCACAAGGACAACGGAGAACTTCAGTGGGAGTTCCAGACGGGCGGCATATTCGCAACATCGCCGGTCGTGCTGGAGGGCGTACTGTACATCGGCAGCGGCGACGGGAAGCTGTACACGCTGGACGCGCAGACCGGACAGGTGCGCTGGGTGTACCAGACGAACGGGCATATCGCGTCCGACCCTGCCATCAACGATGAGATTGTGGCGGTGATGTCGCAGGACAGCTATCTGCATATCGTGGACAAGGGGACGGGCAGGAAGCGACTGGACTATCGCACGATGTTCGCGCGCGGCTCGCCTGCGCTGGTTGGAGACTGGGTATATACCGCAGACCAGC
>CAZWDM010000181.1:0-2541 GCA_964632415.1 uncultured Dehalococcoidia bacterium | reverse complement strand
GCCCTCGCGTAGTGCTGCTCGCCCCTCCTGCAGAACATCACCTCGTTTGTTGTTACGGTCGCCCTCGTCTTCACTCCACCTCTCCTACCCTCTCTCACCGAGAATTCGAGTGTTCCCCTGACCTGGACGATTGCGCCCCTGTCCACACACCTGCTGGCGTACTTCGCCGCGGGACCGAACACCAGCACGTCGTAGTAGTCCCGACTGAGCGGGTTCACCTGGACGCCGATCTTCAGCAGTGCCATCTTCCCGTTCGCCCTGATCACCGGCTTGAAGGTGGCGAAGCCCATGATCTCGATATTCAATTCGTGTCCGTATTCCTTCTGAATAGCCATAACCGATTGTCCTTTCCCGGCATTGCCGCCTATGGGTTGCTGATACATGGCTCTCTTCCTGACAGGGCTATGCTGCCCTGCGTATGGCCTGAATGAGGTTGTATACACAGCGCATCGAGGTGCTGCGGAAGAACGTTACTCTCGTGCGGCTGTTCACCTTGTCGCGCTCATTCGCGGCGGAGTTGCGCTTGCCGCTCCACCCCGTGCGGAATGCGCCGTTGATTCTGTCCGGTTCGATCTCGGGCTGCGAGGTCACCCGGACGGCGGCATCGTGGAACACGCGGGTTGCGTTCCGCTTCTCCATCCTGCCTCTGATGGTCAGCGTGTCCCCGATGGTCCAGCCGAGCGCGAGGGCCGGCATCAGGTCATACTGCCGCACGAATACGGGCACGACCTCTCCGTCGTCGGTGCGCAGGCTGACTCCAGTCGTTCCAGGCGTCCAGACATTGCTGGGCTTGTTGCCGTAGGCGTCGGAGACCACGACGCCGTGTATCGATCCGACTTCCCTATCGTTGCTGCTGCCGGTGACCTTCCGAATTGTCGTGGCTATGATGGTTCGTCCGAGATTCACGATTCCCTCCTTGTTGCTAGTCCTGCCAAAAGAAAACCCCTGCAAGGCACGTGCCGGCGGAGGATGTTGATTGGAGAATGGCGATGGCTACCCAAGGGCTGCCACGAAGCGCGTCCTGCCGTCGGGGACCGTCGCCATTTCCCCTATGTCTTCGTAGCCGCCGGGCAGCCTGACCGCCGACGCGTTCGCAAGCGCCTCGCGCGACATATCGCCGTCAACTAGGTCCATCCCCAGTAGCTTTCTGGTCAAGCTCTCGCCCTTCTCGTTGGCGTCCAGCGCGAGAATCACCTCGCCTGCCCGCACGCTGTTGAGCTGATGAACCAGCCGGTCGACGTTGCCGTTGCCTGCGAGACCCACAGACGGCAGTCCCCACTCGCGCAGGGTAAGCCAGTCGAAGACACCTTCGGCGACTATGAGGCGTTTAATCCGACGGGGCAGGGTGCCTATGCCCAGGATCGTCTTGCTGCCGGGAAGAGCATTGAATCGAGGCTTCACTTTTTTGCGGACGGTGCGACCCGTCATCCAGACCGGACTGCCGTCCAGTATCTCCGGGACGACCACCATTCCAGCGAAACGCTCACGCTTCCCCAGATCGAGCAGAAGCCCTGAGCGGAGAATGCGATCCCTGCCGAAGCCCTGCTCGTGAAGGTGGACCTTCAGTCCGCGTCCTGGACAGTAGCCGAGCTGCAGCGCTTCTGCGGTTGCTCTGCTGATGCCGCGGCTCCTGAGGTAGTCCCGCCCGGGCTGTCCGGAGGCTGCGCTCAGCAGGATTTCACGGTAGTAGGCGAGTCCCGCACGGATTACCGCGCTGTCCCGTTTGAAGGTGTGTCCGGGCTTTGGCCTGGAGTAGTATCTCTTCACCTGTGTGGCCGGCTGCCGCTGCAGGCTTCTGGCCGCCTCCTGAACACTTACGTTGTCCAGCCTGCGGATGAAGTCGAGCGCGTCGCCCCAAGAGTCGCAGCCGAAGCAGTGAAAGCGCTGGCTGTCAGCGTAAACCGTGAAGCTGCCTTCGCTCTCGTCGTGGAACGGGCAGACTCCCTGCCGGACACGTCCCGACCTGGGAAAGAGCTTGATGCCGCGACTCTCCACGACGTCGCCCAGGTCTCTGGTGCGTGCTATCTGTCCGAATTTCGTCATAGGTGACGTTGCCATGAGTGGTCTCCTTTCTTTGCATAAATCGCTTTCCGGTTGATTTCAGAGTTCGACAAAGACGTGACGATACGCAGCGCGTCCCACAAACTGAGACGGGCTGTAAGGGAAAAGGGAAGAAGGGGGATGCCAGTGGCTGTGTGGAGTGCCAGTGTCAATAACGGGCAGACGGTCGGTTCGTGGGAAACGCGGAGAGGAGGGTGAATATGGGGATCTGACGGAGAAACCGCAGAAAGGCCGTGTTACAGGTGTGCAGGGATGGTCGGAGTGTGGTTGGTCGGTGCCCGTCGGCAGGTTAACGTGGTTTCTTGTGGGCACAAGAAAGCCCACCGCTGTCTTCCGGCCTTTTCAAAAAGCGCCGCAAACGCGATGGACAGAGGCCTCTGAATTGCACCGGCCAGGAGCGACGAGCGCTACAACACATGCCGATACCGGTTGCCGAAATCCTGAACACAGAGGGACCGGGAGCGCGAACGCTACGACACA
>CAZWDM010000180.1:0-2608 GCA_964632415.1 uncultured Dehalococcoidia bacterium | reverse complement strand
GGCTGCTCCAGCAGTTGAACACGGTTCCCGTCCGGGTCCTCGAATGTCGCGACCCACCCGCCCCAGTGCTCGCGCTCCGGCGGCCTGACGAACTTCACCCCCGCCTCCGCTAGCCGTTCATGCAGCGCGTGGATGTCCGGCGTTCCGAAGTTCACCATGATGCGATCCGGCTCGCCGTTCCTGCCATGCACCCCCGAGTGCTCGCCGATGCTGAAGCGCATCTCGCCCCACTCGAACGCCAGGAAATGCGGCCGTTCCGAATGCAACGGCAGCTCCAGCGTGTCGCGATAGAAAGCCGCCATCTCCGCCATATTCTCCGTCCAGATTATCACACCCGCGACCCCGTCAATCATCAGTTATTACCTCTTCGATGTGTGCCCACGCCGCCTCGAAACGGCGCATAGCCGACCTTCAATTCTGTACAACTATGTGTATAATATACAGCCAGAGACAGAGTGGTGGTGGCCGAAAGCTTACTGAGGGTCTCTAGAAAGGAGGTTGCTGCATTGGATAGTAGTATGAGGAGGTGCTCCAGGTAGGTGTTCCTTGGAGCATCTTCTACACCGGAGAGGGGTCTCCCCGCTAGTCGGGGAGGCCTCTTTCTTTGTCAGTGGGTCAGTTTGTCAGTGAGTCAGTCTGGCGGTAGGCGGAATAAGTCCCTTCCCCCTCGATGGGGGAAGGTTAGGATGGGGGTGAAATTGCCAATCGCCCACACGAACCGAAATACTTCCAACCGGAACGCTGACCGCCGAAGGCTGACAACTGACTACTCGCGTCCCTCAAAGAACCGGCGCGGGTTGTCCACCATAATCTTGTGGATGTCATCGTCCGACGCTCCCAGCTCCTGCAGGCGTGGCAGCACCCGCCGCGTGATGAACAGGTAGCCGTCGGGATTGTTCTTGTCCCGCGCTTCCCTCGCCTCTCGCGCCGCGATGAGCAGCGTCACCGACCAGTCGTGCCCCAGCATGATGCGATGCGCGAACCCCGCCTCGATCAGCTTGTACGCCGTCTGCGTGCGCGCCTCCCAGTCCAGCACCTCCGGCCTCCCCGGATAGCGGTCCAGCCCGATCCACACGCCCTTTTCCAGCAAGCCGGTCAGGTAGTCGATATCGTCCGTATCGTTGCTATGCCCGACATAGACCTTGTTCAGGTCCACGCCCTCGTCCTCGAACACGGCCACCTGCTGCTCGCCGACGCGCTCCGGCGCCCACGTATGCGTTGATATGGGTACGCCCGTTGCCTTTTGCGCCCTCGCAGCCGCCCGCAGGATGATCTCACCCTCCGGCGTGACCCCTCCCATGTCGTTGGCAACCTTGATTATCGCCGCCTTGATATCCGTCCCTTCGATGCCCTCTTCGATCTCGCGGATGTACAGCGGCGCGACATCATCCGGCGTCGCCGTCCAGAACACGCGCGGGATGTCCCGCCATGTGCCGGTAGCGCACACGATGTTCACGCCCGACCCGCGCGAGACCTCTTCCATAAGTCGGACATCACGCCCCAAATCAATGGTTGATACATCGATGATGGACCGAAGCCCCTCGTCATAAGCCGCCTTCAGGTCACGTATGCCGCGCTCAATAGTCCCCGCGCGGTCAATGAACTCCGGGTATATCTGCTGTATCCCCGCCGAAGTAACCAGCACATGCTCATGCGACAGCGTAAACCCCAGATCCGCCGTATCCATCGGCCCCAGCACCGAATTGATAGTTGCCATACTTGAAGCCCTCCATCAAGAGAAAATCTCGCCAATTAATCCCTTCCCCCTTGATGGGGGAAGGTTAGGATGGGGGTGAATATCCTGTCCATCGATGTCAGTCTTCACCAGCAATAGGATTGCTCAAAACCCCAATCCCGCTTATCTCCACATCGCACACATCGCCGACCTTCATGTTGTCCGTCGCGCCATCCGTGCCCATCCATATCATGTCGCCCGGATACAGCGTCAGGTAGCGCGTCATCGCGCTGATGTATGTCTCCACGCCGAACACCATGTTGTTCGTGGCGAAATCGGACACAACCTCTCCGTTCAGCCGCACCGTCGTCCGCAGCGAGTCGAGGTCAACATCCGTCTCGATCCACGGCCCCATCGGCTTGAACGTGTCGCTGTTCTTCGCGCGCCAAAGCGTGCGGTCGCCCGCCTGCCATGTGCGCTCGCTCACATCGTTGCCGATGGTATAGCCCAGCACGCACGACAGCGCATCCTCTTCCGACAGGTGCTTCGCCTCCTTGCCGATGACCACGACCAGCTCGCCCTCATACTGAAAGCGCTCCGTCGAGTCCGCAGGCTTCACGATAGCCTCGCCGTGCGCGATCAGCGCGTTGTTCGCACGATACCCGATGTCCGGCTTCTGCGGAATATCCGGCTCGCGCCCCAGCAGCGCCGCCGCCTCGCGCACATGCTCCTCGTAATTCACACCGGCGGCGTAGAAGGTCTTCGGCTCGAACGGAATCAGCAGCTTCACATCAGCCAGCGCCCGCCTCTGCCCCGTGCATTCATAGCCGTCGAACGGGTCGCCGCTCACCTCCTCGACCTCATCCCCCTCCACAATCCCGAACACCGCGCCGTCATCGCCTTCATATCTCACCCAGCGCATTGGGGCCTCCT
>CAZWDM010000179.1:0-2626 GCA_964632415.1 uncultured Dehalococcoidia bacterium | reverse complement strand
ATCATGGTCTGCGTGCGCGAGGACCACACGTCATCATGGCGGGATGAGGCGGTGAACACCATCGTCGCCGTTGACCTGGAGCGGGGCGGCAGCCGCGTGCTGGTGTCGGGCGCGTCTTTCTACTCCAGCCCGCGCATCAGCCCGGACGGCTCCTCCCTGGCGTGGCTGTCGTGGAACCACCCGAACATGCCCTGGGACGGCTGCGAGCTGTGGGTAGCCGGGCTGCTCGATGACGGTAGCCTGGGCGAGCGCAGGCTCGTCGCGGGCGGCGTGGACGAGTCGATCTTCCAGCCTTCGTGGTCGCCGGCGGGAGTGCTGCACTTCGTCTCGGACCGTACAGGCTGGTGGAACATCTACCGCGCATCCGCAGACCTGGGCAGCGTGGAGCCGGTGTGCGCGATGGAAGCCGAGTTCGGCAGACCCGCGTGGGTGTTCGGGCTTAGCACCTACGGCTTCGTGTCCGACGAGCGCATCATCTGCGCGTACACGCAGTTGGGCGACTGGCATATCGGCGACATCGACACGACTGACGGCACGCTGACAGCGGTGCCCACGCCATTCACCGATATCGGCACTCTGCATGTCACGGCAAAGCATGTAGCATTCACCGCGGGCTCGCCCACCATGCCGATGTCGCTGATGCGCCACGACCTGGCGGACGGCAGCACAACGCGCCTTCGCAGCAGCAGCGATGCCGCGCTGGACGGTGGCTACATCTCACACGCGCAGGCGATCGAGTTCCCGACCGAGAACGGCCTGACGGCGCATGCCTTCTACTATCCACCGACCAACCGGGACTATACCCACCCTCAATCCCCCTCTGAAAGGGGAGGAGGTAATGGGGAAGGCGAGAAGCCGCCAATGATCGTCATCAGCCACGGGGGACCCACCAGCGCGGCGGACTCTTCTCTCGACCTACGCAAGCAGTACTGGACGAGCAGGGGCATTGCGGTGCTGGATGTGAACTACGGCGGCAGCAGCGGGTTCGGCACCGAGTACCGCCGCCGGCTCAACGACAGCTGGGGCATCGTGGATGTGGACGACTGCATAAACGGCGCGAATTACATCGTCGAGCAGGGGCTTGCGGACGCGGACAGGCTGATAATCCGGGGAGGCAGCGCAGGCGGCTACACCACACTGGTCGCGCTGACTATGCGAGACACCTTCAGCGCGGGGGCGAGCTACTACGGCATCAGCGAGCTTGAGGCGATGGTCCGCGACACCCACAAGTTCGAGTCGCGCTACCTGGACGGGCTGATAGGCCCCTTCCCGGAGCAGGAAGAGCGGTACCGCGAGCTCTCGCCCATCTACCACATAGACGGCCTGTCCGCGCCGATGATCGTGCTGCAGGGGCTGGAAGACAAGATCGTGCCGCCCAACCAGGCCGAGCTGATGGTGAACGCGCTGCGCGATAAGGGCTTGCCCGTCGCATACCTGACATTCGAGGGCGAGCAGCATGGCTTCCGGCAGGCGGCGAACATCCGGCGCGCGCAGGAGGCGGAGCTGTACTTCTACTCGCGAGTGTTCGGCTTCACCCTCGCCGACGACATCGAGCCTGTGCAGATAGACAATCTGGGATAATCCGGGATAGGAAGGCGGCTGATGAAGGAAAGGCTGGGTGCGCTGGCACTCCTGCTAGCATTCGTGGGGGCTATATGGTTGGTCCATATAGTGAACAGCCTGTTGCTCGATCGCAGTTTGAACCAGTACGGGCTGATTCCGCTCTCGCTGCCGTATCGCGGGCTGTCGAACCTGGACCTGAGCGCGTCGTACGCTGCGGTGAGTCTCAGGGGCATACTGCTCAGTCCCGTACTGCACGGCAGCTTCTCGCACCTGCTGTCCAACACGCTGCCGCTGCTGGTGCTTGGCGGCTTCGTTGCGCTGCGTGGCGCGAAGACGCTGATTGGCGTGTCGCTGGTCGTGGTCGTGCTGGGCGGATTGCTCGTGTGGCTGGTGGGACGTCCGGCGGTTCACATTGGCGCGAGCGGGCTGGTGTTCGGTTACTTCGGCTACCTGCTGGCGCAGGGCTGGTACGAGCGCAGCATCGTGTCCATGGGGGTTGCCGTGTTGGCGCTGCTGCTATACGGCGGAATCATCTTCGGCGTCCTGCCGCAGGGTGGCTTCGTCTCCTGGGAGGGGCACCTGTTCGGGCTGATAGCGGGAGTGCTGGCGGCGCGCTGGAGCCGGGGCGATAACGATGAATGAGAGGTGAACCGGCTAAGTAACGGTCTGCCGGTCGATATGACCGAGAACCGCGCGAGTGAGCAGGCCGGAGCGCGTGTCCCTTTCTCTTGCGGCCACTTCGTCAATCATGGCCAGCACGGGTCCCGGCAGCTCGATATTGACTTGCACTCTCTCTACGGCGATCTCCGACATATCAACATCGACCAGCGCCCAGATGCCGTCTGCGTAATACTCGTCCGCCAGATGAATTTCAAGTGGGCGCTTGTCCGGGATGGGCTGACCGTCCAAGAGCAGAGTTTCGATATGGCCGATGATAGCCTCTCGCGTCATGTCAATAGCGTCGTCCATTGTGTCGCCCGCCGAGAAACAGCCGGGCAAATCGGGTACGGTTACGCCGTAGTCGCTATCAGGGTCTTTGTGAATTACGATTGGATAGCGCATT
>CAZWDM010000178.1:0-2631 GCA_964632415.1 uncultured Dehalococcoidia bacterium | reverse complement strand
TCGCGCCCACGGCGATGGCGGTCTTGTTGAACATGTAGCTGAGGACGCCGCCCGCCAAGCCCGCGAGTATGTATATGATCGTGAAGCGCGTGTGTCCGTACACGCCTTCCACGAGCCTGCCGAATATGAAGAGTGCGAAGCAGTTAAAAAAGAGGTGGATGAGACCGGCGTGGAGGAACATGGCGGTGAAGAGACGCCAGTATTCGCCGGTGGCGATAAGGGGACCGAACATGGCGCCGAAGCGCAGAAGCGTGTCCACGTCCTGGTTGAGGAAGCCGCCGACAAGCTGCATGAACAGCCAGACGAGGATATTGATGGCGAGGAGCAGCCAGGTAATGACAACTCTGTTGTCCGCGCCGGGCAGCGAGAATCCAGTCAGCGGTCTCTCCTGCTCGCTCTCACGCTGAGGGTCGTCGTGCTCGAATTGCTGCATCGCCCCTCCATCGCCGGTGCGCGCCCATACGGTAATGGCGCTGCTGTAATTTCACGATAGCATCAGCGCATCACAGGTTCAAGGCGGTATATCGACGGCTCAAGGGTACAGGCAGCGGAGACAGGGATATCTCCAATGGATAGGATATCGAGTGCGGGAGTTGTAAAATATGCGCCATGAGTGTTCGCGAAGTAACGATTGATGAACTTGTGGAGCGGTATTCGGCGCTGCTGTTCGATGCCTTTGGCGTGCTGTCGTACTCGGTGGGCGCGCTGCCTGGCGCGGCTGAGGTGATAGACAGGCTGAACCGGATGAATAAGCCGTACTATGTGCTGACGAATGACTCGTCTGCGCTGCCGGAGAGACGCGCGGCGGGCTACCGTAAGGTGGGGCTGAATGTCCCTGCGGAGCGGATCATCACATCCGGCAGCCTGCTGGAGGGATATTTCGCCCAGCACGACCTGGGTGGCGCAAGGTGCGTTGTGCTGGGGACGGAAGACAGCGCGGAATTTGTGCGGCGAGCGGGTGGTGTGGTAGTGCAGGCATCGGACGGATTCGAGGTTGTGGTCGTGGGAGACCAGGATGGGTTTCCGTTCGTGGAGGGCGTGAACGCGGTGCTGACAGAGCTGTTTCGCATGATTGACGCGGGATCTGCGCCGCGGCTTGTGCTGCCAAATCCTGACCTGGTGTACCCGGATGACGACGGGTTCGGGATGGCGAGCGGCAGCGTGGCGCTAATAATCGAGTCGGCGCTGCAGCAGAGGTATCCGGGATGCGAGCATGAATTCGAGAGGCTTGGGAAGCCGAATGCGGCTATCTTCGAAGAGGCGCACAGGCTGTCGGGCACAATGGATATGGTGATGCTGGGGGATGGGCTGGAGACGGATATCCGGGGGGCGAACGCCTTCGGGATAGACTCTGTGCTGGTTGCGGGTGGGGTTACGCCTTCGGAATGGCTGAATGGCGCGGTGGATGTGCCAACATACTGGGTGCGGGGGTTGACGGAAGCTAACATCGATGTACAGGATAGACAGGATACTGGATTTGAGGGAATGGTGAATGATTAAGAATTTTTCGGTGCTTTATGTGGGGAATATCGACCTGGAGAATGTGGGCAGCGACGGCGTGCCCGCGGATGAGAGGCGGTATCCGAATGAGCGTCTGATGGAGAGCATGGAGACGGCGGAGCAGGTTGCCGGGCTGATGGACGAGCTGGGGTTCTATGCGCTATGGATGGCGGAGCACCACTTCCAGAGGGAGGGGTACGAGACGATACCCAACCTGATCCTGATGGGGACGCACCTGGCAGGGAAGACGGAGCGGCTGAAGTTCGGGTGCGCGTTCAACATCGTGCCGATGTGGCATCCTGTGCGGCTTGCCGAGGACTACGCGATGGCGGACATCCTGACGGACGGGCGCATCATCTTCGGTGTGGGGCGCGGGTATCACAGCCGGGAGGTGGAGTCGTTCGGGGCGCCGGTGATCGACAATGACGCGAACCGAGAGCTTTTCGAGGAGCAGATGGAGGTTATCTTCAAGGCGTTCAACGAGGAGTCGTTCTCGCACAAGGGGAAGTATTTCACGGTGCCGCCGGATGTGGAGTATCGCGGGTATGACCTGAAGGAGGTTACGCTGGTGCCGCGCCCCAAGCGATTGCCGGTGGAGATGTGGCAGCCGATCGTGAGCGGGCGGACGATTGACTTCATCGCGCGGAACGGGATCAACGGCGTTATCGGGCTGACGGGCGAGACGCTGGTTGAGGGAATTTTCGAGCAGTACAAGGAGGCGAACGCGAAGTACGGGCGGGACCTGGAGCTTGGGGAGAACCTTGCGCTAGAGGTGGGGTTCTATATCGCGGACAGCCAGGAAGAGGCGATGAACAAGCTGCGGCCGTATCACGACGAGCGGTACAAGTGGTTCGCGCCGTTCGGGTTCGTGCGGTACGCGGACGAGGAGGGGCGCGTGTGGGGGACGCCGGGCGCGCCGGCTAGGACGCCGTTCATCGAGGACGGCGTGCAGCAGCGGGCGTGGATATGCGGGACGGCGGAGGAGTTCGTGGCGTTCCTGCGGGAGCTGGAGGAGAAGTACCCGGCGCTGGAGCATGTGATCCTGCACTGGGCGGAGGGGATGCCGCGGGCGGAGTTCATGGAGCAGCTGCGGTTGTTTGCGGACGGGGTGATGGGGGAGTTTGTGGGGAG
>CAZWDM010000177.1:0-2671 GCA_964632415.1 uncultured Dehalococcoidia bacterium | reverse complement strand
TACATTGGCGATGTCGTTGGCTTGGGCAAGACATACATTGGCGCAGAGCTGCTTCGTCAGCTAAAGCAGAGCTATCCGCGTGACGGCAATCCCCTGATTATCTGTCCGGCTGGACTCGTCCCGATGTGGCAGCGGGTGAACGAGATCTATCAGCTCGGCGCGGCAGTCGTTTCTCAGAGCGTAATCGCGCCTCCCGCGAGCGCAGAGTTCAATGAGGAACTGGAACAATACGTTGACGTCGATGTCGATACACGAGGCGTGGTACTCGCCGAAGAATATCCATATCGCGGCACAGTTCTGGTTGACGAGGCGCATAATTTCCGCAACATCAACCGCCGCTCCGAAGGACTGAAGGACTATCTGGACAGCAGCGACCACAAAGTCGTGTTGTTGAGCGCGACGCCACAAAACCTGGGGCCGCGCGACATCTACCGTCAGTTGCGCCTCTTCCTCGATGAGACCCAACACGGGTTGAACATAGAGCCTATGAGACTGGAAGATTACTTCCGATCCGCCGAACTCTGGCATGGTTACAGGATGGAACGGGAAGCCTACCGAGCACAGCGCTCTCAATGGCGAAGAGGCGGCAGGAAAGGTCCGGAGCCTCAGCCGCCCTCAACGCCAAATACCCCGCGCGCTAGTGTAGAAGAGGTGTTGACGCCGATTTTCATACGCCGGCGGCGACGAGACCTGCGCGAGTTGTACGGAGATACGGCGACCGTAAATGGTCAGCCCGTGCGCTTTCCAAATCCGTTGCTGAGCAACCTCGAATACAAGCTCGACAGCGTGTACGCCAAGGTGGGACCATTCGAGAAGTTACAGAAACTGCTTCGTAAGCATCAAGCCTCTCGCTATCGCGCCACCGACTACCTGACTGAAGAGGCAGCCCGCAAGGATGAATACAGGGACCTTCTACGAGCCAAAGGGCGCATCGCCGGTCTGATACGGGCACTTGTGCTCAAGCGGCTGGAGTCCAGTGTCGAGGCGTTCCGCTCGACAGTGAACGCACTGATCGGCAGCAATCGAAACTTCAAGCAGGCGCTGGAAGAGGGATATGTTCCTATCGGGGACACCGCGACTAGAATTCTGGCCGGATCTGAATTCGACGCCAGGGGGCTTCTTGATGTCCTGCAAAAGGAGGAGCAACGCCGGCAAGAACGCGGGCAACGCCGGGCGACGCTTGTTCATTCAACCGGAGACTTCAAGACGGATCAATGGGTTGACGACCTCGATGAAGACTATGAAACACTCAGCGAGATTAGAGACCGGATAAAGGACATCGGCCCCGACGATGATGACAAGCTCCATAGCCTTCAGGGCTTCCTGGAGCGACAAGATGTGTCGCAGGGCAAGGTGCTCATATTCTCGGAGTCCGAGACCACGGTCAACTATCTCTATGAGCAGCTAAACCCGGATGGCAAGCATGCCGATATAGCCAGGTTGTCCGGAAGCGTCGGCAGAGAAGGCGCCGCGAACATAGTGAGACGATTCTCGCCGGTCTCGAATCTGGCATCGCAAGGGAATGAAATCCGAATACTACTGGCGACCGATGTGGTGTCGGAAGGTCAGAACCTCCAGGACTGTGCCCGTGTTCTGAACTACGATCTGCACTGGAACCCGGTGCGCCTGATTCAGCGATTCGGGCGTGTTGACAGGATCGGCTCCACGCACTCCGACATCTACCTGCACAACATGTGGCCAGACCTTGAAGTGGACGAGGAGCTGGCACTCACCGATAGGCTATACAACCGCATCCAGATGTTCCATGACCTGATAGGACTGGATAATCGCCTTCTGTCGGATTCGGAGCGGGTCAATGAAGCCATTATGTATCGCATCTATGAAGACAAGGAACTTCCCGATTTCAATGACGAACTCGATGAAGTTGCAGCCGGGCAGAGAGCGCAGTCGCTGTTACAGCGCATTCAGCAAGACGATCCTGAACTGTGGCAGACGGTGCTCGGACTGCCGGATGGCATACGTTCGGCCCTGAAAGTCAATACAGCGTCCGGCAGTTTTGAAGACAGCGAGGATCATGACTTCGTTCAAGCTCCAATGGGGATCGAAGGAGCGCAGATGCCGATGACGCCTGCGGATAATGACGCACCTTCTCCATTCGACCCTCCTGGCGCGGGTGAGACGCTGGTTCTGCTCGCGATGGGAGAGGATGTCAAGAGCTGCTACGCCGTTGGGAGCGATCTCAATCCCCGGCAGATAACTTCCGCGCAGTTCGTGGCGGCGGCGGAATGTGAGGCTAATACCCGGGCGGAGTCTATTCCGGATGATACGAATCAGCGTGTCATGGCAGCTTTCCATGAGTTTCAGAGAGATGCTGCGCGACGTCTGGGCAGTCTCCGTCGTAGGAGTGATACCAGGAACAGGCGCTATCTATCTCGACACCTGAGCTGGGCGATGGAAGAAGTCACGGCGGAGAACGGTCACGCTCAGAGCATAGGAACCCTAAGAAGCATATTCCTGGGCGACTTGCCGTCCGCCGTTGAAGGCCAGCTAACGGAAATCAGGAGCATGCAGATAACGGGATCGGCGCTGCTGACTCGCTTGAATGCGCTGCGCGAGCGCTATCGTCTGAATCCTCCTGACCAGACCAACAACGTAGCGCCTACGCCGACGATTGTCCGTATCGTGTGTTCAGATGGCCTCGTCGAGTAGT
>CAZWDM010000176.1:0-2678 GCA_964632415.1 uncultured Dehalococcoidia bacterium | reverse complement strand
GAGAGGTCGGACTGCTGAGCGGGAACGTGGACCTGGGACTAGGGTTGGAGACCGCGCTAAAGAGCATGAGCACCGAGGCCGCGGAGGACTTCATCCACGGCGTGCTCAAGGAGTCGATGCCGGAGCCGCTGGGAAGGCGGACGACCGATCAGATCATAGCGCGACTGCTGAGCAAGGTGCGTGAGGCGAACGATCCAACTGCGTTCCGCCGGGCACTGATGCTTGCTTCGCAGTATTCTGTGCTTCAGGGTGAACCACAGGACACTCTTCGAGCGGCAAAAGCGGTCGCGAAAGAGTGCGGAGTGGATCCCGCACCGCTCGACGAAATGAAGACGCTCATTAGCCGGCTGGCGGATGTGAATATAGGGGAGTCGCGGGTAACGCTGGACATGGGCATGGCGCGTGGCATATCGTACTATACCGGTGTCATCTTTGAGATTGTGCATGAGGACAGTACGGCGCTCGGTGGAGGCGGCAGATACGATGGCCTCGTGCAGGCTCTCGGGGGAAGCGAGGACGTGCCGGCGATGGGGTTTGCGTACAATATGAATGTGGTGCTGGATGTGATGACAGAGAACGGAGCACAGTCAGATGGCGCTTAACGGCAATCTGAGACTTGCCATTCCGAGCGATGGGGCACTGTTCGAGCCGACGCAGTCGTTCCTGCGGTCATGCGGAATCGGAGTCTCGCGGAGCAATCCTCGCCGTTATATCGCCGAGATTCCGGCGCTGCCGGGTGTAACCGTGATGTTCCAGCGGGGAGCCGACATCACCCCCAAGGTGGAAGAGGGGAGCGCGGACCTGGGCATAGTGGGGCATGACCGTTACCTGGAGTTGCGGAGCGAGGGTGGCGATTCAGGCGTCGTCATAGACGACCTGGACTTCGGGCGGTGCGAGCTGGTGCTGGGGGTGCCGGATTCATGGGTTGATGTGGTGTCCCTGGCTGATCTTGCAGACCTGTCGATGGAATTTCGGCAGCAGGGACGGGACCTGCGCATAGTAACCAAGTATCCCCGTCTTGTGGAGAGGTTTCTGCTGCGCAGCGGCATTAACCTGTTTTCGCTGGTACATTCCAGCGGCACGCTTGAGGCTGCGGTAGCGATGGGCTTCGCGGACATGATCGCGGATGTGTCGGAGAGCGGGACGACGATGCGGGAGAACCGGCTGAAGACCATTTCAGGCGGAACGATAATATCGTCGCAGGCGTGCCTGATAAGCAACCAGCGGCTGCTGGCGGAGGACGCCGGTAAGCTGGAGCGGGCAAGAACGCTGGTCGATGTTATAGAAGGGCACCTGAGATCGCGGGCGTATTACAGCGTCACCGCCAATATGCGTGGCGAGACGCCAGAGGATGTGGCGCGGCAGGTGCTGGAGCACACCGAGATCAGTGGGCTCAGGGGGCCTACAATCGCGAAGGTCTATTCTCAGGACGGCGTCGGCTGGTACGCCGCGACCGTCATAATCCGAAAGAGCAGGCTGACGGAGGCGGTGAACAGGCTGCGGCAGGCTGGGGGCACGAGCGTTACCGTCAGCGACCTGAACTATGTGTTCAGCTCGACCTGTGAGGCGCAGGAGCGTCTGACGAGCGGGAATTAACATCGATGGACAGGATGGGGAGGATTTTTCACCCCCATCCTAACCTTCCCCCATCGAGGGGGAAGGGACTTCAATAAGGACAGAGAATGCCGAATCCGCCAGTGCATATAAATCTCGCGCGCAGGGCTGCGGACCTTCTGCGCCACGATACCATCGACGCGAACATGGGCTACTACCTGATGGGCTCGACTTCGCCGGACATTCGCGTGATTACCCGGAAGGATCGGTCGGTCTATCATTTCGCACAGCTAGACTTCGAGGAGATAGGTACGGGAATAAACGGCCTGTTTCATCATCATCCGGAACTGGGTGACGCGGAGGCGCATAGTGGTGCGACGCAGGCGTTCATGGCGGGCTACTTGACGCACCTGCTGGCGGACGAGACATGGATTGCGAATATGTTCCGGCCTTACTTCGGAAACCGGGATGTCTTCGAGGACGGGGTGCTGGGGCTGGTGATGGACAGGGCGATGCAGCTTGAGCTGGACAGGCGATGCTGGGGGGATGTTGCGCCCGTTCGGGAGTCGCTGGAAATTTCGGTTGAGCAGGTCAGGGTTGAATTTCTACCCGATGAGACCCTTTCCGCCTGGGTGGAATGGGTTACGACCAATCTCGACCGGGGGTTTTCGTGGGAGAGGCTTCGCTTTATGGCGCGGCGAATCGCGTCGGGGGAGGAGGGTCATCCGGCGCATGAACTGGCGGATGCGTTCGTGAACGACTCGTCTGACGGGCTTGATCGGATGTATGAGTACATCCCGCGGGGTAGCGAGGAAGAGTACCAAGAGATAGTGGTTGCGTCGCTGACCAGGGCGATTGAGGACTATTTGCCGTGAGAGTAGTCTATCAGTCTATCAGTGAGTCAGTCTGTCAGTTATCGGTTCATGCCGTTGCGGGGGATAGTCAGTCTTGAAGATAGTTCGGGGGATTGAGGATGCACGAGAAGTTCTCTGCAAAGGCAGGGGACTGGGGCTGGACGATGTGCCGCAGTCTTTGCTGGATGGCATTGCCAGTATCTTTGGTGAGCCGCTGACGCCGCTGCAGGTGGTGGAGCGGGTCGTCACGCAGGTGAGAGCGAACGGGGA
>CAZWDM010000175.1:0-2682 GCA_964632415.1 uncultured Dehalococcoidia bacterium | reverse complement strand
TCGCGCCCACGGCGATGGCGGTCTTGTTGAACATGTAGCTGAGGACGCCGCCCGCAAGACCCGCAAGGATGTAGATGATCGTGAAGCGGGTGTGGCCATACACGCCTTCCACAAGCCTGCCGAATATGAAGAGCGCGAAGCAGTTGAAGAAGAGGTGGATGAGTCCGGCGTGGAGGAACATGGCGGTGAAGAGGCGCCAGTATTCGCCGGTGGCTATGAGGGGACCGAACATGGCGCCGAAGCGCAGGAGCGTGTCCACGTCCTGGTTGAGGAAGCCGCCGACGAGCTGCATGAACAGCCAGACGAGGATGTTTATGGCAAGGAGCAGCCAGGTTATGACAACCTTGTTGTCCGCGCCGGGGAGCGAGAATCCGGTGAGCGGCCTCTCCTGCTCGCTCTCACGCCGAGGGTCGTCGTGCTCGAACTGCTGCATCGCCCCTCCATCGCTGGTGTGCGCCTGAACCGTTACGGCGCTACTATAATTTCACGATAGCATCAGCGCATCGCAGGTTCAAGGCGGGACACCGACGGCTATCGGCGACAAGGAGCGAGGTCGGCAATGGATAGGATAATCAAGGCGCGAGTTGTAAAATACCCGCTATGAGTGTTCGAGAAGTTACGATTGATGAACTTGTGGAGCGGTATTCGGCGCTGCTGTTCGATGCCTTTGGGGTGCTGTCGTACTCGGTGGGCGCGCTGCCGGGTGCGGCGGAAGTGATAGACAGGCTGAACCGGATGGGAAAGCCGTACTATGTGCTGACGAATGACGCGTCAGCTCTGCCGGAGAGGCGTGCGGCGGGATACCTGAAGGTGGGGCTGAATGTCCCGGCGGATCGTATCGTCACATCGGGGAGCCTGCTCAAGGGATATTTCCAGCAGCACGGACTGGGCGGCGCAAGGTGCGTGGTGCTTGGAACGGATGATAGCGGGGAGTATGTTCGGCGCGCGGGTGGTGAGGTGGTCAGCGCTGCTGACGGGTTCGAGGTCGTGGTTGTGGGAGACCAGTCGGGCTTTCCGTTCGTGGAGGGCGTGAACTCGGTCCTGACAGAGCTGTTTCGGATGATTGATGCGGGGTCTGCGCCGCGGCTTGTGCTGCCAAATCCCGACCTGGTGTACCCGGACGACGACGGGTTCGGGATGGCGAGCGGCAGCGTGGCGCTGATAATCGAGTCGGCGCTGCAGCAGAGGTACCCGGACGGCGGGTTCGAGTTCGAGAGGCTGGGCAAGCCGAACGCGGCTATCTTCGAGGAGGCTCTGAGGCGCACCGGAACGCGGGATATGGTGATGCTGGGGGATGGGCTGGAGACGGACATACGCGGGGCGAACGCCTTCGGACTGGACTCGGTGCTGGTTGCGGGCGGGGTTACGGTTTTCAGCGGTCAGCAGTCAGCGGTCAGCAGTCAGGAAGAATCCAGGGTGGATGTGCCGACTTACTGGGTGCGGGGGCTGGCAGGATAGACAGGATTTTAATGATGGGATAGGGTGAGGCGGATTGCTAATATCTTTCAGAGGGAAGACGAATGATTAAGAACTTTTCGGTGCTGTATGTGGGGAATATCGACTTGGAGAATGTGGGCAGCGAGGGCGTGCCCGCGGACGAAAGGCGGTATCCGAATGAGCGGCTGATGCAGAGCATGGAGACGGCTGAACAGGTTGCCGGGCTGATGGATGAGCTGGGGTTCTATGCGCTGTGGATGGCGGAGCATCACTTCCAGCGTGAGGGCTATGAGACCATACCGAACCTGATCCTGATGGGGACGCACTTGGCCGGCAAGACGGAGAGGCTGAAGTTCGGGTGCGCGTTCAACATTGTGCCGATGTGGCACCCGGTGCGGCTCGCCGAGGACTACGCGATGGCGGACATCCTGACGGACGGGCGGATTATCTTCGGCGTGGGACGCGGGTATCACAGCCGGGAGGTGGAGTCGTTCGGGGCGCCGGTGATCGACAACGACGCGAACCGCGAGCTGTTCGAGGAGCAGATGGAGGTCATCTTCAAGGCGTTCAACGAGGAGTCGTTTTCGCACAAGGGGAAGTATTTCACGGTGCCGCCGGATGTTGAGTATCGCGGGTATGACCTGAAGGAGGTCACGCTGGTGCCGCGACCGAAGAATATGCCGGTGCAGATGTGGCAGCCGATTGTGAGCGGGCGGACGATAGATTTCATCGCGCGGAACGGGATCAACGGCGTTATCGGGCTGACGGGCGAGACGCTGGTCGAGGGGATTTTCGAGCAGTACAGGGAGGCGAACGCGAAGTACGGGCGGGACCTGGAGCTTGGGGAGAACCTTGCGCTGGAGGTGGGGTTCTATATCGCGGACAGCCAGAACGAGGCGATGGACAAGCTGCGTCCGTACCACGACGAGCGGTACAAGTGGTTTGCGCCGTTCGGGTTCGTGCGGTACGCGGATGAGGAGGGGCGCGTGTGGGGGACGCCGGGTGCGCCGGCAAGAACGCCACACATCGAGGACGGTGTGCAGCAGCGGGCGTGGATATGCGGGACCGCGGAGGAGTTCGTGGCGTTCCTGCGGGAGCTGGAGGAGAAGTATCCGGGGCTGGAGCATGTGATCCTGCACTGGGCGGAGGGAATGCCGCGGGCGGAGTTCATGGAGCAGCTGCGGCTGTTCGCGGACGGGGTGATGGGGGAGTTTGTGGGGAGGTAGTTGGACCACCAGCTTGTGG
>CAZWDM010000174.1:0-2785 GCA_964632415.1 uncultured Dehalococcoidia bacterium | reverse complement strand
CCCGCCAGAGGGTACTTCCCCCATCCCGCCGCATCCGAAGCTTCAGGGTCCGATGCGTCCCGTGCCGACTTCGCCGGATACTCCGCGCAGAGCCAATGCCAGTCCGCCGCGCCGTTAATCTCATACACACGCGCCGCATCACTCACCCGCAGCCGCCACTGCTTTACGGGAAACTCGAACTCCATAGTCAAGTCGTCCGGCCCGTGTTCCTCGCTTATATTCATAGCCGTGAGGAACGAACTATTGCCCTCGAAACGTGTCCATGTGTACAGCCCGGCTACCGACTTGTTCGTGCGCTGTTCCCAGTATGTCAGCGGCGCGCCGCTCGGCGGCTTGAGCTTGGGGAGCATTGGCGGGTCATGTCTGCTAGCAGCCCATATCTGCGCGTCCCTGTCAATCGGCGCGAACCACCATTCAACCTCTGGTCGCTCCAAAATAGCGTGCGCTAGCTCCCGCAGCTTCCGCCCGTTCAGCAGCGCGTACTTCATAATCTCGTGGAAGTCCGGCCTCCAGATGCTCAAATTGTCGACAGCGACATACGCCGCTTGCAGGCTTATCTCCGGCCGAACCGCCTCGTCCGCGCCCACCCGCGACTCTTCCAGCACCACCAGAAACGCGCATCCCGCAGGGGACACGAGCAGTTCTTCAACCTTCTCGTCTATATCCCAAGCCGAATGCGCGTTCATCGCTTGTCTGCCTGCGGTGCGTTACACCCCAGGGCCTAGATTGTGGGATAATGCAGCCGCCCCTGCCTCTCCGTATGCGCCATATACACATCGCCCCCGCCCGTCGTCACATACAGCGTCGTCAGGTCCGGCCCCCCGAACGAGCAGTTCGTCGGCCTGTCCGTCGGCGTCCTGTGCGTCTCCAGCACCTCACCGTCCGGCGCGAACACATAGATCATCGGCCCCGGCCCGCTCTCATCGAACCCCGCCGTCGCTACGATGTTCCCCTCCGTGTCCAGCACCATCCCGTCGATCCCTCGATGCGCCCCGAAGTCGTGCAGCACCGTGTACTCGCCCAGGCTACCGTCAGCCTGCACCGGATACCCGCGCAGCTCCCGCTTCTCGTCCGCATCCCGTCCCGACTGCGCCACATACAGCACGCTGTAATCCAGCGAGAACAGCAGCCCGTTCGGCCGCGTCGTATCGAAAGTAACCCGCGTGATCGACCAGCTCCCGTCTTCCTGCTCATCCAGCCGGTACACCGAGTCGTGATCAAGGTCCTTATTCGACCGGTCGTTGCTCCACTCGCCTCCCGCGCCGTCATAGAACGGGTCCGTGAACCACACGCTCCCGTTCTGGTCGATCGCAAGGTCGTTCGGAATATTCAGCCGCTGCCCCTCGAACCCGTCCGCAAGCACCGTCGCCGACCCGTCCGCCTCGTACCGCACCACGCGCCGCGCGCCGCCCTCGCAGGCATACAGCCGGCCCTCGCCGTCGAACATCAGCCCGTTCGCGTTGTTCGTATCCGCTCGATAGATGCTCGATCCCCTGTCCAGCGGATCGTATCGAATAATCCGATTCCCCGGGATATGCGTGAACAGCAGCGCGCTACCGTCCCACGCAGGCCCCTCGCAAGTCCCGCCATAAGGCCCATTAACCAATATAAACTGCCAGCTCATTTACTGTCCTTTCCATCTTTCCTCATTGTCCCCTCTCCCCTGGGGTGAGGGTAAGTCCCTTCCCCCTCGATGGGGGAAGAGCCTGCCCCTGCGAAGGCAGGGGTTAGGATGGGGGTGAATGTCATCCCAACCATCCCTGTCAATTCACTATATAACCTCTTCCGACTCCCCCACATCCTCAGCAGCCCCGCCGCCAAGTTCCGCGCCCGCAGCCTTGATCGTCCCGAACTCATCCCGATAGGCATTGTGCATGCTCCGCGCATCGCTGCTGTACAGCACGAACCGCGCGCCCTCCGCCAGCCACTTCGTCGTCAGCTCCACAGTCTGGTGATGAATCAGCGTCGGCACATTCGCCGCCTGGCACTTCGCGATAATCTCCCGCAGCGCCGCCTCATAGTCCGGGTGGTCGTACTGGTCCGGAATCCCCAGCGTGATGCTAAGGTCATTCGGCCCCACGAAAATCGCGTCTATATCCCGAACCTTCAGGATGTTCTCCAGGTTCGCGATAGCCGGCACGCTCTCAATCCCGATGATGCACACATTATTCGCATTGCGCGCAGCAAGATAGTCCTTCGACGCCTGGCTCGGAAACTCCCCCGTATCCACCGCCTTCCGCACCAGCTCCCCCTTCAGCGGACGCCACTTCGCCGCGCCCACAACCTCCTTCACCTCTTCCACCGTCTCGCAGTACGGCGCAAGAACCCCCTGCGCACCCGCGTCCAGCGCCATCGTCACATAATGCGAGTCCGGTATCGGAATCCGCACGATCGGCACCACCCCGCTGAAAGTGAACGCCGCGATAAAGTCCGCGACATCCATCCTCCCCCTTGGCGAGTGCTCCGTATCGATAATCACATAATCAATCCCGAAATTCGCAAACGCCGAAGTCCAGCGCGGGTTCCGACCCATGCTGATCATCGTCCCATACACAATCCCCCCGCCGTGCACCCTCTCCTTAAGTTCTGCCCCGTTCATAAAGCCCTCCAGGTCGCAAAGTTGTCCTTACAAAAGCCCAGCCCCCACAGTCGGAAGCGCTCCTTCTGTCCCTTCCCCCTCAGGGGGAAGGCTGGGATGGGGGCCATTCCAAATTCAAGGCAAACCGCTATACCGCCATTTACCCCGATGAATTGTATCCTGCACCGCCCACCTGTCAAGTACGCC
>CAZWDM010000173.1:0-2794 GCA_964632415.1 uncultured Dehalococcoidia bacterium | reverse complement strand
CGCGCCATCGTCTCCAGGAAGTGCGGTATCAGCTCCGCCGGCAGCGCGCCCAGGTCGCTGTCCGTCATCCCCGCGTCGATCACCGCATACCCGCGCCCGCTGAAGTCCACCGCCGTCAGCGCAAGAGCCTCGTCCAGCGGCACATACGAGTGCGCCATCCGCCGGATGCCACTCGCGTCGCCTACCGCCTCCTTTAGCGCCCTGCCCAGCACGATCCCCGTATCCTCGACCAGGTGATGCCACCCCACGTGCGTATCACCGCGGGCATGCACCTTCAGGTCGATCAGCCCGTGCCGCGACAACTGCGCCAGCAGATGATCGAACATCCCGTTGCCCGTGTCGACATCGTACTCGCCCGTGCCGTCCAGGTTCACCTCGACGCTGATCTGCGTCTCCCGCGTCTCCCTGCTCAGCTTCCCTATCCTATCCATACCGCAAAATCCTGCCAGTTACGTCTAAATCACTTCTCTCAGTGCCGCGATAAACTTGTCCGTCTCCTCAGGCGTACCCACTGCAACCCGGAAGAAGTCCCGCAGCCGCGCCGAGCTGAACATTCGCACCACGATCCCCCGTAGCGCCAGCGCTTCGAATACCTGCTTCGCCTTCTCCGCCGACTCCAGCCTGCACAGCACGAAATTCCCCGACGACGGCCACGGCGTCACGCCCGCAATATCGTCGAGCAGTCCAATCATCCGCTCCCGCTCGTCAACGATCTTGCCCACATTATTCAGCAGCAGCTCCGAGTCCTCCAGCGACGCCAGCAGCGCGGCCTCCGCCGCAACGCTGATGTTGTACGGTTGCTTGATGTCGATCACATGCTGCACCAGCTCCTCGTTCATGATGCCATACCCGATCCGCAGACCGGCCAGTCCGGCCCACTTGCTCAGCGTCCGCAGCACCACCAGGTTCTCGTGATCCGACACCATGTCCGCAACCGTCGAGTCGCAGAACTCGTAGTACGCCTCGTCCACCACCACGATTCGCCCCGTATCCAGAAGCTCGCGCACATTCTCCCGCGGCGTCAGGTTCCCTGTCGGGTTGTTAGGCGACGCCAGAAAGATAATCTTCGTCCTGTCGTCCAGCGCATCCCTCGCTGCCGACACATCTATGTCGAACACCTCGTCCCGCTGCACCATCGCCGTCTCGCCGCCCGCGATTCGCGCCAGGAAGCCGTACATCGCGAATGTCGGGTCGAAGTCCAGCACCTTGTCCCCCGGCTCCATGAATAGCCTGAACATCAGGTCAATCAGCTCATCGCTCCCCGCACCTGCGACAATCTCCTCAGATGCCGCGCCCGTGTACTCACTGAGCGCCTCGCGCACCTTCCGCTGCAGCGGGTCCGGATAGATATGCACCGGCGCATTCGCAACAGCCTCCGCCACATTCGGCGAGCCACCGTACGGATTCTCGTTCCCGTTGAGCTTCACGATCTCGCTCTCCGGAATGCCGGCACGCCTCGCAATCAGCTCCGGCGGATCCACCGCCTCGTAAGTCTGCACCTCAGCCAGATGCGGTCGCAGCAGTCGCCTGATCTCGCCAGCCATGTTCTTTCCCCTTTAATCCTGCCGGTTATCGTAAATCGAATCGCTAAATCAGAATAGCTCTTCCCGTATCTCTGCCGCCTCCGCATGCGCCGTCAACCCCTCCGCGCGCCCCAGCACAGAGGCCGCCCTGGATATTTCCGCCGATGTTTCGGGGCTTAGAGCTACGACCGGGCTAACCTTAACGAAAGAATGCACGCCCAGCCCGGAGTTGAACCGCGCCGTTCCAGCGGTCGGCATAACATGGCTCGGTCCCGCCACATAGTCCCCCAGCACCTCGTGCGAGAAGTCGCCGATGAACACCGCACCCGCATTCCGCACCTTCCCGAGGTGGTTCCACCCGTCCTGCATCATCAGGCACAGGTGCTCAGGCGCAAACTCGTTTGCCAGCGCCAGCGCCTCGTCCATGTTATTCACCACCGCGATACACCCCTGCTCCTGCGTTGAGGCCCTCGCGATCGCGCCCCTGTCCAGCCGCTCCAGCCTCGTCGACACTTCCGCGTCAACAGCCTCGGCAAGTCGCTCCGAGGTCGTTATCAGCACGGGCCGCGCAAGGGCATCATGCTCCGCCTGCGCCAGCATGTCCACGGCGCACAGCGTGGGATTGGAAGTGCCGTCCCCGATCACAACCGTCTCCGTCGGCCCGTACAGCCCGTCAATGCCCACATCGCCATACACCAGCTTCTTCGCCAGTGTCACGAAGATATTGCCCGGTCCGCAGATGATGTCCACTCGCGGCACGCTCTCCGTCCCGTAAGCCATCGCTGCCACCGCCTGCGCCCCGCCTATGCAGAACACTCTGTCCACGCCCGCAATATCCGCAGCCGCAAGCACCGACGGATGCGGAAACTCCCCATCCTTCGTCGGCGTGCACATCACCACCTGCTCCACGCCCGCCACCTTCGCCGGTATCGTCGTCATCAGCACCGTCGAAGGGTACAGCGCCGTCCCCCCCGGGATGTATGCCCCCGCGCTCTCCACCGCATTCACGACCTGCCCGTAACCGGCGACATAGTCCACCCACCCCCTGCTCAGGCAAGCCTCATGGAACACGCGAATCCGCTCCGCCGCAGCCTCCAGCGCCTCGACGACCTCTGCCGGCGCCTGCTTCCGCCCCTGCTCGATCGCCGAGCGCGGCACCTCGAACCGCTCAGGTGCCTTCCCGTCGATCAGCTCGGTCAACTCACGAACCGCGCCGTCCCCGTTCGCTCTCACCTGCGTGACGACCCGCTCCACCACCTGCAGCGGCGTCA
>CAZWDM010000172.1:0-2794 GCA_964632415.1 uncultured Dehalococcoidia bacterium | reverse complement strand
TCGTCCCAGGGGCCGTAGCAGCCGGTATGGAACACGCGCCCGGGCACTATCCTGACCCCGTCAATCGAGCTTATGCTCTCAGCGGCAGGTGTCTTGATGCGCTGCTCGTCGGGAACGATGAACTGCTCACAGCCGTCGCACACCTCAAGGGCCTCCGCGTCCGGCTCGAGTGTGCCGAACAGCGGCATCCTGAATCCGTCCCAGGCGTCATCGTCGCCAGCAACAGAATCGGCGGGGGTGAGGGTCTGCGTCACCAGCGAGGCCGCGACATCCGCGCTCAGCCCGTCCGCCTCCTCAGCCTCGAAGTCAACGGCCCAGGCGTCGGCGTCGTCCACCAGCAGCTGCTCGCTCTCGGACTCGGTGTCGAGTCCCGCGATATTGATGCCCGACTCGAAGCTGCCGTCGAACTCGAAGTCGCCCTCGACGAGCATTCGCGCTATGTCGCGGCCCATGCTGTCGCCGCCTGCCATCGCGGTCAGCCCGTCGTTAGACAGGTCGCCCTCGACGGCGAGGGAGGTAGCGACCTTCTGCGCTATCAGGTAGAGCGCCTGCGTCTGCTTGCTGTCGCTGTAGGTGAGGTAGTAGATCCTCACGGGCTGCGTCTGCCCTATGCGCCAGGAGCGCCTTGATGCCTGCCTGACGCGGGCGGTGTTGTAGTCGGCTTCCAGCCACACTATCGTAGGAAACTCCAGCATGTCCACGCCGGTCTCCACTAGCTGCGGGTGGCATATCAGCACGTCCAGCCCCATTTTGAGCTGCTCGTCCAGCCATCCCATGCGCTTGTCCGCATCGACGGTGTTGCTGCGCAGGATGCTCGCGCGGATGCCATCCTTGCCGAGGATGTCCGCGAGGCGCGGCATCACGTCTCTCTTATTGGTGTGGACGCAGAAGACCAGCACCTTGCGGCCCGCCTCCTTCTCCGCCTTCACGATCTCAAGGAGCTTCTCCTCCTTGGGATAGAGCCTGTCCTCGGACAGCGGCGGGCGGTCTATCAGCACGCTGCCGTCCGCGGGGCTGTGTATTACCGACGCCCCCGGCTGCGTGCAGCAGTCCGGGTAGCTGATGACCGCCTGCCCGAATATGGACACCAGCTGCGCGGCGGCGCGCGGGTCGGTGTACGTCAGGGACTTTATCTCCTCTTTGACTCGCCGCTCCATCACCTGGTACACGTCCTTCTGCGTGTCGCCGGTGACCGGATCGGGCGTCTCGTCGAGGTCCACCGTTATAGAGTGCTCGCTGAAGTCGGGCAGTCCGGCGGCGACGTCCAGCAGCCGGATGAACACCGCCTGGCCCAGGATGTAGCGCAGCACCCCCGGCATCGCGCCCGGCAGGTCCTTGGGCTTTGAGTTCTGCTTCTTGTTGCGGCTGCGCCTGCTGTTCTCGGCGTCGAGGTAGATGGTCTTCTCAACGAATCCGAAGATGTTGCGCCAGCGCGTCTCCTCGCCGTGTCCGAAGTCGCGCCGTATGCCGCGTCCGCCGAAGCCCCAGAGCAGGTGGAACAGGTCCCGGGCATAGCCCGCCATCAGGGTGCCGGTCAGGCTCATGTTCTGCGGAACGATCTCGGACATCATGCGAGCCATCATGCCCTGCACCGAGTTACCCGCCTTATATTGATGAACTTCGTCGTTTATCACCAGCTGCGCGAAGTCCGGCATGTACCGCTTGATATATTCGGCGAGGTCATACCGACGGGGCGGGACCTGCTTCGTCTTGAATATCTCGCGCTCCTCCGCTTCCGCAACGGCGAACTCGTCGGGTGAGTAGTCGGGAGAGAGCGAGCCGCGTCCCCGGTAGGAGAGGGCCTCCACCGCGTCCACGCTGTTGGCGTACAGGTACTTTCTTAGCACCTTCTGCTTGAGATTCTCCCCGCGCGTGGGGAAGCCGGTATCGACCGCGCTTACCCTGGTGTTCGTGAGCGCCTGCCATAGTGGGGCGCCGCACCTGCGCGACTCGGTGCCGTAGGCGTCCATGCCCAGGTTGTCCTTGAACACGGCGCGTCCTGTCGTGACGCGGCTGTCGCAGAAGCGCCTGCGCTTGGCGAGCCAGTCCCACTCGGCGGGCTCGTCGTCCTTGCCCACGAGTATCGGCTGACCGCACTCGGTACAGCACATTCGATGCACATTGCGCCTGACGACCTTCGTGAGCTTCTCGTCGCTCCGATCGTCGTCCTCGTCCTTCCGCACCTCCACCTCCTCGGTGAACGGCCGCCATTTCGGATGCACCAGCTCTCCGGTCGTCTCCGTGTACTCCGGCTGCGGGCAGTAGCCCCAGCGCCAGTGGACGGCCGGGATGCGACCGTAGCTGAGCTTGGCGGTGCTGTGAGCGAAGATGGCGTAAACCGGCGTGTCCGTGTCCTGCCCGCCGTAGTTGCGCTCAAGCCATCTAATCTGCTTGAGCGGGCTGCGGTGGAGCCGGTAGAACTCCTGCCTCGCCTTGGGGCCGACCGGCTTTCGCCCCACGACATAAACCCGCGCGCCGGGGATGGTCTTCAGTATCTCGTCCTCCCACTTCCACACGAGGGTGGGCGGGCAGAGGACGAATACGCGGCGCAGTCCCGCGAGGTAGGATGCCACGAGGCTGATGTAGGTCTTTCCCGTACCCATCTCACCAACGACCGTGGTGCCGTGCTCACCGGAGAGAAGCGAGAACATCGCGCCCTCAATGGCGAGACGTTGCCCGTTGCCGGGCATGGGCCTGCGCAGCAGTCTGTGGTACTCGGGAGCGTGCCCGAGCAGGTCTCGCAGAGCCTGCGGGCTGTACTTCGGTGGCATGATCGCGGCGAGATAGTCTGCAA
>CAZWDM010000171.1:0-2931 GCA_964632415.1 uncultured Dehalococcoidia bacterium | reverse complement strand
CGGTGCATGTCGTCCATGCGGTTTTTGAGGCCGCTGATCTCGCCCTGGAGGGTGCGGACTAAGACTTCGAGGGAAGTCTGGTTTGTGGTCATTGCTGAAGCCTCTTGCAGTTAATGAATCGTCGCACTTCTCACTTGCAGCACAGACTTTCCCAAATCGCAATACTATTTGATGCACTTATAATATGGATGGATTTGCTGCGTCGGAGGCGACTGGGTCGGACCGACTCTTCGACAACTTGTGGATAGGTGGGATGGATGATTCTGTTCCCCTCAGCCCAGCTCTCTCCCCAGGGAGAGGGGGCGGACGGCGGGGGCGAACTGTTCGCCATTCACCAGGGAAGAGAGGATATTGTATGTTACTTCAGGAGCTGGAGCACGAAGCGTGGAACGCGCAGTATTGCTTCCTGCACGCGGATGCCTTGCGCGACGATTCCCACGCTTGTAACATCACGGGAATGAAGAAGTACGCAGCCAGTTTGATTAGGTGGCGAAAATGGCTCTGAACACGCAAGCCCTCGAAACTGTGAGCGAAGAGATGAGCGTTCAACTGGAGATGTTGCCAAGTCCGGACGAAGTATCTGCGGTGGTATCACAGTTGGAGAACGACGACCTCAGAGAATTTGCGGTCGCCGTAATGAACGCTGCTGTCCACACCGCCCGAAACGGCGCCGCGAATATTGAGGACATCCGCCTGCTGAACGGCTGGTTTGCCTCTATGGAGGAAACCGTAGCGGCAGGTGACGATTTGCAAGAGATACTGTCCCGGAGACGGGCGACCGAGGCCGCCGAATAGATGGCTTCCAGCCAACGAAGGTACGAGATAGAACTCCACCGAAGCGTGAGGAGATTCTTCAGAAGGCACCACGAACTGGCATCCAATTGGCACGACATCAGTCGCCGCATTTCGGAGTCCCCCAGGCAGGGAGCGCACATCAACCACCTGAAAGGGAACTGGCACTGCAACTATCGATGGCGACAGGGCGACTACCGAATCCTCTACGAGGTGTTAGACAGCGAGGGTGTCGTGCATGTCTATCATGCCGGCCCCAGGGGCGATGTGTACCGATAACCCTTCACGGGAATCGTCGCGCCCCCATCCTGTCGTTTCCCCATAGAGGGGGAAGGGATTTACTGGTTCCCCTCAGCCCAGCTCTCTCCGTGAGGAGAGGGGATCTAAGCGGTGTCGGGGAGGGTTTCGAGGTGGTGGAGCCAGTGGGCGAAGTGGGGGCACTGGTTGCGGATTGAGTCGAGGCCGATGTGCTGGGCGGCTTGAACGCCGGTTGTGGGTTTCTGGTATGCGGGCATCAGGCTCTGGATGCGTGCGGATGGGGCGGTCTCGGGGGAGTCGTTGATTTCTTCGGGGCTGCTGAAGTCGTCTCGGATTGCCTGGAGGCTTGCGCTCAAGTCGGGGCGTCCCATCGCGGTCGCGAGTGCATGGCAGTCGCTGAAGAGCATCGCCTCGAATTCGTGCATCATTACATAGGGGATGAAGCGATTGGGGTTGAAGTTGCTCCCCATCTCGTTGGACACGTCCTGGAGCAGGGCTTCTTCTATTTCGATCGCCCTGTCCGAGACAGACATCGCGGCTGTGAATGGGCTGGCTCGTCCGGGCCAGTCGGACGGCATTCCGTAGTAGTCCACCATGGTGGTCACCATGAGCTGGGAGTCGGACCTGAGTTGGTTCACAATGATAGTCCGCACGCTCTCCCATGACCTTACTCCGCCGCGACTTCCGGTTGAACGTTGACCTCCCATCAGGCGCGCCCTGACGCTCAAATAGCCCAAGTCATAAAGATGGGACGCGAGAACTTCATTCACGAAGAGCAGTTCAGTTCGACCCTCAACATGAACGAGGAGACGGCTCATTGGCGGGATATCCTGCGCTCGGGCAAGGGGTTTCCGTCAAACTCATTCATCTCCCAGAGCTCGCCGATGCTGTAGTCCTTGAGCCATATTGCCAGATCGTCGGAGTTGAGGCGGGTGAACTTGGTGGCGCCGTCAACCCTGTCCGCGACGAGGACATCCTCCGGCTGGAAGTGGTCGAGGAGGATGGGGGACTGGGTTGCCATTATGACCTGCGTGTCAACGGACGCGCTCTTGACCATGGACGCAAGCATTGTGATTGCCAGCGGGTGCAAGCCGAGTTCGGGCTCGTCGAGGAGGATGACGGACGGGCGCAGTTCGACGGGCTGCTGCAGGAGCGCGGCGAGGGCGATGAAGCGCAGGGTGCCGTCAGAGAGCGAGGAGACATCGAAGTATGCGTCGGTGCCGATGTGCTTCCATTCGAGGCGGATGGTGTCCTCGTTCAGCGCCATCGGCTCTAGCACGAAGTCGTCGAAGAAGGGCGCGACGAGACGCACGGTGTTGCGCAGGAAGGTGTAGGAATGCTCGTGCTTCTCGCGCATCAGGTAGAGGAACGCCGCGAGGTTGGAGCCGTCTGCGCGGAGGAATCGGTTGTCGTGGAGGTTGGCGGTCTTCTTTATTGGAGCGGAGCGGCTGGTGTCGTGGAAGTGGTAGAGACGCAAACGGTCAATGTGTTCCTGAACGGGCCAACCGATGCCTCGGCCATGTGTACCACTGATACCTGCTTCGCCTTTGCCCGTTGAAGTTGTGAATACGCCAGGTTCGTTGTGCCCAGCCCTCAGGAAATAATAATCCTCCGAAGAGGGATATAGCGTGTCTGTGTCAGTGGCATCAAGAGAAATTTCATACTCATTGCGTCTGCTCAGGAAGCAAAGGTGTATTTGGATTTGCTTAGTCACTCGCGACCCAAAATGGAGCAGTCTTTCAGAGCCTCCAGCGCGAGCAACATGACTCTGAAGGTGACCGGCACGGATGGCTAACAGTAACGAAAAGACTTCAAGGAAGTTGGACTTGCCGGAGCCGTTGGCGCCTATTAGCACGTTGATGTCGCGGAGTTCGACCGTGA
>CAZWDM010000170.1:0-2945 GCA_964632415.1 uncultured Dehalococcoidia bacterium | reverse complement strand
TCTTGTCTCCCGAGTGAGCGTCAGCCCACTCCGCGCCCAGCGTCTCCTCCGCGATGGCCAGCATACGGCCCTTCGTAAGCCGTCCCCAGAAGTTGTCCACCGTAGGTCTGAAGACCCTCGCGAAGTCGATGCCGAGTTCCTCGACGACCGCTTCGATCTCAGGGCTCGCGCTCGTGTCGATGGTCAGCTGCCCCTTGTAGGTGGTAGCGACACAGGCGGCGAATAGCGCCTGCTTCTCCCGCTCGCTGAGCGAGCGCATCCGCTCAAATGCAACGCCATCATCCGCTTCTTTTGCCCAGTCGGTCGGCAGTGCCTCAATGTCTGTTGAATCGGTAGCGTCGTGCCGGCTGCCATAACGGAACAGCTCGACATCGAGCGCGTGAGTGAAATATCTCTCTACAGCAAACACCTCCCGGGCCATCTGGAACAGCAGAAGATCGAACGCCTCCGTGAACGCGCTTGAGAGACGGGAGCGCACGATCCTGGTGCGCTCGTCGCGCATCGTGTCCATGAGCTTCTTGCTGTAACCGGCCTTCTCCCGCACGATTGTCTCGGCGTCCTTGTAGCCACCGCTGTCTCGACCGCCCTCGCCCTTCGGGATGTCGCCTGGCCTGACGAGACCCTCGACCAGCTTCAGCTTGCCGTTATAGTCAATCGTGACCATGCAGCCCGCCAGCTTGCGCTGTTCCTTGGAGTAAACCGTCCGGTCCTCCACCAGTCGCCGCAGCTTATGCAGCTTCTCGTTGATCGCGTCGTACTCGGCGCGCGCATCGTCGTCCAGGCCTTCCTGCAGCATCAGGTCCCGGGCGTCCATTAACCCTTCAAGCTCAGACTGCTCATCTTCGGTGAGCTCGCCCCGTGTGGGGAATACCTTCCTGAATTTCCCCTCGTCCTCATAGCCGAACTCAATCGCGTGCTCGACCCAGCGCCATGAGTCACTGATCTTCTCCGCCGCAGCCGCCAGCTTGCGCTCGGCCAGCTCGTAGAGAAGCGTGTAGTCCTCAAGCCACAGCCCGCCCTCGTCCTCGTCGCCAAAGAGGTCCCTGATGAGACGGCCACCCGCCTCCTCGTAAGTCTCGATGCCGACAAAGCGGGCCAGCCGCGAGTCGCCCTGAACCCTGTCCTCCAGCAGCATCCTGCGGACGCTGTAGGAGTTGAAGTAGCCACCGGCCTCGCGGATGCTCTCCCATACCCGCAGCTGCAGATCCTGGTCGGGCGTGATAGCGAAGACCTTCAGCGTATCGAGGTTGAGCTTTCCCACGCGATAGGCGTCCAGCAGCGCCGGAGCGACGTTGCCCAGCCGCAGCCTCTGCTCGACGGCCCTCTCGGCCATGCCGAATTTCATAGCGATCTCCGTGACGGTGCTGCCCTCGCTCACGAGTCGCGCGAACGCCTCCACCTGGTCGGCAGGGTGCATTTCGGCTCGCATCGTGTTTTCGACTAGGGATACCTCGACGGCCATCGACGCATCCTCGATCAGGATGCAGGGCACGGGGAAATCCTCGCCAATTACGCCCTCGGCTGCCAGTTCCTTCAGCTGCGTGACGCGGCGCCTGCCGGCGTCGACGTCGTAGTGGCCCTCGATGCTCTCGTTCCTGTGGACGACGAGGTTCTGCAGCAGGCCATGAGCGGCGAGCGAGGCCTTAAGCTCAGCGTCGGAAGCGGAGTCTGCCGGAGTCCGCCTTACGTTCAAGTCCGAGACCGTCAGGCAATTGATCGGGACGGTTATCTCAGTCGTATTGTTCATTTCATTCTCCTTGGGCTGAAATTGTTTCAGACAAAGAAAAAGCCCCGATCGGCGAATTGCCGACCGGGGCTCTTTTTGTTTGTTTCAGTTCTGTCAGTGAACCCACTGCAACAGGATGCTAACGATCACAGCGCCCCCGACTCCTAGCAGGAAATACGTCAGGCGGTCTATCTTGCTGCCGAGAGCATCTCTCTTCGTGTCCAGCCCAGTGCTTCGGGTTCCGTCATTGATTTCTTCCCACCATCGGTGAGCGTCCGAGTGTTGAGGGATTTCGCTATTGTAAGCATAGACCCGCGAGTTGGTGTCGGGAATTATCATTCCCCATCCTCGGCCAGAAACTCTTCAACATCAAGGTCGTCGAGTACCTGGTTCAACCGAACGGTGTCTATGCCTTCCGCCAATCCACTGTTGCACGGCTTTACGAGAAACTCGCGAGTGTCAACGGGCTTAGCGGATTGTGCCATGCTCAACCTCAGGGTTTCGTTCACTACCTGCTCGAATGATTTGTTCTGAGCACGACTTTGCTCTTTTACAAAATCGGCCACGTCATCATCCAGTCTTAATGTTGTTCTCATTGTGCGTCCGTTCATCCCGGCCTTGCCGAGCCAGCTGCCTTCAGATTGTATCCGATATTTTTTATGGAGAAAATTGCGAGCAGGCAAATGGGACAGGCATGACACTTCGTACAGAGCTTTCTAGCTGCTTGTGATTATGCTGATGCCGTCCTCGCCGCCGTATCCGCGCTCCTCCCAGTAGTTTTCGCACCACTGGACGAACTCCCGGGCCTGATCGATTTCGCCCATCGAGGGCGTCTTGTCCTTGAACGTCTTGAACGCCTCCCTGACACCGTCAAGGGTCAGGCTGTCATTCCCTCCCATTTCGTCAAGCGCATGCGGCGACAGGTAGTTCCAGAACTCCCAGCCAGGCTGGGGTGTCCACCTTATTTCGTGTACGACTCCTATGTCCAGTCCCATGTCGGTTCTCCTGCATCTCTCCCGCGACCTTACCCTCGTCGCGGTCATAAGTATCGAAAAGGGGCGACGTGGTGTCACGCCGCCCCTGACTGTCTAGCCCTGCTCGCGCTCGATCTCGCGGGCCTGCTGCACCAGCAGCGCAAGCTCGCCGGTCGTCGCCTGGCTGATAGGCTTGCCGTGCTTGCGCATGTAGTTGGTGAAGATCTGCCCCCTGTTCAGGCCAC
>CAZWDM010000169.1:0-2950 GCA_964632415.1 uncultured Dehalococcoidia bacterium | reverse complement strand
AATGCCGTCAATCAGCAGGCTTCTTTGATAGTCACCAGAGTGAACACCGCAGTGACACCATCTCGCTGCCATTTTGAACGCAGCGCATCGGAGTGAAGAATCAGAAATCGAGGCACCCACAGACTGTTACAATATCACATTGTTTGCTGCCAAAATTTGCAGGCTGAGCGAAAGATATCCCTCTCCATATGTTCGGTCGGTCAAGGCAAGATATTGAAATGTGGTGGACCTGAAGGGAGAGTTGCGATGACAACTGCCAGACAAAGAAGAACGACAGGTAAGACGTGCAAGTTCTGGAACTGCGACGAAAAGGTCAGGTATGACTACTGCGCGGCGCACTATCGTGAACTTAAGGCAGGAAAGATAAATGAGTGTCCGGGATGTGCACGAGCAAAGGATGTTAAGTATCCAACCTGCATTATCTGTAAGGATTCGACCAAAGGTGCGGTTAGGGAATCGTCCAAAGGCGCTTTCAAGGGTATTACCAAGAGTGAGAACGGCGGGAAGACACGCGCTCGTTTCAATAAGTACAGAGAAGAACATTCTGATGCTTGGAGCGCTGGCGACGCGGACGCAAGCGAGTTCTATGTCTATATCCTTAAACTGAACGACGGCACATTTTATGCCGGACAAACCAGAGAGATTCGCGAAAGGCTGATGGAACACCGAGATGGAACAACCAAGACTACCGCAGGAAAAGCCCCAAAACTAGTCTGGTTCAGTACGGTATCAACACGAAAGCAGGCCACCGAGTTAGAAGTTGTGGTCAAGAAAATCTGCGATCTAAACCCGCGTGAGGTAAGGCGCTGGATACTGAAATTCCAGGACCTCGTCAATGAGCTTGATTTCAGCTAGTTCATGGGCCATAGTGCCGAAACCATTGACAAGACCAACGAAGCATTAGCATACGTAGTTCGCATCAATAGCGAAGACTACCCCGCAGCACTTTATGTTTGTAAAATCTATCTAACTTTGCCCGATACTAATGCCACCACGTACAGCCTGTTCCGCGTCATAAACGAATCTGGCAAATAGTACATCTATCCAGAATCCTACTTCTTTCCCATCGAACTGACCATAGAAATTCAAGAAGCGATTTCCTACTGAGCAGGGATCACCCCCATGAACCGTCCCGTTTCCCGCGCCTTATCACGCGCAACCTTCATATTCGGCGCCATTCTCGTCGCCTACCTAGCCTTCAGCATGCTCTCGCTGATTATTGGTAGGGGCAGTTGGATTCTGATCACGGCAGTAACCGTCATCACCCTGTTAATCGCCATCCCCTTCCTCGACAAAGCCTTTGGCGACAAGCTCCCTTTCCTCCGAGCCTGGCCCACCCCTGTCGCGAACTCCCGCATACGCCACTACATTGGTGTCCTCGCCCTGCGAGCCTACTCGCCCAAAACCGCTACGACTCGCAAGCAAATCACCGTCTCTCTGCTAATCGCGCCGATGGCAGGATTGACGGTTGCCGCCGCTCTGTACGCCGCTTCCCTATTCCGTCCACTTTCCGAGTTCGGCGACGATTTAGTCAGAACAATTCTGTGGACTTCTCTAGGGTTTTCGCTCTCTTACATCACATTTCACGGTCTGACATTCAGGTTGAGAGTCAAGTACGACTTGAAAAGCGCCCTCCTGGCGATAGCCATTTACTCGCCAGTACTAATTTTCGCGTTTATGGCGTGGATGCTGCTGATGCCAATATCGCGCGACGGCGATGCTCTTCGCCTCTCCTGGTTCATAGTCTGGGCTGCGCTCGTTTTCGGTATATTAGTGAGCGCATTCGCAACCTTGCTGCACCGCGTCGGCATACAACCGGGTCCCGCACCCACATTCGCCACCCACCCAATATACCGACGCGCCGAGATAATCACGTCCCTAGCATCCCTTGCCGCCCTCGCCATCATCTTTCTGCTGTCGTCCTAGCACACGGACATCCCGCACTTAGTATCTACGCCCATCCCCGACAGCCCTGCCTGCCACCAGAACCACCGCATTTTGGCGGCCGGCACGCATATATCTAGCTGACCTTCGCGAGCTTCGTGAAGCTGCGGAGTTCCTTCGGCGGGTCCATTCGGCTGCCGCGGATGGTGTAGGAGACCTCGCCGACATATATGTTGCCGTGGCTGTCAACTCCCATTCCGTGCGGAGCTATGAACGCGCCGGACTCCTCGCCCTCGTCGTCCGCGCCGAGCAGTGCGAGTCGTCTGCCGCTGTTGTCGTAGATACTCACGCGGTGTCCATGTCGAGGCGGCGTAGGGTCGGCCTGCGTCGCGCCCGGTAGTTCACCCACGTATATGTTGTCGTCCGGCCCGATGGTCATGCCGTTAGGCATATGTATATTATTCCAGACATCCAGCACGTTTCCGTCTCCGTCGAAGACCTGTATCCGGTGCGCCTCGCGGTCCGCGACCAGCACGCGGTCGTCGTTGTCCACCGCGATATTGTGTGGGCGCAGGAATTCGCCCGGATCGATGCCGGGGCCGCCCCAGCTTTTCACATACTCGCCGTCGCCCGTGTACTTGTGGACGTTGAAGTTGCCGTAGCCGTCGGAAATGTATATGTGGCCGGTCTTCCTGGACACCGCGGCGTGAGTGGGCCTGTTGAACGGCTCTCCCTTCCATATTTCGGAGGACACGCCCGAAGTCCCGATGGTCATTAGCAGTTCACCTTCGCGAGTGAATTTGGTGATAGTGTGTATGCCATCGTCCACACAGTAGATGGTGTCCTCGGGACCGACGTATATGCCGTGCGTGCGGTTGCCGAATATGCCCTTTCCGAATCCTCGGACGAAGGAGCCGTCCTGCCCGAATACCATTACCGGGTAGTCCGGATTCCGGCTGAATGCATAAACATCGTCTTGCGAATCCACCGCCACGCCTGGCGTCTCAATAAGCCTCGCGCCCTCCGGCATCTTGTGCCAGTCTATTACGTGCTCGTACCTGAAGTC
>CAZWDM010000168.1:0-2953 GCA_964632415.1 uncultured Dehalococcoidia bacterium | reverse complement strand
GCGATTGCCCATCTTATCAGGCCGATCCGGCTTGACAATGAATACGGATACTCCCACAACCGAAAACGCATTACCCCTCTGTGACAAAAGGCATACGCCCCCATCCCGACGGCTGACCCCTGACCCCTGACGGCTAACCCCTGACGGCTGACCGCTGACGGCTAACCCCTGACCCCTGACCACTCCCTCCCTTGCGCTATCCCACCGCCTGTATTATATTGAGCGAACAAGCGACAGCACTTGCCTGTCCGCTTATCCTCGTCAAAAACGGATGGGAGAGAGCCGAGCAGGAGGCCGCACATGACCACACTCCAGAACGAATCGCTGCAAGGCATCAAGGAGTACGCCGACGACTACGAACTCGACCTTTCGTGGCTCGACACGCGGGGCGAGTGGGGCATCAAGGCGGAACCCGACGCGAAGCGAGGCATGACCCTCTCCAGCGTCGAAGTCGGCTCCTACGGCGACGCGCCCGACCACACCGACAACATGACCGGCAGGCCACGTGGCGCCGCAAAGCGTCCCGACTCCTACCGCATCGGAAACTACGGCGTTCGCACCAAGTCCGAAATCTGGCTTGACAACGCCGCAGCACTCTACGAAGAATCCCTGCAGCGCCAGTGGAGTTCGGCAACCGACATACCGTGGGACACCATCAAGCCGCTGCCCGACGACATCGAGCGCGCCCAGTGCCAGCTCGACACCTTCCTCACCGAGGTCGAGTTCGTCGCGGCTGACATCCCCGCGCGCTGGGTCGCGACCACCAGCCCCGACTACTTCGAGCCTCGCATGTTCCTACTTTCCCAGATTATGGACGAGTCGCGGCACCTCGATGTTTTCCGCAAGCGAGCCCTCGCCAACGGCGGCGGCCTCATGCAGCGCCCCGACATCACCACCAGCGGTGTCGTAGGCAGCATCGACCTTTCCCGCGAGTTCACCGAAATGTCCTCTCGCCTCCATATCTCCGGCGAGGGTGCCGTCCTGACGCTCTTCCGTATGGGCGAGCTGATGTCATACAACGAAGCCGAAAAGCGCATCTACCGACTGGCAGCTCAGGACGAGTCCCGTCACGTAGCCTTCGGCGTGATGCACATGCGCTACCTCTCCGAATCCGAGCCGGATCGCCGCGAGGAAATCCACTGCTACCTCGACGAGGGCGAGCGCGGCCTTCTCGCCGGCAACCAGAACCCGGCAGCCATTGACACCCCCAGCAGCGAGGCGATGGCGATCCTTCTGGGCGGCGGCATCAAAAAGTACGACGAGGGCGCACGCAAGCTCATGGCAATCCGCCGCAGGCAGGTCCGCGAGTACGTCCAGCGCATCCGCTCCGCCGGCTTCGGCGAGCGCTTCGACAACGGCCGCGCCGACCCCCGCCTCATGGAAATCATGTGGACCTAGCTCATATCGTCCCCTCCCCCTCTGGGGGAGGGTTAGGGTGAGGGGAAAGATCCCATTCTTCCCCACTTCGCAATTCGTCATTCCCGCGAAAGCGGGAATCCAGGAGTCTCTCCTAAACAGTGGAGAGTCAGGATGGGGATGAAGGCATAGACCCTCCCCATCCTTTGTATGTATCTCGCTAGGATTATCTGAATGGCAGACACCAAGCAGGCCGAAGAGCAAGAACAAGAACAGCAGGAGCAACTTCAGGCATCTGCCGCACGCGTAACCGAACGCGAGGCAGGCAGCGACGACGCCGAGGAAGTCGAAATCGCCCCACCGAAACTGGAATGGATGAAAAACACCCTCCAGTGGGGCACCCGCGCCCGGCCTACCAGTAACGGCCTCACCATCGACGCCCTCAACATCGGCGTCTATGGCGACGTCCCCGACTTCTGGGATGACCAGACCCGCAAGCCCCGCGGCGCATTCCCCGTCCCCGGCGTTGCCCCGCTTGGCTTCGAGGTCCGCGAAAAGCGCGAACTATGGGCAGACAACGCCGCCGACCTCTACGAAGAGGCAATCCAGCGACGTTGGGCGCCCGCGACCGACATTCCCTGGGACACCATTCAGCCGCTCCCCGACGATGTCGAAGCCGCAATGTGCCAGCTCTGCACCGAACTCTCTCAGAACGCCAGCATCGAGATCGAGGTCATCGGTGGCTGGCAGCAGAAGCTCTCCTACGGCTTCCACGAAGTCAAGCTCTTCCTCGCCACCCAGATGTTCGACAACGCCCGTCACTTTGAGGCATTTCGCAAGCGCTCACTCGCCAACGGCGGAGGCATCGGCCTGGAAAGCAAGGGCGAAGTCAACCGCATGCTCCTGGAAAGCACCGGCGGCTGGCCCGAAACCGTGGTTATGCTCCACATGCTGCGCGGCACCTTCACCTTCACGCTATACCGCTACGGCGAACTCTTCGCCCACAATCCTGCGGAGAAGGTGCTGTTCGCCCGCTGCATGCAGGACAAGGCGCGCCACCTCGCCTACGGCCTCGCCCACCTGCGATACGCCACATCCCACAACCCCGACAAGGCAATCGTCTTTGGTCGGCTGATGGGCATCGCCGAGCGCGTCTTCGAGCGCGAACTCAACGACCCGGTCCTCAAGGAAGCCCTCGCGATCATCTTCGGCGGCGGTATCGAGGGAGCGCGCAGCGGCATGCAGCAGTACGAGCGCATGATGGGCGACTTCGCCCGCCAGTACCTCGCCAACATGGAGCACATCGGCGTACCCCGCGAGGCAGGCTTCCCGCCCTCAATCGCGCAGTTCATGGAGGCTTAGACGGTGCCGCAATTCCCATCCGTAGAGTGGTTCGAGCAGGTCCGCGAAGTCTTCAACGGCGACGAATCCTATCAGGAAGCCGGCGGAGGCATGTGCGACGCCACCATGGGCATCAAGGTAGCCGGCAGCTCGTACATCGTCGTCTTCGAGGGCGAGGAGTGCTCCGAAGTCCGCGAAGTCCCCGAGCTCGACCTTGCCGAAGCCGACTTCTACCTCGAAATGGCATCCGATGAGT
>CAZWDM010000167.1:0-2961 GCA_964632415.1 uncultured Dehalococcoidia bacterium | reverse complement strand
CCCCATCGAGGGGGAAGGGGTTCAAGACCCCTCCCTGGGCCTCTCCCCGGTGAGAAGGGACTTTTGCGTGTTTCGTGAGGGTAAGGCACGCTTTGCGATCTGAGTGAAACGCTGTACACTGTGGCTCCGATTTAGGGGAACCTTTGCGGTATAAGTGGCGGTGCAATTCTTGGGAGGGACAATTGGCGAAGGTACTGGTGACGGGGGGCGCGGGATTCTTTGGGTCGCATGTGGTGGATGGGCTGGTGGCGGAGGGGCACGAGGTGCTGGTGGCGGACAATCTCGCCACGGGGGCGGCGGCGAATCTCTCTTCGGGCGCGAAGTTCGTTGATGTTGATGTTGCGGACGAGGCGTTCGTGGGTGTGGCGAGGTCGTTCAATCCGAGCGTGATCTCGCATGTTGCGGCGCAGGCGTCGGTTCCTGTCTCGATGAGCGACCCGGCGCTGGATGCGCGGGTTAATATTCTGGGCGGGCTGAATGTGTGGCGGGCGGCGGTGGAGACGGGGTGTGAGCAGGTGCTGTACATCAACACGGGGGGTGCGCTGTACGGGGAGCCTGACTACCTGCCGTGCGACGAGGAGCACCCGATCCGCCCGGTGAGCGGGTATGCGCTGAGCAAGTGGACGTCAGAACGGTACTTTCGCATGCTGCTGCCGGAGTCTATACGGCTGAAGGTGCTGCGGTTTGCCAATATCTACGGGCCGAGGCAGAGTCCGCACGGGGAGTCGGGGGTGATCTCGATCTTCACGAGGCGGATGCTGGACGGCGAACCTGTCAGGATCTTTGGGGATGGGGAGCAGACAAAGGACTACATATATGTGGACGACTGCGTGGCGGCGCACAACATGGCGATGGGGCACGGCGAGACTCTGGTGGTGAATGTCGGGACGGGCGACGGGACCTCGGTGAACGAGATATTTCGGCGGCTGAAGGGGCTGACCGGATATGACGGAGAGCCGAATTTTGAGGAGCCTCGACCCGGGGATGTGCGGCACTTTACGCTTGATCCTTCGAAGGCGAAGCGGGTGCTGGGCTGGGAGGCGAAGGTCGGGCTGGCGGAGGGGCTGGAGAAGACGGTGGCGTATATGAGGGGCGATTCGGGTGGGTGATGGGCGAGAGTCAGTCCGAATAATCCCACGGGTTTACGATTTCGACATCCAAATAGTCGAAATCTTCTGTGTTGCGAGTGGCGATTGTCAGATTATTCGCTCTCCCTGTGCCAGCGATGAGTGCATCAGCGACCTTCAAACTGTTACCAGAGCGTCGCGCTTGTGCACGAAATCGGGCTGCCCACGCTGCCGCTGAGCTGTCCAGGGGGAGGATGCGGTCCGAATAGCCGTCAATGAGTGCGGAGACTGCGGCTCTAAGAGCATTGCGCCGCCGGCCAGCAGGTATCAGAAGCAGGCCATACTCCAACTCGTAAAGCCCTATCGTTGGGAGCCACAAATCGCGCTGCGATTGCAGAAAGGATACGGCCTGTGGAGAGGGACGCTCTTTCGTGAGTTCTGAAACGACGTTGGTGTCCAGGAGAAAGCGGGTCATTCGACTGAGTAGTCAATGAACGGAATCTCGCGGTCCGAATCGCCGTCCGCAGGGACTTCCAGGTTTGTGCCGCGTGGCATGTTTTCGACAAGCCATTTGCCCAGCGGCTGGCGCTCCTTCTCCTTATCGGACCAGACATCGGCGGGAACGACGATGAAGGACTTCCTGGCACCGATGCGCTGTGGGCCTTCAGTTTCGGACAGACGGAGGATCTCGGAGAGGCGGGCCTTTGCCTCGGCGACGGTCCATGTACGCTGGGACTTGGGGTTCTGCACGGCGGATGTTCCTTTGGAATGGTAGTTGGTCTATATTAGACTATATTGCACTTTACGGCAATCGCCAGCCAGTGGGTCATAAGGCTGGGCATAATTCTTCATTTCCCCCTTCCTAACCTTCCCCCAAAGGGGGCAGGGACAAGATGAGCGGCAATTATGCCCAGCCCTAAGTGGGTCAGGGTTGGGCTTTTTTCGTTTCACGCCCATACTAACCCCTGCCTTCGCAGGGGCAGGCTCTTCACCCGTCGAGGGGGTAGGGACTAATTTGGAGCGATTGCAGTTGTCAGCTTTGAGGGGTGATGGCTGTGGGTCCGAGGAGCGTCAACTCTTTGAGTAATCGAATTTCCTGCAAGGACATAGGCATGAGGCGACAACGGAGAGATGACTAAAGGGGCGCAAATACTATGACGAGTGTCCTTCAGCTAGGGCAGTTGTCCAAGTAGGAGCGTGACGCCCTTCTCCCTGCTCTCAGCCTCGGTGTCAGGTGTCATCGCCACGCAGTAGAGCGCAGCATATACCTCGGCGTCTGCGAAGACTTTCCGTAGAATGTTCGCGCTCTGCGAAACTTTATCTACGTCATCGGCTTCCGGCGTGTATGAGGCTTCGGTGGCGCAGTATGCGACATTCCGATCACCCACAGTTCCCTGCACGATGAGGTCTGTGTCCAGCAGGCGCTTATACTCGCTATTGTCGATTAGTCCATCATCTAACGCTGCCCAGATCGCTTCATTAAATCTCTCTGACGCACGATTGTGCTCGGCCAGCCTGACGATCCGCATCCTTCTCATCGAGAATGTGCTTGCAATCTGTGCCAGCCCTTTGTCCGCGAGTCTCGTTTCTAAGGCGACGCCTTTGAGGACGCCAATGTCGTTTGAGTGGGTGCGCGCCAGGTCTTTGAGTTCGCCGATGTCATTTGTGTGAGACTTCAGCTCGGTCCGAACTTCAGACTGAAAGTCGCGCATTTCTGACTGGAACTCACGCATCTCGGACTGAAAGTCTTTCGTTTCAGACTGGAAGTCGCGCATTTCGGAGGCGAAAGCGCCGAACACCGCTGGGAGCGCGATCAGCTCCCGGGTTAAGATCGCGCGTCTGGCAGCTTCGCGGAACTCGGGGTTTTCGTCGAGCAGCCGCAGCAGATCTTGGG
>CAZWDM010000166.1:1254-3030 GCA_964632415.1 uncultured Dehalococcoidia bacterium | reverse complement strand
GCCATCGCCGCGCCGACCCGGGGTAGTTGATCATCCCCGACGCCTCGTGATCGTAGCGCCTCACTAAGAACTCGCCGAGCCACTGGGCGTCACCCGTGTCGAGCAGATCTTCGACAGTCGCCTCGTACCCCCTTTTCACACGCTCCTCGATCTCCGTCTGCGTCTCGCCAAAGCCCGCGCGCCGCATCAGGTGCGCCATAAGCTCGATGTCCTGCCTGCCTTCGTCCTACATGTCCCCGACTTCCTTGCTCATAGCATTACCTCCGAAATTGCCTGCGCCATCGCTTCAAGCGCATGCTACAAACGGCATATTACCCAGTCAATCCCCACCATTCAGCCCCCTCTCCCCCCTGGGAGAGGATTGGAATGAGGACATATCAATTACGAGAATATATCCGCAACAGCCAGGCTCCACCCCGGCAAGACATCCCCGCCATCCAGAGTATCGCCTTTCGACAGCCTTGCGGACTGCCTGAGTGAGTGATGCACCATCAGACTCTTGCTGTGCGCATTTATCACGATGACCATTCCCGCGCCCGCTTCAAACCACGCCCTGACCTTGTCGTCCATATAACAGTAGGTGTCGCAGGTAGTGACATTCTCGATAGCGATGTCCGGCGCTCCCGGAAAGAAGAAATCCGGTTCTTCCACATCCAGGCGCTCTTGCCTGATGTAGGCTACGTTGGGCACGCGGACATGGTCGGGGTCGGATTTAATGTGATAGCCAACTCGCGCCGCAAGTGCCATGCCGCCCAGACCACTTTGCTCCAGATAGGTCGCCATGCTCATAAGCACCGCGTTCCCCGCCAAACCCTCATTCCACCATGCATATCGGCGTGTCGTTACCTTGCCTGCGATGAGCTCCATCCGACAGTTGTCATCCGGCATCTTTATGAACTCTCTCGCCGTCACCAGTTCCGTCGTATCCGTAGCCACCATTACACCTCTACCAGCGTTCAAGATGCAGTGCGTTGCGCCCATGATACACTACCCACGCACCAACCAACCCCAAGTCCTGAAACCTGATACCTCACCCCTGAAACCCACCCTAGGAGGCACCGAAATGGGCAGACTCGACGGCAAAGTAGCATTCATAAGTGGCGGCGCGAGAGGCATGGGCGCAGAGGAAGCCCGCCTGTTCGCTCGCGAGGGCGCGAAGGTCGCAATCGGAGACGTCCTCGACGAAGAAGGACGCGGCGTGGAAGCCGAAATCAACGAGAGCGGCGGCGACTGCCTCTTCATTCACCTCGATGTAACCAGCGAAGCCAACTGGCAGGGCGCAATCGCACAGACCGTGTCCCGCTTCGGCGCGCTGCACATTCTCGTCAACAACGCCGGCATCGGAGGCTCCGGAAGCCCGATCGAAGACACGCCCGTCGAGGACTGGGAGCGCGTCATGGACATCAACGGAAAGGGCGTCTTCCTTGGAACGAAGGCAGCCATTCCCGAAATGCGAAAGGCTGGCAGCGGCTCCATCATCAACATATCCTCCCAGCTCGGCATCGTCGCCACCGACAACTCCAGCGCGGAATATCACGCATCCAAGGGCGCTGTTCGCATACTGACCAAGTCCACCGCAATCCAGTACGCGCCCGACAACATCCGCGCCAACTCCATACATCCCGGTCCCGTCGTTACAGCCATGACCGAGAGCCGCCGCGGAGACCCCGCATACCGTGAAGTCACGCACTCCCGCATCCCGCTCGGCAGGTTCGCCGAGCCAATCGAAATCGCCTACGCAGTCCTATACCTCGCCAGCGACGAATCCGGCTATGT
>CAZWDM010000166.1:0-1154 GCA_964632415.1 uncultured Dehalococcoidia bacterium | reverse complement strand
ATGCAAATCACCGACATCAAAACATTCCTGGTCCACCCCGGCCGCGCCAAGAACCTCTGCTTCGTGAAGATCGAGACCGACGAGGGCATCTACGGCTGGGGCGAGTGCTACACGCAGTCCGACCGCGACGTGCAGATTACCGCGCACGTCGATCAGCTCAAGCGCTACCTCATCGGACGCGACCCCACCAACATCAAGCACTTCATGCAGATGGCATTCGACGACTTCGCCGGCAGGCGCGGCGCGATGGACTACTACTGCGCCATCAGCGGCCTGGAGCACGCCATGTGGGACATCGCCGGCAAGGCTTACGGCGCGCCCGTGCACAAGCTCATCGGCGGCGCGTGCCGCGACAAGATTCGCGTCTATGCCAACGGCTGGTCCGGCGGCAACCCCACGCCCGAATCCCTTGCCGAGCGCGCATCAGAGGTCATCGAGGCAGGCTTCACCGCCCTCAAGTTCGACCCCATCCCCGGACGCTGGCGCACCTACGTCAGCAAGGATGTGGAGGACGCCGCCGTCGAGAACGTGCGCGCCGTCCGTGAGGCAGTCGGTCCCGACGTGGACATCCTCGTAGAAATGCACCGCCGTCTCGCGCCCATGCACGCCGTCCGCATCGCCCACGAGATCGAGCGATACCGCCCCTTCTGGTACGAGGAGCCGGTGCTTGCCGAGAACATCCCCGCGCTCGCATCCGTGCGCCAGAAGATCAACATCCCCGTCGTAACCGGCGAGGAGCTCTACACCAAGTTCGAGTTCCGCGAGGTCTTCGAGAAACAGGCGGCAGACATCCTCAACCCTGATGTCTGCAACGTCGGCGGCATCCTCGAACTCAAGGAGATCGCCGCGATGGCAGAGCCGTACTTCGTCGTCATCTCCCCCCACAACTTCAACAGCACCACCGTTGGACTGGCGGCAACCATTCAGGTCTCCGCCGCAATCCCCAACTTCCTCATCACCGAGTACTTCGTCAACCTAGAAGAGCTGGGACGCGACATCGCCAAGACCCCCTTCGAAGTCCAGGACGGCTACATCCAGATTCCCGACACCCCCGGCCTTGGCATCGACCTCGACGAAGAGCGCCTCGCCGCCTACCCCTACCAGCCCTTCCCCGCCCGCTCCCCCGCCCAAATCTGGGACGAGGGACCGTAACG
>CAZWDM010000165.1:0-3034 GCA_964632415.1 uncultured Dehalococcoidia bacterium | reverse complement strand
TGTTCAGAGAAGGTTACACCGTCTGATCCATTTACACACTTTCTGAGGTTACCTCTTTGAGGCCGACAAATCCGATAACTTGCCTCTAAAGCAAGTCGTGAGCTGGAGCTCAAATCGTCAAGGGGCTGAGGTAGAGATGCAGGAACACTGGGACTACTCTCCAATGCATTTCTACAACGTCAGTTATGCAGACCGAGTTGGTGAGGTCGATTTCTTTCAATCGATAGGGCGCGTGCCGGTCTCCGCGCTAATGCAGTTGTGGTATACCGACGAAGAGGGCGATGTTTCTGAAAGTGCCTCTCATGTGGCAAATGGCGGGGTCGATGAGGAACATTGGCGCAGAAACTACTGGGATAGTTTCATGCGCGACATCACAGTGAAAACTCGGGACTGGGAATATGAACAGGAAAGCCGTCTGATCCTATATGGACTGCTTGACGATGTACTTGAAGAACGCCGACGTAAGCTGATTTATGATTTCAATTCGTTGAAGGGCATCATCTTCGGAATCAGAACTTCGGACGAGCATAAAATGAGAATTATCGAAGTCATCAAAAGGAAATGTAGAGTAAGCGGGAGAGCAGATTTCAAGTTCTACCAAGCCTATTATTCCCATCGAGACGGAGACATTCAGAGGCGAGAAATCAATTTAGACTTTTCTTAGGTCGGCAACTGCACTCGTGATGATGCTCCATGAACATTCCCACGATCTAGTCATCATCAGGGAGCGGGAATGTGGATACGCAACGTGAGCGGAGTGCGTCGTTAGAATGCACTGGTATCTGAGATTCGGCCTCTGTCCAAGGCCAATCAAGTATTCTGAGTCGGGATGAGCTACTGACATGAACCAAAATTCGGAAATAACAACTGCATTCATCTCTTACTCGTGGGATGATGATCCTCATAAGTGTTGGGTACGCGACCTTGCCACAAGGCTGCGCGCAGATGGTGTCGCCGCGATTCTGGATCGATGGGAAGTAGTTCCCGGCGATCAGATTCCAGAATTCATGGAGAACGCAATAACTGAAAACGACTTCGTAATTGTCATCTGCACTCCAAACTACAAAGATAGATGCGACGGTCGGCGCGGTGGCGTCGGTTATGAAGGCGACATTATGACGTCAGAAGTCCTCTATCGGGATAACGACAGGAAATTCATTCCTGTTTTGAGGAGTGGAAGCTGGCTTGAGTCTGCACCCACTTGGATGAGGGGCAAAAGGTATGTTAATCTGTCCGACTTCCCGAATTCGGAGGAAGGTTATGAGGAGTTGCTTCAGACTCTACTAGGAGCTAATGAAGGTCCACCTCCGATTGGAATACCTCCGATCAACACAATCCCAGCACAGCAGGCGTCTAACTCTTTACGAGACTTTTGCAGTGTTTCGTTTGATGGCTGGGAGGAAGCAACAGCGGACGAGAGCCCGGACTCCCCATTTCGCTTTCCGCACGGCCATTTTGAGATGGCCTTTGAATTGGTTGGTGCCAACCCGATCAGTAGCCTGAGTGAGCTCAGAGAGAAACTTGCAAATGTTCACGCCCGTCTTCCTACGGGACCTGAACTGTTCGGTGACTGGTCTCCAGCTTGTCCGCCCTACCCCCTCCATAACGTATTGCAATCTTGGAACGGTATCCCTGTCCTTAATGCTCAAGGCATAACGACTAGACTATCTCCAGACGTATGCGAATTTTGGCGAGCAGCACCTGATGGCAAACTCTATACACTTAAGGGTTATCTTCAAGACCATCAAGGAGGAACGCAGCGAGGGGTCATACCTGGCGCAGTTTTCGATGTGAATGTGCCGATTCTCAATGTCGCGTCCGGGATCTTATATGCCAGCAGATTTGCGGAAGTGTTAGGCAATGTTGAACGAATTGCTGTTCGTTGCCGTTTCACTGGGCTACGTGAACGGGCGCTCGACGATGTGTTTTCGCCGATGTCCCTGTTCTCAATGATGCATATGCACGATCCCAAGGTTTGCCGAATGAACGAAGTACCACTTGAGAAGGTTTTCTTAGTAGAGGATATTCGTGACGACTTGCCCAGAGTCGTTCATGAATTATTGCAACCGCTCTACGAGAAGTTTAGCTTCTATCAATTGTCTCTTGAGCACGTCAGAGGCACCGTGGGTTCGTATTAACCTTGAGTCAATCACCATGAATATCCTCCATTCCACAACCGATCCTGACCTACTTACGCGTCTGAAGCAGATGCTCGACAGCGCCAATCGTGCCGACATCGCTGTGGGCTACTTCTTCGTTTCCGGCTTTGGCGCAGTCGCCGACGAACTCTCTCGTCTCGGCAAGGTACGAATCCTCGTGGGACGCACCGACAGAGAAACCCTTGAGGCAGTCGCGCTAGGTCTCCAGCAACAAGACGCACTCCGCGCCAGACTGGCGGTCGATTCGACCGTACAGCGCAGTCAGCGCGACGTCTCTTCAAGGGAGGCGGTTGGCAGTATATCTACCGGCGTCTCCACCCTGCCGCAGACAGACGATTCCCAGAGTTCGGTCGCGAAACTGCGGGACCTGATTGGCGCAGGCTTCCTGGAGATACGGGCCTACCCAAAGGGACTACTACACGCGAAAGCATACCTGTGCTGGTACGAAAGTCACGCGGAACCGGGAGCCGCGATTGTGGGCTCTTCCAACTTCACGCTGGCAGGCTTCACTGGTAATACCGAACTGAATGTGCGCGTCACGGGAGACGCGGAGATGAACGAACTCTCGCACTGGTTCAACGCTCTATGGGCGGACTCCGTGGACATTACTCAAGCGCTCACAGTCGAGCTAGACCGCTCCTGGGCAATAGCGCGGACACCGCCCTACCACGTTTATCTCAAGGCTCTATACGAGCTCTACGGCAGCGGAGTGTCCGACGACCCGGACCTGCCGCTTCCCACAGGCCCAGTCGATCTCGCCAACTTTCAGGTTGACGCCGTTCGATGGGGTCTGAGCACGATAGACCGCTACGGCGGCTGCTACATTGGCGATGTCGTTGGCTTGGGCAAGACATACATTGGCGCAGAGCTGCTTC
>CAZWDM010000164.1:0-3065 GCA_964632415.1 uncultured Dehalococcoidia bacterium | reverse complement strand
TCAACCCCCAGCAGCGGCACCAGGTACTGCCCCGTCTGCGAGTGCGCCATCCGCGCCACATCCTCCGGCGTCCCCTCCGCGATCAGCTCCCCGCCCCTGTCGCCCGCCCCCGGACCCAGGTCTATCAGCCAGTCCGCGCTCTTGATCAAGTCCAGGTGATGCTCGATCAGCACCACCGTATTCCCCGCGTCCACCAGCCGCTGCAGCACCCGCAGCAAATGCGCGCAGTCCTCGAACGACAGCCCCGTCGTCGGCTCGTCCAGGATGTACAGCGTCTGCCCCGTCGCCCGCTTCGACAGCTCCTTCGCCAGCTTCACCCGCTGCGCCTCCCCCCCGCTCAACTGCGTCGCCGGCTGCCCCAGCCGTATGTACCCAAGCCCCACATCCTGCAGCGTCTGCAGCCGCCTCCGCACCCGCGGGATGTTCTCGAACACATCCAGCGCCTCCGTGACCGTCATCGCCAGCACATCCGCGATATTCGCGTCCCGCCAGTAAATCTCCAGCGCCTCCCGGTTATACCGCTTCCCCTCGCATATCTCGCACGGCACCGTCACATCCGGCAAGAACTGCATCTCGATATTGATATGCCCGTCCCCCGTGCAGGCCTCACAGCGCCCGCCCTTCACATTGAACGAGAACCGCCCCGGCTTGTACCCCCGCATCCGCGCCTCCGGCACCGTCGCGAACAGCTCCCGTATCGGCGTGAAAGTGTCCGTGTAAGTCGCCGGATTGCTCCTCGGCGTCCGCCCGATCGGCGACTGGTCGATATCCACCACCTTGTCGATATTCTCCACGCCCTCGATGTCGCGCACCGCCCCCGCCCTGTCCCGCGCCCGGTAGAACTGCTGCGCCAGCTTCTTGTACAGAATCTCGTTGATCAGCGTGCTCTTCCCCGACCCCGACACCCCCGTCACGCACACCAGCATCCCCAGCGGAATCTCCACATCAATATCTTTGAGATTGTTCTGCGCCGCCCCCCGTATCACCAGCCGCTCGCCATTGCCCTCGCGCCGCCCCTCCGGCAGCGGTATCTGCCGCGTCCCCCCCAAATACTGCCCCGTAATCGAGCGCGGCTCCGCGATGATGTCCTCCACCGGCCCCGTCGCCACCACATGCCCGCCATGCTCGCCGGCGCCCGGCCCCAGGTCCACGATGTAGTCCGCAGCCCGCATGATCGCCTCGTCATGCTCCACGATCAGCACCGTGTTCCCCAGGTCCCGCAGCCCCTTCAGCGTCTGTATCAGCCGGTAGTCGTCCGCCGGATGCAGCCCGATCGACGGCTCGTCGCACACATACAGCACCCCCATCAGCCCCGACCCGATCTGCGTTGCCAGCCGTATCCGCTGCGCCTCCCCGCCGCTCAGCGTCGACGCCGTCCGCGACAGCGTCAGATAGTCCAGCCCCACATTCAGCAGAAAGTCCAGCCGCGCCTCGATCTCCTTCAGTATCTGCCCCGCAATCGCCTTCTCCCGCTCCGACAGCACGCTCGGATGCTCAACATGCACCCGCCCGTTCCGCGACCTCCGCCCCTTGCCCTTCCTCCCCTTCGCCGCCTTCTTCGCCGTCCCATTCATCCCTTCCACACTTGCGACAGCACTTCCATTGATCCCCTCCCCGTCAGGGTGAGAATTAGGACGGGAGGACTGATAACTCACAACTGACGACTGAGAACTCTCCCCCCCAATCGCCCCGATCCACCCGCGCGCCTCCGCAATCGACTTCCCCGTAACATCCATGATATTGATCCCGCACACCGTCACCGCCCGCGCCTCGGGACGCAGCCGTTCGCCCTTGCATGCGTTGCACGGGTTCGACGACATGTACCGCTCGATCTCCGACCGCACATGCTCCGACTCCGTATCCTTGTACCGCCGCTCCAGGTTGTTGATCACCCCCTCGAACGCCGTCCGCCAGCGATACGTCTTCCCCCGCCGCGTGTGATGCCGCACATCAATCCGCTTCCGCTTCGTCCCGTGCAGCACCTTATCCAGGTCAGCCTTCGCCATATCCTTGACCGGCACATCCAGCGAAAAGTCATACGCCTCCGCCAGCGACTCCAGCTGGCTGTAGTACCACGGGCTCATCGCCCCAGACCGCGCCCACGGCTGCACCGCCCCCTCCGCGATGCTCAGGTTCCGGTTCGGTATCACCAGGTCCTCGTCAACCTCCAGCTTGTACCCCAGCCCCGTGCAAGTCGAGCAAGCCCCGTGCGGATTGTTGAAGCTGAAAGTGCGCGGCTCCATCTCCCCCATGCTTATATTGCAGTGAACGCACGCGAACTGCTCCGAGAACAGCAGCTCCTCCCCGCCGACCACATCCACCAGCACCGTCCCGCTCGCCATCTTCAGCGCCGTCTCCACCGAGTCCGCCACACGCGTCTGCTCCGCGCTCGCCCCGATCACCAGCCGGTCCACCACCACCTCGATATCGTGCCACTTCTGCTTGTCCAGGTCGAACGACTCCGTCAGCTCCGACACCTCCCCGTTCACCCGCACCCGCACGAACCCCGCCTTCCGCGCGTCCTCGAACACCTCCTTGTGCTCGCCCTTCCGCCGCCGCACCATCGGCGCCATGATCTGTATCCTGCTGTCGGTAGGCAGCCCCAGCACCGCATCCACAATCTGCTGCACCGTCTGCCGCTCCACCGGCCGCCCGCACTTGTAGCAGTGCGGATGCCCCGTCCGCGCAAACAGCAGCCGCAGGTAGTCGTAAATCTCCGTAACCGTCCCCACCGTCGAGCGCGGATTATGCGACACGCCCTTCTGGTCTATCGAAATCGCCGGCGACAGCCCCTCGATATAGTCCACATCCGGCTTATCCATCCGCCCCAGGAACTGCCGCGCATACGACGACAGCGACTCCACATACCGCCGCTGCCCCTCCGCATAGATCGTATCGAACGCCAGCGAGCTCTTCCCCGACCCCGAAACACCCGTCATCACCACCAGGTTATTCCGCGGAATCGTAACGCTCACATCCTTCAGATTATGCTCCCGCGCCCCCTGAACAACGATATTCTCCAACGGCATACTTCGTCCTCTATCCTAGAAATCGGCAACAAAAAA
>CAZWDM010000163.1:0-3086 GCA_964632415.1 uncultured Dehalococcoidia bacterium | reverse complement strand
CAGCTACATCAAGGTGTTCGCCGCTACCCTCGTGCTCTGGAGAATTGGCGTCGCGCTTGACGGCGGACCGCTGGATAAGAGTGGCGTCTGCCGCAGCCCAGCGAGACGGGGCGATTGCACCTGGTCGAAGGATTTTCAATCACACGCTGCGGCACAGCTACGCCCGCCATCTTCTGACGAGTGGGATTCCGATTAACTACCTGAGCCGGTGGCTGGGCCGCAGCTCGATCCAGACGACGCTCATCTAACTGGAGCTTGTTCCGGACCCAACGGGGAGCTTGGCGATGGTGCCGTAAAGGCGTTGGTGCGGTTAACTGGTCGATTATTGTGTCTGTCTCATAAGTCGGTGGGTTAGGCGGGCAAACCGCGGCTTTATTGGGGATCCGCTGCCTGGGGGTGTGTATGGGGAACTATGGCTTTGCCGCCATATGCGAGCCGAATGTGTGTCTGTTTTGTATGCTCAGACGGCGCTCAATCGGGTATCCGGCCGGGCCCGCCACACACGCCAAAGAGTCCGTAGATTGAACGCGGTATCGAGCAGACTCCATTCAGCCTTTACTTCGGTCAGCCCCCGTAGACTGAATTACTGCGCACCGAGTCGGTTCTTGAGTATTGCGAAGAGCGGTTCGATCAGCGGCAGCCGACGCAGATATGCCTGCTTGGCTTCATCGGTAGACATCCAGTCCCTGTGACGGCGCAAGGCCATATCGTACTGCACTATCTCGATAGTGCGCCCCTGCCTTCTGTTTCTGGTGCAGACTCCGAAAGCAGGGCACCCCCGGCAGATTGCCCCTGAAGCAATGCGATACAAGCGTGCTCTCTTCGTCTCGCTCTTGACGAGGCCCACGAATGGAATGCTCTCCCCGCGAGGGCAGTTGTAGCTGTCTGTCTCTTCATTGTATCTGAACTGGTCTTTGTGATAAGGATGTTCCGTCCGACGGGCCTTGTCGGGCATCACCACTTGCTGACCCTTGCGGTGGATCTCCGCCACGTGCTTGCCGGCGAAATAACCTGCGTCAGCCAGGGTCAAGGGCACTCTTACACCGGTTGCGTCTTCCGCCCGGCTCGCCATCGGTGGAAGACACTCAGAATCGTAGGACTCGTCCACCACATCAACGGCGGTGACCAGCATACCGCTCGTTCCATCATCGGTCGCCAGTGGTGAGACTACTGCCTGGGCATTGTAGCCTGGGACTACTCCCTGGCGAGTCTTCATCAACCTTGCGTCCTTGTCGGTCAGGTTGATGCGCGCCGGACGCTTGTACCGACTGGGACGCTCCATATTCGGCAACTCCTTCATAGCCTGTCTGACCCGCTGCCGCAAGGCGTTCTGCTCTGCCAGATTATCCGGAAGACGCACCGCACCACCTTCTTCTCCACCTTCGTTCTGCGACTCCAGAGACTCTATGGCACTCTCGACCCGCTCAAGCAGATCCTGCAGTCTCCTGGCGTCGTAGGTCTGGTTCAGCGCCGCGTTTGCGTACACTTTCGTTCCATCCACTGCCTGAACTGCCAGGTCCACCAGGTCCATCGCAACCGCCGTGCGCACCGTGCGCCTGAACAACTCTCTCATACTGTGCCGGTGTCTACGGTAGAACCGTCACAGAGTGTTGTGATCAGGATGCTGCCAACCGGTCAGCCACAGGTAGGGAAGTTGATCCCGGCAGGCCGCCTCCAGCTTGCGACAGGAGCGCACGTTGGTCATGAAGCCGTACAGCCACACGCTCAGCAGAGCACGCGGATGGTAGGCCGGTGCTCCCAGCGCTTCTCCGTCCGGCTCCACGCCCAGTTCCGTCCAATCGTCGCGGCTCAGCGCATCCACGAATTCGGCCACGAACCGTGCAGGGTGGTCCAGAGGGACCAGTTCGTCGAGTGTTGGCGGCAATAGCCAGGCCTGCTCTCGTCCCATCTCTCTGAGGGGCATCTGCTATCCTCCCAATCCCAAGTCTTCCCGGCATTCTACACACCAAAATCACGCCGACTTATGAGACAGACACATAACTGTACCGTCTGCCACCTTCCGGTAGAGTCTTTTGAGACTCGAGGGGAAGTGACAAGGATCTACATCGTGGACCTGTTTTTCGCGTTCGCAAAGCCTGCCTGGTAGAAGGTATGAGCGTCAGGGAAGCGTCCCGTGTGTTCGGCCTGCACAGAGAGACCGTTGACAAGATGCTCGCCAACCCCACGCCGCCCGGATACCGCAGGAAGAGCCCACCGCGTCACGCGCAGTGCGACTTCGGCCAGGCGTGGGCGATCATTGGTGGGGCGAAGCGCAAGTTCCAGTACTTCGTGATGTCGCTTCCTGTCGTTGCTCAGCGATTACGTCCACACTAACTGCTCAGCGAAAATGTCCGCATGATGGAGCATGTGACATTGACGCAGCAAGAACAGACAAGACTTCAGGTACTCATCAACCTACTGGCGGTATACATGACGACGGAGCAGGCAGCGACACTGATGGGAGTGAGCGCACGCCATACCAGGCACATACTGGCAGCATATCGTAAGGAGGAAGCAGCCGCACTCGCTCACGGCAACAGAGGTCGCAGACCGGCCAACGCTACACCGAAGACGACCTCGACAGGCGTCGTGAGTCTGGCACGAACTCGATACGCCGGAGTCAAGCACACGCACCTGAGCGAGCTTCTCTGGGAACGGGAAGGCATAGACATCGGCGGGAGCACACTCCATCGCATACTGGTAAGGGCTAGCGTGAACAGTCCTCGTAGTCGAAGGCCCCCGAAACATTGTGTCCGTTGGCAGCGGATGCCTATTGAGGGGATGCTGATACAGGTAGATGGCAGCTTCCACAGAAGGCTTGGCAAAGACGGGCCGCATGCTGGCGATTGACGATGCGACTGGGACCGTGGTCAATGCCCTGTTCTACGAATTGGAAAACACCCGCAGCTACTTTTCGCTCCTCTATGGACTGATACGGCGCTGCGGCATGCCTCCCGCGCTTTATGCGGACCGGCACGCCGTCTTTAAGCACACGGCTTCACCGGAGACTGCCGCTGGTCCAACTCAGTTAAGTCGCGCGATGGACGAGCTTGGCATACAGCTGATCTACGCTCAATCGCCTCAGG
>CAZWDM010000162.1:0-3119 GCA_964632415.1 uncultured Dehalococcoidia bacterium | reverse complement strand
CGCCAGTCTGTATGGGACGGCTACATGGAAAACCTCGTGACGATTATACAGCACTACGAGTTCGTTATCACTGCGTGACTGAATAGGCTTTATTCTTTCGTTATCATTCTCGGAGTGTATAGAACTCATCTGTTATGAAATCACTTGACAGTTAATGGCATCGGCTGAAACAATACCTCCGCAATTAATGGTATGAAGTATCTGTTTCGAGCGGATACGGGACGACGAATTCTGAAAAGCTGCGCTGTCATGGCGGCGCAAGAGAGTATGGACCGGGAATTATCGATACTCCATATCGACTACTGCACCATAATGAGACTTTGTAGCGGAAAGACGCGATTATCGTGCGAGGGCAGGGCAGCCTCAACAATGCCCGCCCAGCATTGCTCAAAATAACACATCGCTCTTGAGAGGCGCATAGCAAGACCATCTATGGACAAAGTCATCCCGGTCTGAGTGGGTCAGGAGACATCTGTCCGTCGGCCGCAATTGACAAGGTTGTGATGTCCGGGCCAGCCAGGTCCAGCGTCCACGCTCCGGCAAGGGGCCGGAGCGGACCAAGCGGGTTAATGGTGAGGATAAAGGAGATTTTGAACACATCGAGCCGCAGCGTGGGGAATATCGAACCGCGCGCAACCCGGAAGATACCGGACCTTCCGTAAATTCAACTGTCCGGCAAGGAAAGGGAAAGGGAGCAACGCAAACTGACATCGCAGGTCAGCTCTGGGCATAAATGTCCAAGCGCCACTCCCCTGTACCTGGACGAGACTTTACATAAAAGGAGTCCAAATACAGCGCTATGGATAACATGAAATTGAAACAAATGCAACATCCTGCACTTGCGGCAGCTGCCGTGCTCGCGGTGTTCGCTATGGCGGTCACGCTGCTGTTGAGCAACGGCGCGCCTGCCCACGCCCAAACCCCAACCCCAACCCCGCCGCGCCATGCCACGCCGGAAGCCTGCCCTGAGCAAGCTGCGCGCTTGGTCGATTCGGGACACTACGCCCTATTCGATGTCTATTGGAACCCGGACGAGGGAGAACTGACCAACAACCCCTGCCCGCCGAGCGTGACGCACGTTCCGGCGAGTCGAGATGATGAAGGAGGGAGTACGCCGGCCAGCGATACCCGCTCTCCGTCCGACATCAACATCGCGTCCACTATCATTCACATCCCGAACAGCGCGAAGGTCAATCTGCTCAATTCCAATACGCCCTACACTGCTGCAAAGTACCCGAAGTTGTGGGAAGCGGATAACGCGGAAAATCCCGATGGCCCCGGCGACCGCCGGGTGTGGGCGCTGCCGGCGTGCCCTCCAGACGGGCCCTCGGACAGCACCCCGGATAACAGTCTGTGCATCAGCTTCTCCGCCGCGCTGCTGGACCGGGCGGACTGGATTAACGCCGACGGCTCGACCGGCGGCAAGGTCGTGTACCAGATAGACCATGTACACCAGACTGACATCGACGAGCAGGCTACGAGGTACGTGCTCGCGTATGACGCTGACGCCACCGCAACCATTCCGTTTGAACCCCTTTGGAATACAGCCAATGCGGACGACAACTTGCTGCCGGTGGCAGCCGGGGAATATGAACGCCCCGTGTGGTTCTTCACCAGTCCCGGCACTTTCGAGTTTCAGGTGCATATCCAGGGGCGTCCCAACCCTGCCCTAAGTAGTGAACCTAGCGTAACCAGCGACGTTCGGGAGTACATCTTCCATGTGGGCGCGGAGGCCGACGTGGATGTCGCAGTGGCGATTACACCGGAAAGCCCCAATCCCGAAAGTAACGTCACCCTTACGATTACAGCCGGCAATGACGGCCCCGACACAGCGCCCAGCACTAAGGTTGAGGTAACCCTGCCGGAGGAACTGAGTTACTCGTCCCATACTCCGACGACCGATACCTTTACCGATAGTAATGAGGATGGCGTGTTGACATGGGACGCAGGCAGCCTTGCATCGGGCGAGTCGAAGACCCTGGTCATCACGGCGGCAGTGGATGGGGGGACCCATGGGAAGACATTGAAGGTAGAGGCGACGGTTTCCGCTACAGAAACGGTGGAGGCAGGAGGGGTACAACACGAAGTGCCGGTGGCAGACCCGAATCCATCTAATACGGATACGAGCACTGTCACGGTATCGAGCGATACCACCGAACCCCCTGTGTTCCAGGTCACACGGTCAGTACATGAGAACGCATACGGTGGAGAGAGCGTGGGCGACCCAATCGAGGTCTTGTACCCCGACGAAGACGAAGACGATTTAGTATTCAGCCTAGACGAAGCCGGCAGCAAGCACTTCACGGTGAGCAACGTCAACGGCAGCGCGCAGATTGCGGTCAAGCCGAATGCGTATCTCAACTATGAGGAAACTCCCAACACATACAATTTCAAGCTGAGCGTGAGCGACGGGAAAGACGCCAACGGCAACGCTGACCTGAATCCCGACGACAGCTTGGCGGTCAAGATTAGCGTGAAGGACGTGGACGAGACCGGAACAGGGCCGCTCACAATATCATTCGAGCCTGTGACCGATGGGACAGAAACCGAATTGTGCGCGGCACTGCAACACCCTGAGATGGACACCGACTTCCCAAACACTTACTTATGGCAGGCGCGCGACCTCGATGTCCACGAGGTGGACTGGTCGCGTGACAGCGGCACTGAAGAGTGCATACAAGTTACCAGCGACGAAACGGTCTCGCGGGAATACCGAGTCATCGGCTTCACCATTCCCGACCCCGATGATACGACGCGTCGCGCTCTCGAGAGCCCTTGGACCCAGAATACACCGTAGTAGCGATTTAGTATGAGACTGTGCGCGCTCCCGTACATACGGATTGGGCGGGGGCGCGCAGGATTATCCCAAGTAGAGCGAGGAATCTAAAGTTGAGAGTCGGCTTCGGCACAACATTTTTAGATTCCTCGCTACTTTTAGAATGACAGGGTAGCGATATTGAAATGAAGAAGTTTGTCAGCATGTTCGCAGAGCAAGGCGTCAGCAATTCGCGCGTTCTATGCAAATGCCGGATCCGCCTGATTGCGACTGTCATACTCTTCGCCGCGCTGACCGGCGCCTTCTTCAACGAGCATGTTGCCTTCGCGCAGGAGGCATGCGA
>CAZWDM010000161.1:0-3129 GCA_964632415.1 uncultured Dehalococcoidia bacterium | reverse complement strand
CGCGCGCTCCAGATGCTCCGTCTCGGCATGTTTCATCTCTCCGTTATCCGTTCACACCGGCAGGCGCGGCGCTGTCCGTAAGGGGTACGTCCAGCGTACGGCCCAGCCCGTCGCTCCGAGCACCGGCAGTCCGGCACCAGGAGCATCTCATATGAATGGTACGGAAACATTTGCGGATGCGGGCCCTTATTCGTACACTTCCCCCATGACCGCAACCCTCATCGGATACGCGCGCTGCTCCACCGACCGGCAGATCTGGCCGCCCAGCGCCAGGCCCTCCTGGAACTCGGCGTCGCCGAGGATCGCATCTACACCGATCACGGACTCACCGGCACGAACCGCGCCCGCCCCGGCCTCGACCAGGCCCTCGCCGCCGTGCGCCAGGGCGACACTCTGGTCGTGCCCAAACTCGACCGCCTCGCCAGGTCCGTTCCGGATGCCCGCGCCATCGCCGATCGGCTTCAGGAACGCGGCGTGAAACTGGCCCTCGGACGGGCGCTCTACGACCCGGACGATCCCTTGGGCAAGATGTTCTTCAACATCCTCGCAACCTTCGCCGAGTTCGAGGCCGATCTCATCCGCATGCGCACCCGCGAGGGCATGGCCATCGCCCGCGCCAAAGGAAAATTGCGCGGCAAGCAGCCCAAACTGTCCGACCGTCAACAGCGGGAACTCTGCCGCATGCACGCCACCGGCGAGTATTCCATCAGCGATCTCGCCGAGATCTTCTCCGTCTCAAGACCAACCGTCTATCGCACACTCAAACGATGCCTTCCCTCTTAGCGTACGATTCTGCCCCCTACCGGAATCGACCCGAGTTGGAGTGGTCGGCACGGCGCGAAGTTTCTATGACGAAACTGCTCCTTTATGTGAACATCGCAACTTTTTGTGCAATGCCTCGTGGTATCTAAAATGGAGTTACTTGCTTCGCTTGTCACTTTCGCACCTACTACTCCTCATCCCCTTCCAACTCCTGTTCATTTAGCTCAGCGTCCGCATCTGTAAGCTGGGATCTCAGGCCGTCAAGGTACTGGTTGTACTCCGCGAGCAGGCGCTCACGCTCTGCCTGGTCTCCTACAATGAAAACTGGCATTAGCTCCCGAGTTCCTTTTGACCAGTCTGGAGTGGGATCGGGTTTCGGTCTGTGTTTCAGATCTAATCCGTAACTTATCCATTCTTCGTCTGTCGGAGGAATATAGGCACTACCGATATAAACCTTCGGAAAATGCTTTTCACATATCTCCAGTGGGAAATTATACGGAGCAGTTTTCTCCCCCACTATATCCATTTCCAAAAAGCCTATCGCGCGACCCAAGGCAATCTGCCCTAGAATCTCTGCATTATGCTCCCATGCTCTTTTGCATCCATACGCCCCACCTACGCCGCCAACAGTATTGTTCGTTTTGTGGAGATGAAAGTGCTCGTAGTTTTCCAGACGGAAGGGGATGTAGAGATTAGGGTTGGTTGACCAGTGATAACCAATCGGAGTAGGGATAGGTGTACGGGTTGGGACTACAACAGGCGTCGGCGTTCTAGTCGGAATCGGTGTGGAAGTCTTAGTAGGCCACGGTGTCCAGGTTGGAGTAGGCACAGGAATTTGGGTAGGTTCTCTAGTGGGTAACTTTATGGAAGGTATAGGTGTTTTTGTTGGAGTTTCGGTAGATACCGCGCCTACTTCTACCATAGAGCATCCCGATAGAACCACTCCACCAAGCATCACCGCCAAGAATGCGAAAAGAGCTTTACTCATGGAAGGCATAATTGACCAGACCTTTCAATTGGACAACGGGACCCTATTTTAATTGACCGAAACCGACGTGACATCGAACTTTAGCGGCGCAGTTTCACTTGCCGCATTTTGCAGACTGATGTTGTTGCGCAGCGACACCCTCTCCTCCAAATAACGGCATTCTTGCCGGGCTGTGTCTGTTCAGACCGAATGCTAGGCCGGGCGCTGTCCTTGCCGTTGCCAGGCGAAGAGTTGCTTGACGTCAATGTCGCTGCCGTATGTTGTAATGGCAGATTTAACCCTACTCAATCCGCTGCCAAATGTCGCATAGCCGTTGGCGTTAATCTCAAGCCCGTCCTCGAAGATGAGGACGCGGGGATCATAGCCTGCAACAACTATCCATAGACCTTCGCGGAATGTTGTAGGATTCGCACGCAGCGGCTTCCTCCCGCCCTTCTCGGCCTTGGGGATAGTGACCCACTTCGGGAATCTCGCCTCTCCAAATAACTTATCCCGCTCAACAGAGTCTTCTGTCCTCTCTCCTTTTTCATTCAGGGCATTACCGCTGATGAGGGCAATACCGGTTAACGCATTCTGAGGCGTGCTATCCATCGCGCCGGGCACATACCCAGGCAAGTCCTCGACTTCGTCGTAGCGTATATCGAACCACACAGCGATAGCGGTCTTCATCGGGTCATACTCGAAATCGATACTCCTGAGATGGTGCGCTACCTCCGCTTCCGTCTCCAGTCCGTAGAATGACGGCCGGGGCGTCTTCACCAAATTGCTGTTCTTCATGCTAACCCCTTTCGGTTATCATCAGTGCCACCGTGCCTTTGAAGTTATTCTGGTGTCAAGAAAGGCGCGCCGCAAGAGCGGAGTTTACCGAACATTCACAAATAATACCGCGATATTTTTGTGGCCTATTCGCGAAATTGCCTTCTACTATTTCCGATGATATGGTAGGAAATGTGTCGGACGGCGCGGACTCCTGGAGCAGAATCTTGTAGGAAACCTCCACGGTTTGAGCGGCATACTGGCCGCTCGCTTTTGTCGCCTGCGTGGAATCCGCATTGAACTTGGGTACAGGTGATTGGTACTGATCTGGGGACCTAGGAATTCTTTCGATTTGCCACCGCGTCAACTTCTGTTGACGCTCGCTGCCGCCTGGTCTGAAAGGCGTGCCCGCACAGGGACAACGCCATCAAGGGAGCGCGCGCCACCTGCCGGGACTGCAAGAGGACGTTCTTCGGCTGGTGACTTTTCTTCGACGGGTCGAGGGTATCGCCGCCTTCGCAACCGACGCCGCGACTGTCGGGGAGAGGCACTCCGAACGCGCGCCGCAGTCTGGCCGATTGCACCGATTCCCCGCGGATCGGCAGCATAATCGCCGTTTTCGG
>CAZWDM010000160.1:0-3152 GCA_964632415.1 uncultured Dehalococcoidia bacterium | reverse complement strand
CAGGCCGAACGTCAGGGCGGTCGTGAGCATGGAGGTGCGCATGTCCGGTGTGGACGAGTGCATGCGCCGCCTGGCATACGAGGCAAAGGAGATCGAGCCGAGCGACGAGATCCCGACGCGCAACCGCGCGCTGATGGAGATGGGCAAATACCTGGAGCCGCTGGTAAAGCAGCTGATGCGCGAGGACGGCTGGGAGGTCTCGGACGAGGCGGCCGTGGAACTTCCGCACGGCCGGATCATCCTGACGGGCCACCCCGACGGCGTGGCAAGCCATCCGGTTAAGACGTCCGGCGCCCCTGCCGTAATTGAGGTCAAGACACGTTCGGTATCGATGGCGGAGTACGCCTGGGAGGTCGGCGTCGAGCGCACACATCCGGACTCGGTACGACAGGCAGCGCTGTACAGCATGGCAATGTTCGGGGAGGTCCGGGACATCGTGGTTGTGACGATGGCGCGCGACTCAGGGGAGTACAGGGCGGAGCGGATACCTGCCGATCGAACCAGGGAGGCGTTCGAAGGCGCGATGAAGCGCGTGAGCGAGATCGGCCGTATGGTGCTGAAGGGCGAGATACCGGAGCCCGAGCTGCCGCAGGGAGACTCTCACTGCCAGTCCTGCCCGTACAGGAGCCTGTGCGGAAACGCCGAGATGCCGGAGAACGCCGGCGAGGGCGGTCTCACCGACGAGGAGCTTGAGGCGCAGTTGAGGGCATGGATCGACGCGAACTCCAGCGCGCCAAAGACCAGCTCTCCCGCGTCCAAGGCGAAAAAGGCGGCCTCCGAGACGATCAAGGCGCACATGGTCTCCACGGGCGAGCTCGCCGACGAGATGGTGATTGACGGCAAGAAGTGGAACATGAAGGTTTCCGAGAAGCCGGGAGTCAGCATCGACATGGACGCCTTCAACGAGCTTGTCGCGCCCGAGGTCCGCGAGCAGGTGGTGCTGAAGACGGTTCGGCGGACGCTCAGGATCACGCCTGCGAAGAAGTAAGAGATCGGGGCAGCCACAGATGCTAATGAAGGCTGCCCCAATGAGGTGGGTGCGGGCAATGCAATATGCCCGTGCCCTTTCAGTCTAGCACAGAAAGGAAACAGAAAATTGGAGAGAAGAGAGTTTACGGACTTCGAGAGGGTCACACACAAGGGCAAGTACGCGGTCGTGTACGACATCGCCCATGACAAGGACGGCGGCCTGTACTACCTGAGCATGGCGGGCAGCCGGCAGATGTCCGAGGGCATCGCGGCCGCGCTGCTCGACAGCGGGCACCGCAACAGGAACGAGGTGTTCCTGAACACGCCGCTCAACGGCGAGGACGGCCTGTGGAGCAGGTCCACGAGGATAAGGATCGCCACGCACACGATAGGCGCCATGCGACGCATCACCAGGAAGGTGCAGGGAACGCGGGTAGCGCAGGTGGTGCTGGTGTCGAGCCTGCTGCGATGGGACTACAACTACGCTCACATCCAGACCAGGGCGGCCGTGGAGGAGAAGGACGAGTCGGACCAGGCGAAGGCGCGGAAGGAGCTGGCGCAGAGACGCTTCATCTTGATGGCGGACGATGAAGAGGACCGCACTGTGATAGCCCAGCGCTGGTTCGCCTACCTGCCCAAGCGCGTGAGCGAGCCGATGCTGGCGGAGTGGGCGCAGCCCTTGTGGGACTACTGCGTTCTGGCGAAGAAGGGCATCGAGCCCCTGACGCGGCTGCGCGGCAGAGCGTGGTTGTGCGAGCCGTCCAGCGACGTGCTGCGGGACGCCATCGGCTACCTGGGACGCTCCGGCAAGCTGCCGCTGCCCAAAGGTTTCCCCGAGACGATGCAGCCGGTCGAGTATGAGATGGCCGCCGACTGATTGCGAGGTGAATGAATGGTAACGACGATACAGAAACCGAAAAAGGCGAGAGAGCGCAACGATATGAATACGGCCCAGCGGAAGCTTCCCGTACCGGTTGACGAGCTTCCCGAGTACAGGGACGCGGTCAAGTGGGCGACGGGCGTCAGAGCCGATGCGGAGAGGGCGATAGCGCGGGAAACGGCCGTCGTCCCTCTCGGCGTGATGCAGCGCTGCGACGAGCTGCTCGGCGGGGGCCTGAGCAGGAGGCAGCTAGAGCTTCTCAAGCTGTGGAACGGGGTCGGCGTGAGGGGCTGCCAGCCTGGCGCGGGTGACTTCCATACGCTGCAGTACGTGCTTCAGAACTTCGCTCTGCTTCCCGGCATCGGCGAGGACGTGGGCTCATGGTGGCTGCATGACTCCGACGGACGCGGAAAGGAGCACGACGAGCAACTGCACTACTATGTGCTCGTAAAGGGGCATCACAAGGCATGCACCGAGTCCACTGTGCTGCTGACCGAGGCTCTGCGGAGGGTGCTGGCGTCGCTCCTGCCCGATATTCCGTCCGCTCCTGCCGTGATGGGCATGCTCCAGGCCATACGACAGGAGCTGCCGGAAGACGAACGGCGGCAGGTCACGCTGTCTGAGGTCACGCACCTAATGAACGAGATGGAGTGGCGACGGGACCGTATAGAGAGCGAGTCGCGAGAACAGAGCGGCAGGAGGATAAGCGTGGAAGAGGTACACGGGTCTCTAACGGCTGCGGAGATGAACGACTTCCTGGTGGACTGCGGCCCGATCGACAGCGCGGAGGTGGCGCGCAATGCCATCGAGCGGTTCGGCGCGAGGGTGCGCGGCTGCGTGAGCTGCACGAACTGGTTCGCGGTCGATGAGGACAATATCCCCTACGACTGGTACAACCGCTGCCCGGGATGCTCGGCTGGCTGGACGCCGCATATCTCCATCAGAGGCCACTACGGCAGGTCCGCAGAGGAGATCCTCGTCGATGAGGTGCGCGGGCGAACGGAGTTCACCATCGACCTGGGCGTAAAGGTTGCGCTCGCAGAGGGAACGACCGTGCAGCAGGCCCGGCGGATGCTCAGGGGAGCGGTCGAAAGCACCGAGACGGTGAAGGAGAGCCTGCGGGTATGCCCCATCGCCGGCGACTGCAAGTCGCTGTGTGGCGTGCTGCAGGCCGGGGGCGAGCGCAACATCCCGATCGCTCCGGAGGACGGCAGGTACGACTCCTGCCAGATCTACGCCTTCGGGAGCATGGCAGAGGGCGTCGAAGGCGAGGCGCGGGAGAACATCGCCCGGGAGTGGATCC
>CAZWDM010000159.1:0-3266 GCA_964632415.1 uncultured Dehalococcoidia bacterium | reverse complement strand
ATTTGCCCGCAAACCGGACGCCATTCGTGCGTCCTGCATGTAATAACGAGCGCAAGAGGCACTTTGTTCCATTCAAGAAAGCAAGACGCTCTCCAAAAGTCCCTTCCCCCTTGAGGGGGGAAGGTTAGGATGGGGGTGAGAAATCCTGCCAATCCTGTTAGCCCCCTTACTGACAAACTGAAACACTGACCAACTCACCGTCACGCCACCGCAAACAGCCGCGCCGCCTTGATCACCGCCACAAGCACCGGCATCAGCAGGTCCCGCAGACGCAGCGTCAGCGCCGTCACCACCAGCGCGATCACCACGCTCCCCAGTATGTCCGCCGGGTAATGCACCCCCACGAACACCCGCGAGAACCCGTACACCCCCGCCGCAACGAACAGCGCAGTCCCGATCCGCCTGTTCACGCACCACACCCCCGCCGCAATCCCGAACGCCACCGCCGCGCTGTTCGACGGAAACGACGAGTCCGTCGGCTGGTAGAACAGAAGGTTCACCCCGTCCAGCCCGTCGAACGGGCGCGGCCTGAAAAACAGCGCGTTGCAGATGAACACCACCAGGCTCGACAGCGCCATAGCAGTCAGCGCCGTGAACATCCCGATCTGGTAGCGCATCCGCTCCGGCCCATCCCTGCCGATGAACCACAGCGCAACCAGCGTCAGCCCCATGCTCACCGGCACCAGGTAGTCGCTCGCCACCCACGCCATCACGAAATCCACGTCAGGCGCGCGACCGGCAAAGGCGTTTATCCAGAGAAATACCGCTTTATCCGCGTCCGCCAGCATCTCCCCTCCCCGAACCAGTAACGGTAGTTATGCCTGACCGCCCGCCACCAGGTGCCATTTCGCACCGCCCCAAGCCCCGCTTCCTGCGCTTCCCCGCCATTACTGCATTGTAAGCCACGGCAAAGTTCCTTCCCCCTTGAGGGGGGAAGGTTAGGATGGGGGTGAAGTTCCTTATCGCCAGCCCCGCCTTCACACGCATCCGCCATCCGCCGGTTCACCAGCGATGTCAGTAAGCAAGTAAGAATACCGCTCGCGGCAACGGCAAGAAAGAACAGCAGCCCCTGCTCGTTCGAGTCCAGGCCGCCCTCGTAGTCGTTGATATTGCGCTCTTCGATCAGGAAGAACCACGCGACCGCCGCAATCGCGACGCCGATTCCGAGCGCACGCGCAATCAGGGGATTCTTGAAAATCAGCAGCCCGCGCAGCCCGCCGACCGACGCCGCAGCCTGCATCACGCCCAAACTCGCGACGAACACCATCACAAAGTAATCGCCCGCGAACGAAAACATCAACCCCTAGTTCCTTCCCTCTTGATGGGGGAAGGTTCGATAAGTCGCCTCCCCCTGAGGGCGAGGGTTAGGGTGGGGGCACAAATCCTACCCATCCTGTCCATCGAGGTTAACTCAGGTTCGTTTTACTCCAGAGGCACGTCGGCGCACCAGTGCGCGTACTTCGGGTTGTTCCCCGCGATGATGTCCACGTACATCTCGTTGATCTTCTGCGTGATCGGCCCAACGCCGCCCTCGCCGATGGGCCGCATGTCCAGCTCACCCACGGGCGTAACATGCGCCGCCGTCCCCGTCAGGAAGATCTCGTCCGCAAGGTAAAGCTCGCTGCGCCGAATACGCCGCTCCACGATGTCCAGCCCAAACTCGTCCCGCGCAATCGTCATCGCCGAGTCCCGCGTGATGCCCGTCAGGTTGTTGTCGGCAACTAACGGCGTGTGGATAGTCCCATTGGAAACGAGGAACAGGTTCTCGCCGCTGCCCTCCGAAACATCGCCGTCTTGCGTCAGCATAATCGCCTCGTCGAACCCGGACAGCGTCGCCTCCGTCTTCGCCAGGATGCTGTTCACATAGTGCCCCGAAATCTTCACGCGCGGCGGGATGATCGTATCGTCCACTCGCCTCCACGACGAAGTGCAGCACCGTATCGCGCCCTCTACGTCGATATACGCGCCGAACGGCACCACCATCAGCGCGAAGTCGCTGGCAAGCTCCTGCAGCTTCAGGTTCGCAACCCGCTCCTCGCTCTTGTACGCCAGCGGCCGGATGTACAGGTCCTGCTTGTACCCGCACCGCTGCAGCAGGTCAATCGTGATGTCGCACAGGTCGTCCACGCTGTAGGGGATATCCAACATCATGATGCGGCACCCCTGAATCAGCCGCTCGTAGTGCTCCCGCATCCGAAACACATACAGCTTGTCGTGGTCCGCGTTCCAGTTGCCCCGAATCCCCTCGAACACCGCCGTGCCGTAGTGGAGGGCGTGGGTCGTAACGCTCACCTTCGCCTCCGATAGAGGAACGACTTGTCCGCGGAAGAAGGCAAGGGCTTCAGGCATTTTGGAACTCTCCTTAGCAAGTTTAATCAAGCACCTATTATAAGCCGAACCCCGCCATCATGCACAACCCATAACCACCCTTGTTACGGTTTGGCACATTTGCCGCCTATTTTGTCCTTCCCCCCTTTGGGGGAAGGGCCTGCCCCTGCGAAGGCAGGGATTAGGATGGGGGTGAAACTGCCTGGCCACTGCCGTCTCAACGATGCCGACGGAGGTTTCTGCCACCTGTTCACGCATGAAAATCCCCCTTTGATACAGTCATTAAAGAAGAGCAGAACGCGCTAACCGGTATGGCCGCGAATGTTCTGAGTGAGGAGGGTAATCAGTGAACCGGCGGACGCCTTCACAAGCGTATCCAGGGATGTGAGAGCGCCATCGGGCACTGGCCACTTTCCTGATTCATCCAATCCCCCCAGCACAACCCAGGCAACCAGGCAAAAGACCAACAAGCCGGACAGTGCCGAAGCAGCCTTATCGTGGGTCATGCCTCGACTTCATTCCCCCGCGAATCTTCACGGTTCGCATCCATCAGGGAACCGGGTGCAGATGCTTCGTCTTCTTTCGCCGTCCTGAACATGAAAAATATCGCAATGGTCATTAGAACGCCCGCCATGGCCGCCATGAATGTTCCAACAACGACAAGAAGCAGAAGATTCTCTGCTCTTGCGATAAGTGTAAGGGCAGACAGCAGAACCGTCGCTGCCGGTATCAGTATGAGAATGACCCTGCTTTCGAGGCGACCCAAAGCAGTCGCATAAGCAAGGAGAATTGTAGTCACAATCAGCATCACGAATATGACTGCTGTGTTGACCACGATTCACCCCCTCACCACATTTGCCAACTCTGACGTATATACCAATTCGGACGCTATCTTGCACTCACCATGTATAGACAAGTATCCTGTCAATTCTACCTTG
>CAZWDM010000158.1:0-3291 GCA_964632415.1 uncultured Dehalococcoidia bacterium | reverse complement strand
GGCGAGGAGATGCACAAGAGCAAGGGCAACGCGATCTGGTTCGAGGACGCCGCCGAGCGCATGGGCGTGGACGCGATGCGCTGGGTGTTCCTGCGCCAGAATCCCGCGCTCAACATCAACTTCGGCTTCCGCTCAGCGGACGAGGTGCGGAGGCGCTTCATCATCCCGCTCTGGAATGTCTATTCTTTCTTCGTTACTTACGCCAACATCGACCGCTATGACGCCACGGCGGATGCGCCGCCCGTGTCGGAGCGCGCCGAGCTGGACCGCTGGATTCTGTCCGAGCTGAACCAGCTTGTCAGGGAAGTAACGGACGCCTTCGAGAACTTCGACCCGGACAGGGCAGCGCGCAATGTCGAGGGCTTCGTCGAGTACCTGTCGAACTGGTATGTGCGCCGCAGCCGTCGCCGCTTCTGGAAGGCGGGCATCCTCGCGGAGAACGCCGACGCCGACAAGCACGGCGCGTACGCAACGCTGTACGAGTGCCTGCTGAAGCTGATAAAGCTGGTAGCGCCGGTGATGCCGTTCATGACGGAGCAGATGTACCAGAACCTGGTGAAGCAGTCAGCCATCAGCGGTCAGCAGTCAGCGGTCAATGGTTCGACAAGGTCACCACGAACGGCAGGTGAACAGGGTAAGGAAAGCATCCACCTCGACGACTTCCCCGTCGCCGACGAATCGCTGATAGACCAGCGGCTTTCGGACGCGACGCGGCTTGCGATGCGGCTGTCCAGCATGGGACGCGCGGCGCGCAGCAAGGCGGGCTTGAAGGTGCGCCAGCCGCTGGAGCACGCGCTTGTGAGGCTGCGCTCAACGGACGAGGTCGCGCTGCTTTCGCAGGTCGCGCCACAGGTGCAGGACGAGCTGAATGTGAAGCAGATCGAGCCCGTGACAGACGAGGGCGATGTGCTGGAGTACAAGGTGCAGCCGAACCTGCGGCTGCTCGGTCCGAAGTACGGCGCGGAACTGCGGAACATCGTCGCCGCGCTGAACGACGCCAACCCCGCCGACATTCACAGCCAGGTCCGCTCCGGCAACCCTGTCGCGGTCAACGGTGTCGTCCTGGAGCCGGACGAGGTGCTGGTGGAGACGCTGGACAAGGACGGCTACGCGGTGTCGAACGAGGGCGGCTATACGGTCGCGGTCAGCACGGAGGTCAGCGAGGCGCTGCGACTCGAAGGCGACGCCCGCGAGCTGGTGCACGGCATCCAGAACATGCGCCGCTCCGCCGACTTCGACATCGCCGATCACATCGTCACCTACTACGAGAGCAGCCCCGAGCTCGACGCCGTCATCGCGGCGCACAGCGACTACATCCGTCAGGAGACGCTGTCGCAGGAGCTTGTCAGCCAGCCGCCGGCCGGTGACGCCTACACGGAGACGCTGAAGGTGAACGCGATCCAGGCGACGATCGGGGTGCGGCGTGCGGGGTAACTTAACAGTCCCCTCCCCCTGAGGGGGAGGGCTAGGGTGGGGGTAAGGGGTTGCCGTTCAGATATGATTGAAGTCATCGCATATACCGACAGCAGAGGGCGAAATCCTTTTCGGCGATGGATTACCAGGTTAGACCCCATTGCGAAGAACAGAATAGAGGGTGCCCTATCTCGGATGCGAGACGGGAACTTGTCTAACAGTAAAAGCGTTGGGCGCGGCGTATCGGATTATCGAATGGATTTCGGACCGGGTTACAGAATCTACTTCGGCAGAGATGGGGATACGCTGATTATCCTTCTTGGCGGCGGCACAAAGTCACGTCAGCATAGGGATATTGAGAATGCCAAGGTGCTTTGGCAAGAGTACAGACGCAGCAATCGGCGGGAGACTTAAATATGGCTAACAAGATTGGCATACCCATTGAGGACATATTCCGAGAGTGCGCGCAGTTGGACCCTGTATATCGCGCAATGATGCTGCCATCAGCAATCGATCTTCTTCTTTCCGATGACGCCAGAGTCGGGAAAATCTCGCTGCACCATTGCATCTACGCCACCATCGGCTACGAAAAGCTTGGCGAACTAATGGGCAAGTCGCCCGACGACATCAAGCAGATGCTCCATCCCGACTACGACACAAGCGTCAACGACCTGTTCGAGATAATCAAGCACATCCAGAAGCACGAGGGCATACGCCTCGACGTGAAGGTCTGCTCCGGCGAGCAGGACTGCGATTCCGTCTCTCACGACGAGCCTGCCGAAACCGTCGAAGCGCGAGAACCACTCCATCCCGTCAGCCCAAGTTAGTCCCGGGAACGCCCCATGAACCTCTACATCCTCCGCCACGGCATCGCAGCCGACCGCAGCGCCGGACTTGCGCATGACGAACTGCGCCCACTGACCGGCAAGGGCATCAGGCGCATGCAGCGGGAAGCCAAAGGCATGGACGTCATCGGTGTCGCGCCGGACCTGATAATCAGCAGCACGCTGGTGCGCGCGATTCAGACCGCGGAGATTGTGCAGCAGGGCCTCAGTGAGCCGCCGCGGATGATCACCTCGCGCTCGCTCGTGCCGGAGGCGCACCCATCGGAGATATTGCAGGAACTTGCCGATAGCCATTCATCGCTGTCCAGCGTGATGGTCGTGGGTCATGAGCCGCACATGAGCAGCCTCGTCTCGTACATCCTGACGGGGCAGGTCTCGTGGCTAATCGAAATGAAGAAGGGCGCGCTTGTCAGCATTGACCTATTTTCGGGGGAGCGCGGGCAGCTCCTATGGGCGATGGCGCCGAGGCATCTCAGGGCGTTCGCTCGACAAACTGCCGGCACTGCACCTTGACATAAGCGGCCGCGATATACAGGATTAGGGGCGAATACCAATCAAGGAGGCGGATATGGCAACATCACTGGCCTACAACGTGCGTAGCTACAGCACCGGCACACTGGGCCGCGCAATCTGCAACTCGCGCAACCACCACTGGGTCGCGGACGACTCCGGCGGAGAGGAGCTTGGCGCGGGCGAGTTCTTCCTGTCCGGGCTGTCGGCGTGCGCGGTGAACATGATCGAGCGCGTCGCCAGGGAGCAGGAGAGGCCGCTCGACTGGATGGACGTGAGCGTGGAGGCGTACCGGGACAGGGATGCGCCGGTCGGAGAGCGCTCCTTGTACGAGGACATCCGCGTACACTTCCAGATGTGGGGAATCAGCGACGAGGACGGCGAGGCGCTCGTGGACCACTGGAAACGCCATTGACCGATCTACGGCACGGTTGCGGTCGCAACCCCACAGACATCGGTAACGGCGGAGTTCACGGCGGACGAGCATCCCCGGTAGGTTACATCAATTAGAGGGACAAAAAGG
>CAZWDM010000157.1:0-3376 GCA_964632415.1 uncultured Dehalococcoidia bacterium | reverse complement strand
TAGTCGAGAAGATGAGCGACAAGAGCTTCGAGGTCAATAGCTTCGCGCAGCTCGCACATCTTACGTGGGCCGAGGCGAAGAAAGCGGTGCCGGAAATATAGCATCCGCTTGCGCCACTCATTCATGCGTGGCACTCGGGGCCCGTCGAGGTAGCTGCCGTCAGGAACACCGACGGCAGCCTTCGGGCCGATACCATCGCACCCCGCATCGCAATGCGCGAGGGTGGCGGCAGAACCGACCGACTATACCTGGCACCAGCTCATTTCTCACTAGATGGAGAATCTGGCCAGATTATTATGCCCGGACTCGGTGAGAACAATGCCAACAGCCGCATTCCAGTGCTACCCGTCAACCTATACGATCTCGGAGTACGCGCAGGAGAATCCCGTGGCGGACACGGTGGAGCAACGATCCCCGCCCGTATGCTCGTGAAACTGGCCGCAGCTCCCTCAACCTCCGTGAGGCACGGAGAGCGCTTTGTGACCTACGACATAACATTGCGAGACATACGGAACGCACTCTATCCACCTGAATATCTGGACGGCAGGCCGCGACAACTACGCTCTGTCGCCTACATGTGGCCACGAGTTCATCAAGCCATCAGGATTATCAACCAGGAAGCCCGTATCCCCGTGCTTGACCCAAAGACTGGCTACGGCCACTTCCATCACATTCTTCGTATAAACGAGAACTTCGGCAAGATAGACCTGGACATGCCGATAGGCGTCGTGTTGGATATTCCTCCGATGCTGAAATCGCTGCCGAATGCGACGGTTATCCGGCCATTCACGGGTCGTGGCGCAAAGTGTCCAAAGTGTCCAATGTGGAGTCGGACGGTCGCGGAGTATGGTGTCGGCGTAAGTCTTCATAAACGTATGCGCTTACGTAACAGTATGTATAATCTTTCAAGTCTCTCGAACTGAGATTGAGATTCAACCACAAGTCGTCCCAATGCTTTGCACACTTCTGAGCACTGCCTGGCGGCTTGTCAGCGTGGCGTTGACAGATACGACGGGGAAACACTTCTATGGGCAGGTGCCCCCATTGCGGCAGCAGGCGAATACGCAGACGGTATCGGCGGCATAGACGCTACAACTGGCGCTGTCGCAGCTGCAATCGAGTCTTTCGCAGGCCGAAAGGAAGAGCCTGGTTATGGATAGGTGCAGCCGCGGTTATAGTGATGGTCGCCGCTTATGCCCTGCGCCTGGACATCATCTATATACCGTCAACGCCCGCTCGAGTAGATGAATCGGTGGATGAAGTGGTGACGGCTGTGACGCACACGGAGACGCCGGAGATGGCTGCAACGCGGACGCCCGTTCAGTTTGCCGCCCCCATGGATACTCCGCAATCCACCGAAATGTCGTCCTTGCCGGCACACACAGCGGTTCCGAAACATACGCCACGACCCAAGTCAACGACCACGCCAACCCGAACTCCGAGGCCGCCGTATACCCCGAATCCAACCACCACAACACCGCCCACACCCACTCAGATTCCAGGAAGGGCTAATCTGTACAAGCCCATACACCCGCCTAATCACATGGCTGGCTTTGGTTGGTATTGGAGAGACAATGGAAGGGGTTTCGATTCGATTGACTTTGATTTTACGCTTCACAACGACATAGACGTTGCTGATATTCCGGTGGGAAACGGGCTGTATCTGATGCTTGATAACAGCAGCATTTCCGAGACGGCCTACTATTTTGGATTGCAAGTTGGTGATTTTGGTAGAGCGACCATATTCTCAAGGTGGGGGACGCGCGACCTTGAGAATATGCGTGTTCCCGATGATGGGTACTACGAATCTGCTGGATATGAGGGCGACTTCATCAGTGTACGGAAAGCGTACCGTTGGGGTAAAGGCGACTATAGTGTGAGAATTGCTGCGGATGGAGACGACAACGAGGGCAGGTGGTTCGGCTTGTGGATTACCGATAAGACTACGGGCGAAACAACGTGGTGCGGCTCGCTCAGATTCCCGTTCAAGGCCGGCAAGGCAACCCTCAACGGCATTGACCATGGAGGTGTTGTCGAAGTTTTTGGCGGGACGCCGATTAAGCCGATAGACATTCCTGAATGGCATATCACAATGAAAATGCCAGTGGCTGATGGCAGTAATCAGCCCATTCAGGCACATATCAGCTACACGAACTATGATGGCCTACCTGGCGCCCCCAACACCAGCATCGAGTATGACTCGAAAGAAAGCTCAATGCACGTCTATGTCGGAGCCACGACCCAGCGCACAACAGAAGAGGGATGGATAAACCTTGAATAAAGACGGTTCGAATGGATTGAACTGACCGGCCCCACATTGTGAACTGACTGGTCTTTATCAGGTCTGACCGTTTCGTTACCTTCTCGGTTCCTGTTCTACAATGCCAGAACCCCATATTCGAGCAATTTCATCCTCTGAAGCTACTCGCATTTGCCTTCTCTACCAATTCAGCGCACCTTCTCATGAGGTCGTCAAACCCTTCACCGTCATCAAGCAAGATGCCATCGTCGAGCATTGTCCTGTAATCGCTTTCGACAGCCCGATACGTGAGTCCTTCGGGAACTAACTGCAAGCTACCGCTGACGGCAGCCATGTAGTCAATCCAATTGTTGTCGTTGTCCCTTTCACGGAAGAACATGTCCTTGTGTTGGGCGACAATGAACGCCTCACTACGATTGGCGATCGCCCTGTCAGCATAACCGGCATCATCCAGCCTGACTATATCGTTCCAGTGCCTCGACAACCTTGGCGGTAAACGCCGCCGCTGCCGGCAGTAGACATGAACAGCGGTTGCTTTTTCCCAGAAGGTTCTCTCCACAGCCATCACCCAGGGATGAGCGGTTGGAAACTCCACATCCTGGATATGGACTGCCGCATCACACTCGATGGGTCGCTCTTCACGAGGTTCACCCGTTGCCCGCGCGCCGAATTCCAATAGGACCTCCGGGCGGACGTACACACCTCCGGGGAAGAGGGGCTCGTAGGAGACAATTATCTTATCCTCATTGACCTCAACTGCAACCTTAGCGCCCAATTCGGCTTCGTCGAGTTGGCGCTGAATTGCGGGCGACATCTCGCAATTCACCCACTCTACAAGGCGTCTTCTGATCTGGTCCGTCCACCTTCTGGCTTGGCTTGTGGTGCGAGGGATTGGATTGCCGTCGTTTCTCTCTATCAGGTCAGAGGCTATCGCCCTGATGTCGTAGGTGATGTCGATGTCTTCCGAAAACCGGCGGATCGCGTTGTATGCCTTTGAGAGAGAGGTTCCGCCTTTGAATGTCAGCTCGCTGCCGTACTCTGTCGCAAACAATATCTTCAACGAGGTCACGTCAATGTGTGTGTAAACGAGATCAGGCGGCGACCTTCTCCGGTTCC
>CAZWDM010000156.1:0-3484 GCA_964632415.1 uncultured Dehalococcoidia bacterium | reverse complement strand
ATCGTTCCGTCTCCCGTGCCCGAAACCATGAGGTTTGTTGGAGGGCCCGGTCTGACCGGGTCGGTGGTAAACTCCACGGACTCCTTAGTGCCCGTCGTGGCCGCAAGCCAAGCCTGGACTACATAGACCGTGTTTCCGTCGAGGCCGCTCAGTGGAAAGTCAGCACTGGTTGCGGACGACAGGACGGCTTTGGGCGTTGGAGTAGTCCAGTCGCTCTCGGTGTTCTTGCGATACTGCAAGTGTACAGTCTGGCCGTCGCCTGTCTGGTTGTCGATTGCAACCGTCGCCGTCGCTGCCGTCTGAGTGATTGTCGAGTCGGCAGCCGTCACGCCGGTTACGATCGGTTCAGGTCTCGGCGTGCCGTCACCCGTCGTCCAACTGTAGGTGTCGCTCGTGACTTCGTTATTGGCTCGAATGCGCACGTCGTAGGTCGTTCCGTTTGTCAGGCCGGTGAGTTCGCGCGTCAGGACACTAGCGGCCAGACTCACCTCCGTCACCCCGGTCTGAGCATCCCAACTGGTTACGGTGTCTGCCTTCCACTGCAATGTGTAGCCGTTGACAGTAACGCCTTCCTGCGGCGCGGGCTCTTCCCAAGTCAGCGTGAGCTTCTGATTCCCCTCAGCGATTTGCAGGTTTCTCGGCGTGCCCGGCAAGCCCATCGGAATGCCGTACACCTCGTCCGATGATGTACCTTCGTAAGATTCGAAGGACTCATTCTTCGCGATCACCCATACCACGTACTCGGTGCCATTTGTCAGCCCTCTAATGGTGTGTGACCTGTCATCCGCATCCAACTCCTCTTGACCCAGAGTGTCCATGGTTGGCGGGAAATCACTCGAGTATTTTTCTTCATATTCCTGCCACTGCACCCTGTACCCGGTAATCGGTGCCGGATCCGCAGCGGGAGCAGTCCAGGTGACTGTGAGCTCGGTATCGCCCACTTTCAGCGGAGAGATGCCGGGCTTGCTGGGCAGCGTGACGAAGTACTCGGTGTGGGACTTGCTCGCGCTGTAGCTCGCTTCTACTGACGCCTCGACCTCGTACCTTGTTCCGGCCTCCAGAGAGTCCAGATTGAAGGTGACCGAATCCGACTTCGTGGACTTCCCGTCCTGGTCATACCAACTACCCTTATTCTCCTCCTCCGCTCCTTTCGGGCTGGTGCGATGGCGCAGGTAAACGAACTTTTCATCGTTGCTCGCGTGTTCAATAGTTGCCGTCGCGTCCGCGCTGTCCTTTGTGACGTCTCTGAAGTCTATGGCCGAGATTCTCGTATTCCGCCCGAGCGTGGAGCCGGAGAAGCCCACGGTTCCTTCACTTAAGTCTTTATCTACCGACGTAGTAAAGCTGTATCGAGTTCCAGGCTTCAAGCCTGTAAGCCTGATAACTGCCCTCCTTGAACTACCGTGCATGTAGTGGAAATATGCCGTCAAGGGTCCAACAGTGCTCCCTCCGGCCTCGTGATAGTTGTAGTACAGGCATCTTCCCGAGTTTTCAGGAGCATATACGCTGTTGGCGGAGACCACTATCGTAAGCTCGGTCACATCGACGTGGCTGGCGTAATTCAGACCAAACCACGAGGGTCTGCCCCCTGCGGCATCACCCGCATTCGGAGCATCGGTGCACCCTGCTTTGGTCCTGAATGTCGTCGAGCCTTCTCCTCGATTCGTCCAAGAGCCACCATTGAGTACCTCGTAAAGCCTCACCTCTAGCGTGTACTCGCTGTCCGGAATCATCTTCTTCAGAGGGATGGTACTGGCAGTGATGGTTCGACTTTCACCCGTGCCAGTCATCTCTGCAGTGAACGCATAGCGTTCACTCGGGGTGTAGTCTACACCAGGTCCTACTGCCGTCCTGCTGTCACCATAAGGGTCAAGATCTGTTGTCCAGGTGATAGTTACGATCCAGTTGTCGTAGTCATTGAATTCAGGCAGATCAGATATCGTGAATTGCGCTTTGGCAGTCTCGTAATCTATTGTGGTGCCGGTCATAGGCACGTCTATGTCGAACGTGGGCCCACTCTGTGCCTCCGCGGGCTGCGACATTAGTGCAATCGACGCAACGAAAACGACAAACAGCGCGGCGACTGCCCACGTCGTCCAAATCGGACGGTGCCGCGAGGTGCCTTTGGTCCTTTTCGGAAAAGACGAAAAGGATGGGAGATTTCTGAGACTTTGCACAGGTTTTTTCCAGAATAGTCGTTTTGTCTCTTTGACAATATTCTTGCTCTGACTTGCCATTCAAGGCGTTTCAGGTTTCTTTTTCATAACTACAGTGAAGGTTTACACCAGTTGGGTAGCTCTTCACTCCACTTCCACGGTTGGCTATACGCACACGGCCTGACCATACCGACAGCATCGTGGGAATCGGCACACTGAGAGTTTCGATTTGGAAAGTTCTCGCTATAACGTGCCTGACCAAATACAGAGCAGAAGTACGACACCGGCCACGGTAAGCTCTCTGCCCACCTCGACCATCGTGAGGGATACGACTTGGAGACGCTGCGAGAACAGATTCGTGATGCCGATGTCTTCTCTCAGGAGTATCGGCCCAGGATTCTCAGACGGCGCGGCCTGTCTCCTGAAAACTTGTCGGAGCTGCGTCCCGTCATCGCGTATTGTCAACGCCAGGCTGGAAATCTGCCATTTTTGCCGGCTAAGATTTGAGCCATCTTGATCCTCTTAGCCTTCCGTTCGTGTCTATTCTGCTGTTGCTGTCAGCAGCCTACCCGATGTCCCCAGCCCGGATTGACACTTGTCTTTCAGCGTGCAGCTCTCGCCGCGGACTCTGATTGCGTGGCTGTGGTGCAGCAGCCTGTCGGGGATCGCCGTCGCTATCACCGTGTCTCCAAGCAGCTTTCCCCAGTCGGCGAAGCCCCCGTTCGACGTCAGTATGATGCTGCCTCTCTCGTACCTGGCGGACACCAGGCTGAAGAACGCGGTCGCAGACTCCCGTCATACAGCCAGATGCCGAACTCGTCCACCATCAGCACCTTGGGAGCAAGGCGCACTCGTATGCGCCGGTCCAGCCTGTGTCCGGCTCTTGCCTTCCTCAAATCCTCCATCGGGTCGTAGGCCCGCACGAAGTAGGCGCCATAGCCGTTCTCTGTCGACCTGAGTGGCGGTGCAACCGATAGGGGCGTCTTGCCCACCCCGGTCGGTGCCAGCAGCAGGAGGTTACTGGCTTCCGCCACGAAGTCGAGCGTGGCGAGTTCTTTTGCCCCTCCCTTCGCAGGGGCAGACTCTGCCTCTCGGCGATCCAGGGCGGGAAGCCGAAGTCGAAGCCCTTCAGTGTGAGATGGAAGGGCAGCTTCGCCATGCGCGTCCTGGTAGTCATGTATCGCTGCCTTCTCGCAGACACCTCAGTTCCCGGCAAATCCGCGAGCATCTCAGGATACGGCAGCTGGAGCAATTATCAAAACTTGTGGAAATTGAAAGAGCGTGAGCAAAGGAAAAGGCGTATCCTTCCAGGCGAACCAAACGCCAAT
>CAZWDM010000155.1:0-3610 GCA_964632415.1 uncultured Dehalococcoidia bacterium | reverse complement strand
CCATTCGCGACGCCGACAACATCCTGGTGCTCGACGAGGGAGTGGTCGTGGAGCAAGGGAAGCACGAGGAGCTTCTCGCACGCAGCGGGCTATATGCACAGCTCGTGGCAACGCAGATGCAGGGACAAAGGGCAGCCCCCGGGCTAGCCTAGCTCTCGCACCTGCTGATCACTCCACGCCCCGCCTGAAAAGGGCTATTCCCTAGTCGCGAGACAGCGGGCAGTGGTAAGCGGTCCATTCGAGGCGGGAGCGGAATGGTGCGACGAGCGCTGTACTTCTGAGCATTGGCGTCGCCCAGGATAGATGGCGACTTAGGTGACCTCTACCGGCCGCGAGGGCGCGGCAAACCCGACAAAGTGGCCGTGATAGCAGTGGCGCGCAAGCTTCTGATGAAGCTCAATGCCGTGGCGCGGCGAAGCACTCCCTGAGTAAAACAGCACGCGAATGACCGAGTGCCTCTTCAGGCATTTCCGGCTCGACAATTAACACAGATACTACTCGCTTTTTTCAACAGTCCGGTGTAATTCCCTACGGCATCGTCTATAAATGTTGACAGTGGCTGATCATCTTGTGCTAGCATTAACATGCTATTTTCCAGTATTATGCCTGATACAGGCTGGCCTGCCAGGAGTTGCTGCGAAATCGGTGGACCCGCATTGAAAAGAAGTCGAAAGACGCGGCGAGGCGCCCTTTGCATCCGCAATAGAGCGAAGGCGTCGGCTGTGCGGGTCGGCTCTCTTCGATGAAGGGAGTCTTGCCGTCCGAAGTGCCACTGAGAGTATGGCACCTGCCACGCAGACACGACAGGTCGCCTTAGCAGAGGCATCTGACTTGCAGCCACCGAACCTCTCGTCCCAGAAAGTACGGTAGGTCCAAAGGAGTGCGTAAACGAGACCTGAGCACTGAGATTCCGTCGCACTAGCTGTCCGTGGGCCTATCTACTTCCCTGTCGTCGCGCCGGTCCAGTGCGCGGCTACCACACCATCTCCTTCAGTTCCACCATCTCAGCCTACGCACTTCTCTTTGGACCGATCCATTCGTCCCCCCAGGAACCAATCGCTGTCAGCACAATAATTGCCCACTATGAGAACCGCAATAAAGACCATTTCCATACTATCGGACCTTGCCGCCCTGTTGGTGGTCACGCCTCTGGCCCACGCCCAGACCGGCACCGTGAGCCTTTCGGATGCCTCCTACATTCGGGAAATACCTGAGAACACCGCCGCCAACACCAGTGTGGGCAGCCACGTGAGGGCCACCGATGCCGACGGCGACACGCTGACGCACATTTTGGGTGGCAGGGACGCCGATTCCTTCGACATCATCTCCTCCAGCGGACGGATACAGGCCAAGGTAGGGGTGACCTACGATTACGAGGCCAAGTCAACCTACAGAGTTCGCGTACGGGCCGAGAGTGGCGAAGGCAACAGTGATTATAATGACTTTATGGGGCTATGATATAAACTCTCCACGTGATGCTCATACCCATTTGTTGCCTTGGGAAGTGGATGTTGGTATACGACCGATATCTAACGGGCTGGGTCCGGGCGATTTCTTCCGCCTCATCTATGTGTCGGCCAATTTGCCTCATTGTATTGATTTCGAGGCAAGTTCAAAGAGAATCTCAGACTATACCGATTTTCTTCAGAATGAGAGCAGAGGAATCGTTTTCTCTAGTAGTGACTCGGGTATAGGCTTGTTTGCTTTTCGCTTCCCTCTACCGACAATAAGCCTCCCGTTATTCGATGCCAGAGAGGTCAGCGACACCACATTCACGAACGACGACAAGGGCGTACCCATCTGTTGGGTGTTGGGCGGCAAGTTTGCAGACGACGAGGACTTCTGCGACGGGGACTGGGACGACGAGACCAACTTGAGGGACGCTTCTGGAAACATCGTGACGGATACAGCCGGAGTCTGGACCGGAAGCGCCACAGACGGCACGGAGTTGATTGTTAGCGGCGCATCTCACGCGATGGGCGAAGCCAGTGTAGGATGCGGCAGTCCAGGCTCCACTACTCCCGGTGCCGGATCCATCCGCAGCGGCTCGACCGCCGCCAACACCGAAGAACGGCGCCTATACGGCCTGAGTCAGGTCTTCAAGCTAGTCTCGGCCGTCCAGGTAACCAACCTCGGTCAGTCCGGCAAGACTGAGAACTACCGCTCCGCGCGACGGTCGCAGAGGTTCACCACCGGAGCCAACCTCCACGGATACGAAGACATCGGTATCCAGTTTGCCTACAATCGCATAGAAAACCGCGAAGGCTACTCCCTAGCCAACTACGCAGTTGACGGCAGTGGTCACCCGGACACCGAGTTCGCGGCCAAGACTTACCCTGACGCCGACAGCGGTTTCGAACTGACCTTCGACAGCCTTGTCGAAACGGTCCTCGACCCCAACGCCACTCACTCATTGGTTGTCACACCGGACACCGCGGACCAGGACGTCAACCTGGACACGACCTCCTCCGACACCGAAGACAGCGAGACCAAGAAGGGCTGGAGCATCGCGGACTCCTTCGACATCAAGAGCGGCGGCAGCCGGTCTGCGGACTCACTGGGCAGGTCGCTTCGCATTCGAGTGCGCGCCACCCTCAAAGTCGGCCCTCCCGCAGATCCCACGAGTCTCACCGCCACGGCCACTGGCCGCAACCGAGTCAATCTCATGTGGACCGCGCCCACGAAGGACGGCGGCTCCGGCATTCCCCAGACAGTGACTTTCGATTCGGGAGAGACGGAGAAGACGTTCACCTTCACGGCCCTGAACGACAACGAGAACGACGACAACACCGAGAGCGTGAAGCTGAACTTCGGGACCCTGCCCTCGAGGGTGATCGTGGGCACGCCCTCCGAGACCACGATCAACATCTCGGACGTTTCGCTTGTGGCGGTCTCCTTCCACGCCAGCGCTGTGACGGTGCCGGAAGGAGAGGGTATCCTGATCGGAGTCTCCATGAGCGACGACCCCGAACGGACGGCCGTCATACCCATCGAAACGCCCCACCTCAACGGCATATCCAACGACGATTACCGCCTCGGCAAGAACCGCCTGACCCTGCTGCCCTGCGTAACCTCCCGGTCGTTCCACGTCTTCACCACTCAGGACTACATAGACGACGATGACGAGAGCGTGCGAATAGAATTCGGGACGCTTCCCCACAACGACGTGCCCGACTCGCCCACTTCGCTCACGATGACCATCATCGACGACGAGGAACCGGCAGACGTTACGTACGACCTCGGCAGGGCTTACGCGGTGTGAATGGAAGAGAGTGCAAATCTGAGTATGCTTCACGGCAACTGTTCAGGTCCGAAGAGATTCAAGGTCGTCTGGGACGACGCAGACGCAGGTGACAAGGCCGCGGACTTGTGGGACGCGAACATCGTCACGGAAGGAGGAGCGGGCAGGGTCAGCTACAGCTTCAGGCCATCGGCCAACCTGCAGGACTGCTACGAGATGCGTGGCACGGCGAGCGTCAGTGGTAGCTTCAGCATGTTTTCGATTCGCGTACGGGGGAGCTTCGGCACATTTTGGAGCAACTGGTCGCACCCCGCGACACTGTTCTGCATGGAATAGGAATTAGGTCTGAAATAATATGTGGAAGGTCTC
>CAZWDM010000154.1:0-3629 GCA_964632415.1 uncultured Dehalococcoidia bacterium | reverse complement strand
GGCCTCTTCCCTCGTTGTTCCAGTCCCTTTGGGCGACTTGCGCCCTTCACAGGTGCGCCCTGGGCGATCTGCGCCCACCACCACCATCCATAGTTTCGACGGTCTACCACCCGTCCTGCCCCGTCACGTCTCCCGCGAACACGCTGCAGGAGTCAACCGGCATCGGCACACCCAACAACCACATCATCCCCATCGGCACCTCGCCCCGGGGAACTTCTCATCATTGGCGCATCACGCGCCGGAAAGGACGGTACACATGAACAGAATGAGTCTCGGCAAGCACAGGCGCAGAGGACCGCCGGAAGACCGGAAAGAGGAAATCAGAGAAGAAAGGATAGGGGGCGTGAACCGCCATTCTATCACCCCCTACCAAAAACGAGCGCCTCGCTAAAGGCGCTGCCCACAAATTATATCACACGACTCACCCAAAGCCCCTGGCGTTCATCGCCGGGGGCTTTCTCGTTGTCGGCGCAATGACGCCGGAAAGGAAAACACCGATGGTTGCAGAACAGGACATCACCCATCCCTGGCAGATTGCCTGGGAAGTCAGCGGACCGCTCTGCGAGAGCTGCGGGCACGAGCTGACCCGGGACGAGATAGGCACGAAGTGCGACCTGTGCCTCGCCGAGGAGGTCGCGGGCAGGTACGCCAGCCGCAAGAACAAGTCGGTTATCGACATGGAAGCGCTGGACGTTATGAACACGAGCGACCTGTCAGAGTACCGGTACTGGCTGGACGTGGAGGACACGATGGTGACGAAGCCGGGAGAGCCCACGAACCTGGAGAGGAACGTCACGACCGGCCTTGCTATCAAGTGGGCCATGCGCTACGGGGAAGACCGCAGGAAGCTGAACGAACTCTACAAGTGGCTGGGCATCAGGCAGGACACGCCGCTTTCACAGGTCATTGGCTAGACGAGTTGGTGTTGCCGGAGGTCGCGTGAACGGCAGGACAGCAGATCAGGATTCAGAGCCCCGGCGCCGGCGTGCGTCGGGGCTGCTCATTTGTCGAACAGCCCGAAAGGGCGGAGAGGAAAGTCATGAAAGAAACGATTGACGCGAAGACGAGGGAAATTGTGGCCTCGCTGTACGGGCCGGAGCCGGTTGCCACCTCGCAGATGACGACTACCGCCGCCCCTGAGCCGGTGATACTGCCCGCGCAGACGGGGGAGAGGAGGGACCCGTCGCTGGACAGGCCGAACGTCAGGGCGGTTGTGAGCATGGAGGTGCGCATGTCCGGCGTTGACCAGTGCATGCGCCGCCTGGCATATGAGGCAAAGGAGACCGAGCCGAGCGACGAGATACCGGCGCGCAACCGCGCGCTGATGGAGATGGGCAAGTACCTGGAGCCGCTGGTCAAGCGGCTGATGCGCGAGGACGGCTGGGAGATCGAAGACAAGGACGAGGAAGCTGTGGAGCTTCCCCACGGCAGGATCATCCTCACGGGACATCCCGACGGGGTGGCAAGCCATCCGGTGAAGACGGCGGGCGCCCCTGCCGTCATCGAGATCAAGACGCGATCGGTGTCGATGGCCGAGTACGCGTGGGAGGTGGGCGTCGAGCGCACGCATCCCGACGCCGTGAACCAAGCCGCGCTGTACAGCATGGCGAGGTTCGGTGAGATACGGGACATCGTGGTCGCAACGATGGCGCGTGACTCCGGCGACTACAGGGCGGAACGGATACCCGCGGAGCGCGCGAAGCAGGCGTACGACAGGACGACGAAGCGAGTGAGCGAGATCGGCCGCATGGTGCTAAGGGGCGAAATACCGGAGCCCGAGCTGCCGCAGGGCGACGTGAGATGCCAGTCCTGCCCGTTCAGAAGCCTGTGCGGCAACGCCGAGAAGCCTGAGAACCCCGGCGAGGGCGGTCTTACCGACGAGGAGCTTGCGGCGCAGCTGAGGTCGTGGATCGACGCAAACGCGAGCGCGACCAGAAGCAGCTCTCCCGCGTCGAAGGCGAAGAAGGCGGCCTCCGAGACGATCAAGGCGCACCTGGTCTCGACGGGCGAGCTTGCAGGCGAGATGGTGATCGACGGGAAGGGTTGGAACATGAAGGTTTCGGAGAAGCCGGGAATCAGCATCGACATGGACGCCTTCAACGAGCTTGTCGCGCCGGAGGTCAGAGAGCAGGTGGTGCTGCCGACCGTGAGCCGCAGGCTGATGATAACGCCGGCGAAGAAGTAGAAGTCTGGGGCAGTTCAAGGCTGCAATCCAAACTGCCCCAGATCGCGAAGGAGCGGACGATGAACTTCACCCGCTCCCTTGATTTTATCACAGAAAGGAAACAGGAAAATGGAGAAGAGAGATTTCACCGACTTCGAGAAGGTAACGCACAAGGGCAAGTACGCGGTGGTGTACGACATCGCCCATGACGGAGACGGCGGGCTGTACTACCTGAGCATGGCGGGCAGCCGCCAGATGTCCGAGGGCATCGCGGCAGCGCTGCTCGACAGCGGGCATCGCAACAAGAACGAAGTTTACCTGAACACGCCGCTCAACGGCGAGGACGGGCTGTGGAGCAGATCCACGAGGATAAGGGTCGCACCGCACACGATAGGCGCGATGCGCCGCATCACCAGGAATGTGCAGGGAACGCGGGTAGCGCAGGTGGTGCTGGTGTCCAACCTGCTGCGCTGGGACTACAACTACGCCCACATCCAGACCAGGGCGGCCATAGAGGAGAAGGACGAGTCGGAGCAGGCGAAGGGGCAGAAAGAGCTTGCTCAGAGGCGCTTCATCCTGATGGCGCAAGATGAAGAGGACAGAACGGTGATAGCGCAGCGCTGGTTCGCCTACCTGCCCAAGCGCGTGAGCGAGCCGATGCTTGCGGAGTGGGCGCAGCCGCTTTGGGACTACTGCGTCTTGGCGAAGAAGGGCATCGAGCCACTGACGCGGCTGCGCGGCAGGGCGTGGCTGTGCGAGCCGTCCAGTGAGGTGCTGCGGGACGCCATCGGCTACCTGGGACGCTCGGGCAAGCTGCCGCTGCCGGACGGATTTCCGGAGGCGATGCAGCCCGTCGAGTACGAGGTGGCAGCCGACTAGAGAGATGGATGGAGAGGTGAGTCAGGGCCGGAGTGGAGAAGATGGTAGCGCGGGAAACTTCTACGCGCTGCAGCACATTCTTCAGAACTGCGCCCTGCTCCCCGGCATCGGGGAAGACGTGTGCGCATGGTGCTGCATGACGCCGATCGGCACAGGGCATCACAAGGCATATACGGAGCCCACGGCGCTACGGACGGCGGCGGCGCTCCTGCCCGATATTCCCTCCGCCCCTGTCGTGCTTGGCATGCTTCGGGCCATACAAGAGGAACTGCCGGAGGGAGAGCGGCGACAGGTCACTCTGTACGAAGCAACGCATCTTCTGAACGAGATCGAGTGGCGGCGCGCAAGAGCATATCGGCGTGAGGATGAGCGTCGTCGAGGCGCGTGAGTCCCTGTCGGCCGCAGGTCTGAGCAACCTTCTAGTGGACTGCAGGCCGATACAGGATCGTGCGTCACTAACTCACCGAAGCCTCCGACACTCTATGGATCACCCCGGGAACGGACAGACAGACCTATTTGAGGGCATCTGAGCCAGTTGACGTGTGGGTCAGATCCAGTCCGGGATGGCCCGCAAAGTATCATCGCA
>CAZWDM010000153.1:0-3872 GCA_964632415.1 uncultured Dehalococcoidia bacterium | reverse complement strand
TCGACAACGCCTCCGATCAGATTGAGAGGGCTGAGGCGTGGCATGCCATCGTCCGGAGGATAAAGGACGCCGAGGGTTACGCGGACCTGAAGATAGACGGTATGGCGCTGCGACTGGACTACGAGGACGGCGTGTTCTCCGGAGCGGCTACACGCGGCGACGGCACGGTCGGCGAGAACGTCCTTGAGAATGCACGGCAGATTGTGGATGTGCCCAGGCGGCTACGGCAGAAAGTATCCGGTCGCATCTCGGTGGTCGGGGAAGCGTACATGCCGAACTCGCAGTTCGTTCTGCTGAACAACGACAGAGAGCAGGCGGGAGAGGAACTGTACACCAGTCCCAGAAACACGGTCGCGGGCGGGATGCGGCATTCAGACCCGAAGGAAGTCGCAAGGCGCGGCATTCGCTTCTTCGCCTATGGGCTGCTTCACTCCGACCGGCCGCGGGGATTTGCCTGCCACTCTGAGATCATGCAGTGGCTCGCCGGTCTGGGCTTCAGGGTCGTCGAGCACGGCATTGGCGGACTGCGCACGGAGAGCGATATCGAAGGCGCGTTCGACACCTTGCTGGAGAAGAGTGGGGACGCCGACTACGACTGCGACGGCGTGGTCGTGAAGCTGGACAACCTCGCGGCGAGGGAGATACTCGGAGCGGGGCGGACTTCGCCGAACTGGGCTTTCGCCTGCAAGTTCGCTGCAAAGGCGGAGCGCACGAAGCTCAACCACGTGTCCTTCTCGGTCGGACGCACAGGCGCTGTGACGCCGGTAGGAGACGTGGAGCCCGTCGTTATTGGGGACGTCACCATCTCAAGCCTCACACTGCACAACAAGGGTGTGATCGACCATCTGGACCTGCGGATAGGTGACAGCATCCTGATCAAGCGCGCCGGCGACGTCATACCCGCGATCGAGAAGGTGTTCGCCGACGAACGCACAGGCAATGAGAGGCCCATCGAATTCCCTTCCGTCTGCCCCGCGTGCGGCAGCAAGCTGGTGAGTCCGGCGAACGAGGCTCGCATCTATTGCCCCAACACGCTGCTGTGCCCTGAGCAGCTGCAGCGCGGGCTTGAGCACTTTGTCGGTCAGGACTATATGGCTGTTCGCGGCGCGGGCCCAGCCGTAATCAGGCAGCTGATCGACCACGGGCTGGTGAAGCAGGTATCCGACCTCTACCGGCTCAGGGCTGAGGACGTCGGCACACTAGACGGCTTCGGATCGAAGAAGGCGCAGAACCTGCTCCGTGAGATAAGGGAATCGAAGAAGCGGCCCCTTCACAAGATGCTGGCGGCTCTCGGCATCAGGGAGGTTGGGCGCAGCGCTTCCGAGAAGCTGGTGGAGCACTTCGGCAGCCTGGACCGTCTGCTCGATGCAACCTACGACGAGGTGCGGCAGGTGGAGAGTTTCGGACCGAAGATGGCCGAGTCATTCGTTGGTTACGTGCAGAATCGGAGCAATCGTGAACAGCTGCTCCTGCTGCAGGAACTCGGAGTCGGCACCATACACGAACCCGTCATTGCACCTGACACCGTTGATGATGCCGACTCCGGAGAAATGCCACTGGCGAACATGATGGTGTGCGCCACCGGCAAGCTGGAGGGTTACACAAGAAGCGGCATCAACGCAAGGATATCCGAACTGGGCGGGACAGTGCAGAGTTCCGTGACGAAGGCAACCGACCTGCTGGTTGTCGGCGAGAGGGCTGGGAGCAAGCTGGCGAAGGCGCGGAAGCTCGGCATCCGAGTGGTGACCGAGAGCGAGTTCGAGGCGATGACCCGATGAGGCGCTTCGGGCTTGAAGGTACAGGGACGCGGGCAGGTCTCGCGTCCTCTCGCATTGGCCCGGAAGGGGGAGCGGACGCAGAGCAAGCTCAGCTGCGGTTGCAGTTCGAGAAGGTGTCCTCCTTTCGATATGAGCCGGAGCTGTCAGAGTGGGACGTGATCCTGCTCAACTCATCCGCTGGCAAGGACAGTCAGACGATGATGAGGAGAGTCGTGCGACTTGCCGATGAGCAGGGTGTTGACCGCGCAAGACTTGTGGTGGCGCATGCGGATCTGGGACGCGTCGAGTGGAAAGGAACGGCTGAGCTGGCGAGAGAGCAGAGCGAGGCATACGCGCTGGAGTTCCGCTCGATCGCGCGGCCGCAGGGAGACCTGCTTGAGCACATCGAGGCCCGCGGCAAGTTCCCCGGTCCCGGCACGCGCTACTGCACCTCTGACCACAAGCGAGCGCAGATCCGAAAGATAATCACCGCTCTCGACAGGGAGCGCAGGCACGGCGACACCTTCAGCGTTCTGAACTGCTTGGGGATTCGCGCCCAGGAATCGCCGGCGCGACGGAAGAAGTCCGCCCACGCTCCCAACAGGTACTTCAGCACGAAGAGCCGCAAGGTGTGGGACTGGCTTCCCATTCATGACTGGACTGAAGAGCGTGTATGGAACGACATAAAGGCTAGCGGCGTGCGCTATCACCAGGCATACGACTATGGAATGCCGCGGCTCTCCTGCGCTTTCTGCATATTTGCGCCCCGGGCCGCGCTGGTGCTGGCCGGCAGGCATAATCCGGAACTGCTGGATGAGTACGTGCGGGTTGAAAGTCGCATAGGGCACAGGTTCAGGATGGACGTGTCCATGGCTGAGGTCAAGACGGACGCCGGCGCAGTACAGTCCGTTGGAACCATCGACGACAAGTGGAACATGTAGCAGACGGAATTTATCAAGCCCCTGTCCTCGGGATGGGGGCTTTTTCATTGAATGGGACGAGGTGACGAGATGATCGGAACGACAGAAATCTGCGGAGCGTGCATCGATGCGTTCCAGGAGGATCTTGGGATGATAGCGCGGGATGCCACCCGCGAAGAGGTGGGAGTGTTCCTGGTGGAGATGGGCGGCGACATCGCCGACCACATCTGCGACAGGATCGAAGTGCCCGGCACCCGCTGCGACTGCGCGTGCGGGAGCAGGCGGTATTCGTGTCAGTAATTGAGAGACCGACCAGCGTGCCCTCGCCGGAAGCTCTCGACCGCGAGCCGCGCCTGATGCCGGACGGAAGCATCGACTGGCACTGGTTTTACGAGCAGGTGGGGATACTCGAAGCGTGGAGCGACGCCAACCTGTGTATCGGGTGCGGCAAGCGGGAGCGCACGAGAGGCGCCGCCGTGTGCCACAGTGGAGACTGCGAGGACATAGGGATAAAGGGGCGCACCGGCGCCTGCGCCCTCTGCGGCGGGACTCGGAAGCTCAACAGCGGATGGGGTAGCCCTACGATGCCCATGTTCCTCGAACGGTGCGACGACTGTAGGGAACGCAAGGTGCCGAGTCGCAGTGAGGCCGTGGGACAGACAAGAATGTTCTGATGGCCATTGCAGGCTGCCTGAGTAAAGCGCGCCTGAGAATAGGAAGCCCCGCAGCGAGCGGCTGCGGGGCTTATCTTGTGGAATGTCAGGAAGGAAGAAATATGAACATCAAAAGGGTGAGGCGTGTGAAGGAGCGCTTCAGCGTCAGCGCCGAGGGCATGCGGGAGCTTCACAAGAGCAGGACCCCTGAGAGCCTGGTGAAGGAGCTGATTCAGAACGTATGGGACGAGGAGGCCACCATTTGCAGGGTGAAGGTGCAGCACCAGTCGAGAAACAGGGTGCTGGTGTCTGTCGAGGATGATGCGGGTGGCTTCGCGAACATCGACGATGCCTACACACTCATGGGAGAAACCTCAAAGCGGGCTAACCCCGAAAAGCGTGGGCGCTTCAACCTGGGCGAGAAGGAGGTTCTGTCGGTCGCCGTATATGCGGCGGTGCAGACCGTCGGCTGGACGGTGGACTTTCTGCCGGAGGGCGGCCGTGAGGTCTCGCGGAATGACCGCAAGCGCGGCACGGTCGTG
>CAZWDM010000152.1:0-3884 GCA_964632415.1 uncultured Dehalococcoidia bacterium | reverse complement strand
GCGCGTTGTGCTTGGGTTGGATGTGCGCTAGAATGCGGTCAAATTGGCTGAGTAGATTTCCGCGGCGTGAGAACTCCAAGAGATTGGTACGCTGCACTCTATGCAGGGACAGAAGGCAGACAGGTAAGGAGCGGCCTATGCCAGCGAATGAAACTGCGCTAATAGCGCACCTGATGAGGCGCGCCGGTTTCGGTGCGAGATATGACGAGATCGAGGCGCTAGCAGAACGAGGATATGACGCTACGGTTGACTGGCTGCTGAATCCGGAGTCCGAGCCGGAGACTGACGACGATATCACGCTGCGATTCACGCCGATGCATGTGGAGCCGCAAGGGTTTGCGGGACCTGCCAGCAGGTGGCTGTACCGAATCCTGAACACGAGGCGACCGCTGGAAGAAAAGATGACGCTCTTCTGGCACTGCGTTTTCGCGACCGGCTTCTCGAAGTTGAACTCCGGGACGGCGATGTGGCGGCAGTACGAGATGCTTCACAAGCATGCGCTGGGTGACTTCCGGGAGCTTCTGCTTCAACTGTCCAAGGACCCGGCGATGATCTACTGGCTGGACAACTGCGACAACCACGACGGCACGCCGAATGAGAACTATGGTCGCGAGCTGATGGAGCTGTTCTCGATGGGTATAGGGAATTACACCGAGGACGATGTGAAGACGGCTGCGCGGGCGTTCACCGGGTGGACTTACACCGATCCGCTGCCGCGCGTGCCGTACCTGTTCTACCATCCGAACTTCGAGTACCGGGAATGGGACCATGACGACAGCGAAAAGACGTTCCTCGGCGAGACCGGCAATTTCAACGGCGAGGACATCATAGACATCATCGTGAAGCAGCCGGCGACAGGGCAGTTTATTGGAAGGCACCTGTACAACTTCTTTGTCGCTGACGAGCCACAGGTGCCGGCGTGGCCGTACACGCCACCGAACGACCCTGAGGCGGTGAACACCCTGGCGCAGGCCTACATGGATTCCGGATACGAGATGCGGCCGGTGTTGGAGACACTGTTCAAGTCGGATTTCTTCAAAGAAGCCCGGTTCAAGAAGGTCAAGAGTCCGCTGGAACTGGTGTCCAATGCGGTCCGGATGACGGGCGATTTCAATGTGGAGATGGGGACGTTCCCGAAGCACGGGCTGACGGGCCTTGCCGCGACGGTTGGATTTATGGGGCAGCAGGTGTTCAATCCGCCGAGCGTGGAAGGGTGGCATACGGGCAAGGAGTGGATCGACAGCGGCGCCCTCGTTCAGCGCGTGAACTTCGCGGCAGAGCAGGTGGGCAACGCCGAAATGCCGGGCGTGAGGATGATACTCGACAGGCTGGCGGATGACGAGGCTAGCAGATCGCCCGAGGGATTTGTGGATGGCTGCCTGCGGCTGATGGGCGACATCGAGCTGGAGGAAGATACGCATGCGGCGCTTGTGCAGCATGTAGAGGGTAATGGGGCTCTGCGAGCGGGATCGGACGACGACGGGAGATTCGAGGAGCGCGCCACCGAGATGATGCAACTCATCGTTGCCACGCCGGAGTACCAGTCTGGGTAGGACCGTAGACAACATCGATGCACAGGATGGACAGGGTTTTTACCCCCATCCTATCCTTCCCGCATCTAGGGGGAAGGGACTAAATGGAGGACCCGAGCGATGACGACGAAAGAGAAAGAAACGGTTCTGGTGGTGCTGCAGTTGAGCGGCGGGAATGACTTCATGCACACCGTCGTGCCTTACGGCAATCCGCTGTACTATGACTTCCGGCAGACGGTGAATGTGCCGCAGGACCGGGTCTTGCCGATAGACGACAACTTTGGCTTCCATCCGCATCTGGCGGCAATCAAGCCGATGTGGGACGCGGGCGACATGGCTATCGTTGCCGGCGTAGGCTATCCGAACCCAAACCGCTCGCACTTCCGCTCGATGGATATCTGGCACACCTGCGAGCCTGATGAGGTGGCGACCGAGGGCTGGCTGGGCAAGGCGGTGCTGGACATTGACCCGCGCAAGGAGAACGTGCTCACCGCCGTGAACTTCGGTAACGGACTGCCGCGTGCGATGGTGAAGCCGGGCGTTCCGGTGACTTCGGTGTCGCACCTGGAGTCGTACGGCCTGCTCAATACGATGCAGAGGGAGACGCAGAGGAGCGCGGCGCTGGATGTGTTCCAGAAGATATACGGGCAGGCGATAGGAAGCGGGCCCGTGAACGACTACATCCGGCAGACGGGGCTGGACGCGATGAAGGGCGCCGACATCATCAAGGTCGCGCCGGAGCGGTACTCGTCGAGCATCGAGTATGCGGACAACTCGATCGCGCAGGCTCTGAGGGGCGTGGCGCAGGTGCACCTTGCCGACCTGGGAACGCGGGTGTTCTATACGCAGTACGGCGGGTTCGACGTGCATGCGAACGAGGTGGAGACGCAGAACAAGCTGTGGCTGGATGTGTCGGGTGCGATATCGGACTTCTTCGCGGACTTGCGGGAGCACGATGCATCGGAGAACGTGGTGATGCTGGTGTTCACGGAGTTCGGGCGGCGAGTGCGGGACAACGGTAACGGCACCGACCACGGGTCGGGCGGCGGCTCGTTCCTGATTGGCGACCGGGTGAAGGGCGGGATGTACGCGGAGTATCCGTCTCTGGCGCCGGAGAAGCAGCTGGACGGCGACCTGCGGTTCAACTACGACTACCGCGGGTTGTATTCCAGCGTGCTCGACCAGTGGCTGGGTTTGGATGCGGCGCCGATTGTGGACGGGACCTATGAGCAGATTTCGTTTCTGCAATAGGCGGCAGACGGCGATCGGCTTTCAGCAGGCAGTGGGCAGGTGAGGCATGACCACGGCAGAACAGACTAAGCAGCAGGTGTATATCAGGGTGGGGCACCACTACTTGAAGACGATAGGGTGTCACGGTGTGCTTGGGGGGCGGAGCTTCGAGTGCCCGGTCGATACGGCGTTCAACTCGAAGGGGCTGATATATGTGGCGGGGCGAGCGGAGACCACGCCGCGGGTAACGATCATAGACATCGACGAGAACTTCCACGGGGAGTTCGGGACACCGAGCATTGGTGGGGACGGGCAGCTGAGGTGGCCGGGCGGCATCGCGATCGACGGCGACGACCGGGTGTACATCACGGAGCAGCATACGCAGAAGGTGAATGTGTACGACGAGGCGGGGGGGCTGATCGAGCGGTGGGGGCGGTACGGGGGCGAGCGCGGCGAGTTCAAGGAGCCGACGGGGATCGTGTTCGATGGGGAGGACAACATCTACATGGCGGATGCGGGGAACCACCGGGTGCAGAAGTTCACGAAGGACGGCAGGCATATCGCGATGTGGGGCGGGCATGGGACCGGCGAGGGCGAGTTCAATATGCCGTGGGGGATTGCGCTGGACGGGGAGGGGTGCGTGTATGTGGCGGACTGGGGGAATAACCGGGTGCAGAAGTTCACGGGGGAGGGGGAGTTCCTGATGGCGTTCGGTGAGGCGGGCGAGGGGAAGGGGCAGTTCCGCAGGCCGTCGGGTGTGGCGGTGGACCGGGGCGGGGACATATATGTGGCGGACTGGGGGAACGACCGGGTGCAGGTGTTCGATCCGAAGGGGGTGTACCAGCTGAAGTTCACGGGGGACGCTTCGCTGTCGAAGTGGGGGCTGGAGATCATCCTGGGGAGCCCGGACTTTGCGCGGGAGCGGCACCGGGCGACGCTGGAGCCGGAGCGGAGCCTTTGGCGGCCGAACTCGGTGCAGGTGGACTCGGAGGACAGGATTTTCATCACGGATACGAGCCGGCACCGGCTTCAGATTTACCAGAAGGAGTCGGTCGCGGTGGATGCGGACTGGCTGGATCTGGAGAATCCGAAGCGGGAGTTGCAGTTTAGGTAGGGGTTAGG
>CAZWDM010000151.1:0-3902 GCA_964632415.1 uncultured Dehalococcoidia bacterium | reverse complement strand
TGCCGAATCGGTCATCTCCGCCGCGGTTCGCTGGCGAACTTATGAGACAGACACATTATGACTCCGCCGTTCATAGGACTGGATCTGACCCAAACGACAACTGGCACAAATGTCCTCGAATAGATCTGTCGGTCCGTACCAAGGGTGGCCCATAAAGTGTCGGAGGCTTCGGTGAGTAAGTGACCTGATAGGAGCATGACGCAAGTCCCATCGCAGTTTTGTCCGCTCACACAGCCTATGTCCTACCCTCCAGGAGGCAGAGATGACAGAAGCCGTTAATCGCATCAACAGTCGTGCCGTCCAGGTGTCAAGGGCGGGGCAAAAACATGCCAGCGGGGTGTCGTTGTGCAGCGATTTTGTCCGCTTAAGTGTGCAGCGATTCCGTCCATTGGTGTAGTTTGCCATAGTATCAGACTACGCTGTCGGTGATGTCGGGCGCCCGCGCGCCATGGGTGGGCTGTCGGCGTTGATGTACTTCCTCACGGTGTTTCTGTGTATGCCTAGTTCCCGGGCGATCCCGCGTATGGACAGTCCCTTGCGTTTCGCCTTCTGCACAGCTTTCCATCTGGCAGTCTGCAGCCACGTAGGCTTTCTGTGCCGGCGACTCGCAGTCTTGCGACCTCGTCCCGTCCCGTTGCTACCGGAGGTGGCGGTGGGCTGGTCGGCATCGTGGTTGGCGTCCAGAGTCGCCAGTCTGGCCGTCCACTTTGTGCCTAGACCGTTGGTGGGGTGATGGATGATGGGTGAGTGTGTGGTTCTCCCGGCGAAGCTCCGAAGGACACTCGTCCGCGGAGGCGCTTCCTGAGACGGGATGTCGCGTCCCTCGTGCTGCACTGACAAGCTGTTGTCCAGCCCTTCAAGTACATACACGGCCGCTCCGGCATAACTCGGCCGGTCCGTGCCGGGCAGCAGTTGAAGTGTGCGCCAGCGGTATCTGACCGTGTTGTCCCTGGCGACTTTGCGCCTGTACTTGAAGCACAGGATCTTCTCGAGGCACATCTTCTCGGTTACGGTACGATAGGCGGCTTCCGACTCCCGCGCAGGCACCTTGAAGCGGTCGTTGAAGCGTGGAAGGAAGTCCTCCAGTACCCGGTTGGCGTCATCGATCGTGGTCGCGTTCGCAAGCCGCAGTTCCGCGACGAGCCTGTCCTGAAACGTTCCCGCGGCACGTTCCACACGCCCCTTGGCCTGAGGCGATTGAGCGTAGATCAGCTGTATGCCAAGCTCGTCCATCGCGCGACTGAACTGGGTTGGACCAGCGGCAGTCTCCGGTGAAGCCGTGTGCTTGAAGACGGCGTGCCGGTCCGCATAAAGCGCGAGCGGTATGCCGCAGCGCCGTATCAGTCCGTCGAGGAGCGAGAAGTAGTTGCGGGCGTTCTCCAGTTCGCAGAACAGGGCATTGACCACGGTCCCGGTCGCGTCGTCAATCGCCAGCAGGAGTGTAAACTGCGGCCCGTCTTTGCCAAGCCATCTGTGGTAGCTACCGTCTACCTGGATCAGCATCCCCTCGCGCGGCATCCGCTGCCGACGGACACGATGCTTCGGGGGCCTACGACTACGAGGACTGCTTACGCCGGCCCTTACCAGTATGCGCCGCAATGTGCTTCTGTCGATGTCTATGCCTTCCCGTTCCCAGAGAAGCTCGCTCAAGTGCGTGTGGTTGACTCCGGCGTATCGAGTTCGTGCCAGACTCACGACGCCTGTCGAGGTCGTCTTCGGTGTAGCGTTGGCCGGTCTGCGACCTCTGTTGCCGTGAGCGAGTGCGGCTGCTTCCTCCTTACGATATGCTGCCAGTATGTGCCTGGTATGGCGTGCGCTCACTCCCATCAGTGTCGCTGCCTGCTCCGTCGTCATGTATACCGCCAGTAGGTTGATGAGTACCTGAAGTCTTGTCTGTTCTTGCTGCGTCAATGTCACATGCTCCATCATGCGGACATTTTCGCTGATCAGTTAGTGTGGACGTAATCCCTGAGCAACGACACCGCAGTGGTCCATCATTGCGCCGCCATTGACATCCTGCCCTTGCCATAGCGGACGCGAAGCGTGGGAAGTTCCACATCGAGTGACAGGTCGCCGACTTCAAGCGACAGAATTTCGGAGACCCGCAGGCATGCACGCCACTCGATCATCCTCTCGCTTTGATTTCAAATTAGTAATCTGAGTCTGTCATCGCCGCTTCAATTGGCCATAGACTCACCTATCGGCGGCGGAAAGTGGTCAGGCCGTTCCGCCCCCTGTGGCAACTGCCATGCGGTTATGACCTCAGACTGTACACTTCGGCCATATGTTGGATTATTGACAAGCCTCACGGCAATTCCAATATGCTGCCAATCAGAGCGCAAAAGGTCATCACTGTGGTCATTGAGAATACTGGACGCCGCCAACTTTCCCATATCCTCATAGTTAGGAACATCTAATCCTTCAGGAATCGCCGCATACGCACCAGAATACCCATGTCGTACCACAGTTCCCGATAATGCATTATCAGCATATCCGGATTCTTGCATATCTCTGTTGAACTGGTCATCGCTGGGAGATTCATTCATCAAGATGTAATTGCGCGCGATGGATCTCAGACTGGCATGAGGTTCAAGTGGGGCAACTCCCACTGAAGCGCGCACCTCATTGATACGAGCCAGCGCGTACGCGCTGCCGTCTGTACAACCAACACCCAAGACGATGCACACGCCAAACCTAGAGTGATCATCGTTTGGATAGCCATGAGTTATTCCTAATCCGAAGTCTTCATAGGCTACATTACCGATCTGCCGTGACAGCACATCAGTCATGTCTGCAATGATTTTTTCGTCTGGCGTATCCATAGAATAGACTTCTCTATAATAGGGTGCTACTGCCCAACCGTTGTATTCGCTCTGCCTGACCCGCTGGCTGAACACATCCGTAACCTGCTCCGGGCTAATATCTGCGCCGGCCAGATAAAACGACACGCCCGCAGCGGCCGTTCCTAGAGTTGAGTTCCCTGACGCCTTCGGGAAACCCCACTGGCACCCTATGGCTGATATGAATTCTATTACTCCAAGGCCTATATTCTTCTCCCTTATCCTTCCTATAATTTCGTAAGGAGAACAAGTAATGTTACGCTCGTCTAGTGCAACACCACAGACTCGTGTCATATAGGCATAAACAAAATCCGGATCCAGGTCATTAGCCTTGCCGAAGTCTCTTGCAGCTTCGCCGAACTCACCTTTGTTTGTATGGGCATGTCCTCTGTCAAAATAAGCCTCAGCGCTTCCACCGCCTAGTGAGATTGCTTTATCAAGGTCTTGAATCGCTTTGTCGGTATCGTCTTTTCTGATGTAAGCCTTACCCCTGCTGACATAAAGGGGAGACATCGCGAAAACGTCGGGTTCTATTTCGATTGCCCTGTTGTAGTCTTCTATCGCCTTATCGTAGTTTCCTGTATTGAAATATACATTCCCTCTTTTGCCGTAAGCTAATGCGGCAATAGCGTATTTCTGCCCTATGTAAGCGGTTCCGAATACTACTTTGATAACTTCACTAAGATGTGCGACAGCCTCGAAATATGCACCATTTTGATAGTAAGCGTCGCCCTGATATAGGTGAAGGTTAGCGAGTTCTGCCGGTGTATCAATCAGATACGATTCTCCCGTATTTCTATCAAGCCAATAGAAAGGGAGGTGTTCAGGTCTGGGAACATCAACCTTGAGGTTACGCTGATACTCCCTTACAGATGATGCAGGCTCATTTGATTGGGTTAGACGCCGCCATACTTTGCGAAACATAAAGACACTTCCAACGCTATTTGTATAGTGAGATTCTTACTCTTGCAAAAACTCCTCACCATCTCGGCAAATTCCTCCGGTTGTGAGGTAACCTCAGAAAGTGTGTAAATAGGTCAGACGGTGTAACCTTCTCTGAAC
>CAZWDM010000150.1:0-3932 GCA_964632415.1 uncultured Dehalococcoidia bacterium | reverse complement strand
CAGAACCTTCAACAGTGGCAGGACACGCTGCGCGACGCGCTGGAACTCTCTCCCCCACACATATCCATGTACTGCCTGACGCTGGAGGGCGGCACTCCAATGGAGCGCTGGGTCGATCAGGGCAGCATGCCGGAACCCGATGCTGACCTCGCCGCCGACATGTACCTCGCGGCACAGAACAGCATGCGCGATGCGGGCTACCGGCACTACGAGATATCGAACTGGGCGCTGGAGGGCAGGCGCAGCGAGCACAACCTGACCTACTGGCGCAACATGCCATATCTCGGCGTCGGCCCCAGCGCGCACTCGTATCTCGGCGGCTACCGCTTCAACACGCTCAAGTCTCCCCGCGAGTACATTCAGCGAATGGGAAATGCGTGCAGCGTAGCCGGCAGCGGCACATCGCTCGATAAGATAAACTCCGTACCGGTGGTGGATGAAATAGAGGAGATCGACACGCCCCTGGAGATGGCAGAGACGATGATGATGGGCTTGCGCCTTGACGATGGCATCGGCATCGCCGCCTTTACGGACCGATTCGGCGCCTCACCTCACAGCATTTACCCCGACACGCTGGCAGAACTTGAACGGCTCGACCTTCTCCACACACACGACGGCGCTCTCCGGCTAACCCATCGCGGGCGCATGCTCGGCAACGAAGTGTTCAGCCGCTTCTTCTCCTGACAACGCAACCTGCCTATGGTACAATAGTTCGCACCCCAACCTGTCTTAGAGCATCCATATTGCACTATCCCGAGAATATCAACGAAGAAGAAGGGAGAATTGGCTTCGCCGAGTGGCTTTGGCCCGTCCCTTACGAAATCAGGGCTCTTTACTTTGTTCTCACCTCAGTCTTGATTATAATAGTATTGGTCTGGAGGAGCTGGTACGAACTCTTCATATCTCAAGACCGCACAGAATTGGGTCTCGTTGTGATCGAGGTCATAGGCTTCTCACCGGCTGCTGGCTTCATCTCTATGTTCGTGATGTCCATAGCGGTGGCAGGAGGGATGACAGTGTTTGGCAAGAATATGTACAGGCAGGGCGCTGTGGCGGGCGAGGCTCGTGCCTTGTCCAAGGCGGCCTCCTGGTACCAGCGCAAGACGGAAGCCGAAGCGCGAGGCGAGCCGTTCAACGAACCGCCTCCTTGGGAGCGCAATGGGCGCAACCCTCTCGACTACGAACCAGATTCGAAGCCGTAGTGGTTCCGCAGATTATTTCACCTAAACCCAGCAATCCGATTCATCCACACTGAAAATCAAGAGACTGAGGTCCAAGTGCCATGAGAGTAGTATTTCTGCAGGATGTTGCAGGTGTCGCGCAGGGCGGCGACGTCAAGGAAGTCAAGAACGGCTTCGCGCGTAACTACCTGATACCCAAGAAGTTCGCCGTGCCCGCCACGCACAACGAGTTGCAGCGCGTCAGGCAGTACGCGGACCAGGCAGAGCGAGCAAGACTTCGCCTCCTGGAGGACATGCGAGAGCTGTCACAGACACTGGACGGCACACGCATAGACGTCGAAATGCGCGCCGGTGCAAGCGGCCAGCTTTACGGTTCCGTGACCAACGCCATCATCGCCGACAGGCTCTCGGAGATGGCAGACCGCGAAATCGACCGCCGCGGCATCGAGATCGCCGACCCCATCCGGCAGCTTGGCACGTTCAATGTGAATGTTCGCCTTCATCCCGAAGTGCAGGCGCAGATCGACGTTCTCGTCTATCCGACAGGCACGACGGCTGAGGCATGGCTCCAGTCCCTGGAAGAGCAAGCAGCGGAAGCCGAAGCCGAGGCGGAAGCTGAAGCCGAAGCCACAGGTGAGACTGGCGACGACACCACAGGGTCGGACGAGTCTGAAGAAGACAGCCCCGACGCCACTTCGTAAGCCGGCAGGCGACCTGACATCCTTCTAGGCAGCGGGGCAGCACATTATTGCTGTCCTCCAGTCCACCGAGTGCCGCTTTCAGACGCCTGAGTACGGAGCGAACAGTGTACGTTGACCGCCTGCCACCACATGACATCAATGCCGAAGAGTCGGTCATCGGCTCAATCCTGATTGACGGAGAATCCCTCAACAGCATCACCTCGTTCCTCCGCCCGGACGACTTCTACGGCGAGAAGAACCGCTGGTGCTTCGAGGCATTCATCGCCCTCTTCGAAAGGGGCGACGCCATCAACCAGGTAACCGTCGCGCACGAGCTGAACCTGCACGAAAGGCTTGAAGAGCTCGGCGGCTCCGCATACCTGAGCCACCTCGTCATGGTGGTGCCCACCTCCGTCCACATCGAATACTACGCCCGCATCGTCCAGCGCACATCCATCATGCGGCAGCTTATCGATGTCGGCGGTCGCATCTCTGAGATCGGCTACCACGAGAGCGACGCCGACACCGACCGCGCACTCGCCAACGCCGAAGACCTGCTCTTCCGCATCCGCGCAGGTCGCGGCTCGGGCGACTTCGTGCACATTCGCGAAGTCCTCGACACATACATGGAGGACGCGACCGCGCTTCACGGTCCGGACGCGACTCACATCTCGCCCGTGCCCACCGGATTCCAGGGCGTCGACAACCTGCTGGGCAACGGAATGCAGCGCTCCGACATGATCGTCGTTGCCGCGCGTCCCAGCCTCGGCAAGAGCACGCTCGCCTTCAACATCGCCCGCGCCGCCGCGGAAACCGGCAATCGCGTAGGCATCTTCAGCCTGGAGATGAGCCGCGACCAGATCGGCATCCGCCTGCTCGCCAGCGAAGCCAATGTCGACAGCTATCGCATCCGCATCGGCCTCCTCAGCACCCAGGAGGAAACACGCCTTCTGGACGCGAGCGGTGCCCTCTCCGACCTGCCCATCTACATTGACGACACGCCGATTCAGACCATCGTGGACATGCGCGGCAAGGCGCGCCGCCTCCAGTCCGAGCGAGGCCTCGACCTGCTCATCATCGACTACCTGCAGCTCGTTGGCGGCGGCGGTCGCATCGACAACCGCGCCCAGGAGATGGGCGAGATTTCCCGCTCCATCAAGGGCATGGCGCGCGACCTGGACATCCCCGTTATCGCCTGCTCCCAGCTCAGCCGTGCCATCGAGCAGCGCCCGAACCACCGTCCGCTCCTTTCGGACCTCCGCGAAAGCGGCAGTATCGAGCAGGACGCCGACGTTGTAGCCTTCATCCATCGTGAGGACGTTTATGTAAGCCGCGACGACTGGGAGAAGCGCAACCCGACCGAACCCTACCCGCAGAATATCGCCGAGCTGATCTTCGCCAAGCACCGAAACGGCCCCGTCGGCACGGTTCCCCTGTACTTCCGCAACGACCTGGTTCGCTTCGAAAGCCTGGAAACTACACCCTCGGTAGAGTACGCGCCAAGTGAAGCCTGATGTCCATGAAGTTTAGCGGCTTTCCCAACCGCGTCCGAAGCATCCCGGCACCTGCGCCCCTGTTCGGCACTCTGCTGGAGCAGATTGACGACCTCGCCGAGCTCAAGTGTCTCCTGCGCATAATCTGGATGCTCCAGCAAAAGAAGGGCTACCCCCGCTTCGTAACGCACAGCGAGGCGCTGGCAGACCGCGCACTTGCAACCTCCATCGGCAGCGAACACGACGCAGTATCTCGTGCCCTCGCCGCCTGCGTGCGCCGCGGCACCCTCGCAATGGCTATAATAGACAGCGAAGGGGCGGAAGAGCGCCTGTACGCCCTCAACACCGACAGGGACAGGCGCGCGCTCGTCGGTGTGAAAGCAGACGCATTCGTCGTCGGCAACACGCTCACCGAGCCAACGCCCGAACCCTGGGACGCAACGGTCGAGCGCCCCAACATCTTCGCACTGTACGAATCGAACATCGGCATGCTCAGCCCAATGATCGCGGACGAACTCAAGGAAGCGGAATCACTCTACCCCACCGAATGGATCGAAGACGCATTCCGCGAAGCCGCG
>CAZWDM010000149.1:0-3980 GCA_964632415.1 uncultured Dehalococcoidia bacterium | reverse complement strand
ATTTCGATTTATTTTACCGACCGCCGCGACCGTTGGTCAAGGAAAGCCCGATACCAAGCGTGGAAACATGGGCGGCGATTGACGGCCCGGCTTGATGAGGGTACAACAGTGAAAGAGCGCCCAAGCGACTTGTCCTGACAGGGTCGTCGGCTTTAGCTACTTAGCTGCCTCAACCGCGGATCTAGCTTATCGCGAAGCCAGTCTCCCATAAAGTTCAAAGCCATTACGGTGAGGAAGATTGCGAAACCTGGGAAGAATGAGATCCACCACGCATCTCTCAGATAATTGCGCCCGTCAGCAATCATGGCACCCCAGGTCGGTGTGGGCGGTGGTATGCCCGCACCAATGAAGCTGAGGAATGCTTCAGCAAGAATGAGCTGTCCAGACCGCAGTGTTGCTATCACTACTACAGTGTTTATTACGCCGGGCAGGATATGAAAAACGAGTATGCGAGGTAGTGAAGCTCCAGCCACTCTAGCTAGCGCGACATAGTCACGTTCCCTGAGCGAAAGAACCTCACCTCGCACATTTCGCACGAAGCCGGACCAGGTTAATAGGGCCAACATCACCATCATAGTGGTAAGGCTCGCCCCCATGACGACAGCTACGGCCATCGCCATCAGCACAAACGGAATTCCTAAGAATATGTCCACGAGCCGCATTATCACTTCATCGATAAGTCCTCCAAAATAACCGGCAATCAAGCCGAGGGCCGTACCAACGATGGTTCCAGTGATGAGTGCGATGGACATCACCATGAGCGAGATGCGGGCGCCGTAGATCAACCTGCTAAGGAGGTCCCGCCCGATAGTGTCAGCTCCTAGAGGGTAGTCCCAGGATCCGCCCTCAGAGTACCAGATCGGCGGTGTATTACGGGCCCGTAGGCTATTTGAATAAGGATCATGGGGTGAAACCCACGGCGCGAAGACCGCGACGATCACCATGATACTCAGGATAAACCCAGGAATGATGGGCCATCTATTGAAGAGTTGGAGGACTCCTGCCACACCTGTCGCCCGAGACGACGGGACAGTGGCTTCCACATCCGCCTGAAGTTCTGCTTGTGCCATAGATGTTCCTATTAGGAGAAGCGTATCCGCGGATCAATAAAGGCGTAGAGGATATCAGCTAGGAAGTTGAGCACAACGAATGCGCCGGTAAAGATAATGACCAACACGGCGAGAACAGTGAAATTGTTTGTCCAAACGGCTTCGATTCCGAACCGGGCTAACCCGGGCCAGGCAAAAACCGTTTCCACTGAAATTGAACCCGTTATGAATCCTGCTAGCAGTAGGCCTGACAGCGTCAGGGGCGCAATAGCTGCGTTCTTGAATGCGTGCTTCCAAATTAACGAATTAGTGCTGACGCCCTTAGCTCGCGCGAGCTTCACGTATTCAGAATCCAGGACTTCCAGCATCGCCGAGCGCACGAGCCTAACATAGCCGGCCGCGCCGAACCAGGCGAGGGTGATGGTTGGCATAACGTAGTGTTTGATAGAGAATCCCTCTCCCATTGTTCCACTTGGTAACCACCCCAACCATACAGAGAAGACCAGAATACCTACGATGCCGACCCAAAATGTGGGTAGAGCTTGACCCAGCAGGGCGAACGCCCTGCCTATGTAGTCCGGTATGCTGCCTCTTTTCACTGCGGAGAGAACTCCTAAGGGCACCCCGACAATAGTAGAAATGATGAATGCCGACAATGCCAATTTAAGAGTGGGGCCGACTTTCTGTGGCAACTTCGGCGCAATCAATTGCCTGTCGGCAAGATCTCGACCCAAATCACCGGTAAGCAATTGGCCAAGCCAAATGCCAAATTGAACCGGTATAGGTTTATCCAGATGAAGCTGACGTGCGAGCTCGTCCCACTGTTCCTGAGTGATGCCGTAAGCCTGGTCCGGAAGGAGCAGAACTCTGGGGTCTCCAAGTATGCGGGAAACGCTGAACACGAACAGGGCTGCGCCCAACAGCGTGAGTATAGAAGTTAGAAACCTGCGAATTATGAAGGCTCGCATCTTGCCCCTTAACTGGCCATAAGGCACAAAGGAAGGAAGTCTGAAGTGTTGAATTGCTAATGATGTGTCCGGTGTGTGAGTGCTAGATTTGACGAACGCTGCCCACGGCTGCAGGCAGCGTTCATCTGGCTAGCCCCGATGAGGGGATTTGATTATTTCAGTTTCACCCATTCGAGGTCGTGTATTCCATCGTGCCTGAACTGCAGGAATGGGCGCATCTTCCACGACTCGACTGCTTCGGAGTCATAAATCATCCTGCCGGGCGCAGCGACGATGGCGGGGCGCAAAGCCCAGTCATAGAGATACTGGCGCATTTCGACCGCCTTTTCCTTCAGCAGTACGGGGTCGGTGTTGCTCTGCTTGAAGCCATTTACTTCTGACGCCTTGGGAATTTCCAGGCCGTCGTTGTAGCCGCCTCTGCCGTATGAGCTCCAGATAAATTCAATGGGCCAGGTCCCGGGCCATCCGCAACAGCCGTGCATCCTGAGCACCGGGAATGATCTTGTCACAAGGCTGGGGCGAATCGTGCTATATGTTCTCCTGTCGTGGCTCGCATTGATATTGAAGTTATTCAGCCAATCGGCGGCGATGGCTTCAGACATTTCGACGTCCTCGCCGTTTAGCCCGGCCCAGAAGTTAACCTCAAAGCCATCGCCGTATCCGGCCTCGTCGAGCAGTCGTTTCGCTTCTTCCACGTTATACCCGTACCGCCACTTGTCTGCGTTCTCAACCCAGACTGGGTCAGTATCCCATTGGCCTCCGAGGTCCTGTACATTGCCCAGGCCGTTGAGAATGATCTCATTAATGGCTTCTCGGTCAATTGCCATCGAAAGGGCTTGGCGGACCTTTAGTGAACGCTGCATAGATTCAGTGTTCTCGTCGAACACACCAGGGCTGTTCTCGTATGGATCACCAACCCAAGGCAGGGACGTATCCCGCAGTGTTTCAGGGAGATCCTCACCCGTAATGGCATGCGTCCACTCCCAATAGTTGCCTCCAAATGGGAAGCTGTGGATGTTCTTCGAGCCTTCGGGAGACTGCAAGTATTGACCGGTCTCAAGCAGCGCAGGCCAGTCCTTCAGGGCAAGACCCGCAATTTGGGCCTCTCCACTCTCGAGCATTGCCCTTCGTGTGGATGCTTCGGGAACTTCAAGAATTCTTACTTTCTCGACGAAGGGGACCTTCTCCCAGTGGTCGATGAAGGCTGTGAGGAACATACCATTCTGCACGATCCAGCCTTCCATCTCGAAAGAGCCGGTTCCCGTTATATTCGTGCGCATCCACTCTTCAGCTTCATCTTCCGTAAATCCCTTCTGCTCCATCACGGTTTCGATCTTCGGGAACATTCCCGTGCCCTCGTTTGCGTCCGTGAAGAGTGCAGTCAGAGTGTGACCCGCAAAGGCGTCCCAGTGGAAGCGCGCGGTGTAGGGATCTATAGGCTCGACCTCTTCGATTGCAAGGTCGATCTCAGCGGAACTGTCGTGGCGTGCTTCCTCGGTGAAAGAGGGCATCAAAGCGTGGTACGTCCACTTGATGTCCTCCGAGGTCATCTCTCCCCAACCCCTGTGGAATTGTACTCCTTCGTTAAGGAAGAAGTCGGTGTAAGAGAAGTCCGGGGCAGTTTCCCAGCCAGCCGCCAGCCATGGCGCGGCGGTGATGCCACCGTCATCGCCTCGGGATGTTTGCAGAAGGGACTCTTGTGCCGAGACCACGGTCAACGAAGCGCACCAGAGGCAGTCAGTCGGGAAGCCACTGGGTGAGTTAACGCTCGTAATGGCCACAACCAGTGTTCCGGAGGGCTTATCAGCTTCCTCCATCACGGCTGCTTCTCTTCTCGGCGCGGGGGTGGGCTTAAATGTCTGAGCTGCCTCAACAGCCTGCACAACAGGCGTTGCCGGAGATGCTGCCGGCGCTGCCGGCGCTGCAGGGGCCGGTGCCGCAGGTGCGGCCGGCGCTTGTGCCG
>CAZWDM010000148.1:1793-4129 GCA_964632415.1 uncultured Dehalococcoidia bacterium | reverse complement strand
TCGGTGACCAACCGATTCATGCTGACACCTGCCTCGGCGGCGTCCATTGCCAAGGCGCGGTGGGTCTCCGGCGGGATGCGCAGAGTAATCGTTCCACTGTAGCGGCGCGTGGCCAAGGGCTCCGGGACTGGAATGCCCTCTTCCCGATTGAGCTGTACGGCGTGGGCAACCACTTCTCTAATTCCTGTAAGAGCCTCTTCGGGCGTATCGTCCAGGTGACTGAGCAGGCCGAATTCGGCGCACAGCGCGACGTATTGTTCGTCCTCGTCCGACCAAAATACCCGGTAGGTGTAGCGATCAATCAATTCAGGCATGCATTTCCTCCAATCTGTCGATTGCCTTGAGAGCCTGACGGACCTGGTAAGGTTTGGCCATGCCTCTGGAGGGCTGGATATTCACCAACGGCCTGCCCTGCCAGGGCATCCTGTAAAAGAGGTGGCTGCCTCTCTGCCTCGGCTCCCCGAAGTAGTGGTTACAGACTCTTCTGAGGTCATCGAACCGGACGTTCCGAGGGTTTCGGCGCATATCTGAGAAGGTTCTGTCCATGAGTTTATGGTGGCGTTAATGCTACCATTTGTCAAGGTGGCGCAGGCAGGCAGTGTTGGGCGTTATTGCCGTTCATATTATCTTTGCCCCCTTAGGGGAGGTTAGAGCCTGTCCGTCCCCCCGTCCTGGGCCTGTCGAAGGATTGCCGGCACGAAGGGGGAATGTCACGAATTATGCCCAGCCCTAAGCAGGGCGGTATTCCGTTGTGCGCATGCGACGGCGGGGCGTACAATTGAACTTGCGATTTATGTTAATTTCCCCACCCGCCATTTCCCGTAAATTCTCAAAGAGCCGTCATTACAAATGGTGGGTGTTCCTTGCACTCGCCATTGGCACTTTCACATCGGTCGCGGACTTCGGCAGCCTGAATGTGACGATGCCGACCATCGCCGAGCACTTCGGGACGGACCTGCCAACTACGCAGTGGGTGCTGATCGGGTACGCGCTGGCGATAAGCGCGCTGCTGCTTCCGATGGGGCGGCTGTCGGACATCATCGGGCGCAAGCGTGTCTATGTGAGCGGGTTCGTCATCTTCGTGGTGGGCGGCGTGTTCGCGGGGATGTCGGACAGCATCCTGATGCTCATCGGGTTCAAGGTGCTGCAGGGCGTGGGCGCGAGCATGACGCAGGGGACGGGGATGGCGATGGTGCTGTCCACTTTCCCGAGCGAAGAGCGCGGCAAGGCGATAGGGTCGTTCATAACAATCGTTGGCGCGGGCAACGTGGCTGGGCCTGCGCTGGGCGGGTTGATCGCGGGGACGCTGGGCTGGCAGTGGGTGTTCTACTTCGGGGTGGCGCTCGCGCTGCTGGCGATACTGGCGGTGTCGCTGGTTCTGGACGGGCGGATCTACTCGCGGCGGGGGGTCGGCAGCCTGTCGTTCGACTGGGCGGGCGCGGCGCTGTCCACGGGCGCGCTGGTAACATTCCTGATGGTAATGACGAATGCGCCGCGGCTGGGGTGGCTTTACCCGCCGGTGCTTGTCGGTATCGTGGCGCTGGTGGCGTTCGTCGCGCTGTTCATCTGGTGGGAGCTGCGCTGCGAGACGCCGATGATAGACGTGCGGCTGTTCAAGATGCGGCTCATTTCGCTAGGGGTTGCGGCGCAGTTCATATCGTTCATCGGCAACTCCTCGATGCGCTTCCTGCTGCCGTTCTACATGCAGGCGGCGCTGGGATTCTCGCCGCAGCAGATCGGGCTGATCTTCGTGCCCGCGTCGATCGCGATGATCGTTACGGGGCCGATCAGCGGGCGGCTGTCCGACCAGTTCGGCTATCGGTGGTTCACGGTGTGCGGGCTGCTGTTCGCAGTGTGCGGGCTGCTGCTGCTGTCCACGCTGACAACGGAGTCGTCGGTGCTGAAGGTCGCCGTGGGGATGCTGCTGCTCACGGGCGGTACCGGGACGTTCTACCCGCCGAACAACTCGTCCATCATGCAGCAGGTGCCGGAGAGCAGGTACGGGGTGATGTCGGGATTCATCAACCTGGTGCGGAACTCGGCGAACATCACGGGCACGGCGGTGGCGACGGCGATAGTGGCGGCGGTGATGGTGTCGATGGGCTACCTGCCGAACCTGTCAACGGTGGGGGAGACGGGGGATATCGGGCTGCTGACCGCGTTCGTGTCGGGGCTGCGGACTGCCTATATCATCGTCGCGGGGCTGATGTTGGTGGGCGTGGTGCTGTCCTACATAAGGCCTGCGACCAGCGAAGACGCAGTGCGGGATGCGGCGGAGCAGACGGCGCGATAGGAGCATCGCGGGGCTGTCAGCGGGCACGGGAAGGCGCACCCCC
>CAZWDM010000148.1:0-1693 GCA_964632415.1 uncultured Dehalococcoidia bacterium | reverse complement strand
TACATCCGGCGCATCCTGCCGTAGAGGGTGAAGACGGCGAGTCCCACCAGCGCGAGGGCGATGCCGTTTGCGCTGAGGGCTAATCCAACTCCGAACGCGGTGGCAACCGCCCCGACCTGCAGGTTTCCTATCGGGGCAGTGCCGATGCCGACCACCCACGCGCCCATTGCCCTGCCGCGCTGCTCGTTTGGCACGATGTTCTGCATCATACTCTGCGAAAAGACGTCGGAGAGAGCCATCGCGGCGCCAACGAGCGCAGTTGCCAAGAGCGCTATGGCGAACGCGGGAGACAGCCCGAAAATGAGACGGGCGGAATCGCCGGACGCATCATACCCGGGGATCAAGTCCCCGATCACCGAAGACTGACCTACCAGGAAGAGAGCGGCTCCGAAGACCAACAGGTTCAGCAGCAGGAGTGCCCCCTTTCGCCCGACTTCGCCGAACAACGACAGCAGGAGAATGCCCACAACCGAGCCGCCGCTTCGGAACGCGTTCAGCCATCCCAGCCCGACCGCGCCCACAAGCAGCACATCGCGGGCGAGACTCGGGTAGCCGGAGCCGCTGGAGAAGCCGAGCATTTCGGTCGCGGCAACGATGAGCATGAGGGTGAGCAGGGGCCTGTTGTGCCCGATTTCGCTTAAGAACTCGCGCAGGTTCTGCAGAATGGGCTGCCGTGAGCGAGTCGCGGCCTGCCCGGGGGAGCGAATGAGGCTGAGCAGTCCGGTTGAGCACAGATAGCCTGCTGCGAGCAGCCAGTACGCAACATGCGGGCCGGGGCCGTCTATCAGGTAGCCCGCAGCGATCGCGCCTGCCAGTCCGCCGAGCCGCATGCCAAGCCCAACGTAAGCCAGTCCGCCTATGAGATTTTCGCGCCCGACGACGTCGAAGGCGAAACTCTGCCTCGCAGCCTGGTGCATCGCGCTGAAGCACCCGCCCACCGTCGTGAAAACGAGGAGATGCCAGACCTCCAGTTTCTCGCTGTAGATCAGCGTGCCGATGCAGACAAGTATCAGCGCCAGAACGGTGTTCACTACGCGCAGGAGCAGACGGCGGTCGACCATGTCGGCGATGGTGCCCGCCGGGATGCCGAGGAAGAAGAGGGGCGCCATACGCAGGCCGTAAGCCACGCTGACCATGAAAGTGCTATCGGTCAGCTCGAGCACCAGCCATCCGATGACGACCTGCTCGCCCATCAGGCCGATGGCGTCGAAGAATGAAGCGGACATCAGCAGACGAAGGTCCCGGTATCGTAAAGCCGGCGACGAACGCAGCCTGTTCCTGAAAAATCCAACGGGGCCGGAGGTGGAGCGGGGACGCCTCGGTGTCTGCACAGTGGCGCTATTATGCACTCATTGGCGAGGATACACAATGCGGGCATCTTCCAGAATCTCGCAACTTGTGATATGCTCTGCTATAGTCTAATTATATTGATGAGTGCAAGTATCCATGAAAATAAATGAACAAGACGGCAGAAGCGCCGTACAGGAAGCGGTGGCGCTGTTCCCGGAAGGATGGCGCACCGCGTATCTCGTAATCCTTGGACTGCTCCTGGCGCTTGGGCTTACGCTCGCGGCGCTGGAAGAGTTCGTGTGGCGTGGTAGGATTGAAGCTGTAGTGAACCTGCTGGCGGTAATGAGGCACGGCGGAGGAATCGCGCCCGTCTCGGTGCTGCTGGCGGTCTTTCTGACGGAGG
>CAZWDM010000147.1:2487-4136 GCA_964632415.1 uncultured Dehalococcoidia bacterium | reverse complement strand
AGCGTGCCCATGGCCATGATGCGCCCCCACTCGGGGCCCGAGTCCGTCAGGAACAGGCTGGTGGCGACCGGCAGCGTGCGCGTGGTCCTGTCCGTCAGCAGCAGGGCCAGAATGAACTCGTTCCACGCGATGCGGAATACGAAGATGCCGGTGACTGCGTAACCGGCCTTCATCACCGGGAAGAGGACGCGGGTGAACACCTGCCAGGGCGTGGCCCCGTCGACGATGGCGGCTTCTTCGAGTTCGACCGGAACCTGCTTGACGAAGCCGTAGAGCAGCCAGATGGCGAAGGGCAGGTTGAGCGCCGAGTAGAAGAAGATGAGACCCGAAAGCTGGTTCGCGATTCCCAGCACGATGGAAACCGCGAAGGCCGGGATCGCCAGCACCGCCGGCGGTATCATGCGGACCAGGAGCGCCCCGTTGGCGATGGACTGGCGGCCGGGGAACTGCATGCGGGCCAGAGCGTAGGCCGCCATGCCGCCGGTCGTCAGCGTGATCAGGGTCGCCGAAACGCCCACGATGACGGAATTCAACAGATACCGGTCGAAATGCGCGTCGCCGATGATGTCGGCGTAGTTCTGAAGCGTGGGGAAGAAGAAAAACCACACGGGATTTCCGTCGAAGATCACAACCTCGTTTTTGAACGATGTGCTGATCATGATGTAGATGGGCGTCAGGCAGATTATCGACAACACGATCAGCCCGGCGTAGTGGAAAATCATTCTCGCTTTCGTCGATTCGATACGCATCGCCATCACCTCACACGTCGGCGCGGGATTTCATGGGGTTGCTGATCAGCAGGATCGCCAGGCTGAGAGCGAAGACGATCAGCAGCAGGAGGACGGAGATGGCCGCCGCATAACCGAGTTGCTGCGCGTCGAAGGCGGTCTTGTAGACGTGCAGCGACAGCAGCTCCGTTGCCAGTCCCGGCCCGCCTTCCGTCAAGATCAACATGACCTCCAGCCCCTTGAAGACGTCGATGATCCGGAGCAGGAGGGCGATGATCAGGATCGACCGGATCATCGGCAGCTTTACCAGGAATATCTGCTGCCACGTATTGGCGCCGTCGATACGAGATGCTTCGAGCACCTCCGAGGGCAGCGCCTGAAGGCCTGCGATCACGATGATGAAGACGAACGGCGTCCACTGCCATATGTCCGTGAATACGATGGCGAAAAACGCGAGGTGCGGCTCCCCCAACCAGATCAGCGGCTCGAAGCCTGCGAGTTCCAGGTAATGGTTGATCCAGCCCGCCCGGGCGTCGTACAGGTAGCGCCATACCAATCCGACCACCACGGGCGAAATCATGAGCGGCATGATGAAGATGGTCCGGAAGATGGACGCGCCGCGAATCGGTTTCTCCAGCAGCAGGGCCAGCGCGACCCCCAGCGTCATCTCGATGGTGATCGTGAAGAAGCCGAACTTGAACGTCACCCACATGGATTCCTGGACGTTTTCGTCGCTGAGCATGCGCAGATAGTTGTCCGCGCCGATGAATTCCGCCGTCGACATCGGCGTGCCGACCGCCCAGTCCTGCATGCTGAGCAGCAGCCCCTGGATGACGGGGTAGATGAGGCCCGCGCTCATGAGGAGGACGGCGGGCGCGACGAACAGGTACCCGACGATCCACCGCCGCATGCCCGTTGCGA
>CAZWDM010000147.1:0-2387 GCA_964632415.1 uncultured Dehalococcoidia bacterium | reverse complement strand
TGTTCCGCAATCACCGGATATTCCGGGAACTTCTTGGAGAACACCGGATCGGTGAGCGTGGAAATGCGGATCGGGTCGCCGCCGAGCTCGACGATCCGCCGGTCGGCCTTCTTCGAGGTCATCCACTGGATGAACAGGAACGCCGCCTCCTTGTTCTTCGAGTTGGCCGGTATGCCCATGGCGAAACCGCCCGTCTCGGAGCCGCATTGAACGTCGGTCGGATGCAGCGCATAGCCGACCTTGCCGACGACCTTCGATTGCTTCGGGTCACGCGCCCGGGCGGCGATCTTCAGCGAGTCGATGTACATGGCGGCGTCGCCGTGCAGGAACGCTTTGGACGCTTCGCCGTAGCTGTAGGACGGAATGCCGCGGGGGCCGTACTTCACCGTCTCGCGCAGGAACTCCGCGGTCTTCACGCCGGCGGGACTGTTGAAGACGGGCTCCCACTTGTCGTTGAAGACGCGGGCGCCCATGGGCGCGGCATGGAACAGCCAGGCGGCCGTGACCTGGTGTCCGGTCTTGCCGCGCATGGTGAGGCCGCCCATTCCCGTCTTCTCCTTGATGGTCTTCGCCGCCTTGCGGACGTCGGCGTAGGTCTTCGGCACGGCGAGGCCCAGCTTCTTGAACACGTCCTTGCGGTAGGCGAGAATCGAGGTCTCGGCGCCGAAGGGCAGACCGTAGAGCGCGCCCGACTTGCCGGGTAGGTAGCCCTTCTTGCCGCCGACGATTCCGCCGTTCTGGATGTAGGCGTCGGCGATGTCCTCGATATCGTAGTTCGGGTCGACGAACGCGGGGCTGGTGAAGAACTGCGAGAGGGGCGTCAGCAGCCCCTTCGCCACGTACTCGCCCTTCCACATCACCACCCAGGCAACGACGTCGAAGTCGCCGTCTTTCTTGCTCATCTCCAGAAGCTGGCGATTCCGCATCTTGAGGTACTGGGAGTAGTCGATCTCGACCTTGATGCCCGCCTCCTTGGTGAACTCGGCGACCAGTTGCTTGGCCTTCTTGAAGTGCGAATTCGAGGGCCAGCTGACCACCAGCGTCTTGCCCTTGTACTTCTCGTAGGGGTTGGCCAGCAGCGTCGTGGCGCTGAGCGTCAGGGCCAGGGCCGCCGCAAGCGCTATCAACCCCCAGTAACGGCAATTCGATTTCATGATTTCCTCCTTATCAGGTTAGAAATTAAAACGTCCCGGCCCGAGCGGCGGGCTTGAGCGCGAGACCGGTTTCCTTCTCGAACAGGTAGAGCCTCTCCGTTTCGAAATAATAGGTGCCCGACTCCATCCGCCCGTGTTCGGGGCCTGCTTCCACGGAGACGGAAATCCGTTGCTCGCCGATGCGCGCGGCGAGAAACTGGTTGGAGCCGACATACTCGGCGACGTCGACCGTGAGTTGCACCGGGGCCGTGGCGCCGCCCGAATACCTCGCCCCCGTCGAGGAGAAATGCTCGGGGCGCAGGCCCGCGACGACTTCACGGGATTCGCCGCTCTCCAGGCTCTCGTGGAAGGCCCTGGGAACCGGCAATTCGAAGCCGTCTCCGACGATTACAAGTTCCGAACCATCTTGCCTGATCTCTCCGTCCAGCATGTTCATGGCCGGCGAGCCGATGAAGCCGGCGACGAACCGGTTGACCGGATGATTGTAGACCTCCGGCGGCGTGCCGATCTGCTGAATGACTCCCTCGTCCATGACCACGATGCGGTCGGCCATGGTCATGGCCTCGATCTGGTCGTGGGTCACGTAGATCATGGTGCGGTCGAGTTGCTTGTGCAGCAGCGCCAGCTCGGTGCGCATCTGGGCGCGGAGCTTGGCGTCGAGGTTCGAGAGGGGTTCGTCGAAGAGGAAGCAATAGGCGTCGCGCACGATGGCGCGGCCCATGGCGACGCGCTGGCGCTGTCCGCCCGAAAGCTCCCGCGGCTGGCGGTGCAGCAGTTCGGAGAGACCGAGCATTTCAGCGGCGCGCGCCACCCGCGCCGCGATCTCCGCCTTTGGAAACTTGGCGAGGCGAAGCGAGAACGACATGTTGCCCGCCACGTCCATGTGCGGATAGAGCGCGTAGGACTGGAACACCATGGTGATGTCGCGGGCCTTGGGAGGCGCATGGGTGACGTCTTTTCCGGCGATCATGATCCGGCCCGCCGAGACCTCCTCGAGACCGGCGATCATGCGAAGCGTCGTGGACTTTCCGCAGCCCGAAGGGCCGACCAGCACCGCGAATTCGCCTTCTTCGATCTGCAGGTTCAGATCGGTGATGACGGTGACCCGGCCGAACCGCTTCGTCACGTCGATGAGATCAACGGCAGCCATGACTCCCCTTTTCCGGCTCCGGCGACCCCGATTTCCGCATGACGGAGAATCTTCCCGTATCGCTCAAGGCCGATCGTCGCATG
>CAZWDM010000146.1:0-4144 GCA_964632415.1 uncultured Dehalococcoidia bacterium | reverse complement strand
GTTGCCGGCTGGTTTATACTTGATTGCGGGAGACAACCATTTCATGGCATACACGATATATTTCGCGGGCGAACTTTTCGACCACAAGCATCTGATCGGCAACGCGCTGCTGGCGTCGCATATCGAGCAGATGTCGGACGGGCTGTATCGCTGCGTGCTGCCGCAGGACCTGGAGCAGACCTCCTCACGCGCTGTGGACATTCGAAACCAGGACCTGATCGGCGTTGCGACCTGCGACCTTGCGCTGTTCAACTTCGACGGCTCCGACCTGGACTCCGGCACCGTCGTGGAGTTCGTGTACGCGAAGCTGCTGGACATACCGGCAGTGCTTTTGCGCACCGACTTTCGCGGCGGCGGAGACCAGGACACTGACGGCGACGCCTGGAACCTGATGGCGTCGTTCTACCCGCGCACTCGGAATGTCTCGCTCAATGCGATGGCGTGGTACCAGGAGGCGTCGCGGGAGTCGGAGACGGCTGCGGATGCCAGCACACGCTACTGCGAGAGGATCGCGAGTGCGGTAATCGAGGCGCTGGACGCGGTCAGAGCGGAGTCGCCTCACCTGGGCGCCGCGCCGGATGGAGTGGAACACCTCTATCGCTGGGCGCTGCGCTTTCCGGGAAGCGGGCTCGCGGAACGGATGGCAGGTGATGGGTCCCTGGAGGATGCCATCAACCGGCTCGTCCAGCATAAGCTGGACAAGGGGCTGCTGGGATGACCTGGGCAACAAGTGAGCAGGAGCGGGGAGATACACAGTCGATAATGACAGAGCCATACACAATCTACTTTGCGGGACAACTCTTCGACCATAAGCATCTCGCGGGAAATGCACTGCTGGGATCGTATATCGACAGGGGTTCGCAGGGCCGCTACCAGTGCCTCCTTCCACAGGACCTCGAGCAGCGGGGCATAGGTCCGATGGGAATCAGGGACCAGGACCTGCGCGCGGTGATGGAATGCGACATTTCGCTATTCAACTTCGACGGCGCTGAGATACCCGTGGGCGCGGTCGCGGAGTACATGTACGCCAAGATGCTGGATATTCCGTCTGTGATACTCCGCACCGACTTCCGTGGAGGCGGCGACCAGGATGCCGAGGGCGATCCCTGGAACCTGATGGTGTCGTTCTACCCGCGCACCCGCATTATCCATATCGACGGGATGCAGTGGTACCAGGAGGCACTGGCGCAGGGCGGAGACGCGACGCAGGTCTCGGCACGCTACCAGCGCCGCATAGCCACGGAAGTGATCGAACTGCTTGACGAGGTCCGAGGCGACGCGGCGATCATGGAAGGCGGACGGCAGGGGGCCGAGAGCGAGTATCGCTGGGCTTTGAGGATGGCGGGCGGTGGACTCACCGACCTGGTTACCGGTGATGGCACACTTGAAGAATATGTTGAAGGGATCGTATCCAGGAAGATCGAAAAAGGGCTACTGGGATAGAGGGCTAATATACTAGCCGGGGCAGGATTGAGGACAGACGACAATGCAAGGACCATACAGAGTTTACTTTGCGGGACCGCTCTTCGACCACAAGATATTGCAGGGCAACGCGCTGCTGGCGTCGCACATCGAGGGCGAATCGGAAGGGCGCTACAAGTGCGTCCTGCCGCAGGACCTCGAGCAGCGAGGCGTTTCGTCCATGGAGATACGCGACCAGAACCTGCGCGCGCTGATGGAGTGCGACCTCGCGCTGTTCAACTTCGACGGCTCGGACCTCGACTCGGGCACGGTCGCCGAGTACATGTACGCCAAGACGCTGGACATTCCCGCCGTGATACTTCGCACGGACTTCCGGTATGGCGGCGACCAGGAGCCGGAGGGCTACCCCTGGAATATCATGGTGTCATTCTATCCAAGGACGGAAGTCATCAATGTGGACGCTATGCAGCGATATACGGAAGCTCTGGCCGAGGGAGGCGGCGCGCAGGAAGTCTCCTCTCGCATCCAACATCGCATCGCCTCCGAAGTCGTGGCACTGCTGGATATGGTCCGGGACGAAGAGCCCGTCCTTGAGGGCGGTCGCACCGGCGCCGTAAACACCTATCGCTGGGCGCTGAGGATTGCCGGCGGGAGCCTGACGGAATGGGCGGCCAGGTCAGGCTATGTAGGCCGGGTCATTGACCGCAAGATCGAGTCGGGAATTCTAAACGGAGATTGATCCGCTTACGCTCTAGTCGCCTCGATATCCTCGCCGACCACCGCGCTTCTCCAGGTACTGCCTGATCATCAGGGCTGCCGCCGCGCCTTCGCCCACCGCGCTCGCCACCTGCTTTGTGCTGCCTGCGCGCGCGTCTCCGGCGGCGAATATGCCCTCCGCGCTGGTCTGCATGTTGTCGAATGTGCGTACGAACCCCCAGTCGTCCAACTCGACCAGGTGCGACAGGAAGCCGGTGTTCGGGTCTAGGCCGATGAACACGAACACCGCGCCGGGATGCAATTCTTCGGAAGCGCCGGTCACCGCGTCCCTGGCAACGACTGCGGACAGCTTGCCGTCGCCCCGGAATTTCTGAACCGTCGTATTGAAGCGAATATCTATCTTGGGATGGTTTGCCGCTTTCTCCTGAAGCACCTGGCTGCCTGTAAGGCTGTCGCCTCTCACGAGCAGCGTTACCTTGCTGGCAAATCGCGTCAGGAACAGGCCCTCTTCGAGCGCGCTGTTGCCGCCTCCGATGACGAGCATCTCCTCGTCCCTGTAGAAGGGGCCGTCGCAGGTTGCGCAGAAGTGTATGCCCGCGCCGATAAAGTCCTCTTCGCCGGGCACGTTGAGCCTGCGGTAACGCGTGCCGACTGCCAGCAGCAGCGCAATAGCGCCGTACTCGTCGCCGGACTCGGTGATGACTGTGCGATAGGGCCCGTCCGCCCGCACTTCGGCGACCGTCTGCGCGGGCAGCATCTCGGCGCCGAAGCGTTCAGCGTGCGAGCGCATGTCATCGGCAAGCCGCGCGCCCTCCACGCCTTCAGGGAAGCCCAGGTAGTTGTCGATGCGCTCGGTGACACCTGCCTGTCCGCCGATTGCGCTGCTCTCTATCACGAGCGTCTCGATGCCCTCGCGGGCGGCGTACAAGGCGGTGGACAGTCCGGCAGGACCTCCCCCGACGACAATCAGATCATAGAAATCGCGGCGCGCCTTGGGCTGAATGCCAAGCTTGGCGGCAAGTTCCGCGTTCGACGGCTCCACGAGCAGCGATCCGTCCTCGAAAATGATAGTGGGGATAATCTGCTTGCCGTCGTTGACCCGCTGCACATAGGCGCGGGCGTCCTCATCCTGGTCTATGTCAACCCAGTGGTAGCGGACCCGCTGCTCTCCCAGAAACTGCTTTGCGCGCGTGCAGTCAGGGCACCACGGCGCGCCATATACGGTAATCTTCGCTTCTGTCATATTTTCCTCACCCCCTGTCACATCCCTATGTCCCCTCATTCACGGGGACTCTCACGGCAGACGGCCATTGCGACGTCTGCTCCTATTTCCAACATAGCATACGCGGACTCAGTGCAGGCGGACTCTTCAGTGCTGCAGGTATAAGTGGGTATCGCAGTGCCGCCCAAGGGGAGCATTCTGACATATTTGAAACCCAAAAAGCGGTTGACTCACTACCATAGTCTTCTGAATAATTGGACATATCTTTGACATTTCTAATCTATTTCCGAGATTGTGTTATCCTTCAGGTAGGTAAGACCTCCGAGGGCATGACCTTGACTCTACCGGCAGCGGCTGTCCAGCCGACCAAGGAGCAATGATGAGACTGAGACTGTTCGCAGCCCTCGCACTTGCGATAATTGCGGCGGCGATTCTAGTGGCGTGCGGTGATGACGGCGGGGAGCCTCAGCTGCCTGTAACGGCGCAGAACCAGGTTACGCCCGCTGCACCGACGGCTGTGCCGCCGACCAATACGCCTGTGCCTCCGACCAGCACTCCGGTACCGCCTACGAATACGCCGGTGCCTCCGACCAACACTCCGATGCCCACCAATACGCCGGTGCCTCCTACGGCAACTCCCGAACCTACAAGTACACCCACTCCGTTGCCCACGGACACGCCGACGCCGGTGCCGACGGACACACCCACGCCAGTACCGCCTACGAATACGCCGGTGCCTACTGAGACTCCTACACCCGAGCCGACCGCCACCCCGGAGCCGAC
>CAZWDM010000145.1:0-4302 GCA_964632415.1 uncultured Dehalococcoidia bacterium | reverse complement strand
TTTGGTTGACAGGGGGCTGGGGTTTGTGGTAGCGTAATATATTAGTCAAAATATGTACTTTTTCACCGACGCGTACTCTCGAATTCAAGAATTCCACCTCAGTCGAGGTGCGCCCTTTTTTACCTCACACAGGTTTCCCCATTGCCGGCCCCCTCGTCCTGTTCATTGACGACTAAACGGCCTCTACAGCACATTTAGCCATCACAGGCGGACGACAGACAACCCAGTTAGCAGTATTGGCAGACATTACAGCCAATCTACGAATAGCCATCACTTTGCCGAGGAGCGTGAGTGCATGACCTTATCTATTGCGAAGCCCGCAACCAATGGCCATTCAAAGGACGAGAGCAAGCGGTCGTATGCCGCGACGGAGACGGTGCTCGATGTCCCCAATCTGATCCAGGTGCAGATAGACTCGTTCGAGTGGTTCAAGGCTGACGGCCTGAAGGACCTGTTCGACGAGATATCGCCGATAGAGGACTCGCCGGGGGCGCGGTTCGAGCTTTCGCTCGGGGACCACTTCTTCGAGCCGCCGAAGTACACGGAGGACGAGTGCCGGGAGAAGGAGATCACCTATTCGGCGCCGCTGTATGTGACCGTGACGCTGGAGATCAAGGCGTCGGGAACGGGGCATGGGGAGATCAAGGAGCAGACGCTGTTCATCGGGGATATACCGATGATGACCAGCAACGGGACGTTTGTGATCAACGGCGCGGAGCGGGTGGTGGTGAGCCAGCTCGTGCGGTCGCCGGGTGTGTACTTCACGACTACGCCTGATACGAACACGGGTCGCGGGCTTGCGTCTGCGAAGCTGATACCGTACCGCGGGGCGTGGATGGAGTTCGAGACTTCGAGCCGGGATGTGATCTCGGTGAAGGTTGACCGGAAGCGGAAGACGCCGGTCAGCACGCTGCTGCGGGCGATGGGTTACGACACGAACGAGGAGCTGGTGGAGCTGTTCGCGGATGTGGATGTGAACCCGGAGCACGAGTACATCCGGACGACGATCGACCGGGATGGCGCGGTGACGAACGAGGAGGAGGCGCTGCTGGAGTTTTACCGGCGGCTGAGGCCGGGAGAGCCGACGAGCCTGGATAACGCGCGGGACCTGATCAAGAACCTGTTCTACAACGACAGGCGGTATGACCTGGGGCGCGTGGGCAGGTACAAGCTGAACCGGAGCCTGGACCGGGATCCGGCGAACATTATAAGGACGCTTGAGGCGGAGGACATCATCACGCTGCTGAAGCAGATGATCCGCATCAACAACGGCGAGATGACGCCGGATGACATAGACCACCTGGGGAACAGGCGTGTGCGGGCGGTTGGGGAGCTGATACAGAACCAGGTGCGCGTGGGGCTGCTGCGGATGGAGCGGGTGATCAAGGAGCGGATGACGACGCAGATCGATCCGGCGACGACGACGCCTGCCGCGCTGATCAACATCAGGCCGGTTGTGGCGGCGGTGCGGGAGTTCTTCGGGGGGTCGCAGCTGTCGCAGTTCATGGACCAGACGAATCCGCTGGCGGAGCTGACGCACAAGAGGCGTCTGTCGGCGCTGGGGCCGGGCGGGCTGTCGCGGGAGCGCGCGGGGTTCGATGTGCGCGACGTGCATCACTCGCACTACGGGCGGATATGCCCGATCGAGACGCCGGAGGGGCCGAACATCGGACTGCTGGGGTCGCTGGCGACCTATGCGCGGACGAACGAGTTCGGGTTTATCGAGACGCCTTACAGGCGCATTCAGACGGAGATACTCAACACGGACCCGGACATCGAGGGGCGGACGCTGGCGCAGGACCTGGAGGGTCCCGACGGCAACCGGCTGCTGACCGAAGGACGGGTGGTGAACAGCAGGTACCTGAGGCGAGTTATGTCGCTGCCGGAGCAGATGGTGCAGGTGAAGCCGTTTGTGTCGCTGAACCCGGACGGCATCGAGTACCTTTCGGCGGACGGCGAGGAGGGTCTGGATATCGCGATGGCGAGCGCTGCGCTGGACGAGAAGGGGCAGTTCGTCGATGAGCGGATCGAGACGAGGCGAGGCGAGGGCGTTGGGATGGAGCCGCCGGAGAATATCGCGTACATGGATGTGTCGCCGATGCAGCTGGTGAGCGTGTCGACGGCGCTGATCCCGTTCCTGGAGCACGACGACGCGAACAGGGCGCTTATGGGATCGAACATGCAGAGGCAGGCGGTGCCGCTGCTGAAGCCGGAGTCGCCGCTGGTGGGCACCGGGATGGAGAGCCGGGTGGCACGTGACAGCGGGCAGGTGATCATGTCCGATGTCAACGGAGTGGTTACGGAGGTTTCGGGCGAGCGGATAAGCGTGGTTGACGAGAACGGCGAGCTGCATTCTCACAGGCTGCTGAAGTTCCTGCGGAGCAACCAGGGGACTTGCATCAACCAGCGGTCGATCGTGAACAAGGGGGATGTGGTGAGAGTGGGCCAGGTGCTGGCGGACAGCTCCTCGACGGGGGGCGGCGAGCTTGCGCTGGGGCAGAATGTGCTCGTGGCGTTCATGAGCTGGGAAGGGTACAACTTCGAGGACGCGATCATCCTGAGCCGCAAGCTGGTGAAGGACGACAAGTTCACATCGATACATATCGAGAAGCACGAGGTCGAGGCGCGAGACACGAAGCTGGGGCCCGAGGAGATCACGCGGGACATCCCGAACGTGGGCGAGGACAGCCTGCGGGACCTAGACGAGGAAGGCATCATCCGGGTGGGCGCGGAGATCAAGACGGGCGACATCCTGGTGGGCAAGATTACGCCGAAGGGTGAGACCGAGCTGAGCGCGGAGGAGAAGCTGCTGCGCGCGATATTCGGCGAGAAGGCGCGGGATGTGAAGGACACTTCACTGCGCGTGCCTCACGGAGAGCGCGGCAAGATCATAGGCGTGAAGGTGCTCAACCGCGTTGACAAGGACGAGCTGTCGCCGGGCGTGAACAAGATGGTGCGGCTGTGGATAGCGCAGACGCGGAAGATCACGGAAGGCGACAAGATGGCGGGTCGCCACGGAAACAAGGGCGTGGTGGCGAAGATAATGCCGGAAGAGGATATGCCGTTCCTGCCGGACGGGACGCCGGTTGACATCATACTCAACCCGATTGGCGTGCCTTCCCGCATGAACCTGGGCCAGGTGCTGGAGACGCATCTTGGCTGGGCGGCGCACAACCTGGGCTTCAAGGCGGTTACGCCGGTGTTCGACGGCGCGCCCGATTCGGGTATCGAGGACGCGCTTGCACAGGCCTGGATCATCGACCAGGCCGGCGCAGTCGATGTGGCAAGCGATGACATGACGGGGCTGAAGCAGATTGACCTGAGCAAGGTGCGAAGCTGGCTCGAGGAACGGTACTACAACTTCGACAGGATATTCACGGATCAGGTGCCGGGCGAGGCTACGAGGGTCTGCCTGGAGACCTGGCTGCGCGAAGAGGTCCGGGTCGATGTTTCACAGATGACGCTGGAAGACATGAAGGAAGAGGCGCTGCGGCTGAACCGAGAGGACCAGGTTGCCGCGCCGACGCTGGGCAAGTCGGTGCTATTCGACGGGCGCACGGGAGAGCCGTTCGACCAGCCGATAGCGATCGGCTACATCTACATGATGAAGCTCATCCACCTTGTCGAGGACAAGATACACGCGCGCTCGACGGGTCCGTACTCGCTGATCACGCAGCAGCCGCTGGGCGGCAAGGCGCAGTTCGGCGGGCAGAGGTTCGGCGAGATGGAGGTCTGGGCGCTGGAGGCGTACAGCGCGGCGAACAACCTGCAGGAGATGCTGACGCTGAAGTCGGACGATGTCATCGGCAGGGTCAAGACTTACGAAGCCATCGTCAAGGGCGAGAATGTAACACAGCCGGGCGTGCCGGAGTCGTTCCATGTGCTGATGAAGGAGCTGCAGAGCCTCGGAATGTCCGTGGAGCTCATGCAGGAGCCGTCAAGCCAGCTGATGATGGACGATTATGACGACGACATTGGCACTCTGGAGGAGTTCCCGTCCGCGCTTGGCATGGATGAGATGTTCAGCGATGTGCCGCCGCTGATGAACGGGGACACGGAGAACGGCTTTGGAGACGGCATGGGTTCTGAAGAGCCCACGGCGTCAGTTGCCGAGGATACTCCGGTTTCGGTCATAGATGAAGGTGGCGCAAGCAGCGAATTGGAGTCCGCACCGGCAGCTGAAGACGGCGGTGCGACTGCCGAAGAAGAGACTTCGACGGAGGCGGCGCCGCAAGTTGGGGATGACTAGACTGGGGTTCCTCAACTGAGAGACGACAATGGAGGAGGAGCTAACAGGATTTA
>CAZWDM010000144.1:2260-4310 GCA_964632415.1 uncultured Dehalococcoidia bacterium | reverse complement strand
GAGGCGATGTTCGTCAGGCTCGATGTTACGGATGAGGGGCAGTGGTCGGATGCGGTGGACGCGGTGATGACGGCTTATGGCAGGCTGGATATACTGGTGAACAATGCCGGCATATTGGAGCACGGTACTGTCGAGGAGACGACCGCCGATAGCTGGGACCGCACTATGGGCGTCAACGGCAGGGGGGTGTTCCTGGGGACGCAGGCTGTGATTCCGGCGATGCGTGAGAGCGGCGGCGGGTCGATCGTCAACATATCGTCGGTCGCAGGCCTTATCGGCGGGATGATGACGGCTTACAACGCTTCGAAGGGTGCGGTCAGGCTGCTTACCAAGTCAAGCGCGGTGCAGTATGCCGCCGAGAACATCCGCGTAAATTCGGTGCATCCGGGGCCTACTGAGACGGACATGCTGGATGTGTTCTTCCGCGATCAGGAAGTTCGGGAGCAGCGCGCCGCGGAAACGCCAATACCGCGACTCGGAAAGCCGGAGGACATCGCGTATGGGGTGCTGTTCCTCGCATCTGATGAGTCGTCTTATGTGACAGGCAGCGAATTAGTGATAGACGGTGGCCATACGGCGAGATAGAAGTTTCAAGGAGAAATTCATAATGGCAACATCGAGGGCTGATGCCGAAGTAAGGCAGTTCGTGGCGAGCACACCGAGGTCGAAGGAGCTGCAGGACGAGGCGGCGCAGTACCTGCCGGGGGGCAGTTCGCGAGGGACGGCGTATTTCGCGCCCTACCCTGCTTTCGTCGATCACGCTAAGGGGCACCACGTCTATGATGTGGACGGCAACAGCTACCTCGACTTCATGATCAATGCGACCACGCACATCATGGGGCACGCGCATCCGGACATCGTAGCCGCGCTGCAGGAGCAGGCGGAGCGGGGGAACTCGTTCAGCGGGCCGACGGAGGCGCAGGTGCGGCTTGCGAAGAACCTTTGCGAGCGCGTGCCGTCGCTGGAGACGGTGCGGTTCACAAACTCGGGCACAGAGGGGACGATGATGGCTATCCGGGGAGCGCGGGCGTTCACCGGAAAGTACAAGATCGCCAAGTTCGAGGGCGGGTATCACGGCTCGCATGAGTATGTGTCCGTGAGCGTGCGGCCTCCGGCTGATGCACTGGGGCCTGACGCGACTACACCTGTGCCGGAGCATCCGGCTCAGCCGCCGAGCGTGTCGGAAGACGTGCTCACGATGCCGTACAACGACCTTGCGGCTTGCGAGCGGATCTTGCGCGAGAATGCGAATGAGCTTGCATGCGTGATTATGGAGGCGGTGTCGTCGAGCTTCGGCTACCTTGCGGCGGAAGTGGAGTTCCTGCGGGGGATACGCGAGATCACCGAGGAACTGGGCATCGTGCTGATATTCGACGAGGTGCAGAGCTTCAGGGTATCTTCAGGCGGGGCGCAGGAGATGATGGGCGTGATACCGGACATGACGACTTTCGGGAAGATCATAGGCGGCGGGATGCCGGTGGGCGCGTGGGGAGGCAGGCGAGACATCATGGCGCTGTTCGATCCGACGGAAGGGGTGCTGGCGCACGCGGGGACTTTCAACGCGAACCCGATGACGATGGTGGCGGGCGAGGTTGTGATGAACCACCTGACGCCTGAGGTCTATGACCGTATGAACGCGCTGGGGGAGACGCTGCGAGCCAAGTTGCGGGCTGTGTTCGACGAGCTTGAGGTGCCGGCGCAGGTTACGGGCATTGCGTCGCTGTTCGGCATCCACTTCACGGACGAGGAGATCGTTGACTATCGCTCTGCGCTGACCGGTGACGGCGACATGACGAAGGCGCTGTTCACAGGGCTGCTGAACGAGGGGATACTGATTCAGACGGGCGGCGCGGGTGCGCTGAATGTGCTGACGACGGATGCCGAGGTGGATGCGCTGGTGGACGGCGTGCGGAGGGTTGTGCAGCGGGTGAGGCAGTAAATCTCACATCGATGGACAGGATGTACGGGATGGTTGGGCGTGTGATATGAGAACGGCGAGTCACAAGAACAGAGCCGCCACTGGCAAATATCACAAGTTGTACTCGCACCT
>CAZWDM010000144.1:0-2160 GCA_964632415.1 uncultured Dehalococcoidia bacterium | reverse complement strand
CTGGGGCGAATCATCCTACCTTTAGTGGCTTCCCACCGCCGGCGGACCTTCTCGCCCAATTTCTGGAGCCTCCGCAGTAGCGCAAGAGTCGAACTTGCTTTCAACCTTCCAAGGATATGGCTCCGAAGCCTGCTGCCGACATAGTAGCCTGTCACACGTCCAGCATTTGGGCTTTCTGGATGCCCCGTGGACACCCGACTCATCGCCGGGAACAGCATCACCTTAACCCTGCGTAGCAATTTGTTCAGTCACAGGACCATCGGAAACTTATAGCCAGTATGACAACGGACCAGTATCCGCACAAGGCATAATAAGCAATATAAAGCATTCGCAAATGAAATGCTTTTCTATGAAGAAATATGTGCCAGGGTGTCTTCAAGATAGTGGGAGGACATTTCCACCCCCATCCTAACCTTCCTCCATCAAGGGGGAAGGGACTCCTGCAATCCTCTCATTTACTTTGCGTGTTTTGCGATGAACTCGCCTACGACGGTGTTGAACTCGTCGGCGGTCTCGAAGTAGGGGGAGTGGCCGGCTTCGTTGACGATGTGGAGCTGGGCGCCGGGGATGACCTGCGAGACTTCTTTCAGGACATCAAGCGGGAATATGCGGTCTTGCGCGCCCGCGACCATGAGGGTCGGGATGGAGTAGCCGGAGAGCGAGCCGGGTAGTACGCCGATCTCTCCTGTGCCGGTGTCGCCGATGGGCGGGTTGAGGCCCGACATCTGGCGGTAGAGGAATGCCAGCGCGGGGTTCCTGTCGAATCCGTCGGGGGCGAGCGCCTGGTGCGGCTCGTTCCAGGCGACGGGGCGGTCGAGATCGATGGTGCGGCTGCGCGCGCGGGCGTCGCGTGCCTGCACTACTGCGGGCGTCTGTACGCCGCCGGGGGTGCCGGATAGGACGAGACAGGAGACGCGCTCGGGGTTGGCGAGGGTGAACTGCATGCCGGTCCAGCCGCCCATGGACTGGCAGACGATTGCGGCGCGCTCAACACCGGCGGCGTCCATAACGGCGCGCATGTCACCGGCGAAGTGGCGGGCGTGCTTGTGCTCGGGGGCGCACCTGGACCTGCCCCAGCCGCGATGGTCGAAGGCGACAACCTTGTAGCCAGCGGCGAAGTGGGCGATCTGCTGCCACCAGACGAGGGTGTTACCGCCGGCGCCGTGAGCGAGGACGATGGGCGTGCCATCGCCGTGTACTTCGTAGTAGATTTCAGCATTGTCGGTGTTGACAAAGGGCATGGTGTGCTCCTTTTGGCATTGAGATTCCGTAGTTCATGTAAGACTTAGCAGGGTTCGGATGTGGGTGCGGATGGGAACGAAGTGAGTCGTTCTCTCTTGCTTTGCTTCCTCTTCGGATATTGCAACAATCTCGTAGCGAGCATCCAAACTTCGAGCATAGAGTTCTCGATAGCGTGTCTCTATACCGACGAGTTCTATTGTCATGGAGACCAATTTGTTGCGCGCATTATGGTTGGATGGGCTTGCGCCTACACGCTGCATAAAGTAAGCATCGACATAGTGCAACGCGGCATAGAAGAGGCTAACAACTGCCCAGTCGTTGAATTCAGTGCCTACAAGATTATCGTAGAGACGCTCGTTCTTCTCCGCCTGCGCGATATGTTCAGCCAGTTGAGGCATGTTCACGCTTCCACAGGGACTCTGACGATTCAGAGGGAAGATAGTCCCAAAGATTGTCAGATGCAGTTTCTTCCAGGTTCAGGATGCGGAAATCCAGAATAGGCATGTGGGGAACACGCAGAAGGTCGCACTCTACGCTGTAGACGGGCGAGCGAGCGTCGAAATTGAAACGCTCGGAGGACATTATCGTCCATATCACGGGGTAGTTTTCAGGGTCTCTCACCAGAAACACTTCCTGAACTCCCGTAATAGACTTTACTTTATCTACAAAAAAGTCACACGCCTCTCTCAAGTTCATTCGCCCTTTTGCGCCAGAAGTATTTGCGCTTCCATTATTTGTCGCGTTTGTCACCTGTTGCCCCCAATGAGCGTGGCTTAAATCAATAACGACTGCCCACATTCTCATGCGATTATACAGAAATCAGCCGAGGACGCCTGCGTCTTTGAAGGTGGCGATGTCGGCGGCGGCGTAACCGTACTGGTCCAGGACCTCTTCGGAGTGCTGGCCTAGCAGGGGCGC
>CAZWDM010000143.1:0-4312 GCA_964632415.1 uncultured Dehalococcoidia bacterium | reverse complement strand
TTCGCAGGGGCAGGCATTAGCCCTCTCCCCAAGGGAGAGGGGATTTTGTTTGCCCCTGTCGGCACTTCAATGGGGGAAGGGGGTCTGTTCCATCTGCCGGAGTTTCGGAGTTGTCAGTTGGTCAGAGGCTTACAGGATGGACAGGACTTTGCCCCCATCCTAACCTTCCCCCAGTGGGGGAAGGGACGATAGGAGTTACCGGCTGCCGCGGTAGTCGCGGAAGGGGCCGTCGCGCCATTCGAGGGCTGACTTTAGGCCGTCTGCGGCTGAGCGGCGGGCGAATTCCTTGACGATGGGCGCCTGGTGGGCGATGGCGTCGGTCTCGGCGGCGATGTGCTGGAGGGTGTTGCGTCCCATGAGTTCGAGCGCGCGGTTGACGATGCTCTTGTTGGCTGCGAGAAGCTCCCAGGGGATGCGCGCCATGGTGCAGGCGAGGTCCTCGACCGCGGATTCGAGGTCGTCGCGGGGGACGGATTTCCAGACGAGGCCGATCTCCTCGGCGCGCTTGCCGGATACGGACTCGCCGGTGAGCAGGAACCACTTCGCCCACTGGGGGCCGACCATGTATGTCCACATGTGGGTGGGCGGCGTGCCCATGGAGCGCACGGGCGGGAAGCCGATCTGGGCGTCGTCGGCTGCGATGGATATGTCGCAGTGCATGGCGAGGTCGGTGCCGCCTGCGATGCAGTAGCCGTGGATGCCGGCGATGATGGGCTTGCTGAGGTTGATCACCTGCGCCATGGTGTTTGGGGTCTGCTTCATGCGGTGGATGTCGGAGCGGATGTTGTCGCGGCGCTCCTGGGATGCCGCCTGCTCTTCGGGGGTTGCGGGCGGCGTGATGTCGTAGCCGGCGCAGAAGGCGCGGCCGTTGCCCATGAGGGTCAGGACTCGCACTTCGGGATCGTCGTCGAGGCGCTGCATGCAGTCCACCATCTCGTCCTGTAGCTCGCGGCTGAGGGCGTTGAGCTTCTCGGGGCGGTTGAGGCGGACTCGGCCGATGCCGTCGGAGATGTTGTACTCGATGAATTCGTAAGACATGGAAATTACCTCTGGGAAGGGATTGCGCCGGGCGGAGGCACCGGCGGTTGGGCGGTATTGTAGCACAGGGGAGAGAGTGGTCAGCTATCAGGTATCAGCAGTCAGGGATGGCAGGCTTACTCATCCTTCGACAGGCTCAGGACGAACGGGCTATGAGGCAGGCTTTTCGAGGACGTAGATGATGAAGTTGGGGATGCGGTACTCGTCGTCGAAGGTGGGGTTAATTTCTAGCTCTTCGGCTGAGGGTACGGGTTCGTGGAGTGTACTGAGGGTGAAGCCGGTATCGAGGAAGGCGGTTATGTGGCTTGACAGGGTGCGGTGCATGTTAACGAATTGCCTGCCGAACCATGTCCACTCGCGGGGGCCTTCGTCGGTGTAGTTGTCCAACGGGTAGAAGAGCTTGGTGTCGCCCTGCTTGATCCAGCCGCCGGGGTGCGAACTGCGCATGGGGTGGATGTTGCAGACGACGAAGCGACCGCCGGGGCGCAGGACGCGAAAGGCGGCATTGATGGCGCTGCGGTAGTCGTGGAGGTCAACGAGGACGATGTAGGAGACGGCAAGGTCGTAGGTGTCGCTCTCGATGCCGTCGAGGGTTTCGGCGTTGCCAAGCAGGTAGGTCTCGCCAGTGCCGAGGGAGCGGGCGCGTTCGATGAAGGGTTCGGTGAGGTCAACGCCGGTTACGGTTGCGCCCAAGGCGGAGAGGATGCGGGAGAACCTGCCATCTCCGCAGCCGATGTCGATGGCGGACTTGCCGCTGACATCGCCGAGCGAGTCGAGCATCCAGCGGTCGAGCATGCCGGTGCGGACTGCCTGGTCGGCGTCGATCCAGTCCTGGGCGGACTCGGTCCACTGGGATTGCAGGCGTTGGCGCAGGTCCATGGGTTGCCTCCTGAACTTGGGGAATGAGGAGTGCCATTTTACATCAAGCAGAGAGAAGTTCGCCGAGGTGTCTCCAGACGACGGAATGCGAGCGATCTCACCACCATCCCTACGGCTGGCTCATGACAGGCTCTAACCCCTGCCTTCGCAGGGGCAGGCTCTTCCTCCATCAAGTGCTGACAGGGGTAGGTGCCTGGCTTCGTGTTCGATGTGGCGCTCTTTCGCAGGGGCGACCAGCCGGTCGCCCCTACAGCGGCCGCCTGTCATTCCGTACCCGGATTTCATAACCCAGATTTCATCATGTCATTCCGAATGGAGTGAGGAATCTGGCATTGTTGACAGCGACCAGGCTTGTTTTATTGCAGGGATTTTAGATTCTTCACTCCGCAGCGCTGTATTCAGAATGACGGTGTTGTGGGGGCGCTGCGTTCAGAATGACGGTGGTAAGCGTGCCTGTTTCATAAGAGCGATGGCGAGCGGCTTTTCGTGCCAGTTTCATATCATTTACCTGCCACTGTGAGCCCATCGAGGGGGAAGGGACTATTGCATCTCCCCGTGGTAGGGGGGACTTTCGGACTGTTACTCTAAATTGCGTTGATGTGCTATGCTTATGTGGCGAGCGGGAGTAGCTCAGTGGAAGAGTCCCTGCCTTCCAAGCAGGCTGTCGCGGGTTCGAATCCCGTCTCCCGCTCCATCTCCCACAGCACAGGCTCACTCTGACGGTTACAGCAGGAGGTCGCGCGATGCAGTTTTCCGGAAGATTGGTCATTATAGTGGCGTTCGCGGTCACGGTGATGCTGGTGAGCAACATCATTGCGGTCAAGCCGATTACGCTGTTCGAGCTTCCATTCGAGATACTGGGCAGCAACTTGTATGTGGTGTCGGCGGCGATAATCGTCTTCCCTGTGAGCTACATAATAAGCGATGTGCTGACCGAGGTGTATGGCTTCCGGGTGGCGCGCGGCGTGATATGGCTCGGGTTCGCGTGCAACCTGCTAATGGTGATCCTGATTTACCTGGGCGGACTGATACCTGCCGCCGTGTTCTGGGGCGAGGATGCGGAGTCAGCGTATGGGACGATACTTGGCGCGACGAAATGGCTTCTGCTGGGCGGATTCATTGCGTACATCGTGGGTGAGTTCACTAACGCTGTGGTGATGGTTGTGCTCAAGAATCTGACGCAGGGCAGGCACCTGTGGCTGCGTACCATTTCGTCCACAATCTTCGGTCAGGGCATTGACTCGGTCTTGTTCTTCGGCATCGCCTTCGGGGTTTCGGGGCTGTGGCCCTGGCCGGCGGCGATTGGTGCGATGCTGTTCGGCTGGATTGCGAAGTCCGTGTATGAAATCATCGCGACGCCGCTGACGTATGTGGTGATTAACTGGCTGAAGCGTACTGAGCACATGGACATCTATGACGCTCCGCGCTCGCTGAACCCGTTCGGAATATTCGGCGAGGGCGAGGGACAGAGCAGGAACGCGGCGTTGGGGGCGGCGGATTGATGGCACTCGCGCGGCTTCGCCATTATTACTAAGACATATGACCGCGAATGAATTTCGGCGCTGGCTCAGACGGCAAGGGTGTACATTTCATACGCATCGCGGAGGAAGTGGACATATTACCGTAAGACTAGGCGATAGAGTGTCGCAATTGCCCATGCACGGAAACCGAAGAGAACTTGGACCTAGCCTGATTGCGAAGATCAAACGCGACCTGGGGTTAAGATAATGCTTGCGTATCCAGTCATACTAGAGCCAGATGCAGACTACATAATGGCAACTTCGCCCGATTTTCCCGAATTAACGACGTTCGGGGATGACAGGGATGAAGCAATGATGCGAGCTGTCGATGCCATTGAAGAAGCCATTGCCGCGCGTATTCACGACGCGCGCGACATCCCTATGCCTTCACCCGGTCAGCCAACGGTCGCCCTGCCCGCGTTGACGACTGTGAAAGTGACGCTGTATCAGAGGATGCGTGAGCAGGGCATAGGAAAGGCAGAACTCGCTCGCCGGCTAGGCTGGCACATTTCGCAAGTTGACAGAATTCTCGAAATTCAGCATCAATCCCGATTGGACCACTTGGATGCCGCCCTAAGCGCCATTGGTCAAAAGCTGCAAATCGGCGTGGTCGCTACGCGCTCCTGAGACAACCCAGAACCGTTATCGAGGGTTATAGATGAGGCTTGAAGGCAAGGTTGCGCTGATCAGCGGGGGTGCGCGAGGACTGGGGGCTGCGGAGGCGCGGCTGTTCGCGAGAGAGGGCGCTAAGGTCGGGATTGGCGATATCCGGGAGGATGAGGCGCGCGCGCTGGAAGCGGAAATTCGAGAGTCGGGTGGCGAGGCGATGTTCGTCAGGCTCGATGTTACGGATGAGGGGCAGTGGTCGGATGCGG
>CAZWDM010000142.1:0-4400 GCA_964632415.1 uncultured Dehalococcoidia bacterium | reverse complement strand
GCACAACGCCGAAATCTACGCCCACCTCCTCAACATCACCCCCTCCGAACTTGCCCAACTCCACGCAAAAGGTGTAGTTTAGTCTCTGCAAATCCCTTCCTCCGAATAAAATTCCTTCCCCCTTGATGGGGGAAGGTTAGGATGGGGGTGACAGAACGCAACTGACTTACCGAAATACTGACAGACCAATTATCCTACCCATCCTGTCCATCGATATTAGCCCCTTGTTCGGAGAACTGACTTGAAAGCACCTCTGCGTGGCATCCGCGCCCTCGAACTCGCCGAAATCTGGGCGGGCCCCTTCTGCGGCGTCCTGCTCGGCGACATGGGCGCCGAGGTCATCAAGGTCGAAGCCCTCCAGCGCATGGCGCGCGGCCCCATCCGTCCCGCACCAAACACGCCCGGCTACCCCGACTACGACCCCGGCGAGCGTCCCTGGAACCGGCAGGGCAACTTCAACGCCACCAACCGCAACAAGCTCGCCATCACCCTCGATCTCACCACCGAGCAGGGCACCGACGCCTTCAAGGAACTCGTCGCCATCAGCGACATCGTCTTCACCAACTACGCTTTCGGCGTCATGGACAGGCTCGGCTTGGGCCACGAAGTCCTTCGCGCAATCAAGCCCGACCTCATCGTCCTCTTCACACCCGGCTACGGTAACACCGGCCCGTACAGAACCCACCGCAGCATGGGCATGGCGATAGACGCGATGACAGGCCACTCCGCCCTGCGCGGCTACCCCGACCTCGACCTATCCCACAACTCGCTCGTGCATCACCCCGACGCAGTCGCCGCAGTTACAGCCACATTCGCCATCAACGCAGCACTCTACCACCGCGCACGCACTGGTCAGGGCCAGTTCATAGACCTCTCGCAGGCAGAAGCCTTCCTCCCCCACATGGGCGAGACCATCCTCGAAAACCAGATGACCGGCGAACCCCGAGAGCGGCGCGGCAACAGCCACCCGCACATGTCCCCGCACGGCTGCTACCCCTGCCTCGGCGACGACGCCTGGGTAACCATCGCCGTCCGCAACGACGACGAATGGCAGCGATTCTGCGAAATCACCGCGCAGCACGACCTGGCCGCGGACCCCCGATTCTCCGCCCTCGAAGACCGCGTCGCAAACAGGGACGCCCTCGACGCCATCATCAGCGAGTGGACCGCCAGTCGCGACCGCCACCACATCGCAGCCCTGTTGCAGTCCGAGCGCATCCCATCATTCCCGGTCCTCAACTGTGGCCCCGACACCTACGACGACCCGCACCTGCAGGCTCGCAACTACTTCCAGCTCGTCGACCACCCCGACGCCGGCACATACCCCATGAGCGGCCCCGTATGGGCGACCCTCTCCCAAACCGCCCGCGATGCCGTCCTCGAAGACACGCCCCGCCTGCCCGACCGCCACGAACCCGCCCCCGGCCTCGGCCAGCACAACGACTACCTGCTGTCTGATCTTCTCGGCTACTCCGCGGACACCCTGCACGACCTCGAGCGCGACAGCGTCATCGGCACAGTGCCCATCGAAGGCGCGGACATGGGCGGCGTCCGCCGCTTCGCCCGCGAGCAGCAATCAAGTGCAGCCGCATCCTGAGAATGACTAGAGCATCCGCCGCAGAAATGTTCGTGCGACCGTCATTAGCGTTCTGTCCCCTCTCTCCAAGGGTGAGAGTCAGAATCCCTTCCCCCTTGATGGGGGAAGGCTAGGATGGGGGTGAAATCGAAAATGACTGCACATTTCGGCCACTCGCAGGGACCCCTTCCCATTACGCTCGTATCCCGTTTATACAGGAAATCTGAATGCACTGGATAACCCTCTCCCTCGCCAGCGCCTTCTTCTTCGCGGTCATCTCCGCGCTGGACAAGATCCTCATCCAGCGATACATGCCGTCATTCCGCGCATTCATCGTGCTGGTCGGACTCTGCCAGTTCGGCCTCGCGATCGTCGCCCTCCCGCTATCCACATTCAGCGGCTACGGATTGGACACCACGCTCATCTCCTTCGGCTCCGGCGTACTCTCCGGCATCTACCTCGCGATGATGTTCTGGGTAATGCGCACCCAGGACGTCTCCCGCGTCGTTCCCGTAACCTCCACCCACACCATCTTCGTCGCCATCCTCGCGATGGTATTCCTCGCGGAAGTAATCTCCGCTCTGGCGTGGTTCGGCATTGTCATCACCATGGTCGGCGCCGCTCTCATGTCCCTCGGCCCCACCATGCGCGAATCCGAGCGCGACCAGAACCAGGTGATACCCTTCATAATCCTCCTCATCGCCAGCTTCGCCTTCGGACTCAGCCAGTTCCTCAGCAAGGTAGTCGCAGAAGACATAGACATCTGGTCCCTCTTCATGTGGCGCGCGCTGGGCATGGGACTCACCCTGAGCGGCTGCCTCTTCAGGCCCCGCATAATGCCCGACATCATCCGCACCATCCGTTCCCCCGTTCCCATGGGCCTTCTCATCCTCACCGAGGGCGTCCTCGTACTCGGCGCGGTCTTCCTCACACTCGGCGCAATCTATGCCGGCCCCGTCTCCCTCGTCGTAACCGTAATGTCCGTGCGCCCCCTCTTCGTCTTCATCCTCGGCATCGCCCTCAGCCTCGGCATCTACCGCGTCCTCGACGAACCCCTCGAAGGCAAAATCCTCGCCGCCAAGCTGGCCGCCATCGTCCTCACCATCGGCGGAGTAATCGCCGTCTCCATCAACTGACCGCACTCCGGCACATGAGTGACCACAAACGCCGCACATAGGTCCCCTCTCCCCTGGGGAGAGGGTTAGGGTGAGGGGATTTACGATAACTCCCTTCCCCCTCGATGGGGGAAGGTCAGGATGGGGGTGAAATCTCTATTCACCCATCTAAATGGAAACGCTACCTTCGTTAGATTCCTTTCCTTTCGACGAACAACGACTATAATAGTGGTGGAGCATAAAATGGTCACCATAAACACAACCCAAGATCTGCTGCGGCTGCTCGACGAAAACCCCGAGTTCCGCGAAGCTGCCAGGCGCGCGATCTTAACCCGGGAGCTGATCGCGCTCCCGGCAGCGTTCGGCGCTTTCGCGGAGGAAGTCCGTTCCGACCTGAATACCTTGAAAGATGTGACACAATCCCACACAGAAGCTGTTAACTCTTTGGCAGAAATGGGCCAGTCCCACACGGAGGCTGTTAACTCTTTGGCAGAAATGGGCCAGTCCCACACAGAGGCTGTTGTCGAATTGAGAGAATTAGGTCGCACCCACTCAAACGACATTGGCGTCCTCAAAGGCGTCGCATTAGAAACGAGACTCGCCGACAAAGGGCTGGCACAGATTGCAAGCACATTCTCGATGAGAAGGATGCGGATCGTCAGGCTGGCCGAGCACAATCGTGCGTCAGAGAGATTTAATGAAGCGATCTGGGCAGCGTTAGATGATGGACTAATCGACAATAGCGAGTATAAGCGCCTGCTGGACACAGACCTCATCGTGCAGGGAACTGTGGGTGATCGGAATGTCGCATACTGCGCCACCGAAGCCTCATACACGCCGGAAGCCGATGACGTAGATAAAGTTTCGCAGAGCGCGAACATTCTACGGAAAGTCTTCGCAGACGCCGAGGTATATGCTGCGCTCTACTGCGTGGCGATGACACCTGACACCGAGGCTGAGAGCAGGGAGAAGGGCGTCACGCTCCTACTTGGACAACTGCCCTAGCTGAAGGACACTCGTCATAGTATTTGCGCCCCTTTAGTCATCTCTCCGTTGTCGCCTCATGCCTATGTCCTTGCAGGAAATTCGATTACTCAAAGAGTTGACGCTCCTCGGACCCACAGCCATCACCCCAGAAACCTTACCACTGCGGTCGCGATAGCGGCTGCGGTAACCATCCCCGCTAGCACCATTCCAACCATCCACTTGATAGAAATGAGCAACCTTGAGTAGCCTCTGACAGGTTCAGCTTCTATCGTCCTCGCCGCCGGCGACTCATCCGCCATTTATTGTCCCCTCTCCCCCGGGGAGAGGGTTAGGGTGAGGGGAAAATAATGAACAGCACCCAACTCTGATCCACTGTTCTGCTTTTACCGTAAGGCGCAATAAGGTGCAATGCAGACTAACTACCATTCCCAAAGGAGCACCTGCCGTGCAGAACCCCCAACCCCAGCGCATCGGCGCCAGAGAGTCATTCATCGTTACGCCCGCTGTTTTCCGGGCAGAAAAGGAGCGCCAGCCGTTAGGCAAATGGCTCGTCGAAAATATGCCATGCGGCTCGAACTTGGAAATCCCTACTGACAGAGATTCGGACCGCGAGATTCCATTCATAGACGAAGCCGATCCCCAAACGAAAAAATGCGGTAACATCCCCGACTGACTCTCGCCCATCACCCACCCGAATCGCCCCTCATATACGCCACCGTCTT
>CAZWDM010000141.1:0-4402 GCA_964632415.1 uncultured Dehalococcoidia bacterium | reverse complement strand
GGACGCGCTGCGGGAGACGCACCGGCGGATGCTGGAATCGCTGATAGATGGAACCAACATCGATGAACAGGATAGACAGGATAAGAAACGGAGGACAACGAGGATGACGACTACTACGGATATGGAGACGATCAGGAAGGACCTGGCGGAGATCAATTCGTTCGTGCGGGAGCGGTTCGAGCCGGTGAGCCGCGAGGTCGGGCTGCTGCGCGAGGAGACGGAGCGCATCAGCAAGTCGGTGAATGCGGCGGCGGAGCGTGAGCGCACCGTGCGCCGAAATGCGCTCGGCAGCTACGCGCAGGATGCCGCGCTGCCCACGGTGCCGTCGGGGGCGTACGCGGGCATGGACATCCTCGACCTTGCGCTGGTGCGGCGGTTCGCGCACTCGCAGCGGCGCGAGGCATTCGGTCCGGCGTGGATTGAGCGCGCCGAGGAGGCGAGGGGGCTGCTTGCCTCAAGCATCACTCCGGCCGACATTCAGGCATCGCACCAGGCTGCGGAGCGGCGGCTGGAACGCTGGTTCAGCGTGGACTCGAAGGATACCGGGCAGTTCCAGGGGTTCAGCCGCCAACTGCTGGGCGCGATGACGCGGGCGGCTATGGACAGCACGACTGCGGGCAGCGGCGACGAGCTGGTGGCTACGCTTGAGGCGCGCGAGCTGTGGCAGGATGTGAACCTGCAGACGCTGGTCGCGCCGATCATCCCGACATTCCCGATGCCGTCCAACCCGTTCGATGTTCCGCGCCAGCTCGGTGATGTGAACTTCTTCCCGGGCACGGAGAACACGGCGACCACGGACACCGCGCTCACCACCGGCCGGACGACGCTGACCGCGTTCGAGCTGGTGGGACAGGTGCCGTACAGCTTCACGCTCGAAGAGGACGGCGTGATCGCGATGCTGCCGGAGATACGCGCAAGCCTGGTGCGAAATGTCGCCGAGGTGCTGGACGACATCATCCTGAACGCCGACAAGAGCACGACGAACAACATCAACGCGGACGGCGCGAACATTTCGGCGAGCTCGGCGGGGAAGGCGCACTGGCTGCTCGGCTATGACGGCGTACTGCACCTGCCGCTCGTTGACAACTCGGCGCAGGCGAACAACCACAACGCCGCCGTGTCGGACGATATGTTCAACGAACTGCGCGCGAAGCTGGGCAAGTACGGCGCGAGGCCGTCGCAGCTTGCGTGGGTCATGGATGTGAACACCTTCATCCGCGTGCAGTCGGTGTCGCAGTTCAGGACGATGGACAAGCTCGGACCGAACGCCACGCTGCTGACGGGCATGCTGGGCGCGGTCGAGGGCATACCGGTCATCGTGTCGGAGCAGATGTCGCTGGCGGACGCGGACGGCAAGGTGACGGACGGCGCGTCGTCGAACACGAAGGGCCGCTTGCTGCTGGTGAACCGCACGCAGTGGGCGCAGGGATTCCGGCGGCAGCTGATGATCGACGTGGACCGGGACACGCAGAAGCGGCAGACGGTGGTGACGGTGAGCTTCCGGCATGCTCTCGCTGAGCGCAGCGGCACGCGCGGCTCGGCGACGCATACGGGGCTGCAGTACAACATCAACCTGGCGTAGTAGTCAGTCAGTCTTTCAGCCGGTCAGTCGCTCTCTTGAGACCGCACTGGCCGGCTGAAGGCTCAACCCACAGGCAGACTGAGAGACTGACGCACTGACAGACTGAGAGACTGACGCACTGACAGACTGAGGGACTTTTCATGACACACGCATACATAACGCTGGACGCGCTGAAGGGCGAGTCCGCGCTGAACATCACGGGGACGGCGAACGATGTCAGGCTGCTTGCACTTGCGGAGGCGGCGAGCAGCGTGATAGACCGCTGGTGCAACCGGCACTTTTACGCTCGAAGGGCGACGCTGCGGTTCGACGGCGGCGGCAGTGAGATATTGCGCGTGCCCGACCTCATCAGCGTGGACAACGACGGCGTCCGAATTTACGGGCGCGGGAGCGACGCGTCGCCGACGGTATGGGGAGCGGCTGACTACCGGCTGCTGCCATATAACGCTGATCCTGCATCGGCGAACAACCCGAACTCGCGCCCGCACACGAAACTGCTGGCGACGGGCGCCGGCGGCAGAGCGTGCTTTCCGACAGGGCGCGGCAACGTGGAGGTGAGCGGCATGTGGGGATGGTGGCGGCATCTGCGCCGGTCGTCGCGGGTCGTTGGCGCGGCTGTGGATGCTGCCGGCACCTCCCTGGAACTGTCAGCCGCACAGACGGCGCGCGCGGAGATTGCCGCCGGCCATACGCTGCTGATCGGCGACGAGCAGGTGTTTGTGCGGGCGCGGGATGGCGAGACGCTGACGGTCGAGCGCGGCGTGAACGGGACAAACCCTAAAGATATCGAGAAGGACAGCGCGATTGACATCTTCGAGTACCCGTCGCCGGTATCGGAGGCTGCGCTGCTGCTGTCGGTGCGGCTGTGGCAGAGCGCGCGAGGCGGCGTGGACGACTGGCAGGCGGAGGGCATAGGGATCGATTCGGACATCGGGCTGCTGCTGAGCGCGTACCGCAAGCCCGCGCTCGGCGTGCACTGAATAACAGCCACGGCAACTGAAATTGAAGGCTGCTGACTGAGGACTAATTCATGACAGACGAGATCAGGAATGTGAAGAGAGGGCTTGCCGCCGCGCTGTCCGGTATTGACGGGCTGCGCGTATTCGGCTACGAGCCGGAGAGCGTGAATGAATTCCCGGCGGCCATCGTGCGTCTGGAATCGCGCGAGCCGGTGGAGACGCTGGGCGGCGGCGCGGTCCGGGGCAGCATGCGTGTGGAAGTGCTGGTGCCGGCTGCGGATGCGCGGCATGCGGAAGAGGAGCTGCTTGCCTTCGTGGAGCCTCGCGGAGCGCAGAGCATCGAGGAGGCGGCGAGCGCTGACCCAACCTGGGGCGGCGCAGTGGACGATTCGCGGCTGGTGAGCGTGGATAATATCGGGATGCGGAAGGTGGACGGCGTGAAGTGCGTGGGAGCGGAGTTCCGGTTCTGGTTCGTGCGGAGTGGCTGAGGGGAGAGATGTTACAATGGAAGTGCTGCGAGTACTTACACTGACCGCAGGTGGGTCAATCTTCAAGTCCGAACCATTCGAATGCCATCTATCACTAAGTCCTTTGCGTCCCAGTGATAGACTTGCTCATTATCATTGCCAAGGACGCGATGTGTTGTAGCGAGATGATTGCCGTCAAGAGTGCGATGTTTTATGATTTGGGATGTTGCGTTTGGGTATCCTGTGGAAACGGCAATCGTCTTCTCAATTGGTTCAGTCGTTAGACTTCCGTCTCTAATCATTTCCCAGATGCCAAGTCTTGCAAACAAGGCGTCGATACATTCGTGAGAAACCACGCGAGTAGGAAGTCTAGCCACGGAAGTGCTCTGACGGGAATGAGTTATGAAATGAATAAAGAACTAAAGGATGAGTTGTCTGACATTCTGACAGCGTATCTTGCTGGTTGGAAGACCCTGCTCGACTGCTATGTATGGCTGGCAAGCGTGGACTGGGACGACCCCACATTGAAAGCCGATGGACAGGAGACTCTGGGTACATTTGAGTTGCTTTCCACAGATGTACTTGAAGGCATCCGAGACGAGGTTGACTTCGCGCAAGAGGCTTCTGACTTTGTTGCCAGTGTGACGTGCTCAAGATATGTCGTTTGCAGATCTCAAGTAGCTGTAGCATCGTCCTCGTCCAACAGCATGGTCCAGACTATCGCGTCTGCCACAATTAACCCGTCGACGGTACAAATCTAGAATAGATTACCTCTAGGGGTATCTGCGTGAGGAACGCGTCGTCGACATAAATCTTGAACCAGTACACTCCCGGCATTGTTAAGAGCATATTAAACTTCGTTATCAGATTTGCCCCGCGGTTTCCGCCCTCGAGATGGACACTCTGTATGGAGGGCTGCATTGACACTCCAGATGGTAGTTCAGGCACGATTTTGACCTCTGCTGAACCACGCGCGTCGCCTGATTTCAATGTCAATACCATTGTCCAGTTGAAGTTTGAGGGCCGCATTTCCGCGGGGGCGTCCGGACCTTGGGCGGTGATATTCAATCGGTCCACAATTCGAATCAGGGACAGCACCCCAGATTTGTCCTCGATGACCTGCTCGCAGAATGCGGCTACCGAAAGATAAGGGCCTCTATCGAATGGCATTTGCCACCCCCTATTATCTGAACTGAACGCTCATCAAATCTTACCAAAAGCATGGCGATCAAACAATCGGAACAATTATGTCAATGCGCGGTTTGAAGGCCATTGCTCCTCCCACCTTAGAACCAATAGAAGTCCCAAAGAGAAACGGCGCCCATTGCGAGCGCCGTTCCCTTTTTGTCCCTCTAATTGATGTAACCTACCGGGGATGCTCGTCCGCCGTGAAC
>CAZWDM010000140.1:0-4450 GCA_964632415.1 uncultured Dehalococcoidia bacterium | reverse complement strand
TCCCTGTCATCAATAAAGAGAAGTCGTTCCGGTGGATAGGGCAGCGACTCAAGAACAGCGTTGAAGTACGCCGGCTCAGGCTTTTTGGTGCCCAGCCTGCACGAGTAGAACTCGCCGTCGAAGATGTCCACATACCCAAATACCTCGGACATATAGCGCGCCCGATACTCGTGCTGATTCGTCGCAAGATAGGCTGGAACTCCCGACTCCCTCAGGGCGTGAACCACCTCGATAGATTCGGGATTCATCGCAACTATTTTTGTATGCGTCTCAATCGCCTGCTCAACGCTGAAGGGCGAGTCCCATTTCTTCAGGACATCGGCAATCGTGTCAGCCATGTCGGCATCGCCCCTCAGGCATGGCATTTCCGCACTCAGAAAATCAGTTACAAAGTCCTCACCGCGAGACTCCACGCCGCATAGTGAAGCGAGCATTTCTCGCCCACCCTTCACCGGCTGCTGCAAGACGCCGTCCGCGTCGAAGAGCACTGCCTGTATGTTCGTCTCTCGGCTCATGAATGACTATCTATCCTAGTCGACGTCCTGCAGGAACGGCATCATCGCACGCAATTCCTTGCCAATCTCTTCGATGGGGTGCGCGGCGTTCTCATCGCGCATGCGGTAGAAGGTCGGTCGGCCCTCATCGTTCTCCGCGATCCACTCGCGGGCGAAGCTGCCGTCCTGTATGCGCGCCAGCACTTCCTTCATGTTTTCCTTGACCGACTCATCGACCACGACCGGTCCCCGCGTGTAGTCGCCGAACTCGGCGGTATCGCTGACCGAGTAGCGCATGTAGCCCATACCGCCCTGGTACAGCAGGTCAACGATGAGCTTGAGCTCGTGCATGCACTCGAAGTACGCCGACTCGGGTTGGTAGCCGGCCTCGATGAGCGTTTCGTAGGCAGCCTTTACAAGCGCGGTTACGCCGCCGCACAGCACTGCCTGCTCGCCGAACAGGTCTGTCTCGGTTTCTTCTTTGAAGGTCGTGTCAAGCACTCCCGCGCGCGTGCAGCCGACGCCCCGAGCGTATGCAAGGCCAGTGGCGTGCGCATTTCCGGTTGCATCCTGATGCACCGCAAGCAACCCCGGCACGCCCGAACCCTTAGTGAAGACCTCGCGCATGCGGTGGCCGGGAGCCTTCGGTGCCACCATAGACACGTCCACGCCCTCCGGGGACTGGATAGTGTTGTAGTGGATGTTGAAACCGTGCGCGAACATCAGCGTCTTCCCGGGCAGCATGTGCCTCTGGATGGACTCCCTGTACACCTCCGCCTGAAGGTGGTCGGGAATCAGCATCATTATGATGTCCGACTGCTCGGCGACCTCGGCGACCAGTCCGACCTTCAGCCCGTCGGCTTCCGCCTTCGCGATGCTGCTGCTGCCCTCGTACAGCCCGACCATTACGTCGAGTCCATTGTCATGCAGATTGAGCGCATGCGCGTGCCCCTGGCTGCCATAGCCGATTATGCCGAAGGTCTTGCCATCCACCAGCGACATATCGGCGTCTGCTTCATAGTACATCGTTGCCATTTAGATTCGTCCTTTCAAGTCGATTAGTTTTCAGTTGTCAGTTATGAGTCGTCAGTCCAAGGGTCAATTAGCAAATCACCGATAACTGGGAACTGACCACTGTTAACTTTTCTACACACTTCCTGTCTCACTGAAAGCAGGCCTTCTGGGCCCGCCGCCATTTCTTCTGCTGTTCCCGCCACTGTTGCTCATGCCGCGTGTCATCGCGACAATGCCGGTGCGCATCACTTCCATGATGCCGTAGGGCTCGAGCAGATTCTGAAGGGCGTCAACCTTGTCCTCGTCACCCACGATCTCCACGATCAGGCTGTCGTTGGCGACATCGATGACATTGGCTCGAAATAGGTCCACAATCTGCATAACATCGCTGCGTGTCTGCGAGGTTGTGTGAACCCGGATCAGCGCGAGTTCTCGCGTGACTGCGTTGTCATCGGATATGTCCGATACCTTGATAACATCAATCAGCTTGTGCAGGTGTTTCGTTACCTGCTCCACTGTGCGGCTGTCACCCTCGACGACGAATGTCATTCGCGATAGGTTGGGGATCTCGCTGTTGCCCACCGCAAGGCTCGAAATGTTGAACCCGCGCCGCCTGAACATGCTTGCAACACGGTTCAGCACGCCGGGCCTGTCCTCGACCAGCGCAGTAATCGTGTGCCGGTTGGCCTCCTCTATCATCGTCATCCGCTCACCTCCTGAAACACGGGAGCCGGTTCCTCGATCAGCTGTTGTATGGACATGCCGGCAGGTATCATCGGGTACACGTTATCGTCGTTTTCTATAACGAAGTCAACGATGACGGGACCCGGATGAAGCATAGCGCGCTCTATCGCAGAGTCCACCTGGCTCTTTTCGGTTACCCGAATGCCGAGCATGCCGAAAGCCTGAGCCAGTCTCACGAAGTCAGGATTGCCACTATATATCGTGGCGACATGGTCCTTTTCGTAGAAGAAGTCCTGCCACTGGCGCACCATGCCCAGCGAGTTGTTGTTCATTATTGCGAACTTCACCGGGATGTTGTTCTCGACAAGTGTGGCGAGCTCGACCATCGTCATCTGGAAGCCGCCGTCTCCGGCGACCGACCAAACCACGCGGTCCTCGGCACCAACCTGAGCGCCCATCGCGCCCGGCACCTCGTAGCCCATCGCGCCCGAGCCGCAGGACGATACCAGTGAGTTGGGCTGCTTGAACGAGTAATACTGCGCCGCCCACATCTGGTGCTGCCCAACACCCGTAACGATAATCGCGTTACCGTTGGTGGCTTCGTCTATGGCGTTCACCACATATCGCATTTCGAGGCTGACCGATGAGTCTGCGCCGAGCAGCGGGTGCTCCAGCCGCAGTTCATCGATTCTGGCGAGCCAGTCTCCGTGCAGCAGCGGCTTTACGCGCTTGTTCAACGCCTGCAATACGAGCTTGATGTCGCCTACGATCGGCACGTCCACGTCGATGTTCTTTCCGATTTCCGATGGGTCGATGTCCACATGGATCTTCTTGGAATTGACCGCAAATGTGCGGGTATCGCCGGTAATCCTGTCGTCGAAGCGCATCCCCAGCGCAATCAGCAGGTCGGATTCCTCGATGGCGAGGCTGGCATAGGCCATTCCGTGCATACCGGGCCAGCCGGCAGACAGAACATGGCCCGTCGGGAAGCTGCTGACGCCCAGCAGGGTGGTTATGACCGGTATCTGCGCTTTCTCCGCGAGTTCGAGCAACTCGTCATAAGCCCTTGATATGATGACGCCGTGCCCCGCGAGGATCACCGGGCGCTTCGCTTCCTCGATAAGCCTTGCGGCGCGCCTCACCTGACCGGAGTGCGGCCTCACTGTGGGCTTGTATCCCGGAAGGTCGATCTCATCCGGGTATTCGAACTCCGCGACCTCGGTGAACACATCCTTCGGAATGTCAACGAGAACCGGACCCGGCCTGCCGGTGTTGGCGATGTAGAATGCCTCCTTGATTACCTGGGGAATCTCGGCGGCGTGCATCACTAGATAATTGTGCTTTGTTATCGGCAGGGTAATACCGGTGGTGTCGCACTCCTGGAATGCATCGGTGCCGATGGCCGCTCTACCAACCTGCCCGGTGATGACGACCAACGGAACGGAGTCCATCTGTGCCGTGGCGATCCCCGTAACGAGATTCGTCGCTCCGGGCCCGGAAGTAGCCCATGCAACGCCCGGACGTCCGGTAATTCGCGCATAGCCGTCAGCGGCGTGTGCGGCTCCCTGCTCGTGGCGCACTAGAATATGTCGCAACTGCGGGAACTCGGGCAATGTCTGGTAAAGCGGAAGTATCGCGCCGCCCGGAAGCCCGAATATGACATCCACGCCTTCACGAATGAGGCTCTCGCAGACCATCTGCCCGCCGTTCATCTTCATATAACAAATACCTCCGTTGTTCGCTCCATCGCTCCCAACAAAAAATCCCGTCCTCCAAAGGGACGGGATCAGAAATCTCGCGGTACCACCCAATTTGCCTCCAGTTGGGAGGCCTCTCAGAGGCTGTTAACGGTTGCCAACCGACCGTCCCTAGTAAACAAGTGCATATGACTGCGTTTCAGGCCGGGCGCTCCGGGGCGAGTTCTGGAAGGTCCTTTGCATCGGCTCTCAGCGCCGCCGACTCTCTGGGGCCGGTGCCTTCCGTACTACTCCCCTTCACTGCGTTTTCGGGTTATGTCTTCATTATGTTCAGTGCATCTGAGGTTAGCAAAATACAGCAGTCATTGTCAATAAATAAAGGCGCAATTTATCACATTAACAAATGATTATCGCGCCTCTTTATTCTCTTTTCCCTCTCTCAGAGAGAGGGTGAGGGTGAGGGAGATTGTCAAAGTGGTCGGGGCGACTGGACTTGAACCAGCGACCTCCACGTCCCGAACGTGGCGCGCTCCCGACTGCGCTACGCCCCGACACGTCCTA
>CAZWDM010000139.1:0-4608 GCA_964632415.1 uncultured Dehalococcoidia bacterium | reverse complement strand
AGGTCTGGTTCGTAGCCACCGCGCCCGTGAGCGGGGAGCGGTTCATCGGCGTCATCCTCTTCGACGCCGACATGGAGGCGAAGGGCGAGATGCTCGCCGATGCCGGGGACCTGATCTGCGACGACGTGAGCGACAGGGTGTACAGCCCCGGCTCGCAGCTGGTGCAGTGCTGGGGTCGCAAGGTGATGGAGACGCAGATGCTGCCGGCTTACTACGCCTGCCCGCTCGAATACCTCGACGAGGTTCCTGCGAGGAACGAGGCGGAGGAGAAGTGGCGGGAAGATGTGCGCCGGAGGGCGAACGCGACACGGCAGTAGGACGTGCTAACCGGAGCGGTGCATACCGAGCTAAGAAAGGAGCAGAAAATGCCCAAGACCAGAGGAAAGAAGACCTACAGGCGCAGGAAGTCGAATGGCAAGAAGCAGACGCCTGAGCAGAAGATACTGGAGTACATGCTCGGGCTGAAGGAAGAGGTCCTGAAACGCGAGGTGATGCCTTGGGACTCCGGCAGGCTGGGACACCTGCCATACAACCCGTTCACGAACCACCAGTACGGAGGCTCGTTCAACATGTTCATGCTCCAGGTGCGCGCCTTCGGCACCGGCTGGACGGACCCGCGCTTCGTGACGAGGGGCAAGGCAAAGGAGCTCAAGGCCGACTTCAGGGGTCAGCGCATGACGCAGCTCTGGTATCCGATGCAGCGGAAGCAGGTCAACGAGGACACGGGTGAAGAGGAGGTAGTGGGTGTGTACTACCGCCCGTTCTTCGTGTTCAACGTGGAGCAGTTCGCAAACCTCGCGGAGCTGGACATACCGCCGCTTCAGGTCGCCACCTGGGGTGAAACGTCGGCTGCCGAGCGCATCGCGGGCGTGAAGGAGCACATGCTAGCGAACTTCAAGGCCGCGCCCTCGATGCGAGAGGAGGCTATGATACGCGCTCCGTACTACCGGCCAGCGACTCACGAGGTCGTGCTGCCTCCGACGCGAGAGTACCGGAAGCCGGAGCGGTTCGCGCAGTCGATGATCCACGAGCTTGTGCATGCGACAGGGGCTTCCAGCGAGCTTGGACGCTTCAAGCGCAGCGAGTACGGCGAGCCGTGCGCCCCACGGGGAGGCGACTACGCCTACGAGGAGATGGTTACGCAGTTCGCCACCGCCTCTCTGCTCACGCAGTACGGCTTCGCTCACGAGCGAAAGACCAGCGCGGACTACATCCTGAGCTGGTACACCACCATCGAGAACAAGCCGGAGCTGCTGGGAAGTGCGATCAAAGACGCGATGGCTGTGATTCGCTACGTGAATGAGGGCAACCCTCTTCCGCACACTCCCGAGTTTGATGGCGAGGAAGAGGTCGTGATGGAAGAGGCGGCATGAGTGGCCTGGGAAGACGGCACTTCACGGGCTGCGCCCGAGAGTATCCGGTCGTCACTTCGGCATTCTCACCTCGCAGAAATTCGCCACAGCGATGGAGCGCAGGGTAGAATCACACCGATTCTTCACAGTGAGCCAGTATGGCGAGTTTCAAGTCATCACACTCTCCATTGGTCAACATCTGCTATGATCTGAGCGGGAGACATAGTGTGGCTATTTTGATCGAATCAACGGACGACATCCGGCGAGGGTTCCGTTTGCTTGTGGGGTGTAGGACATGGAGGAGGGAAGGAATGAAGTCGCTTCTGAAGACCACGGCTATCGGTCTGGCGGCCCTGGCTCTAGTAGCCTGCGGCGGCTTCCCGTGGGCGGAACCGGAGCGAGCCTCAGAAAACTACCGGTTGGACCTCAGGCCCGGTGTCGTAGCCACCTTCGTTGAAGGACTGACGCCAGGGATGCAGGGGAAACTCGCCTACGTTACCCATGTCCCCTCGGGCACCCAAGCCGTTCTGGACCGGAGCGGGAAGCTCATACACCGGCATGATGGTCGGGCGGGCGGCCCCGAGCGCTTGGAAGCACTTTTCGGCGACGAGCCTGCGATGGCTAGGGTCACGGAGGGACTGACCAACGGCCGGGACGCCAGGCCCAAACGTCATACGATTCATTGGGTCCCCCTATTGCAGTTCGGGGGTACCCGTTACGTCAAAGTGGGAGGCCTGCCCTCCCACGTAACCCCCCGGGAGGGTTACCGCGACCTTGCAGCAGAAGACCTCGGGCCCGAACTGTACCGGGTTGCATTCAGGAGCAGCGGCTACGTTGGTCCTTCCTACATCGTCCAGGACGGCGACTCCACCCACCTGAACCCGGGCACGCTGGTCCATGCGGTCAAGGGTTACTCGCCAAAATTCCGGCTCGCGTCTTTGGAAGAAGGCACTATAACCCTGTATGAAGCGGACACCAACCCAGCTGCCAAAACCGGCGGGGATCTGCTGGACATACGGGGTAGGGTGATGGCTATCGACATACTTGATGACGATATAGACCTCACTTTGATCGCCACAATTGACGAAGTATCTATTATTGAGGAGTTCGTCGAAGCGCTGCTGGCGGCACCGGTGGACCAATTGAACCGCGACAATGACGGCCCGCGCTACTCCCTGGGCATCCGGCTCGCCGACGGAACCGCGGTGGTGCGGGCTTTCTGGCTAAATACTGGAAAACTCTCCCGGGGCATCATGGGCGGTTCCGACCTAGCGTCCATTGTGTCAGGTGAGGTGCTTGGGAGCCACCGGACCAGCGGAGAGGGGCAATGAAATGAAGCAAACATCACCCTTATCACCCTGCATGCCCTATACCCTACAAGCAAACGGCATCTCTGCGAGCATTACGAGAGAATGAAGAGTTACTTGCCGCAGCAAGGCGGGAGATTTACACACAGGATCTGATAGAGCTTCCCAGAGAATTCAAGGACTACACCGAAAAAAACGGATGTTCGTCTGGAGAAAATAGAGGACGGTATGGGTACATCGCAGAGCAATCTGAACGATTTGCACGGCTTCAATCTTGAACGCAAAATGCCGTCACGGTTGCCACAGCAGCTAGGAGGAGCATTCGAACTCAGCTGGGTATGGGCACTCTGAACAGCACGGAAACCTGCGCAAGCCACAGGCAGAGCACGCACTTTCTAGGGTCAGACCGAGGAAGCAACCGAAGAAGGACGAATAACGGACAGCGAGGCCGACAGACTCATCGACACGGACATGATTGTAAGTGGAACGAGGATGCCAGCTGGAGATGTCGTTTACATCGCAGTCGAGGCTTCGGGCGTAATCAAGTCCAACGACATTGAACGTGCCCGCGAGTCAGCAGCCTTCCTGAATCGACTATTTGGCTCAGAGGCGATAACAGCGGTGTACGGATACTACATTTATTAGCAGCAGGCCAATGAAGCGAAGCAGGACACTGAGAATGCCCTGTCTGAGGTTCATATCTTCCTGGAGTCAAACAGGTTATAGGAAACAAGAACATCCACTCTCAAAGGCCCCGCGCGGCCTCCCGCCGTCGGGGCTTTTGTCGCTTGCGAATCACGCCCGTGAGTAGAGGCGAGATGCAAACTGCGAATCGACACTGCACACCTCTACGGAGAGGAGCTGGCCGAGACAACGCTCTGGACACTTCATCGCTTCGTACAGGTCGCTGAAGAGCTTCCACCGCGAGATCGAGCGTAACTATGTACACCTAAACGACTGAGAACAGGAGCCGTGGTTCACGCAGCGAGCCCCGCCAGTGCATCACTGACGGGGCATTTTCTTTTGTGGTGACAAAGGGATACGGAGGCACCTGCTCGATGGGAGCCGTTTAATTGCGAGGCCCACCGCTGGGTCGCCGCTATCGGACACAGAAGTCGGAAAGGCAATGCTGAAATGACAGAAGCAAACTACGGCATAGCCCGCAGAATCATTCACGAGGAGCTTCCGGACATCCCGGTCGGCTTCGCGGAGTTCCTGCTGGAGCTGTACTACCCGGAGCAGGAGCAGGCACAGGGCACGGTGTTCTTCGTGAGCAGGCGCGACGCTCACGAATGGCTGCGTGACTACTACTACGACTTCGAGGCCACCTTCGAGGAGGTTATGGCGGCGAAGGAGTGGATAAACGCGATGCCCGAGTTCGCCGGCGACATGCTGGTAGACATTTCCGACGTTCCGCTGCCCGTAAGGCGCAAGAGACCGGAGGAGGTCTGGCTGGCGCTGGACTACATCGACTGCGGCTGCGATAAGGACCACACAAAGCCCGCGCCCCCTTCCGAATCCATCGTGACCGGGCGGGAGATCATGTGCGGCGTGTGCAGGATCGCATTCGACGACTGCGCCAACTCGCGCCTTGACGAGGTGCTTTTGGCAGGACTGCCGTTCGACGAACACAACATCGAGTACGCCGGCAAGGCGTAGAGGAGTAATCGAGTAATCGAAGCCCCAGTGCAGCAATGCATTGGGGCTTTTTCTTTGGCAAACAGCCCGATAGGGCGGAGGGAAAAACGATGATAGCAACGAGCGATACAAAGACTAGAGAAATGGTGGCCTCGCTCTACGGGCCGGAGCCGGTTGCCACCGCGCGTGTGCGGACCGCCAGCTCACCGGCAGTGGAGCCTGCACAGACGGCGGAGAAGAGGGACCTCTCTCTCGACAGGCCGAACGTCAGGGCGGTCGTGAGCATGGAGGTGCGCATGTCCGGTGTGGAC
>CAZWDM010000138.1:0-4666 GCA_964632415.1 uncultured Dehalococcoidia bacterium | reverse complement strand
GATACCTGCATGTGTGGCACATACCCTGCGACAACCGGCCCGCCACATGGGTGGCGCCGACTTTGTACAAGAATGACGATTTCCACAATAATTGACATTCCTGCACAAAAATAAAGCCCCAGACTGCGATATACGGTCGGGGGCAGTTGGTTCGCTTGCAAGTCTAGCGTGGTCGTTCCGGTTCCGGAAGCTTAAACCAGAACACCTTCTCCTCTTCGCTCTGCCCGTATGGTCGAGGATCAACCTCTATCAGAATGTTCCTGATCCTGTTGTCAACATTTACACTCGCTGCCACCGCATAGGTCGGCACACCGGTGAATCGAGTGAGATAATTGGCATTCCGTTTCGCCCGGTCAGTCTCTCGCTCGTCTGCGGTGTAGGAAACCTCCACCGCTATGTAGCACAACTCATCATCGGCGTCCAACGCTTCGAAAACAAGGTCAGCCTCCCAGAAGCTGTCCCTGTCCCTCTTGCTAATATCTCCCGTCAGCTTGGCATTTTGAGCATCTTGCCAGATCCTTGCAATCTCCATCTCCTCAATCCTGCGCTGCCACTGTAAGCCCATTGTCATAGCTATGAAAGGAGCAAACCGCACGGCTGAAAGGTTCGCAAAATGCCCTTTCAGGTCGCCAACATTGCCGTCGATCCTATTGAGCTTAGTATCCATGCCGTCCAGGCGTGTATCCATGCTGTCCATGCGCTTGTTGGCCTCGACGGAGTTCTTCACCAACTCAGCGATCTGCGTATCCATGCTGTCCATGCGCTTGAGTGCAGCTTCGTGACTCTCAAGCAGCGCAACAAGTCGAGCGTCGATGCTGGTTACGCGTTCCGGCATCTCCAGCAGCTCTTGCGTCAAAAGAACACGCTGCAGCTCACGCCGCCACTCGGGATTATTCTCGATTATACGCACAACGTCGCCTATGTCGTTGACCGTTGTCATATTCTATCTCCTCCCCTTTCGATTATAGATGATATTTCTCAATAGGAAAGGGTGGTGAGCCGAAACTCATCACCCTTTACGTCTAGTCCCGAGCGCCAACATTTCTGTGCAAGATATGTTGGTTCTTGTGCAAACCCGCTTTTCTGTACAAAGCCGGTGGCACCAATCATTGTGACAGAACTGTGTTCCAGGTCTATCATCTATCTGAACAGAGACGGCACTGTCAGGGAATCTCCCAGACCTGAGTACAAGACGGAGGAAGGACGGGAGCGACTCCAGAAGGCGCTGGCAGACCGTTCCACAGTGAGGCTCATTGTTACACCTCCTGAATGTCCTGAGTAGGTGGCCGGGCGGACGGGTTGTGCTTGGACTGGGCTCTCACCCTCTCCTCCCGCCCTGGCCATACAGTGTATAATCTAGCCAGACTGTCTAGTTGAGAGGTGGATGATGACAGAATGGCCGTTGCAGGATGCGAAGAACAGGTTCAGCGCGCTGGTAAACGCAGCCCTCGCAGGCGAACCCCAGCGCGTCACCCGACGCGGGGAGCCAGTCGTCGTGGTGCTGGCAGTGGACGAGTACGAGCGGCTACACCGCCTGGAACGAGCTGATGCCCCCACGTTTGCGGAACTGCTGCTTGAAATCCCGCAAGACGACGGGGAATTCGAGCGCCTGTCCGTTCCTGCGCGTCAACTGGATCTGTGATGTATCTCATAGACACCAACGTCCTATCAGCCCTGCGCAGGCGCCGCCGGAATCCCGATGTTGTGCGGTGGATAGAAAGTCAACGGATGGCAGACTTGTACATAAGCGCAGTCACGGTCGGGGAGATCGAGCGGGCCATAGTTCAGCAGCAGCGACATAACCCGGACTTTGCGCGGGACCTGACCGTCTGGCTGGACCGGATTCTGGACTGGTACGGCGACCGCATTCTTCCGGTGGATGTTGTCACGGCGCGGCGCTGGGGGCAGTTATCCGCGGCGCTCGGCCACGACAGCATTGACCTTCTCATAGCCGCTACCGCGCTTGAACATGGACTGGCCGTCGCCACCCGCAACGTGCGGCACTTCGAGCCAACCGGAGTTGCGGTGATTGACCTTCGTTGAGGCGGAACGGAATGGGATGATGGCGGTGCTTGTAGCCGTCATCAGGGTCGCCCGCATTAATTGCGTCAAGAAGCAATCCGGTCGGTGAATGAATTGTGCAGTTCACCCCCACCCTAACCCTCCCCCATCGAGGGGGAGGGGATCTTCTTGGATTCCCTCACCCCAGCCCTCTCCCTGGGGGAGAGGGGAGTAATGGGGTGTCTGTACTGTGGTTAGCCTTCGATTAGCCGGACTCCGTTACTCGGCTGCAAGTAAGAGATTTACTGGGTAACTGCGGATGCATTATCTTCGGAGACTCTCCAGGCTATATCTGCTTCTTCGGGTGGCTTGCAGATATTATTATAATTCGGTAATATCATGTCCTATTAAGCAATGTTCTTTTGCAGGAGTGACGTGGCTGGCGGGAATAATGAACGGGAGGGATTACTCACGACCATACGCGCCAGACGCGAGTGGTACCTAGCGCTCTTCTTCCTGCAGATGGCATGCTGGGCCTTCGTGGTGTTCGTCAATGAGGTCCGGAATGGAGAGCCAGCGGATAGCATGGCCAAGCGCATTCAGGAATCCGCAGTCATAATGGCGTTCATTGGGCAGGGAACCGTAGCCACAACCATACTCCTTATCGATGTGGTATATGACGGTTTATGCAAAGTATGTGTGAAAGGTGGAGAGATCGTGGGATTGTTGTTTTCGCCGTCCAGGAACAGGTTCGTAGTTGAGGGTGAGAAGAAGTCGGATGAGAAGTGGAGCGCGTGGTTGAAGCAGAATCCTGAGGTGCAGCGGATGATAACCGATGGCGAAATTGAGGCGCCTCCTCGGATGGTAGATAAAGGAAGCAAGAAGTAACGAGAACAGATAGGTAGATTCGTAGAATCTTCGATGGTCTGAACGAGGAGACCCCGCATCTGGTAAGGGACGCGGGGTTATTCTTTGCCTTTGTTGATACGAAGGGGGAGATTTCTTTCACCCCCACCCTAACCCTCCCCCATCAAGGGGGGAGGGGATTTTTTTGCTGCTGTGAGCAGCCTACCCTTCGATTAGACGGACTTCTTCGTTGAGGCGGGTGAAGTCGTAGTCCTGGGCGGGCTGGCGGACGAGGATGATGATGGCGCAGATCACGGAGGATACGACGAGGGCGGATGCGAAGGCGAAGAACATCTGCGTGCCGAAGGGTGCGGTGAGCGCCCAGGGGGAGAGGAGGTCGGGCGTGGGGTAGTAGAGCGCGCCGATGATGATTCCGACGCCGCCAGCCAGGACTACGCCCCAGCCGGGCATTCGTCGCGAGTACAGGCCGATGAGCATTGGGACGGCGATTGCCGCGCCGAGAAGGTCGGCGATGAGGAAGACGTAGAGGACGCTGAAGCCCTGCGCGGCGACGAAGATGGCGGGTATCGCCACCACGACGGTTACGACGCGGGCGACCCACATGAGCGCGTTGCCCTCGGTGCTGATGTGGGTGTCGGCGAGGTCGGAGGCGACGTTGCTGGCGAGGCCGTTCATCAGGGTGTCGAGGGTGCTCATGGCGAGCATGAGGGCGCAGATGAGCATCAGGAAGTGCATCCAGATGGGGAATATGTCGCTGCCGAGCGCGAAGAGTGCCGCGGCGACCGCGGGGTACTCGAAGGGGGCCACCGAGCCGTTGGCGACTGCGGCTATGCCCGCCATGCCCATGAGGAAGGTGATTGGAATTGCAATGGCGGCGGCGGTCCAGAGGCTGCGGTTGAGCGTCTGCTGGTCTTTGACGGTGTAAACGCGCTGCCACATGCCGGGGTGGAAGGCGTTGGAGGCGACGATGCCGATGATCAGGACGATGGCGAAGTAGTAGCTTCCGCTGGATGTGAAGGAGAGCAGGCCTGTCGCTCCGGCATTGCCCCAAGCTCCGGTGCCGCCGATGAGGACGGCTGCGACGATCACGATCAGCAATAGGGCGGGCATGAGCACCCAGAACTGGATGGTGTCGGTGAAGATGGACGCACGGAGGCCGCCGTATGCCGTGTATATGACGACGACGATGCCGACTCCGAGCGCGGTAGCGAGGGCCGGTGTGCCGGTGAGAATGGTGACGGCAGTGGTGATCGCGGTCATCTCGGCGGCGATGAAGATGCCCATTATGAAGATGATTACGACGGCGATGGAGATGAAGGGCACGGCGCCGAAGCGGTGCCTGACATACTCGGTGACGGAGTGGCCGTTGGGCATTAGCTCGCGGATGCGTGGTCCGACGAACATGAACATTACGGGGATGCCCGCCATGCCGAGCGCGTAGCCGATGAGGGAGACGATGCCGAAGTTGGCGCCTGATTCGCCGGGGGACATCAGGACCCAGGTGCCGAACATGGAGGCTACGAGGGTGGCGATGCCGACGTTGGTGGGCGCGTGGTTGCGCGACACCGTGTAGTCCTCGACGCTCTGCCTGCGGCGTCCGATGCGGGCGATTCCCAGGATGAGGAACGCGATTCCTACAACAATCAGCGTTGCCAGTCCGACGGTGGTGCTCAGCATTTTCTAATGCCTCCTTAAAGGACAAGAAAATTGCAGTAGCGGCAGTCTTACCTAGAACGGGAAGGCACTTTCACCCCCATCCTAACCCCTGCTTTCGCTAGGGGCAGGCTCTTCCCCCATC
>CAZWDM010000137.1:0-5032 GCA_964632415.1 uncultured Dehalococcoidia bacterium | reverse complement strand
GCACTTCTATTCGGAAGGAGCCAATCCGTGCACTATGAGGCATGATCGGCCTCAATCACAGTCGCTGCCTTGACTGGGACAATTCGTGCATGGAGTCCGCCAAGTAATCGCCAAGAGTAACCCATGACTTCGCGTAAGCTGAAGAGGCACCCGCCGATTCGCACCCCAAGTGCAGATACTAACTGCTACGGAGTGAAGTACCTTGTAATCTTGCGAATGCAGTCTTCAGTTTATACATTAGACTGCACATGACAATACGCCACAGTGGTACTGTTCGCGCGGCTGAGGAGCGACTAGGATTAGACTGGGTAAGATTGTTCTCTTTCGGTTCGCACAGATGCGCCTGCTGACAAGAGCAAATGAAGTCTTTCGTCTGAACGAATGGCCCCAGAACCGCCTCGATCAGGACGGTCTGAGATATCTTGCCGCTGTGTCGGTATGGGGTCGCTGGTTTGTCAGCGCAGTATGCATATTTCTCCTGGTATATCGTCCTCTGTTTTCGCTAGGTTCTTATACTGCGTACATAGCCTTGCTGGCCATACTGATAGCATCAAATGGGTACATTCACTATCGACTAGTTTCAAAGGAGGGGATGAGTTGGCAGTGGGTTGTGTCCCTGAGCGTGATGGACGTCATTCTAATCACCATGGCGGTTGGCGTCAGCGGGTTTCAGCACTTCCTATTTTTCATGCTGTATTATCCGGCGCTCGCCATGTTCGCCCTGACATTTACATCATTCAAGCTCAACGTGGCCTGGGTGACCATCGTTTCGCTCGCCTATGCCGCGGTCAGCCTGACAGCCGATGGTGGTCTCGACTTTGAGGCGAGAGATGACAAGGCATTAATTACCAGAATCGCGGTAATGTACGTCGTGTCCATCTGCGTCAATCTCGTCTCCAGGTTTGAGCGGATCAGATGGAGGCAGGCAGTGGAGCGAGAGCGCGTACTTCAGAGAGAGCGCATCGACCTTTCGCAGTCCATTCACGACACCATGGCGCAGTCGGCATACATGATGGGACTGGGTATCGACTCAGCAATGCATATCGCAGGAGACTCAAACAAGGAACTCACCTCGACATTACAGGCGACTGCCAAACTCTCCCGCTCGGCAATGTGGGACTTGAGGCATCCGATTGACTTGGGTCGAATCTTCGAAGGCAGAGAGCTGGGGAGGGCGCTCAGATCCCATGTTGAAACATTCACAACGATCACGTCCGTGCCTGCTGAGCTTCGACAGATTGGCGAAGAGCCTCGTCTCTCGACGGAGGCAAAGCGTCACCTGTTCTCAATCGCACACAACGCACTTACTAACGCCTATCGTCACGCCCAGGCAAGCCAAGTCGGCATGGAGGTAACTTTCGGTGCCGACTCCATTAGGCTCTCCGTGTCGGATGACGGGATAGGGCTCCCTTTGGACTATGCGGACCGGGGCCATGGTTTTGAAAATATGAAAATGGACGCTGCGAGACTGGGAGGCAGAATACTAATCGATTCCTGCAACAGTGCCGGTGGAACTACTGTAACTTGCGAGGTGAATTATGCCAGAAACGGAAAAGGGAGCATCATTGTCGTCCATTGACAGAATTAGAGTGATGGTTGTCGACGATCACTCTATTACACGCGACGGCCTTCAGGTCCTGTTGGAACAAGCCGGCGATTTCGAGGTCATCGGTCAGGCAGGCGACGGCGAAGAAGCTGTCAGGGTCGCCCCGCATCTGGACCCTGATGTGATTATTATGGATGTCATGATGCCCAGGAAGGATGGCGTAGATGCCTGTCGTGAGGTAATGGAAACGCTGCCAGACACGAAAGTCCTGATTCTGACGGCGTCGACCAACGAAGATGCCGTGATTGAAGCCGTCGCCGCGGGAGCCACCGGGTACCTGCAGAAATTCTCGGGTAGAGATCAACTTCTCGCCACCATTCGCGATGTGGCGGCCGGTGAGCTTCGTGTACCGGCCACCGTTGTGCGAAGAGTCTTTTCCGGAATCCGTGGCCACGCCGAGCCCGCCGCTGAACCCGACCTGGCGGGGCTCTCTTCAAGAGAGAAAGAAGTACTTACCCTCTTTTCCCAGGGCTTAACTTACGCACAGATCGCCGAGGTCAAGGGGAACAGCCCAGTTACGATACGCAACACAATCTACAGGATTGAACGAAAGCTGGGGGTTCGGACGAAGCAGGAGATCGTGGTCTGGGCCGTCAGGAATGGCCTGCTCGATGACTACACTACGGACGCCCAGAACCTGTGACTCATTGGCTCAAGTAATGTCAGAGGACAGAGGCTGCCGGAAATGCCGGGCTGCTGACGACCATTTCGGAGCATCGACCATTTAGCCACGTCAATACTTGGAGGGGGAGCCGGCGCGGGTGACAAAACGACTGATGCTTTCTGGAAAAATCCTGAGCACAGCTGCGCCGGCACACTTCGATTGCAAGGCTAATGACATACGCGTGCAACAACTCTTGCCGCCTGATCGCCGCTAGTCGCCGTGTATCCTAACCACTGCAGGAACTGATTGTATCTCAGGTCAGTCATTCTGACAATATAGGCTCCATATATCATCACTCGCTTTCACCACTTATACTCCCATGCTTGACCACACTGGCCTCCGTATCCTCACTCTTCACATCGTCTAAGCGCGCTCATTTTGCTTGAGTTGGGATGATTCACTGGTCAGGCGCACTCCATCCCTTCCTGCTTCACCCTTCCATCAGCTTGTTGAGTGGTTCTTTCTGCTGTTATCACGCTTACTTCCTTATATAAATATATTGTATCAGTGAGCATTTTCCCTTAATGCGCAATTAATGTCTACCTTACCCACTAGAAAATGCTACCAGAAACGCCTTGAATGGATCGCCCGGAGGTACATATTGTCAGTTATACAAAACAGTTATTCCGAAAAGTATCTAGCGAGAGTATGCAGATCGCAAAACGAATCCTACCGGTTGCGACCGGTAAGAAACACGGCTTCGCGCATCTCCCCGTGTGGGCGACGCAGGCGGTTGCCGTCGTTCTGCTTGCGCTCGTGGTATCGCTGCCTGCGGGTCATGTAGCGTGGGCAGCCGATCCGGAATTGACCACCACTATTGTGGTGGACGAAGACAGCATCAATTACGAGACCGCGAAGGCAACGATCACTGTATCCGGCGTTGATACACTTCCCGCAAATAAGCGGGATAAGTGGCACGTGGAGATGATAATCAAGGACAAGACCGGGCTTCTATCAAATTTGAGGCAGATTGGTGGCCCCGGAAGAGCAGGAGATGAAGATAGCACTATTGATTTTGTTGGGCCGGATTCGGATGGCGCTTATACGGCCGAAGTTCAGCTGGCGAAATACAATGGCTCAGCGGAGGATGATCACAGCAACCTGGACAGAGGTCTTGTTCCCGGCGTAGAGCACGATTTGACGGTAACAACGAAGTATCACGTCCCGGAATTCGCCTGGAGTGATGAAAAGGTCACATTCACTACGAAGGGCACGGATGGATGCGTCCCACATGAAAATGAAACAACAGTCAATTGGGCCGTTGGGATAACTGGCTTAATCTTTAACGAATACGATCACAGTGAGACTACACTTGGATATACTGTCCGTCCAAAAAGTAGATATGCGCCGATCAACTCCGGAAGGTGTCTCCACTACACATACAGCACTTTAGACGGCGCTGATGAGGGCCCCTTCCCTCTCTTCATTCGCACTGTTGGCTCGGCGCGATTAGCCACGGTCAAGTTGACCGGTCTCGTGCAGTCAACTACCTATACCATAGAATTTGCGTCCGACAGCGGAATGTCAAACGGTGGAGGATCACACACCAGCCGCACCAAAGGAATCCTGCCAAACATCGACGCAGTCACGGTCCTGAGATCGAGCATCACCCAGAGCGCAGCAACCGCGAGAGTCAGGGTGCTCAACCCGGGCCAGGATCCAGAAGAACTGACAGTCTATCTGCGCCACTACAAGACTGCCGATAAGGACGATGATCCCCGCACCGAAACTGAGTCTAACAAGGCCACCGTAAAGGGTCCATTGGAATTCAGCTTGAGTTCGCTTCAAGCCTCGACTAGATACACAGTCGAAGCATCGATTGCGAGCGACTTCGATAGTTCACTGACTAAGGACGACGAATTCGTAACCCTGCCGAACAAGCCGACGGGTCTGTCGGTGACGGAAAACGATGAGCAGATCGTCCTGTCCTGGACCAAGCCTTCCGGCGGAGACGACATCAACAAATACATCGTGCAGTGGAGGTCAGGCAGCGAGACTTTTGCCGACGCCGCAACAGACGGACGCGAGCAGACCGTCGCGCATGTCGCCGGCACCACCTCTTACAACGCCACCATCTCCGGTCTGACCAACGGCACTCAATACACCCTCCAGGTCATAGCAAAGAACAAGACCGGACAGACTGCATCCGACACTGTTACCGCCACTCCCAGGGGAGGCGCAGACGCCCCAACAAACCTGAGTGTGACGCCGGGCAACGAGAAGCTCACGCTGAAGTGGGACGCAGTGCCAGCCAGCGGTAACGGTGGAGCGACCATCACCGGATACAGAGTGCAGTGGAAGGCGGACACGGTAACGTGGGATGCGACAACCGGAGTAACAGAGGTTGGTGTTACAGGGCTGACACGCGAGATCACGGGCCTCACCAACGGCACGACCTACGACGTGCGTGTAAGGGCGTACAACGGCGTAACCGCCGGTGCATACAACTGGGCTGTGGGAGATGGAACGCCTGACGCCATACCCGGCGTTCCAAAGAGCCTTGACGTTGCGGAACGAAACGGAGAGTTAAAGCTGACGTGGACAGAGCCGGATAACGATGGTTCTGCGATCACAGGCTATGAAGTGCAGTGGCGATTGAAGTCCGACTCCGACTGGTCGTCGAAACTGGGCACTGCTACCCCCGCTGCAGACGCGGACGAATACACGATCAGCGGCCTTGCCAACAGCACCGAATACCTGGTGCGTGTACGAGCAGTCAACGACGTGGTGCTCGACGATGAGGAAGGCTATAACTGGGCGGA
>CAZWDM010000136.1:0-5152 GCA_964632415.1 uncultured Dehalococcoidia bacterium | reverse complement strand
TATGAGTTGCCGTGGATGCAATTGTCGGCTCTGGGGTAGGCGTGGAAGTCGGTGAGGATGTCGCGGTTGCAGCGGGTGAGGCAGTAGGGACTAGCGTGGGTTCCGGCGCGGCTGTGGGACTAAGGAGAATCTTCGCCACGGGCGAAGGAGTAGGATCATCAGAACAACCGACGATAAGAACGACGGCGAGTATGGCACTGGCTGCGAGCCGCTTCACGAAGGATTCCACCGTTATTAAATCAGAGTTTGCATCAGTTGCGGTAGTCTGAGCCTCGGACACTCGGTCAGTTTTTTTGGGCAGTCTCCGCAAGTGGTTCGATTATGGTGATGTCGATGGTGCTATGAGGCTACGTCGAAGTCGAATCTGCTCGGAGATTCCGGTATTTGGCTGGTTGCGCGCCCCGTGCGGAGTTATCAACGGACTCAAAGTGTAACTTCAGCCCTAGGGAGCAGGTTATCTTCAGCAGAGTTGACAGCGTGGGATTGCCTTCTTCCGACAGCGCGTCGTAGAAGTTGCCACGATTCAGCCCGGTGTCGCGGGCAAGAGCACTCATGTTCTGTATTTGGACGACGTGCTTCAGTACGGCTCGAACCACAACTCCGTTCCCATTGTTCTCATCCACAGCCGCAAGGTCAAGTTCCTCATCAAGGAACGACGGCATGAGGTCCCGGCCTAGTTTTCCGGGATGCGCTGTTCGTAGAGACCGAGCGCATGCAGGGGAAAATACTGGCGATACAGCGCGTAGTCCAAGAGCGCCGTGCGAAAGAATATCCCTGCCATGTCCTGTCTGGGCCAGGTCCCATCCGCGCTCTGCATACCGATTAGGAATTGGGCGCCACGGGTAATCGCGTTCCAGTCCGGGTCACCCGCCTCAAGGAGAGCGAGCATCGCCCACGCGGTCTGGGTGACCTGACTCTCATTGTGCTCGACGTATTCACCGGTATAGCAACCCCGGTAGTGCTCGCCCCATCCCCCGTCTTCTCGCTGACGGTCAAGCAGCCATTGGCAGGCCGAGCGTAGGGCAGGATCGTCAGGCCGAGCACCAGCGGCAAGCAATCCCCTGATCCCGAAGAATGTGCCATAGATGAACTGAACTCCCCATTCCCCGCGCCACGAGCCGTCTCTCTCTTGGGCGCGGCGCAGCCATGCTTCGGCCCGTGAGATGGCCTTGGTTTCCGTCTCGCCAATGACTTGGGGGAAGCGCTCTCGGCAAGCCACGAGGGCCGCAATACAAGAGGCGGTGCACTCAACATAGGAGTGTTCGGTCATGGAATCAGCAAACATCTCGGCGGGATTCAACCATTCGAGACCAATCACGGGGCGCTTCGCTTCGTAGGTGCCGAAGCCACCGTCTCGATTCTGACCCCGCAGCATGAACCGGACCGCGTTGCCCAGTGCCGTGCCGTCCGTTGCATCCATGTCGGCGGCGAGAAGCCCGAGGACCGCCTCGGCGGTGCAGTCAGTCACTGGCCAGCCGTGCCATCCCGCGGCGAAACACCAGCCGCCGTGGGGGTCGTTACGATAGGCCTCTTTATAGCCTTTGAAGCTTGTGCTGATTTGTTGGTTGCGCAAGTAGTTCGCCCCGCTTCGGAGTCCATCGCGAACTCCGTCGAATTCGGACGCCGTCGAGAGCGCTTGCAGGGCGAAGGCTGTATCCCAAGAAGCGCTTCTGGCCCCGGAGACTCGCAACCCTGCCTCGTCGTCTTCCCAGATCCAGCGGTCCAGCTGTGCGAGAGCGCGGAGCCCGTCGGCATCTTCAGGGTCGTGCAGCCACAGGGCGATGATGTTCAGGATTCCGCTGACTGGCGATATGGAGGTGTGGTTGGTGGTTTGCAGCTCCCATTTGATGTTGTGGACCATCGCCTCCACGTAGCGGGCGCGCAGACGCTTGCTGTGTAACCGATCGAAGAGCCGTGCGAAACCGAATCCCACGCGGAGCCACATGCTTGGCTTGGCATGCAGGTCAGCGTCCCGCAGACGATTGCGACTCGCGGCAAAATCGGCGTTGTCGAATCCACCGGGGTACAGCTCTTCTCGTATGGAGGCGATCAGAGGGGTGACAGGCACTTGGAAGCGATGCGCGTAAACGGCTGCCATCCCCATGTAGATGAGTCGGGTATGACAGTACCAATTCGAGGGATGCAGCGGCATCCAATGAGGCAGGGCCCAGACCTCGGGCAGGATGGCGTTGACGCCACGCCAGTGGTAGAGATTGAGGAGCGCCAGCCAGAACTTGCCCCAAGTCGGGATTCCGAGGACTCCCTCTTTCTGTATGAACCGCCGCGCCGGTTCGATTAATGGATCGCCGCGCTCGACACCGAGCAATCTGGCTGCGACGTAGACGAGTGAAGTGACAAACAGATTTGGCGGTTCGTGCTCGTGGAGACTCCATAGACCTCCTTTGAGGCGGGACCGCTGGAAGTAGCGCAACACGCGACGGCGGCGAGTGGGCGTGAGCGGACGGTCGAGAATATGGTGCAGCAGCACATACTGTGCAGAGAGCATAGGGCACCAGACAACCTCGCCTTCAAAGCTGCCGTCCTCATTCTGGAGGTTCAGCAAGCCCTCGGCTGCCATCCTCAATGCGGAACGGGCATCAGGGCGCATGACATGCTCCTAGTCGGGCGGTGAGATGAGGCGTTCCTGGCGTGATGAAGATGCGAGGAAGCTACGCGCCAAGTAGTCGTGGAATTGCTCGTTCTGCAGTTCGCCTCTGGTTCTGGATTTGCGTAGCTGCCATGCGGCCCTTATGAACCATCCAATGCGTAACGTGAGACGGTGAATGGTGCGGCCTGCCCGGCGCCAAGCGCGTGGGCTCACGGATATCGGGATCGTTCTTGCAACAGCCAGGGCAACCACCATGGCGCCTATGAAACCCAGACGGGTCTCTGATGTATCTTCGCAAGCGAGCAAGCCCATGCTGCGGCGGGAGTTCCCGCCTTCCTTCCTCCATACCCGATAGACCGCGTGCCTTAGCGCCGTCGCCTCGTCCCGATGATCGGCGAACATCTCATATAAGCCCATGGCAAGCATTTCGGGGGCGCGGACCTCCTGGAAACGGCTTGCGACGAAGTCGTCAAAGTCCTCGCTCTCGGCCAGCGCCATGGCATCACCGAAACCGAGGGTCAGTCCCACAGCGGTCATCGGGTGGTAATGTCCGGCTGCATCGCCGATAACCACGAAACGGGTGCTACCGTACGATATGCGCGGTCTAATCGTGTTTCCTGCGAACTTGAAGCGCCGCTTGTGCACCGCTTCCTCGAACAACGGTCTGATATCTCCCGGCAGCGAGTGGGCATACGAGTTCAACAACAGTTCGGAAGCCTGACGGGTTGAGTATTCATGTGGTGTGTCCACAACGGCAGTAACACCGTTGTCTCCCAATCTGTACATGAATATGGGGCCCGGCCCACCACATAAGACGTGCCCAAAGCCCTCCATGGGCAACGCTGCTCCGTCCATCCGGACGCCTATCATGCGCGAACGGACCGTAGGCTTTGCTGTGAGGCCCAACAAACGGAGCACGAGGGCACCCCGGCCATCGGCGCCGACCAACCGATCGGCGATTACAGATTCTTCGACACAGTTCTGCGTATATGTGACACGACCGTCTTGGGTCGGGCGTGCGGGCTCATATATGAAGTCGATATTGGGCTCGTTATGCGCAGCCTCACGCAACGTCGAAACGAGGGTCTCGTGCGGCAATACCAATCCGCGCGATCCTTCCGGATAGGGAAGAGGGATCGGTTCAGAGCCATCTTCAGGGAACACCACAAACCCTTTGGTGGCGTGGGCCTGCGTATCGAAACGAATCCCGACTTGTTCCAGCATCCGCGAGGCGGGAGGATGTAACCACTCGCCCTTCAGTTTGTCATACCCCTTGGGGTTTGCTTCGAACAGCGCCACCCGGGCGCCCCTGCGTGCATGGGCAAGCGCGCACAAGCTGCCCACTGGGCCAGCGCCGATTATTGCCACGTCATAGCGCCGAGAATTGGTGCTGTTCAATGGAACGATGCTCGCTTCAACGCGTCCGATGGTCGTGAAGCCCACATTAAGCACATCGTGGCAATATTCACGTGTTCTCTCACATCCATCTAAGCAAGTGTTCGCCAACTCCAAGGCATTCTCGTCAGATGTGTGGGCAATGTCGTCTCCTCCAACTTCCACGAGCGTCGGCAAATACAACCGCCGATCATTGTAGCACGGACGCCCACCATAAATGCCGATGTGTCAGTACTGCTGTAACCACCGTATCTTTCATTCGCATCAGTTCCAGAGGCACAAACGCACGCCCTTATCGGCTATGGGCGCTAACAACCCTCTCCCAGAAAGAATCCCTCGTCATTCCGGCGCAATCAGGAACCTAAGGAAAACAAACCTTGCCGCCACATCATGGTGGAGCTGGGGGGATTCGAACCCCCGACCTCATCATTGCGAACGATGCGCTCTCCCAACTGAGCTACAGCCCCGAATTACGTCTTTTCAATGGTATAACGTGGGCGTACCCTGCCCCTTGACCACCCATTCCGTCCGCTGAAGCGCCGGCTTTCGCCGGAATGACGTATGGGGCGCCCCGTTCACCCTCACCTCTGGATCAAGTCCGGGGCAGGCTCTGACCCTCTCCCATCAAGGGAGAAGGAATTGTTGACTTCTTCACCCTCAGCGACTCTCGAATTGATATATAGGCTCAAATAGCCGAATACCAAATCTTAAATCTGACTCTTGAATTGATACATAGTCTCAATATAATTGAAGTTCACGTCTGAAATCCGATGCGACATCGTTGATGTCGCGATCTGTTGCAAGTCACCAGATGTGACTTGCAACTTTGATGAACTAAGGAGTGAAATCCCGAAATGAAGTCCGGAAAACTGATTGAGAGAGAGAACGCGTCATTCGGCATCGTGAGTGGTAGAGCAAAAGTCTTTTTGCTTCTGGTCGCGTTAGCCGTTGTGGGCGGCCTGGTTGCTTGCGCAGATGAGAGGATCGTCGAGGTGCCCGTTGACCGCCCAGTCATCCAAACCGTTGAGGTTGAAGTACCTGTCGAATTCGAGAGAGAGGTTGTCCGCGAAGTTCAGGTTGAAGTGCCTGTCGAGGTCGAGAGAGAGGTTGTCCGTGAAGTTCAGGTTGAAGTGCCTGTCGAGGTCGAGA
>CAZWDM010000135.1:0-5220 GCA_964632415.1 uncultured Dehalococcoidia bacterium | reverse complement strand
CCCTACGCGGTTTCTAAACCACAGGTCGCGCAAGCGTTTCGGGCGACACCTTGCGTGGCAACCACTCACCGTCGGACGAGCTGCCGACCAGCTTCCCGTCGTCCACGATCACCTTGCCTCTCAGCATCGTCTTCACCGGATATCCCTCGCACTCGAACCCCTCCCAGATGCTGTAGTCGGAATCCGCGTGGAGGTCTTCGAGCGTCAGCGTCTTGCGAACGCTCGGGTCAATGAACACCAGGTCGGCGTCGCTGCCCGGCGCGATGGCGCCCTTCCGCGGGTACAGCCCGAGGATCTTCGCCGCGTTGGTCGCTATTATGTCCGCGAACTTTGTCAGCGACATCCCGCCCTGCGAAACGAACTTCGTGAACGCGACCGGGATCCTGGTCTCGATGCCGTTATGCCCCCCACAAACCGTCTCGATGGTCTGCCCCCAGAACTTGACGTCCTTGTATGTGGTGTACTCGTCCGTTGCCGTCGTGGATATCCGACCGTCCATCAACCCTAGCTGAAGCGCGTCCCTGTCCGATTCGTACTTGATGGCGGGATACGTGTGAATCTTCGTGCCATTCGGCTTGTTGTAGTCGTCGCAGGTGAATTCCAGGTAGTTGTGTAGTGCCTCGCCATAGACTGGCTGACCGCGTTCCCTGGCTTCTCCGACAGCCGCCACACCCTCCTTGGCAGTGACGTGGACGAAATAGATCGCCACCTCCGCGTGCTCCGCCATCCTGATCACCTTGCGGAACGAGACATCCTCGGAGATGTTGCTATGCACCAGGTGCAGGTTATGACCCTGGTCCCTGCCCTCGCGCTTCAGCTTCTCCTCCATGTAGGTCACCATATCGTCGTCCTCTGCATGCACCGCCATGATGCCCTGGTTCTTCGACACCTCCTCGAAGATGGCTTGCAGGTGACCGTATGGCACGCGGCCGCCGAAAGTCGTGAATATCTTGAAGCTGGCTTGACCTGCCTGGATCGCCTCTCCGATCTCACCTATTGTCTGCGGACTCACCGCGCCCGCGAGTATATAGTGGTAGGCGAAATCAATGTAGCTGTGGCCTGCAAACGCCTGCTGCCGCGACTCCAACTGCCGCATAATTGGGTCGGGAGAGACGGGGTCGCCAGGGGTCACGGGCAGTGTCCCGGCGAAGTCCAGAAGTGTTGTAACCCCGCCGAACGCCGCGGCTCGTGTGGCAGCCTCGGGAGGCTGCGTGAACACCTCGGGCCGACCGGCCCATTGCTCGGGCACGGGAATGCCGATATGAGTGTGTGGTTCGATCCCGCCTGGAAGCACGATCAACCCCGACGCATCTACGACCTGCGCCCCCTCACCCGAGAGCACGCCGGGATGCGCCAGCGCCACGATCTTGCCGCCCCTCACGGCAATGTCAGCCTCCAGCACCCCCTGCGGAGTCACAACCTGCCCGCCAGTAATAATGGTATCCAGCATTTGGACTCACCTCCGCATGTGCTTACAAGACGGATGGTATGTTCGAGGCCGCGCACTGTCAAGGAGCTGCGAGTGAGCGGCGACTATTCGTCGTGGCTACGAATGCAGTAGTCGAGGGTGAGAGCTCGGTCCTCGCCCGTTCCATCAGTCATCTTTACGTGTTATCCTCGCCTGTGTGTGTCAATTTAGGTCTGGAAATTGGTCCTGCCTTCTTGTGGACTGTGAAGTATGCGAACAGGGGCTGAGTACAAAGAGAGCCTGCGCGATGGGCGCGACGTATGGGTGCTGAGCGAAGGAGCTGTGCGTGACGTTACGACCCACCCTTCGACTTCGGCCATGGTGGATGAGTATGCTGCCTGGTATGACCGCCACTTTGACTCCGACTGGCAGGATATCCTTCTGACTCCGGCAGATGGAAACGGCCGGCGCCATCCACTCGCGTTCACTCCGCCCAGGACGTCCGCAGATCTGAGGCGCTTGGGGAAGGCAATCAGCGCCGTGCATTTCATGACCGGCGGCAACATGACCCACACCCCGGGCTATGGAGTCCTGATTACCCTGGGGCTGCTGAACTCTCTGAAGCGGATTAACCACTCTTCAGAAGAAGTTGAGGCGGCTGAGGCGTATCTGGAGTCTCTCACCGAGAGCGGCAGGTTCCTCACCTACGCCTCAGGTGGGCCGCTAATCGGAACACGGCTCCGTGAGACTGAGAGCGACCGCTCAGCACTCCGTCTGATCAGCGAGACAGCTGAAGGTATTGTGGTAACCGGCAAGATTCAGATGCACACCAGCACGACTTTTGCTGAGGACCTGCTGGTCGGCAGCATGAATGAGTTGCCACCGGGCAGTGGGAGACATCTGTGGTTCATAGTGCCTGTGAACGCGCGCGGCATCCGGGTAGTTTCCCGCCGACCCGTAGCTAGGCACGCGAACCCATTTCTGTCGCCATTAGGCAGCCGGTATGATGAACTGGATTCTATGGTCTGGCTGGAGGACGTATTCGTCCCTCGCTCTCGCGTCTTTACCGGGGAAGCGCCGCTCCAGACGAGACGCCAGTCGCTTGTGTGCTGGCTGCATTGGCACCACAGCCACGGTTGGCTTGCCAAGGCGGAACTGACACTGAGTCTCGCTCTGGCACTGGCTGAGGTCATGGGCATCAAGAACAATCCCAGGACTATCGAGCAGCTGGTCGAGTTGACAGTCAACATTCAGACCACTCGCTCCTGCTTGACGGCGGCGGAACTGGACCCGGACACCACTCCGAGCGGATATGCCTTGCCTAACCAACTCCATGTGGCAGCTTCAGGAATCAACATGCTCAGGGTTCGCCAGAGAATGGCTGAAATCCTGCGTGGCCTGCCCGGTTCGTCGCTGGTCAACGCTCCTGCCGACAGCGACTTCGCGGACCCGAAGATGGCCGCCGAACTGGAAGACGCCTTTGGCGGGGGCGGCTATACCGCGCTGCAACGAGCAGCGCTCCTGCAGCTCGCCTGGGACCATACTTCGTCCGGCCTGGACGGACGTGAGGCAGCTTTCGAGCTTTATGCCAGTGGTGGGCCGGAGGTTTGGCGCCACCGTCTGGCCGCCTGGTTTGACAGGTACAACGAACTGGCCAACAGCGTACAGGATTTCATCCAGGTTGACTTGCCGCCAATGGACCTGACCGGCCTGCAGGACGTGCAGGAAGTGCCGGGGCGAACGCCTCAGTCCCGAAACGTTGAATCCCCAGTCAACGAGTCAACCTGAAAAGCATCCTCCACGGCACCGGTTCCGATCATAATGCGCCATTGGTAAATCGCACTGCACTCTTCAACCAGCCTTGCAGAAAGCGCAATTGGCTCACAAGAGCCTACCGTGGAGTCATTCGACGAAATGGTAACCGTCTTCAACACTGCCATCCGATTAACGGAGCCATCGCCGTCGAACACCCTCTGAACGGAGTATCTCCGTTTCCACGTTTCTCAGGCGCAGATACTGTGGCACAGAGGACAACGCATATATGTCAGATCGCGTGGCGCCGCGTGTTAAGATAGGCACCGGCGACCTTCCCGGTTTATGCCCAATCTGATCTGGCGGTGCCATACTATGCCCAAGACAACCGTAATCATCACCGTTGACGGCTATGACCCCGAGTACATAGAGGCCTGCGAAGCGCCAAACCTCATGGCGCTGGCAAAACAGGGCTTCTACCGTGTCGGCAAGTCAATGATGCCTTCGGTGACCAACGTCAACAACGTCTCCATAGTGACCGGCGAGTACCCGTCAACGCACGGGATAAGCTCCAACTACAGAATGGTGCGCGAGACGGGCGACGACATCTACATGGAGTCCGGCGAGTACATCCTGTCGGAGACCCTATTCCAGCGCGCGCGCAAGATGGGCGCAAGGACGATCCTGTCCACCTCGAAGGACAAGCTGCGCACGCTGCTGTCCGACGGCGCGGACGTGGCTATCTCGTCTGAGCGTGCGCCCGCATGGGCCGTAGAGGGCGTGGGAGAGCCGCCGCCAATCTACTCGCTCGACGTCAACGGCTGGACCATCAGGGCTGCAAGCCATGCGATGATGCTCGAACCCGCCGACATCGTCTATATCTCGACCACCGACTTCGCCATGCACACCTACGCCCCCTGCGAGCCCGAGTCGCAGCAGCATATCTCCGTCCTAGACGACGCCATCGGCGACCTCGTGGACGCCCATCCCGACATCACCCTCCTGCTGACGGCGGACCATGGCATGAACCCCAAGCGCCGCATGATCGACCTGGCGGACACGCTCGCCGCCAAAGGAATCGGTGCGGAGGCGGTGCCCATCATCAAGGACCGCTACGTGGTGCACCACAACAACCTCGGCGGCTGCATGTTCATGTACCTGCACTCCCCCGACGCCTCGCGGACCGACGCGGCAGCCGGCATCCTGCGCGAGACCCCCGGCGTGGAGCGCGTGTACAGCCGGCAGGAAGCCGCGGACGAGCTACGGCTGAACTACGACCGCATCGGCGACCTGGTCGTAACCGGCGACATCGACACCGTCTTCGGCCCCAAGGAGCTCGAAGACTCGTGGGACGACACCGGCGCTGGGCACAGCCTGCGCTCCCACGCATCCGCGCACGAACAGGACATCCCCATAATCGGCTACAACGGCGACTTCGACGGCTTCGAGTTCACGGAGAACCGGCACATAGGCCGCTACGTGTTCGAGCGGGTGCTGGTCTAGCTTCGTTAGCTCCGCGCCCGCGCCTGGTCCCGCCGCTGCCGCTTTCGCTCGTGGGCGGAGAGTTCCGCCTTGCGCAGCCGAAGATTGAGCGGCGTGACCTCCAGCAGCTCGTCGTCCGCTATGAACGCCAGCGCCTCCTCGAGGCTCATCCTCACCGTGGCGTTCAGCCGCTTGGCAATGTCGGCGGTCGATGACCGAATGTTTGTCAGCTTCTTCTGCTTGCACACATTGATCTCGATGTCCCCGTCACGGCGATGCGAGCCCACAATCATCCCTTCATAGACCGGCGTTCCCGGGTCTATGAACGTGTCACCCCTGCCCTGCGCATTCAGCAGACCGTAAGTGACCGCCGTCCCCGACTCGGACGCCACCAGCACTCCGCCTCCAAGCGACTTTATCTCCCCTTCCATGGGTTCGTATGAGCTGAAGAAACTGCTCTTCACCCCATCACCCCGGGTTGTCTGCAGAAAGAAGGCATTGAACCCGATCAGTCCGCGAGTGGGTATCTTGTACTCCATGTCCACATACCCGTTATCGTCGTACCGCATGTCGCGCAG
>CAZWDM010000134.1:0-5239 GCA_964632415.1 uncultured Dehalococcoidia bacterium | reverse complement strand
AAGACGTCCTTTGCCATATTGTTGCTCAGCGTCCCGTCTGAAACCATTTCAAGCAATTCAACAAAGGCATTCGGTTCAATCTTCAAACTGCCGATATCGCTGTTGGTCTCATTCAGCATCCGGCCCAGCTCTCCAATGATCCAATTGCTAACCTGCTTGTTAAACTGCTCACTTTCACTCTCTGACTTCTGGCCGGCGCTCACGACAGACTCGAAATAGTCCGCGGTCTCCTTGGTTATCGTCAGGAGATTGGAATCGTAGTCAGGGAGGCTGTATTGGGCGATAAACCGCCGCCTCCGGGCGGCCGGCAGTTCCGGCAGCATCTGCTTCGCGGTCTGCACCCAGTCACCGGAGATCACGAGAGGCGGCAAGTCCGGCTCGGGGAAATACCTGTAGTCGTGGGCATACTCCTTCGTGCGCTGTGTGAATGTTGACGAGGAGGTATCGTCCCAGCCTCGGGTCTCTTGAACTATCGGCTCTCCCTCCTTCACGGCGCGTACCTGTCGCTCAGCCTCATACTCCAGCGCCCTGTGTACAGAGCGGAAACTGTTCATGTTCTTGATCTCGACCTTCGCCCCTAACTCTGTGCTGCCTTGCGGGCGAACGCTGATATTGGCGTCACATCGGAAGTTGCCCTCTTCCATATTCGCGCTGCTTACACCGATATAGCGCAGAATTGACTGCAATTGCGTGAGATAGCTTCGCGCTTCATCCGCGCTCCGCATGTCCGGCTCGCTGACTATCTCCATCAAAGGCACACCTGCACGATTGATGTCGAGCAGGCTGTAGCTTTCGCCGAAGTCATCCGACCTGTGGAACAGCTTGGCGACATCCTCCTCCAGATGGACGCGCGTAACGCCGATCGGTTTCTCTCCGGCGTCTGTTTCGACACTCAAGCAGCCACCATGCGCAATCGGCAGGTCGTACTGCGAAATCTGGTAACCTTTCATCAGGTCGGGGTATGGGTAGTTCTTGCGGTCGAACTTTGTAAACTCAGAGATTTCGCACCCGAGAGCAAGACCGGTGCGGATCACATAATCAACGGCCTGTCGATTCATGACGGGCATCGCCCCCGGCATCCCCAGGCACACCGCGCATACGGTCGTGTTTGGCGCAGCGTCCTGGTAGGCAGAACTGCACGCGCAGAACATCTTGCTTTCCGTCAGCAATTGGGAGTGGACTTCCAACCCGATGACGATTTCGTAGTCGGTGGATGCTTGCAAGGATGTCGCCAACTATCTGCCCCTGAACATAAAGAACGCCAAAACCAAGTATTAGTATAGAAAATCACAAACCGAATCTCAACTGACAGTGTTGCGTCTGGGCTTCTGCATCAGCCCATGAATGTCCGGGTCAGTGCGGCGCGGAACCATCTATCAGGCGGAGAGTTCGGACTCCAATGAGCCAATCGCGGTGCCCAGAGCATCCACGATCTCATCGATGTCGCCTGCGGTAATGCACAGCGGCGGGCCGAGTGTAACCCTGTCAGCGCTAAATCGCATGATGATGCCCTGATCGCTCATCTTCTCGGTCAGTATCTTGTTCACTTCAAGACTCTCGTCGAATGGCGCCTTGGTCTCCCGGTCGCTCACAAGCTCCAGGCCCAGCAGCAGCCCGATGCCGCGCACATCCCCGATCGTCCTGTGCCGTTCCTTCAATTCGGTCAGCCGCTCCAAGAAGTAGTCACCCATACTTGCAGAATTGCTCACCAGTTCATCCCGCTCAATGATCTCGATGTTCTTGAGCGCAACGGCAGCGGTAACGGGGTGCCCGCCAAAGGTGAGCGCCTGCCGGAAGATGTTATCTTCTCCCGCGAAAGCGTCTGCTACATGGGTTCCCGCAATGGTCGCGGCAAGCGGCAGGTAGCTACTCGTAATGCCCTTTGCGACTGTCATGATGTCGGGTACGACTCCGAAGTGTTCCATCGCGAACATCCTGCCGGTCCGACCGAAGCCCGTCACCACCTCGTCCGCGATCAGCACAACGCCATAGCGGTCGCATATCTCGCGCACCATGGGCCAGTATTCGTCACCTGGCGCCGCAAGTCCCGACGCAATCGGCTCTCCAATAAATGCAGCCACCGTGTCCGGGTTATGCAGGAGGATCAGTTCTTCGACCGCCTTTGCGGAGCGCTCGGCACATTCTGAAGGTGTGCTGCTGCCGAACTCACATCGGTAGAAGTTCGGCTGCGGCGCATACAGCATCCCAGGCATTGACGGTTCGAAGTCGCTCAGTCCCGAACTGGCACCCATCCACATCACTCCGCCGGTAGCTCCATGATACGACCCACGCCTGCTAATGACCTTGTAGCGCCCGCTGTCGCCTCGCCTCTTGTGGTAAGCACGTGCGATTTTGACCGCCGTTTCGTTCGCTTCCGAGCCTCCGCTCACGGGCCAGACACGCTCAAGTCCGTCAGGCGCAAGTTCTCCCAACTTTTCCACGAGTCTGATCAGTGGGACAGTGGTGGTCCCTTGCGGGAAGTAAGTCAGGCGCTGCATCTGTTCGAGCATCGCGTCCGCAATCGCCTTATGTCCGTACCCCGCGTTCACGGAGGCGTATCCGCCGTGCGCGTCAATCCAGACATTGCCCTCCGCATCGGTCACCCTGACCCCGTCGCCACTCACCATTATTGGCGGACCACCCGTCTCAGCCATCGTTGTCCAATCCGAATTGTGCATCCAGAGATGATCCAGGGCGGACTGGCGCGCGGACTCAATGTCGCTTGCTACTGTCATTTCATGTCTCCCCAACAGAGTGAACCGATCGCCTTCCCAGAATTGGCGCTTCTAAGTCATGCGGGAGATGCCCATCTCCCCTTCCAGCTCCCACAACGAAAGATCAATCGCATGCACGATCTCGTCCACTTCCTCTCGCGTGATGCAGAGCGGTGGACCTATGTTCAGAATGTTGCTGTTGATGCGGAATATCAAGCCGTGCCGCTTGAACTTCTCGTTCAGCCTGTCTGGAACTCGGGAATCCGGCGGGAATCCGGCTTTCGTGCCGCGATCACTGACCAGTTCAACAGCTAGCAGCAGACCTATTCCCCGCACATCCCCAACCAATGGATGATCAATGGCCAGCCCCTCCAACTGCTCCTTGAAGTAAGCGCCAACACTCGCAGAGTTTCCAACGAGGTCCTCGCCCTCGATTATCTCAATGTTTTTGAGGGAGGCGGCGGCGGCAACCGGATGCCCGGCGGAGGTAAACACATGCCGGAGGATATTGCGCTCGCCCGCGAATGCGTCCGCAACTTCCTGCTTCACGATCGCGGCGGCCATCGGCAGGTAACTACTGATTATGCCCTTTGCCACGGTCATTATGTCGGGGACGACTCCCCAGTGTTCCAGGGCGAACATCTTCCCGGTACGGCCGAAGCCGCAGATCACCTCGTCCGCAATCAGCAGCACGCCGTACTTGTCGCATATCTGTCGCAGCATCGGCCAGTATTCGTCCCCCGGCACGACCGCGCCCTGCGGAATGGCAATCGGCTCCGCTATGACAGCGGCAACCGTCTGCGGCCCGTGGAACTCTATCATCCTCTCGACAGCCTCCGCGCATCGAACTGCGCATTCTGACGCGGACTCTCCGGCGTAGCTCGGACGATAGGGGTTCGGCTGGGGCGCATGCAATATACCGGGATAGATCGGCTCATAATCGTGGCGCGGCTGGTACGGACTTCCGCCTAGCCACAGCACTCCGGCCGTCATGCCGTGGTATGAGCCCACTCGGCTGATTACCTTGTAGCGTCCCGGCTCCCCCGTGCGCTTGTGGTATGCGCGCGCAATCTTCAGTGCGGTCTCGTTCGCTTCTGAACCCCCGCTCACCGGAAACACGCGCGACAGGCTTCCCGGCGTAATTTCGGCAAGTTTCTCGGCAAGCCTTGCCATCGGGACGGTGGTCGTACCCTGCGGGAAATAATGAAGATTCACCATCTGCTCATAGGCGGCTTCGCCAATCTCGGTGCGGCCATATCCGGCATTGACAGAGTTGTACCCTCCATTGACATCGATCCACGAACTTCCCTCGGAGTCGACGACTCGCACCCCCTGACCGCTCTCTATAATTTGCGGCTCTCCCTCCTCCGCCATTTGCGTCCAGTCGCGATTGTGCATCCACAGGTAGCGCAGGGAAGCCCGGCGCAGCGCTTCGTTCTCAGGAATTGCGGTGGTCATGTCGGTCGCTCCTTACCCGTACCTCGTCCGGTCGCCACCAGTGTACTCTGCGTGGTTAGGCAAGGCAAGGCGACTGTGCGATATACTTGACGGGCTGATATCAGTTAGAGCGGAGGCATAAATGAGAATCGGTTCATTCATATTTCCCGTAAGCCACCATCCACACAACGACGCGGCGGTGATAGACAGCACGCTCGAAGAGATCGAGCTTGCTGAGCACATCGGACTGGATGCGGTATGGCTTACCGAACACCACTTCGACGGCGCGGTCGCCTACGCAGACCCGTTGGTCTTTGGCGCCGCAGTTGCCGCTCGTACCAAGCATGTGAAAATAGGATTCGCGGTCGTCGAGCTCGCCCTGCACCATCCCATTCGGCTGGCGACTCAAACTGCCACGCTCGATAACCTGAGCCACGGCAGGTTGATAGTTGGAACGGGAAGAGGATCGGCATTCAACCACTACGAGTACATTGGATACGGCATCGATATGGAGGACGGTATCGCACGCCTTGACGAGTCGGAAGAGCTGCTCGTAAAGGCGTGGACTGCGACGCATCTCAAGCATCACGGCGAGCATTGGCAGCTCGAATTCCCGATGCTTCGACCACGGCCATACCAGAAGCCACACCCGCCGCTCATCCGCGCATGCATCAGCGAAGCTTCGACCACCGCGATGGCGTCAATTGGCAGGCCCATCATGCTGGGGATATTGCCGCTTCATGCTCTGTCCGGCCGCTTCAGCAGCTTCCGCGACACCATGCTTGCATCCGGATTCGATGAGCAGGCGACGGAAGACGCCTTCGACCAGTGCTGGGCTTCCAGGAATGTGTTCGTGGCCAATACCTACAACGAGGCACAGGAAATCGCTGAGCGCGGATTCGCCCGGGAACGCAGGCACTTCGGCGAGGCGAGAAGGCTGTTCAATCCGGGTGGTGGACCGCCACAGCAGGGCAGCGGGACCTCATCGGCGAGGGAAAACCTCGAGATGTCGTTCATAATGGGGACGCCAAGTCAGGTTGCCGATGAAATTGCAGCATTCGAGGACGCCGGTATCCGAAACCTGATGC
>CAZWDM010000133.1:0-5422 GCA_964632415.1 uncultured Dehalococcoidia bacterium | reverse complement strand
CGCAAGAGCAGGAAGAGGCCCAGGCAAGCGAGAGCGCTTATGAGTGCGGAGTTCGTGGCGGATCCAGGCCAACGCCTGCGTGCCACGCAGAGGCCGCGGAGGGGGTATGGAGAGCAGGGAGACGGCAGAGAAGAGAGGTAAGTTCGATATAGCCTTGATCGGGCTGATGAGGGATTGTCTGTTGAGGCGCGTGGAGGCCGCTGAAGCCGAATGGGGCGACATCACGAACTACGGTGACGGTACCGGGCGACTGCACATCAGGAGGTCCAAGACCGACCAGGAAGGCAACGGCGCCGTCGGTTTCATTTCAGAGTCCACCATGGTGATGCTGAGACAGCTAAAGGAGCTTAAGGCAAATGTGGCGCCCGGCGACAGGATCTTCGGTCTCGGGGAGAAGGCTCTATATGAGCGAATCAGGCAGGCTGCCCTGGAGGCGGGACTCGGAGAAGGATTCAGCGGTCACTCCCCGCGTGTGGGTATGGCGCGAGACCTGGCGAGAGCAGGTACTGAGCTGCCGAACCTGATGCAGGTGGGGCGTTGGAAGTCCCCCACGATGCCGGCGGCATATATTCGTGAAGAGGAGGCTGGCAGGAATGCCGTAGCGAAATACTACGGCTACAGTCTCTAGCGACCGGTCGGGGTGGGAAAGGCTACCTTCTCGAATGTGCTAAAATTCCAACAACATGGGGCGTCTACGCGAGGGGTAAGACGCCCCATAACTGCATGTATCGCACATTTGCCTTTTGCCAGGCCGGTCGGAGCTACCATTCACCTCGGCTCGCACATATTCTCGTTCCGCAGTCCAATAGTCGGCTGGGAGTCTGAACTGAAATGACTAGAGTCCAAGGTAGACGAACGAAGGGATGGGAAATGCCGCCGGCCACAAGATACGTCGGCCGCCCTGGGACTATGGGTAATCCTCTTGTTGAAGGTAGCGCGTCAGAACGCGTTGCGGAGTATCGAGACGCATTCTAGGAATCTCCTCATTGACGAAGACTACGTGAAAATCGAGCTTAGAACCCGCGGGGCGGTTTGCTGTTGGTGTCGTTAAGATAGTCCCTGCCATGTGGACCAATCCCTAGAAATTATGAACGGCGCTCCTTAGCTGAGACCCTGGAAACCGAGCGACTCCCCGATTGGTTCACGCAATGCGGATTTTGCGTCCATTTAGCTTGAGAGATTTGCGTACTCGACACATCGACCATCATTCTTAATTCGCAGGGTCTATCCGTGCAGGAAATCGCCAGACAAAACACATTTGAAATTTGGGCGGATCTACTGCCGCTAGTAGAGGGTGTTGGACGTCCCATCAAAGACAGGCCGTGCTTTGAGAACGCGCTGGTCCTCACTTTGTCACTGGGCTGAGCCAAAAGGGTTTGCCACATGGCCTGCCGAACCTTTCGTCGTTTCACTGTATGCAGAGGCGCTGGATCGAGAAGGTAAGTCTGTGGCGACGATCCTGGCGTACGTATCGGCCATTGCGACGGTACACAAGGACAGAGGGCTGGAATATCCTTGCAAAAATCATGGTCTTCGAGAATACATAGCCGGCAAGAGACGACTGCATGCATCGCGCGGACAACGGCAGGCGGAATATCTATCGGACGACGACCGGCACGCTATCCTGGTAAGCCTGTACCGAAGGCGTAGAGGCAGGGGAGGTCGGATGGAGTCTCAGGAATACGCCGATGCAAGAGCGGCACTTGACGAAGCGCTTTTACTCACAATGACGCAGGCAGGCCTCCGACGATCCGAGGCAGCGGCCCTCACATGGGGCGACATCAGCGAATACGGCGACGGCACAGGAAGAATACTGATCGCCTCTGATAAGACAGACCAGACTGGCGAAGGAGCCGTCATCGCGGTCAAGCGAGACTGTATCCGCTCCCTGTTCGCCATCAGATCGAGTAATCCCTCGCCAGACGAAAGCGTTTTCGGACTCTCTGCGGCGCAGATATCAAGGCGGCTGAAGGCCATGTGCGCCGCTGCCGGCATCGACGCGAGTCGCATCAGCGGGCATACGCCCAGGGTTTCGCTCGCACGAGGCATGAGTTGAGAGAGAGGGGCGCTGGAATTCTCCATCTATGGTAGTCTCATACACACGTGAGGCCACAGCGTCAGAAACACTCAGCTGGCTATAGGACCTGAAGCTCTTGTGTTGGCTGCAGGAGATGTGATTTGAGGAGTGAGCCTCTTTGAAATCGTAAGGGAGTTTACTCATTCCGCCCGGCACTTCGAACTGAAGCTACCTTAAAGCAGCAGCATAACTCTAGAACGTACCTTCAAATATCAGTCATCACTGTGCCGGTAACCTCGTTGAAGGGATTGAGCAGCGGAGGCGCCCACATGGGTCAACAAGGATTCCGGGGTGCTGATATAATCGCCTCAGGCAGCTACAACTGAAGAGGGTCTCATCAGATGGCATTCTCCTCAACTCAGGAAGCTTTAAGATCACTTGCAGAGGCGGTCTGGCGCTCCAATGGACAGGACGGCGATTTCCCTCCCGATAGATGTCCAACGTTTCGGCAGCTTGACAACCTCATTACTACGACTGCCTGGGGCTCAGAAGCCCGCGAACAGTTCGCAAACCGCTGGCACGCTGTAGAAGCGGCCACGGACCGCACATTTGAAGTCAGCAGATTCGCTGAGCTGGCTCACCTCGTTTGGGAGGAAGCCGCCAAAGGAAAGCCCGACATAAAGCACCCTCTCGTCCCACTCATTCTGGCTTGGCAGTCCGGACCTCTGGAGGTTCAAGCAGTCAGAGGAGCCGATGGGATATTGAGGCCGGACGCATTTATGCCACGCGTGGCTATGCGCCGAGAGTTAAATTCCGGAACCGACAGGCTTGACCTCACTCCGTCCTACGGCGGGACCGACAGCGACGGAACCCAGGTTGCACTGCCCGGGTTCCAGAATGGACGTGAGAAGGGAAGGGTTCCAGTCCTTCCAGTCAATCTTTATGACCTTGGTGTCAGTGCCGGCGAGGCCCGCGGCGGAAGAGGTGCGGCCCCGATCGCTGCGCGAATGTTGGTCAAGCTAGCTGCGGCACCGTCAGCGTTCGTACGACACAGTTCCCGCTTTCTCACCTACGAGATCACCCTTAGGGATCTCAGGGAAGCGCTTTATCCCCCCGAACGGCTGGATGGGACAACTCGTAAACCACCAAAAGTCGGCAGAATGTGGCCAAGAATTCGTGAATCATTACGAGTCATCAACCAAGATGCATACATACCGTGATTTAGAATGAGACAGGGAGAGGGTAAATGACCGACAAACAGCCCAACATCGTACTGATAATGTCCGACGACCTTGGTTACGAGGTCATCGGGGCGAACGGGGGTACTTCGTACGCCACGCCGCGAATCGACCGGTTGGCAGAGGAAGGCATGCGCTTCGCAGAAGCTCATGTCATGCCGCTGTGCACCCCCACCCGCCTGTCGCTGATGACCGGCAAGTATAACTTCCGCAACTACATCGGGTTCGGCCTGATGAAGCCCGACGAGGTCACATTCGGGCATCTCTTCTCCGACGCCGGTTACAACACCTGCATATCGGGCAAGTGGCAGCTCTACTCCTATAACCCGCCCGACGAACTACCGGAAATGCGCTCCAAGGGGCAGAAGATTGAGGATGCCGGTTTCGATGAGTACTGCGTTTGGCACGCCCACCACACCGAAGAGAAGGGCTCGCGCTACAAGAACCCCATCGTCTACGAAAATGGAGCTTACAGAGACGATACCGAGGGGAAATACGGCGAGGACGTTTTCTGCGACTACATAATCAACTACATTGACCGCAATAAGGACGACGACAAGCCGTTCTTCGTGTACTGGTCGATGGCAGCGACCCACAAGCCCCACGAACCCACGCCGGACAGCCCGGAGTGGGAGGAATTCGACCCTCCTTCCAACAGGACGCTCGGTGGAAGGACATGGGCAGAGTTGGAGGAAGGCTCCTGGGGAGACGACCCGCGCTTCTACAAGGACATGGTCGAGTACCACGACAAGGTCATCGGCAGGCTGATGGACTACCTTGACGAGCAGGGTCTAGGCGAAGACACACTGGTTCTGTACCTGGGCGACAACGGCAGTCCGGACGATGTCTGCTCGATGCTGCACGAGCACAACGAGATATGCGGCGGCAAGGGCAAGACGAACGACCGCGGCACGCATGTCCCACTCATCTGCCGCATGCCCGGAACTATCCCCGCTGGCGTCGTTAACAGAGACATGGTCGAGTCAACGGACTTTCTGCCGACCATTATGGAGGCTGCCGGACTGGAATTCCCGGACGGCTACTTTGTTGACGGAAAATCCTTCTACCCGCAGCTCAAGGGGGATACCGGGAATCCAAGAGACTGGATGTTCTTCCACTTCGAGCCGATGAACGCCCGGTCCTCCGTGTCGGCGCGTCGGATTCGCTTCGTTCGAGACAACCACTACAAGCTGTACGAGACCGGCGAGCTGTACGATTTGTGGATTGATCTGGACGAGGAGCGTCCGATCTCCGAGGCACAGGACACGGAGGAACAGTCGGAGGCGAGGGCAAAACTGCAGCCTATTTTCGAAGAACTGCAATAGAGGCTTGGAACCGCCAACATCTAGCCTATGGCTCCGCTGATACGCGCTAAGCGGATTGCAGCGCAGTGAAGAACGGCGAATTGTCGGCTATATAAGCTTATCTGACTCTGACCAGGCGATGTTGGCGCTAGCAACAGAGGGACATAGGTACTTTGAGGGATTTCCAGTTGGTTCGGTAGATCCGCGAGAACTACGAGATAGCAAAACGCCCGTCACTCACGTGACGGGCGTCTCTCTTTTCTGGTTGCGGGGGCAGGACTCGAACCTGCGACCTTTGGGTTATGAGCCCAACGAGCTGCCGCTGCTCCACCCCGCGATGTTAACTATCGTCCCGGCGGCGCACAATTTATGCGCAGCCGCCCGGCCGCAAGCCTATACCTGCTACTGAATCCGGTCAAACCGCGTATTATTTCTGAGTAAATGACCCTTAATGTGGGTCAAGTCCTCGGTTTATTAGTACCGCTCAGCTGAAGTGGTTGCCCACCTTACACCTGCGGCCTATCAACCCGGTAGTCTACCGGGAACCTTACTCCCTACTAAAAGGGATGGGAGATCTAATCTTGGAGTTGGCTTCGCGCTTAGATGCTTTCAGCGCTTATCTCATCCGGACTTGGCTACCCGGCGGTGCTCCTGGCGGAACAACCGGTACACCAGAGGTCCGTCCTTCCCGGTCCTCTCGTACTAGGGAAAGCTCTCCTCAAATCTCCTGCGCCCACGACGGATAGAGACCGAACTGTCTCACGACGTTCTGAACCCAGCTCGCGTGCCGCTTTCACCGGCGAACAGACGGACCCTTGGGACCTTCTTCAGCCCCAGGATGCGACGAGCCGACATCGAGGTGC
>CAZWDM010000132.1:4259-5497 GCA_964632415.1 uncultured Dehalococcoidia bacterium | reverse complement strand
GAACGCCCATACCAGGATCCGGCATCAGGCTATTTCGGCGCAACGGGCAAGTCCATCAAGGACCTCACCCTCAGCAATGAAATCTACGATCCGGAGCTTGGTGCGAACCTCTATAACCGCTATCTCGACGAGAGGCTGTACGCCGAAGAGATGGGCTTCGACGGCCTGATGCTCAACGAGCACCACAGCACTCCGTTCTGCATGGGCGGCGCAATGAACATCGAGGCGGCAATTCTCGCCCGCATGACAAAGCGCGCCAAGATTGTCCTTCTCGGCAATATCATCCCAATCTGGGACGACCCGCTATGGCTGGTCGAGCAGCTCGCCATCATCGACATGATCTCGCGCGGCAGGCTCGTGTCCGGCTGGGTGCGCGGCACCGGGCGTGAGAGCGTTTCGCACAACGCGCCGCCGCCATACAACTGGGAGCGGTTCCAGGAAGCGCACGACTTCATCGTCAAGGCGTGGACGACGCCTGGCCCATTCCGCTGGGAAGGCAAGCACTACCATTACCGCTACGTCAACCCGTGGGCGCGCCCATACCAGAAGCCGCATCCTCCAATCTGGCTGCCCGGGGTCGTCAGCCGTGACTCCCTCCAGTGGGCAGCGCGCAACCGCATTCCGTACATAATGCTCGCGACCGAGATGGAGCCCACAAGGCAGGCGTTCCAGCTCTACCACGAGACTGCTGAAGAAGAAGGCTACGAGTCCGGCTCGCAGAACATCGGCTACCTCTGGAAGGTACACGTGGACGAGACCGAGGAACTAGCCGAGCAGACAGCGCGCAAGTATGTGCAGGGACCGAGCAACCCCTTCCTGGCAGGCAATGAGGGCACGGCAAATCCCGCTCTCCTGTCGCTGCCCGGCTTGACCTCTCGCAGACGCGTCCTGCCGACGCGCGACTTTGCAACCGCCAACCGAGGCGGCAATGTCCTTGCCCGGCCGTTCGAGGAACAGCAGAACAACTACACAATCGTTTGCGGCACCCCGGACTCGATTCTGCCCAAGATCCGCCACGTGCTCGAGACACTGCGTCCCGGCAGCGTCATCTTCTGGGACGGAGACGGTGCGATGACCCACGAAGACCAGATGCGCTCCCTGCGCTTGATGGGTGAGTATGTCCTGCCCGCAGTCCGTGAGATGGGCAAGGAGCTGGAACTGAACAGTCCGTTCGAGGTGGACCCGGCTACCGGCAAGCCCATCGAGCAGGAAGAGCCGGCACAGGCAGTCGCCGACTA
>CAZWDM010000132.1:0-4159 GCA_964632415.1 uncultured Dehalococcoidia bacterium | reverse complement strand
CCAGCCCCACCTATCCGCAATTGCCTTCAATTCACCGTCCTCCGGCTACCAGTTCTTTCAATACGAGCGTAACAGACAGTGAGCAAGGGCGCTACCAATGACATCAGCCGGAATACGCCTCTCCAAAACGCCCGTCGTGCGCTACCTCGGATAGGCTCTTGCGATTCCTCCGACCCATCCTGCCCATGTTCACGCTCTTTCGATAACCGAAAGGCAGGACGGTAAGCAGAACAAGATGCTCAGGAATGCCCAGCAGTTCTTTCACCGCGTTATTCTGCTCTGCGGAGCGTAAGCCCACAAAGCAGGTGCCCATCCCTTCCTCCCACGCCACCAGCTCCATCTGCTGCAAGGCTCGTCCTGCGTCAAGCTGCGCCCTCGGCGTATCGTCCGTCGCAACTGCTATCGCGAGCGGGGCGTCACCGATGAACGGCCCCTGCGTGGCGATCTCACCAATCCTCTTGATTGTGTCGCCTTCCCGCATCACCACGAAGTGCCAGGGCTGCAAGTTCTGTGAACTCGGTGCAAGCCTTCCGGCTTCCAGAAGCTTGAGTACGACCTCGTCAGGGACGGGATCGGGCTTGTACTCGCGCACGGTCAGCCGCGACAGCACCGCGTCATTAACATCCATAATTCATACCCCCGTCCTGTTAAGCTCAGTTCGTGGCGAGCCTGTCGAACCATCTGTCCATGAATGCTCCCACTGACCGACTGAAATACTGACGAACTGACCGACTATCTACACCGGATACCGCCACACTTCGCCCCTGGGAGCCTCGTCCGACAGTTTGAAATGCGGCACCGAGAACCCCTCCTCCGTGTCCAGGAACACCACCTCCACCCGCTTGCCGATACCCACATTCTCCGGGTCTTCCGGCTCCATGTTGTCGTTCAGCAGGTTCGCGGTGATGCGCAGCCCGTTCTCAGGGTTCGGCTCGCCGCTCTGCTCGTCCAGTTCTACGAGCACCACCGTGTACGGCACCCAGTCGCGAAACGCGGGCATGATCGCGTGCATGATCACCTGGTAGCTGTATATCGTGCCCTTGCCGCTCACCTCCTGCCACTCCCAGTCAAGCGACGCGCACCACGGGCATGCCGCCCCCGGCTCTCCGCGCAGCAGCCCGCAATTTAACTCAGTACACTTCTTCACGACCAGCCTGTGCTCCATCGCCGCGTCGAAGTAGCCCTTATACTCGCTGTCAAGCTCCGATATGTTCAGAGCCAGCCCGTTGTATTCATACACCGGCATACTATTTCCTCCACAGAGTAAGAAATCGTAGAGTCCCTTCCATACCTCATGCGGGATGGCTGAGACAGGGTTGAATCGTTAACCCGTCACCTAAGCCTCTACTTGTGCATTATCAGCGCGCTGCCCACACCCGGCATTGCCCATCCCATGTTCATCGAGATGTTCACGTCGGGCACCTGGCGGCAGCCGCCCTCCGCATAGTCGTAGGTGTGTTCGCCTTCGGCCCAGTTCGGGCAGTAGTCGTCAACAGTGCCGCGTATCTGCCGCGTGTTCTCGATGACCATGTTCATCCCGTGCGTGTAGCCCTCGCACAGGTGGCCACCGCTGGTATTGTTCGGTCGCCGGCCACCGAGGTCGGTTATGCCGCTCTTCACATATTCCTTGCCCTCGCCCTTCTCGCAGAACCCATAGTCCTCGAACTGAAGCAGCGTCGTATATGTGAACGCGTCATAGCATCCCGTAATATCGATGTCGTCGTGAGTAACACCCGCAAGCTCGAACAGGCGCGGTCCCACATAATAGCCCGCCACACGCGAGATCGGCGCGTACTGGTAGTGGAAATCGCCTCCCGGCTTCACGCCCCTGCCCTGCACCGCCATGATGTACGCCGGTGGGTGCCGCAGGTCCTTCGCCCGCTCCGCCGATGTAACGATGATGCAGGTCGCGTTGTCAGTCTCGAGGCAGCAGTCCAGCAGGTGCGCGCACGGCTTCACTATCCAGCGAGAGTTGACCACATCGTCAACCGTAACCCGCTGCTTCATCAGCGCCTTCGGGTTGTTGCTGGCGTGCTTGCTGTGCGTAACCTTGATGTGCGCCAGGTCCTCACCCGTAACGCCGTATTCCATCATGTGCCGCGTGAATGTGAACGCGAAGTTCTGTACCGCGCTCGCCACGCCGTAAGTGCGCTTCAGCAGGTCCGACCCACCGATGGGCGCCGCAGCCCTTGCTCCAGTGCCGCCAATCCGCACCTGCGAGTAGCCGTTCATCGCTCGGAATATGGCAACCGTATCGCACATCCCGGCTTCAATGGCTCCGATTGCCAGCCCGATGAGCGCCTCTGTGCTGGACCCACCGCCGGAGCAGTCCATGTAGAAATTCAGCCGCATACCCAGGTCGTACATCATCGTCGTGGACGGCGTGGAGTCTCCGCCGTGGTAGCTCAGCATGCCGTCAACGTCCTGCGGCGTCAGACCGGCGTCGTAAATGGCATTCCGAATCGCTTCCACTCCCAGCGCGCGCGTGCTCCTGCCTGATGCGCGGCTGTACTCCGTTTCACCGACGCCCACTATGGCGTACTTGTCCTTCAATCGTCCTTCCATCTGATACCCTCCTGTAGCATTGTCATGCAACGCGGTAAGTATCGCCTGTTCACACTTTGATGGCAAGTGCATTGATTTTAGACCACACATTCTAAAGCGATAGGCGAGCCGCAATCACCCCTGTGCGAGAACAATGCCGAGTCCGTCACAGTACGTGATATCTCTGCTGTGCAGCTCAAAATATCCTGTCATGTGTGGCTGAAATGGTCGAGAACCGCCACTATCGAGGCCATTTTTCAGTCCTGATTGACTCCTATAAATATGCCAATTAGGTGAATTTATAGTTAGCGGTTTTGTATTACAAAGAAAAGCCGCAATAAATGGTTGACGCCATAGATATAATGTGAAACAATCCCTCGCGGCAATCTTTGGGAAGATCAAGTATCCTGCCAGTTGGCAGATTTGAGGGGCGGATTTGGGGCGGTGTTCAGGGGTTGGTGATGTGGCGGAAATTGGTCTTCCCAGAGGCCATCGCGTCTTCCCCGTCAGCAAGGGTAACACTGTAGCCAAAAGCCCGTAGGTGCAAACGATTGAATAATTCGCACGCTCTTGGCGGACACATCGATGATCCGCGCCATGATCACGACCATGCTCAGGAACTCCGCAATGCAAGCAAACGGAGCCTCTTAATCGTCTTTGCGATGCTCTGCGTCCACATGTCCATCGAGATAATCGGTGGCATCATGTCGGGCAGCCTTGGCCTCCTCGCTCACGCTGCGCACATGATTACCGATGCCGTTGCAATAAGTCTGGCTCTCGCTGCTATGTGGATTGCCGAGAGACCCGCCACCATCACACGCACATTCGGCTTTTACCGCGCAGAAGTGCTGGTCGTCTTATTCAACGCCCTGGCGCTCTGGGTGCTCGCCAGCTGGATTCTCTTCGAGGCATACGAGCGATTCACCAACCACCACGCCGGCCACGGCCACGAGGTTGAAGGCACCATTATGATGGTCGTCGCCGTGGGAGGCTTGGCAATCAACTCGGTCTCCGCCTGGATACTCTATAGGTCGACGAGAAATAGCATTAACGTGGAAGGCGTGTTCTGGCACATCTTGGCAGACCTGTTGGGTTCCGTCGCAGTAGTCGTTTCCGCCACGATTGCCGTAGCATTCGACTGGGATATCATGGACCCGATACTCAGTGTGCTAATAGCGACCCTGATCCTGTTTACATCCGTCCGACTGGCAATCAAGGTCTTCGGCGTCCTGCTCCATTACACGCCACAACGGCTGGACATGTACCAACTCTGCAACTCGCTCGAAGATGTTGAAGGAGTAACTCTCATCCACGACGTCCACGCCTGGACCCTCACCCCCGGTTACGAGTTCTTCACTGCCCACGTATTGATCGAACCCGGCTATCAGGGAGATAAGGAAGAGCTTCTAAGTCGCCTGAAGAAAATCGCCAGCCAGGACTTCGGCATCCGCCACGTCACGATCCAGATCGAGCAGACTGTGGCGGACTGCACCGAAGACCACCACGTCGACCACCTCGAGGCAACCGCCTTCGCCAAGAGCTAGTTCCTCCGCCCACCCCAACACAGACATTCCCCCGGGCGCGAGTGTGCAATCCAGCCAGGCACACTCGCGCC
>CAZWDM010000131.1:0-5512 GCA_964632415.1 uncultured Dehalococcoidia bacterium | reverse complement strand
GGTTGTTTTGTTTGGTTGGGGTTATGATACGGACGGATGTTTGGGTTGTCAAGGGTCTAAGTACACTTCATTCGCGCCAAGGTTTAGAATCTCACGCTGGCAGCACAGGAATCCATTCACCAGGTGCCATGTAAGACGTATGAATCCAAGCTCATTGCACTCTGAACCAATGTTCGCTAATATGGGTTTCTATCCTACGGCAACGGCTCCTAAGCTACGCCCAGCGATGCTTCGACAGGGGGAACAAAGGATTCGGCCAGGTCCGAGGGTTGGAGGATTGTAAACTTGGATCCTAATGTACAGAAAGAAAGATTTTCCTTGTCGTATATCCAGGCTGTCGCCGCGTGCGCTGGTTATCAGATGGAAGAACTGAAGGTGGATAGAGACAGTATCGATGGTGTTCTGATAGCCGATTTTGGAATGCGCCCGAGATTAGAATTTCAAGCCAAGGCGACATCAAGGGATATTGTGCGCGGAAATACCATCCACTACCCTTTGTCCATCAAGAACTACGATGACCTTCGGATTGACGCCATTAACCCCAGGATACTAATAGTTCTACTTATGCCAGAGTTGGTTCAGGAATGGATAAACCTGACGGCTGAAGAACTCTGTCTGCGCCACTGCGCCTATTGGCTTTCTCTGGAAGGCAGACCGGAAACCGTGAACATTTCCAACGTCACGGTTGAGGTCCCCTTGGCTAACAGATTCGACGTAGAGCAGTTGAGAGAAATGATGGAGAAAACTGCAATGGGAGGCGCGCCGTGCTAGTTCAAATTAGAGACCACGCCGCAATGACCACACTACCAATCGTGAGTTTACGCACCTATCTCAACTCGCGAGGATGGATTGACTCCGGTCCTTGGGGGGAGCGCCAAGTCTCGGTGTTCACCAAAGAAGACGGTGGAAGGCGTTGGGAGATACTGGTTCCGCACAGAGATACCATCGGCGGTTACGCAGAGAATATGGCCGATTCCATTGCGATACTGTCGGCTGTTGAGGACCGCTCTCAGCTTGAAGTGTTCTACGATCTGGATGCGGCACGAGCCGACATGATACGGCTACGCTCAACCAACGGAGTTGCTAAGGAGCCAGCTTCATTGCGCCGCAGCGCGAGCCTGCTCAACCATGCCTACGATCTATTGGCCTCCGCAGCGCGTGCCACTGAAAGACCTGAAGCAACCTATCGGGGCAAGCTCAGCTCGGATGTCGCGGAGTATCTTGATAATGTCCGTCCGTTGCCCGGGTATCACGAGGGGTACAACCTCACTTTGCACTCGCCAGTGCCAGCCGGTTTTGGAACGCAGGAGGATTTCGGAGACCACTACTACGCACCTTTTTCTCGGCGCGCCACCTTAAAGCTCGCCGAAGCTCTGGAACATTCGAGCATAGCAATTTCGCGGACAGTCACCGAGGATACCTTGGAACCGTTTGAGCGGGCGGTACCATTTGGGGTAAGTGCCAACCTTTGCGATTCTGTGGCGGATTTGGCAAAGAACGGGGAAGGAATTGAAATCGGCTTGATTTGGGCTGATGTGCGGCCTTCAGCTACTCCAAATCCTGTCTTCCACTTCACTGAGAACTCTGCCGACATACTTACTGAAGCTGCAAGAGTGTTCCGTAGGAGGGAGCCATTATTGAACGAATCCGTGATAGGCAACGTGGTCAGATTAGAGCGCGAGCCGGAAGAGTTTGATGGAAGGGCCACGATCCTCTTTGTTCAAGAGAAGCATCCCATCCGCCTACAGGTTCAGTTCGAACAGTCTTCTTACAATGACGTAATCCGAGCTTTTCGGCAACGTGATCCCATTAGTGTTGATGGTGACATATATCGTATCGGGAACACCTATGAACTTCGGAATCCTCGAAACCTGTCGCTGGTGACGGAGGACACGGCATAGGCTCGTAGGGGACCTAGTACATCAGCACATCCATTGCCATTGCCTCCGACTATGTTGAGTCCATGTCCAGAAGTGCTTCAACGGCGAAGTAAGACGCCACAGTTTAAATCATCCCGCACATAGAAATCTCCCCGTCGCTTTTGGCGGCGGGGAGATTGGTTTGCTATGGTCTGGCGGGGCCAAGTGCTAGCAGGGGATGCCTGGTAGGAGGCACTGGCCGGTGTTGAAGGAGTTGTCCTCGAAGGAGCTGCCGTCGTAAGGCTGGGCCTGCTGGATGGTGGCTACCTGGCCGCCGTCCGCGTAGGCGGTGCCGTACGGGAGGGCTGCCATGGCGGCGAGGGCGATGACCAGGAGCGGGATCGCGATCATCCTGCGCGCGGCTGCCACTGTGCTGAGCCGGGTGTTGAGTGTGCCGATCATTGTGTTTCCTTTATTGTGTGATTTATTTTCAGGTCAAATTGTTGAACTTGTCACCGGTTGACGCTAACGGGGCAGGCAGAATCCGAGGAAACCGATGTCGCAGTACCAGTTGGTGGTGAGCTGATTGTCCCAGGAATAGGTGCCGTCGTTCACATCGTTCTGCTCACTGGCCCCGGTTACGCTGAGCTGGTTGTTGCTGCAGTCGAGGTTGTGGTGCTGGTCGCAGGCGGTGGGCGATCCGGCATCTGCGTTGGCGATGCCGGTGTCGGCGAATGCGGTCGCTCCCTGGAATGCGGCGAGCGCGGTGAGGTTGACGGCGATCACGAATAGCGTGACCATTGCGATGCGGAGAATGCCGGGCCTTCCGATTAACATAGCTGCTCTCATAACTTGTACCTCCTCTGTAGGTATGATTTTGTATTTGCCATATCACTTTATGGCTTACACTGCTTATATTAACCATTCTAAATATAAATGTCAATATATTCTGGTAATACATTCATAAATTCCTTTCGGTGATATTGGCTGGGGGTCTTCATTCGTTATGGGTATGTGGATTAGTGCCGCGCTCGCGGGGAAAGGTGGTGGATAACCGGTGGATGGTCCGGGAGGAAGTGTGGATGGGGTACATTGCGCTCGCAATTATTTGACACAAGTGTTCTAGTGAGTGTAGAATCCCACCGAACTTCAAACTTGATTGAACGCAAATGTTGATTATGGACAATACCGAGGGAGGCGGCAGTGGTTATTCTGAGGGGATGCGCGCGGTGCGGCGGGGATGTGCTGACGGGGGACAGGCGGAATGTGCGGTGCCTGCAGTGCGGGTACAGGCCGGAGATGCCGGTGGCGGAGTTGCGGCGGCGAGCACGGGGCGAGGGTCGGCAAATGGTGGAGCGGCCGGTGGATGTGGAGGCGATATTCGCGGCGCTGGAGTCGGGCGGAGAGCGCGAGGAGGGTGAGGCCGTGGATAGTGGGGATAACTATGATGGAGACGGCGGGGCGCGGTGTCCGCGGTGCGATGACGACGAGCCGATTGCGCTGGACAAGCTGCGGGCGGAGTTCAACACATGCTACCGGTGCCGGCTGTGCGGGCATATCTTCAGCCCGGGGGGCGGCGCGGCGGAGTTGCCGGAGGCGAGCTAGGGGAGTGTTGAGCAGGCTGGGAACTGGCACTCACCGCCATCCCCTGCCTTCGCATGGGCTGGCTCTAAACTTCCCCTATCAAGGGGGAAGGGACTTTGCCCTCACCCTAACCCTCTCCCACGGTGAGAGGGAACAGGACGCGGAGGCGAGCTAGGGGAGGCGGCGGGGGCCGGGCCATTCGCCGTCTTCGTCTTCGCGCTTCTTGCGCTGGATGGTCTTGTGGGTGCGGTATGCGGCGAAGACGGCGTAGGCGATGAGCGCGATGATTGCCAGGACTAAGAGCGGGTGCATTGGCGGGTTCCTTTGGCTTGGTTCGACAGGCTTACCACGAACGGGGTCAAATTAACATCGATGTTCAGGATGGAAGGACTTCTTTCACCCCCATCCTAACCTTTCCCCCTCAAGGGGGAAGGGACTCTGCCCTAAGCCTCTCCCCAGGGAGAGGGAAAGTAATTTGCCGAAGGGGGAAGGGACTGTGTTATTCGCCGGTGAGGTCTGTGAGCCGGGGCATGACTTCGGTTGCCATGAGGGTCATGGCTTTTTCGTAGGATGCGCGGTCTTCGGAGTGGTCGAAGGTTAGCCATAGCAGGGTGCCGAAGCCGCCGACCATATCATAGACTTCGCGGAGCTTGCGGGCTACGGTGTCGGGTGAGCCGACGATCCAGAGGTTGTCGACGAGGTATTCGAGGTCGATGTCTTCGTTGGGGATGTCGTCGGAGTGCTTCATGAAGTTGATGAAGGGGTATGCGCCGAAGGAGAAGAGGGGGTGGAGGTAGTCGCGCCAGGCCCTGCCGAGCATGCCGTTGAGTGCGCCTTCACGGGCTTCCTCGTCGGTGTCGGCGACCCAGACGTCGCGTACGATGCGCCACTCGCTGCGGCTTGGTGGCGTGGTGCCTGCCCTCTGCGCGCCCTCTTCGACTGCGTCCCAGTGGCTGCCGACATAGACGGCGTTGAGGCCGAGGGACATGGGGATGTAGCCGCGCTCGCCGACGATCTTCAGGGTCTCGGAGTTGGGGCTTGCGCCTGCTACGCCGATGGGCGGGTGAGGCTGCTGGAGGGGGCGGAGGAAGGTGCGAAGGCTGGCGTACTCGTGGTCGGCCGGGTTGGGGATGTGGACGTTCCAGAACTTGCCCTCGTAGTGGAAGGCGCCGTCGATGTTGTTCCAGATGCCGAGGATGATTTCGAGGGCTTCGCGGGTGCGTGCGTGGTGCTCGCCCTCGTCGAAGTTGACGTCGAAGAGCTCGTGGTCGGAGAGGAGGCCGCCGGAGCCGATGCCGAACATGTAGCGGCCCTGGGCGAGGTGGTCGAGGTATGCGACTCGGTGTGCGAGCTCGACGGGGTTGTGGAAGGGGAGGAGGTGGGCGCCGGTGCCGAGGCGGATGTTCTGCGTGCGCATGAGTGCCTGCGCGATGAGGAGGTCGGGTGCGGGGACGGGCTCCCAGGGGGAGGTGAAGTGCTCGCCGATCCATGCTTCGCTGTAGCCGAGGTTGTCGGCGAGTTCGAGGACGTCGAGGTTCCACTGGTGCGCGTCCCAGGTGGAGCGCTCGGGCGGGTGAGATGGCATGAGGAACAGGCCGGCTTTCATGCGGGGTCCTTTCGCTGGGGGCTTCACCTACGGGGGAATGGGCTTGTGGCGCGATTATAGCGGGTGGGATTGGGTGTGTCCAAGCGGCGGGGGTGCGCGCAAGGACCGGAGGGCGGGCTTGAAGAGGATGCCCGTGTCGTCGGCGGGCGTGTCTGCGGGCCGGCTGGTTTTGAGGGCAAATGAGTTGTGCCAGCGCCGGCCTGGAAGGCGCAAATTGACGCTCTGTTGAAGCCGTTGATAGCGTTTTATGTCAGTTGCGGGGATATAGCTCAGTTGGGAGAATGCGGCGAGGAGCGCACAGGGGAAGGGGGTGGCGCGCCCATGCGGAGGGTTGTTCAGAAGCAAGTACCTTGCATTTGGTGCACGAGCGCGCCTGTGGGTGCTCCAATTCCGGGAGGGATTGATAGACTTTGCAGCCTAACTTGGATTTGCCCAACATTCCATAGTAGCAGATAGGTGGAAT
>CAZWDM010000130.1:0-5514 GCA_964632415.1 uncultured Dehalococcoidia bacterium | reverse complement strand
AGTACATTGAAGGGCAGATGGTCACCTTTCGCTCCGAACGCGCCCAGATACGGTCTATCGGGCTGATGGCGACCGTTGTACGTACGGGCGATGGGGTGGACCATACGACGCCGAATACCGTGCTTCTCAGAGAATCGTTGTGACCGGTCTAAAGGAAGCGATAGCCACGGTAAGACAACTGTTTACGTCTAGACTTTCCTCCCTCCTCGCGCAGCTGTCGCGCCAGGGCGCGGCGCGGCAGTTGCGTGTTCTGCCATAGGGCAATGCGTTGCTGATGCCTTGCCTATCCGGCAAGTGCATCTTGAAAGCACACGAGAGGACGGACTGATCGGATAAGGACCACCGCATGGAATAAGGCACGCTGATACGGGACTTCGCCACGAAAATGGCGGTCGCCGGTGTTGCGATAGCGATAGTCCAGTGGCTCAGGCAGCCACCTGTACTGGGCTATCTCATCGCAGGCCTGCTTGTGGGTCCATACACCCTGCCTCTGCTAAACCTTCCCGCTCCCGTCACGCACACTGAGAGCATCCACCTGATGGCTGCGCTTGGTTTCATCGTGCTGCTATTCGCCATCGGCTTGGAGTTCGGATGGCGCCGCATACGGCAGATGGGCCCACGCGTGATCATCATAGGGACAATCGAAATAGTGTTCATGATCGCGCTCGGCTACGAGGTTGCCACGCTGCTCGGATGGAGCACCACGGAGGCAATCTTCCTGGGCGCTGTGCTCTCCATCAGCAGCTCCGCAGTCATCATAAAGGTGCTGCGCGACACCGGAATGTTGCACGAGCCGCACGGCCGACTCATAGTGGGCATCCTCGTAGTCGAGGACTTCGCCGCAGTGCTCCTGCTGAGCATTCTTTCTGGCGTTGAGACCACGGGCACCGCAGAACCCCGCGAGGTGTTGGAACTTCTGGGACGCCTCGGCCTGTTCTTCCTTTGCTCTCTCTTTGTGGGCGCGCTGGTCGCACCTCGGATCATCAGGCTGATCGCGCGCTTGCGTTCAAGGGAAGTGATGCTCATCGTAAGCCTGGCAATGTGCTTCGGCCTCGCGCTCGTCGGGCAGCAGCTTCACATCTCGACTGCGGTGGGCGCGTTCATCATCGGAACAGTGCTGGGAGACACTGAATACTCCGAAACACTCAATAGCACCATAGTACCGGTACGAGACGTCTTCGCGGCGTTCTTTTTCATCTCCATAGGGATGCTCATCGAGCTGTCTGTCCTGGCGCAGTACATCGTTCCCGCCCTGATTGTTGCTGGCGTGTTCATGGCCGGCAAAATGCTCGCATCAACACTCGGCACATTTGTCACCGGACACGGCGGGAGGACCGCGCTCGGCGTTGGTATGGGGAAGCCTCAAATGGGTGAGTTCTCCCTGGCGATGACCAAGATAGGAGCAGACCAGGCCGTGGTGGGGGCGTTCCTTTATCCTGTGGTCGCGGCTGCATCGGCTCTAACAGCGCTCCTCTATCCGTTCCTGACACGCTCATCAAGACCGACGGCCGATTTTCTGGAGCGGCGTTCGCCGCGTCTGCTGCGCCACTATGTCGGCAGCCTTTCGTACATTCTGATCTCCACACGCACCGTGTTCGGGATGGAGAGCCAAGTCGCCCAGATCGTAAAGCAGGCGGTTCGCGTAGTCGATGTCAACTTCGGTATAATCGTGGTCATCATTGGACTGGGCACGTTCACATTGAGATTCTCCGCGGATCTCGCGCGTGCGCTGGGGATTCAGCAAGGATTGCTTGGACTCCTCCTGAGTTGCTTCGTGGTAATACTCTGCGTGCCGCCGGCAGTCTTCATCTGGCGGGCGATGCGGCGGTTTACCGACGGGCTGTCGTCATTCATCTTTCGCAGAAGGATCAGCAACCTGAGATTTCTCAACAGGCGCGGCCTGAGAGTCATTCTACGCAACAGCACACTGCTGCTTATGGCTGTCGTGCTGGCTGTCTGGAGTCTGCCGCTCCTATCGCAATTGGTAATCCTTGGCAGTTTCTCAACCCCGGCCGCCATCATCGTGCTGCTCGGCGTGGTTATTGTTCTCTGGCGGGTCTCATTCAGAATACACCGCGTTCTGCACGACACTTTCAGCCAGACTTTCCTGGGTGACAACTCCGATTGAAGACGGAGAGACTCGAAAAGCGGCGTAAGGCGGGCACCGTAACTGGAGCAAATGGGGCGCCAATGAATCGAGGGAACGATAAGAAATGGGAAGGGAGGGAGCAGTGACAGGATTCTGTCTTAAGTGTCGCGAGTCTCGCGACATACAGGAACCGAAGCAGATGATTCTGAAGAATGGTCGGCCGGCCGTGAGAGGAACGTGCGCCGTGTGCGGAACCAGGATGTTCAGGATAGGCAGGGCGTCCTGACGATAGGTGAGCTGCTAATGGCTCAGAAAGGAACGAGATCATGAAACGCAGTAGCAAGAATGGCGTGTTGGCAGTGGGTGTTATAGCCGGCGGCTTGGCGGGAGCTCTGATAGGGCTTCTGATTGATCCGAAAAAGGGATCGGAGACCCGCGCGGATCTGAAAGTGCGTACTACGGCACTCCGCTCACGTGCCGTAGAAATGGCATCTCGGGGCAAGTCGCAGGCTGGGGAACGAGCATCGGAAGGCATTGCGGCTGTCAAGGAACGTGCGAGGCCCATCTATTCCGGTGTCCGAGAACGCATTTCCCCCGTATTCGGACAGACGGGATCGCCGGCGAGCGACGAGAGTCGCGAAGTGGCAGAAGGGGACAAGGACAGGCCAGAGGCCCGGAGCGACTAGGCCCGAAGCTGCAAGAACAGGCCGGACGTGTCGGGATGGAGCGACAGAGAGCGCCGGCACCCCCCGTGGGGACCAGAGCGTATTGCACGGAGTCGGACACTGTAGGAGACGACATGAGACTGCCGTTTTTCAACAGTGGCCGAGGCCCGACCGAGACCCGCCCTGCCTGAGACATTCAAGTGGACACTAACAAGCCATCCGACGGATCAAACGAACACGAGGGCACCAAGTACTACTTCTGCGGTCCCGGCTGCAGGTTCAGCTGCAGCTCAGGCACAGAAGGCGATTTCTCGGGCGAAAAGAAGGTTAGGACTCAGTGGACTCCCCTGTTTCTAACGGGATGGGTACGGGTCCTTCTCACTGACGAGTAACTGCGATTCTCGAATCGAAATGCCCAGCTTCATCTTATCTCCCCACAGGCTTTTGACATATTCGAGCACGCTTATGATCTCGTCGTGCGTAAGACGCCCCTTGAAGGCAGGCATTGCGCTCGTGAGTTGCGGGTAGTTTGGGTTCTCAAGGGTCTCACCTCCCTCGCTGACGATTCGATACAGTAGGCCGTCGCCGTGGTGCCAGGTGTGGCCGTCCCCATTCAGGGGCGGCGGTGGCAATGTCCCGTCGTCTCGCTTTTCGTGCCACTGGGCTTGCCCCTCGGCATCCGCGCCATGGCAGACAGCACAGTTCGCCGCATACACCTCACGCCCAAGCTCAAAATCGCCGCCGGATGATGAATCGTCCAGTGAAAACCCACAGCCAGCAATTGAGAACACAGCCACAGGCAAAGCCATAAGAGCAGTCAGGACACCGCCTGTGACGCACTTCTGCAGTGCCACGAACTTTCGGACTATCTGAAAATGGGCCCGGCGGGCAGAACCCTGCCGCTGCGCCCTGGCGCACATAGAGCCTAACAGAATCCAGACCTTGGGAGTCACGAATGTCTGCTCAACTGACTTGCGCCCCGCCCGGCTTTGAAAGTCTCGGAGAGGCAGCGCCAATCTAAGGAAGTCTCCTACGCCTGCACTTAACATACTGTAGAGCCACCGGTTCCCCGGAATATCCCACCTGCGCGCTGTGTCTCCCGTACGTACCAGATTATCTCTTCGACCTCTTCCGGCGACAGACCCGGTACCGGCGGCATATCCCCAAATGACCAGTGGTGCTCGGGCACTCCGTTCCACACGGCGCTGCGGAAACTGGTGTCCGGGTGATGATTCGGCTCATAGTAGATGTGGACCAGCGGTGGCCCCAGGTCGGTTCCGGATGCCTCATCTCCGTGGCAGCGCGCGCAGTTGTTGTCGAAAAGGTCTCGTCCGGCAAGGGCGGTCTCCGACAAGCCAGGGCTCACCAAGGCAGGTGCCACGCTAACTTCCGGCACAGGCGGACTGTAATTCAACTGCACGTCCTGTCCACAACCGTTCACCAAGCTTAGGACAGTTAACAACGTCAGTCCGATAAGCAATCCCCGCGGACCTGAGATCATATCGCTCGCCATCTCTATTTCCCTTCCTGTCTGTGACGTCCAGTCTTCACCAACAAAAATTTGGACGCGATTGTGCGAGGGTGAACTGGTAGCCGAGGACAAATGCCGCAGGTTATGAAGGCCACGAGCTAGTCTTACGTCTGGGCTATAAGGATAAGCACGCGCCGTATAGATGCGCTCAATAACGAGATATTTCACGCTTGCCAAGACGGGGTAGGAAGAACGGAATAGCGCCAGCGCCGATACGTGAGAATGATAACTGTCTACCACAGCAATAGAATTTGCCGTCGCCCCATCTGACATTATAGTTCTATTCGGCCAATATGAACTCCCAGTCCGAACGCCGCGGATTCACACCCATTTCTTCAATGAGCACCCGGATGATGGCATTGAGAGAAACATCTCCCGTCGGCAGATGAGCGTTACGAACTTCGACGCGTGCGACCTGTGTCCCTTGCCCTAAGTGCAGATGGGGAGTTGTTACAGAACTGCTGCCGCGGGGATGAAAGTGATAGAGGAGGACTTCTCTCTCATCAGCGTCATGCACCGTGTAGAAGTATTGGATAACTTCCACTCTCCAGGGAGCCCCCGAGCTTTCAGTTTCATCAATACGATAGTATTGTTGCAGTCTCAACATAAGGCGAGACGGTCCGGCTAGGGCGACGGGCAACCCGCCGTTCATTGTCAGTCGGTGGGGGACCGGGGACCGATGGTAGCCACCTGCAACGTCGACAACCGAGTTGGTTACACAGGAGACGAATCTCTGGATGCCGTGAATTTAGTTGTTGACAGCCTCAGCGGCAGTTCTTCCAGTGGTCACTCGACCCAATACTCAGGCAGCATCGAAGCCAGAAAAACAACGTCACCGTGCCTCTCTTTGTCGTTGTCGAACTTGCCTGCCTTCCAAGCCTCGGTGAATTCATCCAGAGTCATTCCGAAGTTCTTCTTGGCGAGGTTTTCCTTCATCTCGCGGTCTTCCTCTTCTGTCAGCATACGACCTTGAGGAAGGTCCTCGTCAGTTATGTCGGTTATCTTTGAAGGCTTGGTAAGCATGGTGTTTCCTCTTGCTGGGCCGAACTGGTGACACTAGGATAACATGTCTGCAAGGACGTGAGGCGCAAGTCTCTGAACTAAGGACATCAGTCGATTAAAGGCTGAAGCAGCCAGCGAGGTCGAGAGACTAAGTGACGTTCAAAGTAACCCTTACGGTATCGACGAAACCCTCCCGACCGGATCCGGCACAAGCTCAAGGTATATCA
>CAZWDM010000129.1:0-5556 GCA_964632415.1 uncultured Dehalococcoidia bacterium | reverse complement strand
GCATCGTCATGTCCGGGTCGTCAACCGTCATCAGCAGGAAAGTCTCCACGCCGAACACATGGTACGCCAGCGTCCACGGCCCCATCGTCTTCCCGATGATCGCCACCTCGTCCCCGAACTCCTCCTTTAGCAGCCTGATCGACTGCGTGATCGTGATGTTGTCCGGGTGCTCCAGGAACCCCGACGGAATGTGAATGTCATCCTCCGTCTTCCATATCGGATTCGTCATCCGCACCGTCGGCCAGTTGTCCTTCTCCTCCCACTGCATCTCGCAACCCAGCGCCGACGACTCCTGGATAATCGTGAAATACGGCATAATCGCGTCGAAGCCGAGCTCCGTATGCCCCGTCGCCGCAAGCCGCGCAGCAAGCTCAGGATCGCGGCAAGCCTCAGGGAACGGCGCATCCACCATATCCATAAGCTCCACCGTCGCCACATTAGTCGGATTCGCCACCGGCGTCCGGTCCACCGGCAGTCCCGCCAGCGCATTCATCACCCGCTCCCGCGGCGTCATACTCTCAACCAGTGTCATAGCGCAGCCCCTTTCTATTATTCTTCAGTTTGTCGCATTGGATAAATTGGGATGACCTCGCCTCGTTTCACGGTAGGCAAGCGTACCAGAACTTGAGGCACCAATGGCACCAGGTCGTTCAGTCCATTTGAGCGAGCATAGAGGACGAAAATTGCAACATCCCGAGTCGTAATGTTCTGCTCCTCAGTCATCTTTTGGTCACGCGTCACAAGGGCATCAAACTCATTTCTTGCTAATGCCAGGAGTTCGCCGTTTACCCTGCCCTTCCATCCCATGTATTCGGCTGTTCGGGCGTCATGTCCGGGAAAATGATGCCTCAAACGATTATTAACAGATTCATCGAGCAGCAGTTTCATACGCCATGGTCTCTAGCCTGTTCTTAGCGAGTGAGAGGGCTTCAATTGCTTGTTCTCGGCTCACCGTCGGAAAGTCCTCAAGGAACTCTTCAAGGTCTCCTCCACCCGCCAGAAGTCCGAACAGGAGGTAAATCGGCACACGCGTACCCTTGAAGACAGGAGTGCCACTATGGATCTCCCGGTTGCTGTGGATAATCTTATCCATGTCTGTATCCAGACGCTCTTCAATCGCCTCGAATGCCTGCTCCCCGCTCACTTGTGGAAAGTCCTCATGGAAAGCGTACAGGTTATGTACTTCGTCCGTGTAGTGAAACAGATACTTCACCGGCACATCGGTCCCCTCAAAAACTGGACCTCCGCTCAGTGCTTCCGCCATCCCATCGAGTTCAATATGCGGCGGGATGATGTCACCGGGATTGAACACGGTAGTCTTCGTAGGCGAAATCATGATTATCTTTGTCTTTGCCGTCTTGGGCTTTGCCTGCGCCATGGCAATGCTCCTTGCGTTCTCAGCTTATTCCACCAACTCCGCCAACCTTGGTCCAAACACTTCCTTGAACTTCAGCAGACGCTCGACCATCCATTCTTGCAACTCTTCCTTCGTTTCAGTTGCATCAAATGGGCCATTGTACTGGCGTTCCAAGATTATGGCAGAATTGCCATAATGCTCAACTCGCCAGAGTAATTCCCCGAGATTCGCTTGGATATCTTCCTTCTCTTCTTCCAGCAACCCGAACAACCCTTGCCTATCGTTGCCGCGGATAACAAGTTCAACCCAAGCCTTGTTCCCTCCCGGCAAACTAGCTGCGTAATTGGCAATCTGTCCAACCGACGCCAAATTGCAGAAGTGCCTTGTGCCTATTCTGTCAATTGGCACGTCGACGAACCCCCTTGAGCTCGTATTCATACGCTCTGCAAGTTCCGTATAGAATGCCCTGTATCTCTCACTCCTTCCTCCACCAACTCTCTGCTTAGGATTGCGCCATTTTCTCGGAATCGCCACAAGCTTGAAGTTGACGCTAGGACGGGAATTGTCAATCTTCAACACTTCGACTTCCACGCCAAAGAACTGGGTGTCTTCATCCGTTCTTTGGTTGAGCAAATCCAGTGCTTCCCTATGTTCGTCTCGGAACTCTCCGGCAACCCAGACCATCGTATTGGCATTGAATCCGGCTGCGTACGTGAGCAGTTTCCCAAGATGATCATGGTCAGTTACTCCGAGTTGGTTCTCTATTACAACTGGGCGGTCAGTGTCCCGGTCGTGGGCGAGAATATCTAGCCAATAGATTCCAACCGCAGTTTCCTGCGCCCGCACTTCAAGGTCTATGCCCAGCGCACTACCAAGCAGTGATATGTTCTTCGCGAGCCAAGGAGTGAAGTTCTCGGCTTCATGCTCCCAAACATCACGTAGTCGAACTCTCTCAATCGTCCCCAATTTCTGCGCCGTTGTCATCCCAACTCCCTATCCTCTCCTTCCTGTACATCCTGTTAGCCCCCGTCACCCTACGTCGGCGGCGTGAACCCCAGCGTACCAGTCGTCATCTGACCGCGCAGTGCCTCCGCTGCCATCATCCCCTCAACGCTCGATATGTTCCGCGAGTACGGCATCAGCAGCCGCATCAGCGCGTCGTGCCGCTGCCCGCAAGGGAACGCCACCTCGATGTCGCCCACCTTGTTCATCTCGCCGTACCGCAGGAACCCGGCCACCACCATGCGGAGGCGCACAGCCGGATTCGGCGCATCTCCCTCCACCGACACCGTGTACACATAGGCGTCATCGCGCTGACTCCCGGAAACCTTGATAGTCAGCGGCGACCGCGAGTCCCTGATAGACATTTCGCCCTGCGGCGGCGCGAAGTCCGGCGCCTTTCCCACAGCCTGGCTCATCAGGAACTTGATAGCCCGCTCGTGCAGCCCTCCACACGCAAAGCGCACTTGGTTAGTGGTTCCCTCGACCGCCTCCATGCCGCCCAGCGCCACAAGCTGGTCGCGTATCTGCTCGATGCGCGCCTCCACGCCCGGCTTACTGCTGAAAGTCCAGACCGTGCATACGCCGCCCTTCACATAAAGCCCCACGCTGATGTTCTCGAAGTTCGGGTCCATCGGCACCAGTTCCAGGCAGTTTCCGTACCGCTCCAGCACATCCATCGCCCGGACTCGCGTTCCCAGAGTTACCATAATCAAGCACCTCGAATTAGTCCTCAGCCGTCGGTTCTCAGTAATCCGCCCTACCTGGCTACCAAGACGGAACAATGACAGCAACCGACTACTGCAGACTGTTAACTGTCCACTAATAACTACCCAACCGCCTCCACCAGCGCCTCGATGTGCGCCGGTGTCGTACCGCAGCACCCGCCGATTATGTTCACGCCAACCTCGTGCGCCATCACCCTGAACCGCTCAGCCATGTACTCCGGTGTCTCCGGGTAAACGATCTCGCCACCCACCGGCGCCGGAATCCCCGCGTTCGAGTGAATCAGCAGGTAGCCGTCCGTCGCGGCACGCAGCTCACGCGCCAGCTCCAGCATCACATCGATCCCGTTCCCGCAGTTCGCCCCAACGATGTCTGCGCCCGCCTCGTGCAGCCTGCTCACGGCCTCAGCAGGGGGCGTCCCCATCATCGTGAAGAAACCGCGCGGCCCCTTGTCGAAGAACATCGTCGACATCACAATCAGGTCCGTGTTCTCCTTCGCAGCCCGCACCGCGATCGCCGCCTCGTTGACGTCGATCATCGTCTCGATGTTCACCGCATCCACGCCGCCCTCTGCAAGCGCAATTATCTGCTCCGCGAAGGCATCGTAGGCCCGCTCTTCAGTCAGCGGATTCTCCCGGAGCGGATCGTTCAGCACCTCGCCTGTCGGTCCCACCGACCCCACCACGAAGCACCCTTCAGGTGCCTGGCTTTTGGCATGCTGCGCGGCGAGCCTGTTGAACTCCGCCGCCCGGTCCTCGAAGCCGTAGTGATTCTGCCGCAGCCTCGTGCCCCCGAAAGTGTTTGTCAGCACCATCTGCGATCCCGCGTCGAAGTACGCTTTCGCCATCGCCCGCACAACCTCCGGGTGGCTCACGTTCCACTCCTCCGGGTCGCCGTCCCCAAGCCCGTGCGCCTGCAGATAGCTCCCCGTCGCGCCATCCGAGATTATCCGCTCGCCCCGAGCCAGCCGCTCCAGTATCGTTTCTGATGCCATATCGCCCTAAATCCTTGCCTTCCAGTAATTCTTGTCAGTCAATTCTCATCAATCCAGTGGTCCACCGCGCCCGGCGTCGCATCCCGCTTCCCTTCGTTCTCCATTCTCCGTATCCGCGACACGAAGTCCGCCGGAAACCCCTCATTGAACCGCGCCGCAACGGCCTCAGCCGCCGACTGCGCAGTCCCCTCCACATCGCCGTAGTCATGCCACTCCCAGGCCATCAGGTAGTCGTCGCTACCCATGCTCCCGTCAGACATCGCGACCGCGTCAACCCCCTGCTGAAACCGCGCATCCAGCGGCACCCCGACAGGTGGCGCGCCGTCATCTTGCGCCTGCACCTGCACCGGAATCTCCTTCCAGTACATCACCCTCACCTTAGCCATCTACTGCGTTCGACCTCCAATTGCGGTGCTTCCTCTTGCGAACCGAATAGACCATTATAATCAAAGCACAGAGCGCGAGTTCATCGGACTGGTGCCTGACGGCAGATAGCCGATACCTGGCCGCTAGAACAGCCCGTCCCGCCCAGGATCCATCCCCATGAAAAACCGCCCCGCCGTGTCATAGTGCGACAGCCGCCCCTGCACCTGCTGGTTGATCACATGCACGTCCTGGAACCGTCGCTGCACCGGATTGCTCTCGAATATCGCCGACGACCCGCACAGCGTATACGCGATATCCACGACCTCCGTAGCCTTCCGGTTCGCATGCGTGCTCGCAAGCCGCATATGCACCCGCTCGCTCATCGTCAGCGGCTTCCCCTCCGACACCGTCTTCCACACCGCCCCCGCAGCCTCAGTCACGAACGCCTTCGCCGAATGCCATATCGCCTCAGCCTCGCCCACCTGTCGCTGCGTCGTGGACCAGTCCCGCAGCATCGGCGTATTCGGGTCCATGTTCCCCGGCACCTTCCGGTTCGCAAGCTCCTTCGCCGCATCCAGCGCAGCCCGCGCCGCGCCCAGAGCCACCGTCCCGAACCCCGACGCAAACAGCAGCGAAGCCGGAATCCGGTACGCTCCCCCCTCCTCGCGCGGTATCGCGGCAGGATCGTAAGTCCGGTGCTTCGGTATGAACAGCCCCGCAGCCTCGAACCCCCAGCTCGCAGTGCCGCGCAGCCCGTTCACCTGCCAGTTGTTCACCATCTCCACTTCGTCCTTCGGGATCAGCAGTATCCGCATCGTCTCCCTCTCGATGACATTCCTCGAGTCCTCTCCGCCCAGCGGATGCGACCGCGACGACCGCTCCACATCCGCGAGACTCGCCCCGTCCTCCGCGCTCACGATCGGCGTCAGCGCCGCAATCCATGTCGCATGGTCGCTCCCGCTGCTGAAGTTCCACCGCCCGCTCAGGCTGTACCCGCCGTCCACCTCGACCGCCCTCGACCGCGACATCGGAGGCCCGTTCGTAATCACGGCGCGCGGATCGCTGTATATCTCCTCTCGCGTCTTGTCGTTCATCCGCGTCGAGTTTATGGCGA
>CAZWDM010000128.1:1676-5579 GCA_964632415.1 uncultured Dehalococcoidia bacterium | reverse complement strand
CACAGCTCGATCCAGACGACGCTCATCTACCTGAAGCTTGTGCCGGACCCGACGGGGAGTCTGGCGATGGTGCCTTAGGCAGCTTGCAAATAATACACGAGCGGTTTCGCGCATAGGATGTCGTGGCGCTTTACAGACTGATGCGTCGTCACGACATTTCGCTAAATGGATTCAATGTGACGCGACGCATTGGCAGTGCTGTGGAAATCATCCACCACCCGGACTCGGGACAATCGGAGAAGCAGATGACCGAAAAAATGAAGCTATCGGACATTTATGGACTGTCCTAACCGATGCTGAACACGCCTTCAGCGACTCCGTGCGAGTGTATTCCTTGCCCATCGGAAACGGATTGCCCCATCTGGTAGGTCGCCCGCAGTATCTCGTGTTAGCTGGCTGCCTGCTGCCTGAGCAGCCTTCCAGCGCCGTACCGGTCGAGCGAGCACGCCGCAATGAATTTCGCCAGCAGCAGGTCTTGCCGCGTTTTGTGCTGGTGGCAGCTCAGGCTCTGCCAGCGGAGGTTGTCGGGAGTGAACGCCCTGAGCGTCGCCAGGTGGTGGTCGATCTCATCGGCGCGCTCGCCGCACATCTCGCAGAACTTGTGCTTTATCTCCCCGGATGCTGGTCCGATGCGATGCGGTAAGCGTTTAGGCAGTCGAGGTGCCAGCGGGAGTCCCTCTTAAATTGGTCCCTTCGCTGTCCCAACTGTGGGGTCCACCCCACGAGCATCCTTTTCAGAAGACACAATGCTGGGTCGAACTGGGAGCGCCACTTCCTGAATCGTCACTTATCTGAATGATCACTTATGAGGAAGGAAACCGGGTGGGCAAGCTCAGCGAGGCCCCTCACACTTGGTATCATGACCGAGGACGACGAATTGACTATGGGGGATATTCCCCTCAAGAGCAATGCTGGCGCAGCATAGCGGACGTGCCGGCCGCGTGCGTAGTACAAGCATTGGAGTCAATTCTCACCGCTTAGTCTATGTACTGGCTGTCCCATTGCGCCGCTGGCGTTCCCTGTAGAGCAGGAGCAAGACGATCACAGCGCCGATCAGCGTAGGCACCCCGACCGCCGCCAGGATCATAGTGTCGATGCCGCCCGATCCGCCGCCGCCTGTAGACGCCTGCACCACGGGAGCGGACCGCTCGGCAGCATGCGGCAAGGCTGTCGCTGTGGGTGTCGGTGGCGCCTCGCCAGCGGGCACCGCCTGCGCGACCGGCACGGGCATCACTGCGGGAACAACAGTCGGCGCGGGAGTGGGCGGCACGGCGGGTAGCGACGTTCGCACGGTCGCCGGAGAGGCGTTGCCTATCACGGAGTTTGCGGGCGTCGCCATCGTCGCGGGAGCGGGAGTCGGTGTCGCGGGAGAGTCGTCCACCACAAGGGCGAACGCACCAAGGCGCTCCATTTCCACCACAGCCCACACATCCCCGGTCCCGTCCGTCTCGCAACGGTGCTCAATCGGCACCCAGTTACCCTGCACCGAGTACACCCGCACTCTGCCCTCGGCACATGCGATTTCTTCACTCTGAGGCAGCATTATCCACAGTTCCACGTGAGGAGAGTAGGCAACATCCTCCGGAGTGTCCCCGCCGGGTTCGTATGTGTTCGACCGTATTGACACCACTACGCGCTCACGATCTCCCGGAGGAGCGCCGTGAGCCTGCAGGTTCACCTTCATCAGCTCTATGTCTACATCCTTCGGAGGGGCAAGCGGCTGCACCACAATCTTCACCGTGCCGTCCGGCAAGATCACAGTCCCACCCCCTGCGCGCGATACGAACTTCCTGACATGGTCCGGGGGCAGCACGTCAAGCACCACTATCACCTGGTCGGGACTCCTGCCCGATGCGCTCACATCTATTCTGATGATGTCCACGTACTGGCCCGATGAGAGACCTGAAGAGTCGACCGTTACCGTTATCTCCACCCTGTCGGCGGGACCTCCGGACATACCATACGTGGGCTGCTGGGAGAGCCACTCCTGCCGGTTGGACAGGATGAAGTCCATTGCGCCCTGCTCCCTGTTCCATACGGAGAATGACTGTGGAGCCGGGCTGTCGCCGCCCTCGATGGCGACGAAGCGCAGCATCTGCGGCGAGTACCCCGGAAGCGGCGCGATCACGGGAGCCTTCTCTGGGACTTCGGTAGACTTGTCGTCCTTTTGCCTGCGCTCCTTGGTCGTGAACGTCACCCACCTCGTGCCATCATCAGGGAACGTGCTGTCCAGCGATGCCTCCGCCGTGTACCCGGTGCCCGTTGACAGGCCCCTGAGGCGCAGGCTCACCGCGTCGTCCACGGAATCTGCCTGCTGGGTGGAACTCCACGCAATGTAGCGTGTCTGGCGGTGACGGATGTACACGGTCTGTGACACGCCCCGCGAGTCAGCTATGGTGGCGGTTACGGTCGCGCCGTTCTCGCCGATGTCCTCGGCCTCCAGAGATGCGATGCTGGGGTACCGCAGCGTGGTGAACGTGTCGTACCTTGTGCGTGCTGTCGGGAACGTGCCGTCGAGAGACGCCTGCACGTCGTACTTCGTGCCCGGGGTGAGTCCGGTGAGGTCTATCCTGGCGCTGTCCGTGCTGCTGGTCGTTGTCAGAGCGCCGCTCCAGTCTCCCCTTGGAGTGTTCGTGCGGTAGCGCAGGTACACGGTCTGGGTGGCGCCGTCGGGGTCTGCGATCGTGATCTCCGCGGTGGCAGCCGTCCCGGTGATGCCGGTGACGTCGATGCCTGAAAGACTTGGATAGCGCAGCGTGGTGAAGGTAGCGGACACAACTTTTCCGAACGCAGAGTCGAGCGAGGCCTGCACCTCATAGGACGTATCCGCAGTCAGTCCTGAAAGGTCTATGGTCGCGGATGCGCCGTAGGTCGTCGCCGTCAGGGGCGGAGTCCTCCACGCGGACGTGCCTCTGACCCTGTACTGCAGGTGGACGGTCTTCTGCGCGCTTCCTGCATCCGCGATCGTCAAGGTGGCGACAGACGATGTCTGCGTGATGCTGCCGATGCTGACGGACGACACGCTGGGATCGGGCGTGGACGTGGTGAACACGGCAGACCTGGAAGTACCGAAGCCGCTTGCCAGAGACGCCTGCACCTCGTAGGTCGTCCCGGGAGTCAGACCGGCCAGACTGTAAGTCGCGCTCGTGCCGTTGGTTGTCCTGGTCTGCGCCGTGCCCCACTGGGACTCGCCGAACTTCCGGTATCGCAGATAAACGGTCTTCTGTTCAGTGCCCGCGTTGGCGATGCTGACCGTGGCCGTGGCTGAGGTGTTCGTGATGTCGCTTATGCCGATGCCGGATATGCTGGGGAGCGGTGCAAGCGTCGTGAAGGAACACGTCAGCATCCCACTAAAGTTGCTCGTAAGCGCAACTGCAACATCGTAGGTCGTTCCCTGCTGAAGCCCGGTCAAGTCGATGGCGGTGCTGTCGGTGTATGTAATCACCGGTGACGGAAGCATTGTCCATTCATCGGCGCCGTCCATGTTGTGCTTCAGGAAGACTTCTTTCATATCCGTGCCGGCGTCCGCGATCTTCACCATAGCCGTGGCGGACGTCTGCCCGGTGTTCTCGCACTCAAGCTCCGATATGCTTGGGTTGGACACCACCTCATCGAGCGTGGTGAACTCGTAGACCTGCGTGCCCGAAGGCGGTGAGCTTGCGTTCAGCCACGCCTGCACGTCGTAGGTCGTTCCCGCAGTAAGGCTGCTGAGGCTGAAGGCCGCGCTCGAGCCGGTGGTGCTCCCGGACTTCGCCTTGCCCCAGGTCGTGGTGCCGTTCTCCCGGTAGTGCAGCCGCACCGTCTTCTGAGAACTGCCCGCGTTGCTCAGGCTCACCGTTGCGTCAGCCGATGTCTGCGTTATGCTGGCGAATGTCACTGACGACACGCTTGGCGTTGGAGCTA
>CAZWDM010000128.1:0-1576 GCA_964632415.1 uncultured Dehalococcoidia bacterium | reverse complement strand
GATGTCTGCGTTATGCTGGCGAATGTCACTGACGACACGCTTGGCGTTGGAGCTACCGGCGATTTCTGAACCGGCGGGCTATTGGGCTGCCGAGGTGGGCTCTGACCCGCGACAGGCGTCCCGACTCCCGGCGCCCAATTGTAGGAAGTTGCCTCCACGGAGTTGTCGGCCCTTACTCGCACAGAATAGACTGTGCCGTTATTGAGCTGTCGGATTGTATATGCCCGACTGGTCGTTGTGGCTTGGCGTGCGCTGTTGTACTGCTGGCCGCCGGACTTCCATTGAACTATGTAACGATTGACGCCCTTGCCGCCGTTGTCAGACGGCGCGGCCCATGACAGGGAAAGTTGCGCGTCTCCCGGCGCTACATTGAGGCTTCTCGGTGCTGTTGGGATCGTTCTTGGCTTACCGATCGTATACGCCCACTCGAAGTCTTGCCCTTCCACGGAATTGTCGGCTCTGACGCGAACGTCATAGGTGACGCCATTTGTCAGACCGGTGATGGTGTCGGTTACAGTGTCTTTATCTGCCGTCGTATGCTCGCCCGGCGAGTCCCAGTTGTTTACGTCATCGCGCTTCCATTGCACGACGAAATTCTCAATTTCAGCGCCGCCGGTGTCGGTCGGAGCCTCCCATGACACTTCGAGCTGCTGGTTGCCTTCCTCAACCATCAGTTCGGCGGGCGCCCCTGGAACAGACATGGGGGTACCGGTAGTCTCTGCCCAATTGTAGCTGTCCGCAGTCTCTCCATTGTCCGCCCTGACACGAATGGAGTATGGCGTGCCGTTGGTCAACTGTCCCAAGATCTGAGAAGTGCCGGCCGGGGTCGCCTGACGTGCGCCGCCGTACCCCTGCTCTCCCGACTTCCATTGCAAGATGTACCGGGTAATCGAAGCGCCGCCGGTTGCCGCGCCGGCGGGTGCTGTCCAGGTTAGGGTGAGCTTTCTGTCCCCCGAGACGGCATTCAGGTTAGTCGGCGCTTCCGGTATCGTCCTCGGCGTCTCGGAGTCCTCATTCGACGGATTGCTCTGGCCCTTTGAGTTTTCCGCTAGAACCCTGACCGTGTAGAGGGTGCCGTTTTCAAGGTTTGCTATCTTGATAGGCGATGTAACATTAGTAGCCTGGTTAGCTACGGTGTAATCGTTTGCCCCCCACTTCCACTGCACGATGTATGTCGTCGTCAGGCCACCCTTGTTGGTGGGCTCCGTCCATGTGACCTCGAGCCACCTATCGCCGTAGTCGCTGACATCCACGCCCGTCGGCGCATCAGGCCTCGTGCTCGGAGTGCCTTCTACAACACCTGACGGGGCGCTGTCGCCCACAGCGTTCACCGCTATGACGCGGACATCATACGTCGTTCCGTTCAACAGATTCTCGGTGATGGTATAGGGCGACTGATCGTCGTCGTCCTCTCTTTCTGTGTAACTGTTCCAGTTATTCTGTGAGGCCTGCTTCCATTGCACCTTGTAGCCTGTAATCGCCGAACCGCCATTGTCTGTCGGCGCGTCCCACTTTACAGTAATCGTTCCGTCTCCCGTGCCCGAAACCATGAGGTTTGTTGGAGGGCCCGGTCTGA
>CAZWDM010000127.1:2801-5738 GCA_964632415.1 uncultured Dehalococcoidia bacterium | reverse complement strand
CACCATGCTCGACGCCCTTCGATGGCTCATTACCGTAGAACTCATCGGGCTGGCGGCTTTTCCGCTTGCCTTCTACCTCCTACCAAAGCTTGCTGACAGGGGCTTCACCCTCAGCAAACCGCTCGGCATTCTCCTCGTCTCGTACCTCTTCTGGGTGCTCGGCCTCGCCCATGTTCCTACCGTGCAGCCCACCGCCATCGCGCTCGTGCTGCTCCTGGCAGCCGCCTCCGCATACATCGCCTACCGCAACCTCGACGCCCTCCGCGACTTCATCGCCCGCGAGTGGCGCACCCTCGTCATTGCCGAGGCAGTCTTCCTCGTCTTCTTCATCGGCTGGGCGCTCTTCCGCTCCTACGACCCCTTCATCAACCATACCGAGCAGCCGATGGACCTTGCGCTGCTGTCGGCGTCCATCAACTCGCACGTCGGACACCCCGAGGACCCCTGGCTGCGCGGCGAGTCCATCAGCTACTACTACTTCGGCTACTGGATGATGGGCGCAATCAGCCAGATCGCCGCCGTCACGTCCAACATCGCCTACAACCTCGCAATGGCGCTCATTCCCGCGATGGCAGCCACCGGCATCTTCGGCCTAGTCTTCAACATGGTCCGCCTGAACAGGGCACGCACCGTCGCCGCTGGCACCGACGAGAATGGCACAAGCGAGGCATCACCAGACTCCGCGCCCACCGACAGCACGAACAAAAGACTCGCCATCATCGCCGCCATAGCCGCCGCCCTGTTCCTCGTCGTCGCGGCTAATCTCCAGGGCATACTGGAGTTCATGCGCCTCAACGGCATGGGGTCGCAGGGCTTCTACGACTGGATCCGCATCGACGGGCTGCCCGGTCCCATCGAGACGGCGCCGCAGAGCTGGACGCCGCCCGACTTCTGGTGGTGGTTTCACGCCAGCCGTGTCATCAACACCTTCGACGGCATCCACTTCATCGACAACACCATCCAGGAGTTCCCGTTCTTCAGCTTCCTGCTCGGCGACATGCACCCTCATGTCATGTCCATCCCGTTCGTCCTGCTATTCGTTGGCGTCGCGCTCAACATCTATCGCCTGCCCGGAAACTTCTGGCGCGACTACCGCAGCCCCTACACATACGCTATCGTGCTCTTGGCGGCTGTGACTCTAGGCGGCCTCGCCTTCAACAACCTCTGGGACATGCCCACCTTCGCCGCCCTGCTGATCGCCGTCCTCGCACTCAGGGCGTACCGCGAAGGCAGCGACATCCGCCAGTCATTCGCGCTCGCCATATTCCCCGTCGGCCTCGCGGTTCTCGCGCTCGCCGTCCTGATGTACTCGCCCTACCTGTTCGACATCAACGCCGGCGTGAATGGCATCGGCGTCGTCATCACGCACACCCGCGCAGTCCACATGTTCATCGTCTGGGGCCTCTTCCTGGTCGCAGTCGCGCCCTTCCTGCTTGCGACCTTCTGGCAGACCACCATCCAGCGCGACTGGGCAGCGCAGGCACTCACCGCGCTAGCGCTCGCATTCGCACCCTGGCTGCTCTGGGCGCTCGCATACCTGCCCAGCAGCGAGGGCAGCATCGAGGAGACGATCGCCCGCTTCATCGGCATCCTGCCCCTCACCGGTTTGGCGGCAATCGGAATCTACAACGCGCTCTACCTCGCCAGAAGGGACAACGAGGGCGGCAGGCTGTTCGCAACTGTGCTGGCCGTGCTCGGCCTTGGACTCATCATCGGCGCCGAGTTCCTGTTCATCCGCGACTTTTTCAACAACCGCGGCAACACCGTCTTCAAGCTCTACTACCAGGCGTGGATTCTTCTCGCCGCCGCGTCCGCCTTCGCCGTGTACTACTGGATGAGCACGATCCGCGCCCTGACGGGCTGGCGCACGGCACTCTCGTATGTCTGGGCCGGAGCCTTCGTTCTGCTGCTGCTGTGCTCGCTCTACTACCCGCTGGCAGCCGTCAAGACCAAGCCGGAAACGCCTCAGGCAGGCCGCACCCTCGACGGCCTGGCATTCGTGCAGCAGTACAACCCCGGCGAATACGACGCCATCGGGTGGCTGAAGGGTAATGCGCCTCGCGATGCCGCAATAGTCGAGGCGGTCGGCGAGTGGAGCGACTGGGGCATGATCTCCCGCAGCACCGGCCTGCCCACCATCGTCAACTGGCTCGGTCACCAGAAGCAGTGGCGCGGCGGCTGGGAGCAGTTCGACGCCGACACGCCGGACGTATCCCGCGCCCTCCGTGACCAGTACTTCGACGACAGGGCATCCGAAGTCGAGCGCATCTACACCACCCCCGACCCCGCCGAGGCGCAGCTGATCCTCTACAAGTACGACATCGACTATGTGTACATAGGCAGGCGCGAGCGCGAGAAGTACGGCATCGAAGGCATCCCCAAGTTTGACGCCATCGCCGATCTGGTCTTCACCGACCCCAGCGGCGAGTCCGCCATCTACCGCGTCCGCTGACACTGGCTCTAAACTTCAGGGCAGAATTAGTTTCGCGGCGCAAATAATCTGTGTCTTGGCAATAGACATTGCTTCTGTTAGCATCCGGGAAAGCACTGGGAATCAGTGCAGCCTTGTGGCAGAAAATGCTTCACGCGGTGCCCCTGGGACGACCCGAAGGAGGATATTGTGGCTAGCCGCACCACGGTTCGTCTACCTGATGGAACCGAGCGTAATGCGCTCGAATTGGACTTTGCAGTCGATAAGGAAGATTGGAACGAGTATTGTCTTGGCGACGGCACCAAGGTTCGCCTGAAGACTTCCGTTGTCCGAATCTTCCAGGTCCTGGATGATGATGGTGAGCCTTCCTTCACGGCTGAAGGCGAGCCCAAACTCCTTGTCTGGCAAGACACGACAGGAATGAACCCAAGCAACCTGGAAGTGGCGCTCGTTGGAGCAGTCTCCGAACAGACAGGCAAGGGCCGTAGAGGCACTTTATCGTCGCC
>CAZWDM010000127.1:0-2701 GCA_964632415.1 uncultured Dehalococcoidia bacterium | reverse complement strand
CACCCAGGGCATCCCGTTGTGATTGACCGCCGAACGGGGAATGTGTGGCTGAAACGTGACTGAGCAGTTAGTCGGCGGAAAACTCTTCATATTGATTGTGGGATTTGCCATCGTAATGGCAATCCTTTCTGTGGTCACGGCTACTGGTCTTTCAGCTTTCGTGGACTCCAGGCCCAACGCCTATGCCCCGATGACAGCCGAGTCGATAGGACGCCTGTGGACCATCGCCTTCTCATCGATGGCTTTTGTCTTTGGCCTAGTTGGTGGTAGGTTATAGTTGTTCAAGCTTGCGGCCGAACCTCCGATTCCAGACAAAGCAAACAGGCAGGACCGCCACTCAGCCAACCCTGCCCATTCTGTATATTGATGTCAGTTAAATCTACGCCACCCTCGCGAACTTCTGCACCCTCGCTCCCTCCAGCGTCTCGCCGACATACAGGTCGCCCTTCGAGTCCATGGCGACGGCGTGCCCCGCGATGATGTCGCCCGGCGTGTCCGAACTCGTGCCCCAGCCGCCAAGCCACTGGCCGGTGGGCGTCATGATCTTCACGCCTGCCGGATGCGATAGCGCATTTGGACTTGGCTGGTCGGGACCCAGACCCTGGAAGTAGCCGAGGTCTGTGACGAACATGTTGCCGTCAGGTCCCTGCACGATGTGGTCAGGCCTGTGCACGCCGCCCCACTCGCTCAGGTAGTGCCCTTCCGGCGTGAACACCTGTATGCGGCTGTTCTCCCTGTCCACCACGTAGATCAGGCCCTCCGAACTGACGCATACGCCATGCGGAATGCGGAACTGCCCCGGACCCTCGCCCGGCTCGCCCCACGAATGTATCCGCTCGCCCGTCGCCGTGTAGTGGTGCACCCGCGCGTTCCCGTAACCGTCAGAGATGTACAGCGACCCATCCGCCGCGATTGCGATGTCCGTCGGCCTGTTGAACGGCTCTCCGCTGAACGCCTCCGGCACGTTGTCGGGATCGCCGAGCGTCATCAGAAGCTCGCCCTCAGCAGTCCACTTCCGCACCGTGTGATCGCCGATGTCCGTCGTGTACACGCTGCCGTCCGGCCCCGCCTCGATGTGGTGCGCCGAGCCGAACTGACCCTCGCCCCAGTGATTGATTACGTTGCCCGCCGTGTCCAGCACGATTATCGGGTGTGCGCTACGGTTGTACACGAAGATGCGGTCCTGCCCGTCAACCGCGACGCCGACCGCGTGATTCCACTCCCACCCGTCCGGCAAGCTGCCCCAGCCGGGTACATGCTCATATACATACTTTCCGTAACTGACTCTAAGTCCCTTTTCACCCATTGGAGCAGCCCTCCTTGTGGCTTTTGCCGCTTGTTACACTGTTCAATGCCGTCCGTGAACGGGCAGAATTATAGCACGCTTTCGTGTTAGGATAAGTCCCGATCACTTCTGTGCTAATCTCCATGCACGGAACCGATCTGATGACGCATCTGAACATCGGAAAATCAACATCGCGAGGTAAGAAATGCTCGAACGATTCAAAGTACCCAAGAAGGACGAAGTGCGCGTTCCCATCGAGTCTCTGCACGAGGTCATTCAGGCGATCTTCGAGAAGATGGGCAACTCCGAGTCCGACTCTCTGGAAGCCGCCGATGTCCTCTCGATGACCGACCTGCGCGGCGTCGAGACTCACGGCGTCTCCAACATGCTCCGCGCCTATGTCAGCCAGTACACCAGCGGACAGGTCAACCCGCAGCCCAACTGGCACATCGAGCGCCAGACACGCGGAACCGCCGTCATCAACGCCGACAAGGGCTTGGGTGTGGTGCTCGGCAGGCGCGCCATGGACATCGCCATAGAGAAGGCGCGCGATGTCGGCTTCGGCGTCGTCACCATGAACAACGGCGCGCACCTCGGCGCGGTCGGCCACTTCTCCATGTACGCCGCCCAGCACGACATGGTCGGCATGTGCGCCACATCCGCAGGCAGAGGAGTCCTGCCCACATTCGGCGCGGAAGGGCGCTTCGGCACCAACCCGATCTCCATTGCAGCACCCGCCAACGAGGAAGCGCCGCTTCTCTTCGACGCCGCTACATCCCAGATTGCCGGCAACAAGTTCTCCCTTGCCCGCAGGGTCGGCTCAGACCTGCTTCCCGGCTGGATCTCCGACGAAGAGGGCAACCCGATCATGGAGCAGACGCCCGTTCCCGGCGGCGAGGGCGTCAACTACGGCAGCCTGCTCCCCATGGGCGGCACCCGCGAGAACGGCTCCCACAAGGGCTACGGCTTCCTCATGATTGTGGACATCCTGTGCGCCTTCATGTCCGGCTCCGTTCCCGCCATCTTCGACGAGGAGTACTTTGACAGCGGCTACAAGCACTACTTTGCCGCATACAACATCGCCTCGTTCACCGATGTTGACGCCTTCAAGGACAACATGGACCAGATGCTCCGCACCCTGCGCGAGACCCCGCCAGAGCCCGGCAGCGAGCGCGTCCTCTACCCCGGACTCTCCGAGTACGAAGAAGAGCAGGACCGCCGCGCCAACGGCACCCCCCTGCACACCGAAGTCATAGGCTGGTTCGAAGAAATCTGCAACGAGTACGACATCCCTCACCTCCAGACATACTAGGGGCGCAGCCCCGCTAGTGTCCCCTCTCCCACTGGGAGAGGGTTAGGGTGAGGGCAGAAAGTCCCTTCCCCCTCGATGGGGGAAGGTTAGGATGGGGGTGAAAT
>CAZWDM010000126.1:0-5824 GCA_964632415.1 uncultured Dehalococcoidia bacterium | reverse complement strand
ACCAGACCGGCGCAACATGCGGCGACCCGTCCGGGTTCACCGTCGCCAGGTCCGCTATCATCGGTAGTTTCAGGTATTCCTCGAACTGCTCTGTTGTCATAGCTTCGTGGTCTCCTTGCTCGCGACGAGGCTCGGAAACCTGTCGCATACTTCGTCCCAAATCAATTCGCTGACCCTGGCTTCCGGCTGAGCCGCGTCAATAACGCAGAACCGGTCAGGCTCACTCGCCACCAGCTCAGAATATCCACGCCGCACCCGCTCATGAAACTCCAGTGGCTCGTCCTCGAATCTCGCACCTTCCTGCGCCCTCGCATCATCCGGGTGCAGCACGCTGTCGTCGAACTGAAAGCCGAGCTGCAGGTCTCCTATTCGCGTCAGCCCGTTCACCGGCGGCAAGTCCAGCAGGAAAGTCAGGTCCGGCATAACGCCCCGGGTAGCCAGCGCGTTCACCACCTCGACCTTCTCCAGCGGTATCCCGCGCCCGTATCCCTGGTACGCCGTGGTCGAGTCCACATACCTGTCCGCCACCACGACGGCGTCCTGCCGGTCCATCAAGGGAGCCAACGCCGCGAAGACAAGCTGCGCGCGCGCCGCCGAAAACAGCAGCAGCTCGGCTTCGGGGGCGATCAGGCTTTCGCCCGGCAATCCGCGCTTCAGGATGTCCCTGATCTGCCAGCCAAGCTCGGTTGTGCCCGGCTCATGCACGAACTCCACGGCAATGCCGGCGTCCGCAAGGCGCTCCGTCAACGCTTCGGCCTGTGTGGACTTGCCGCTGCCCTCGCCGCCCTCGAACGATATGAAAACAGCCATGCGTACTATCGCCTGTACATCACCACATGGCGTCTGGGCTCGCGCCCTTCGCTCGTGGAATATACGCCGCGTTCGTTAGCCACCTTGTGCTGAAGATGGCGGACATACGCAGCCTGCGGGCTGAGCTTCACCTGCATCTCGCCGTCATATAATTTGGACGCAGCACGCTCCGCTTCGTCAATCGCATCCGAGTGCTCGGCTTCGGCGCGCGCGTCCTGCGACTGCTTCCTCACCAGGGCTTCCACGAACTGCTGGATCTGCGCCAGCGTATTCTTCCGCAGCACATACACCGGCTTGCCGCGCTGTTCAGCCAGCTGCAACGCCTGCGTGCTGCGGCGGTAGTAGTTCTTCGTAGTCAGGAGCATATCCGCCTTGCTCAGGTCGGCGACCAGCTCCACCGGCGCATTGATGCCACGCACCGCCTGCATCAGCTTGCCCTTGTTGATGCCGTAAGGCAGGATGCTCACCGACTTCATGGGGACGATGTCAATCTGTTCTTCGGGAATCGGAGCGCCCCAGGCGCGCCTGGGTGTTTCCAGTCCGCTTCTCCCGTTTCGACGGTCCCGGTTGCCGTTGAACAGCGCGGGCACCTTCGACTCGGCGTGCGATCTCTGCACCCGCCCCAGCTCGTCCACCATCCGCAGCTGCGGCGAGATCGGATGTCCTCGCAGCATCCGGTCAACGACATCGGACACATCCTCGTGTACCACGACCTCGTTCCAGCCCTGGATCTCCACGAGAATGTCAAATGTCGGCGGCGCGCGGCGCTCCCGAACCGTCTTCTGCGTCCCCCGCCGCCGCGCCTCTATGTCGCCCAGCGTTACGGCCTCAACGCCGCCCACAAGATCGGACAGCGTCGGGTTCATGATGAGATTGTCGAGGGTATTCCCATGCGCGGTGGCAACGAGCTGCACGCCACGTTCGGCGATCGTGCGAGCGGCGTCCGCGTCCGCCTCCGTGCCGATCTCGTCGATGACGATGACCTCCGGCATGTGGTTCTCCACACCTTCGATCATCACGGCATGCTGCAGGGCGGGCGACCGCACCTGCATCCTGCGCGACCTGCCTATGCCCGGATGCGGGATGTCGCCGTCACCCGCGATCTCGTTGGAAGTGTCCACGATGATCACGCGCTTCTTCGCGTCATCCGCCAGCACACGCGCGATCTCGCGCAGCATCGTCGTCTTGCCCACGCCAGGCTTGCCCAGCAGCAACACGCTCTTGCCGCTCAATACCAGGTCTTCGATGATGCGTATCGTCCCGTACACCGCCCTGCCCACGCGAAGTGTCAGCCCGACCACCTTGCCCGAGCGGTTGCGTATCGCCGATATCCTGTGGAGCGTCCTCTCGACGCCGGCCCGGTTGTCCTCGCCAAACGAGCTGACCTTCTCGATCACATAATCGATATCCTCGCTCGTAATCTCCTGGTTCGATATCACCAGGCTCTCACTCAGGAAGCGCGCCTCCGGCTCACGGCCCAGATCCAGCACCACCTCCAGCAGTTCATTCACATCATCTCGCTCAAGAAGCAGTCCTCTCAGGTGCGGAGGCACTGTTTCAACCAGCGATTCAAGGTCCGCGTCCAACTGTGTTCTTAACAACTGAGTCAAGGAACCTCCTCGGCAACAATCACTGCACGAACATACGACTACCTACACTTTACCACAGCAGTGCAAGCGCACGCGCCTATCCACGGCCCACTGTGACGAAATTTCATACCACTCTCCCGATCGATTACCGCCTTCCACACCCTGCAACCACAACCCCGCAATTCGCAGCAGCGGGCACGGCTGCCGAAAATCCGTCCCTTCCCCCTCTGGGGCTGACAGGGGTAGGTATTTGATTAACGGCAGTTCGGCAGTTCTTCCCTGTCATTCCGAACGAAGTGAGGGATCTAAACTCGCTGACTACAAGTGGGCTTGTCTCGCCACGAAAATTCCAGATTCTTCACTTCGCTGCGCTGCGTTCAGAATGACAGTGTTGTGGGATTGCTGCTTTCAGAGTGACAGTGTTGTGGGATTGCTGCGTTCAGAATGACAGACAGAAAGGGTTTTCGTACTGAATACACCATTTGCCTACCCCTGTGAACCCCTCTGGGGGAAGGTTAGGATGGGGGTGAAATGAACCATGCCCAGCTCTGTCTATTCGACCGTCCCACGCCGACGCCCGCCCGCAATGTGATACCCTCGCAAGTGAAACAGTTCAGACTTCGCAGTAACCGGACGCGAAACTGGTGAAATGGAATGACCGTCAGAGCATTGTGCAATTTCAATTGCAGGGACCAGGCGCTCCTCAGCGAATCGCCACAGCGCCTGAGCCCGTTCGTGGAAGTGCAGCCGCTTCTCAGCCGCCCCTCGTCCAACGGCACGGGCTACTACCTCCGGCTGAAGTGCGAGGACTGCGGCGAACTCCAGTGGATACTATTCCCCACCAGGTAGCGGTCCCGGCTCCAGTGGATGCATGGACTATGGCTTGTACCGCAGGTTGGAAACCGGCTAGTTGCCGCTGCCCTCAAGCGGAATCACGCTGTTCGCCTTGATGATGAGGTACATCTCCGTGCCCTCTCTTAGCTCCAGCGCCTCCAGCGAGTTCCGCGTAATCTCCACCATCATTCGCGTCCCGATGTCCGCGTACACCAGCACCCGCGAGTCCACCATGTGTATCTCCGAAACACGCGCCCGAATGGCGTTCCGCGCACTCGTCTGCGGCGGAATCTGCCTTGACACGATGATGTCGCCCGCCCGAATCGAGACCGTCAGCGATTCCCCTTCCCCGCGCCGCACACCCGCCGCAATCACCGCTGCATCCCCTACCTGAAGTTCAGCGATGTCCTCGTCCCCATAACGTCGTGCCACCCGCGCTTCCAGCAAGTTCTCCAGCGTGTCGAACTGCGCGAACGCCGACACATCCGGCATTATCAACGCCTCCGAAGCTCGCCCGAAAGCCACCGCGCGCCCGTCCCTCAGCACCAGCGCATCGTCCGCAAGCGCCATCACCTCGGATATCGAGTGCGACACATACACCATCGGCGTTCCCAGCTCGCGCCGAATCCGCTTCAGGTAGCCGAGTATCACCCCACGCAGCCCGCCATCCAGCGATGCGAGCGGCTCGTCCAGCAGCAGCAGCCGTGGAGATGTCGCCAGCGCGCGTGCCAGCGCAACCCTCTGCCGCTCACCCCCGGACAGATTCGCCACACCGCGCTCCAGCAGCCGCTCCAGCCGCAGAAGCTCCACGAGCTGCGATGGCTCAATCCGCCTATGCTCACGCGGGGTCAGCCTGTACCCATATTCGATATTGTCCGCCACGCTCATGTGCGGGAACAGCGCGGAGTCCTGGAACACATACCCGAACCGCCGCTTCTCAGGCGGCACATGCTTCCCATCGCCCGACGAGTACAGCGCATCTCCGCCGAACTTGATCTCCCCTTCGTCCGGCCGCACCAGCCCCGCAATCGAGTTCAGCAGTGTGGACTTGCCGCTTCCCGACGGCCCGAATATCGCCGTAACCCCATCACCGAACCGCGCCTCGCAGTCCAGCCTGAATTCGCCGAAACTCTTTCGCACATTCAACTCAAGCAATGACTCCCCCGTTCGTGGTGAGCCTGTCGAACCACATCATCCTATCCATCCTGCACATCCTGTTAGCTCCCACCTGTCCGAGCCGCTCTGTCCAGCAGCCAGTTATGCACCAGCAGCGTAACCACCGCCAGTCCCACGGACACCGCAATCAGACGCATCGCCATCGCGTCATCGCCCAGCAGCACCTCCGAGTATATTGCCAGCGGCAGCGTCTGCGTCTTGCCCGGGATATTCCCCGCAACGATGATCGTCGCTCCGAACTCGCTGATCGCGCGCACAAACCCCAGCAGCACACCGGCAAGAATCCCCCGGTACGCCAGCGGCACCGTGATCGTGAAGAACACCCTGAACGCGCCCGCGCCCAGGCTGCGCGCCGCCATCTCCAGGTGCTCGTCCACGCCGCCCATCGCCACCATAACCGCCCGCGCCATCAGCGGGAACGACACCACCGCAGCCGCAAGCGCAGCCGCAAACCATGTGAACACCAGCTCCACGCCCAGCAGGTCGTTCAGCAGACCGCCCACGGGTCCGCGGTTGCCAAGCAATAGCAGCAATGCGTATCCCACAACCACAGGCGGCACAGCCAGCGGCAGCGACACCAGCGCATCGAACACCAGCCGTCCGGGTATCCGGCGCTTCACGATCAGCCAGCTCACGCCCAGCGCAATCGGCAGGTTGATCGCGGTCCCCACAACCGCAATCTGCACCGTCAGCCCCAGAATGCCCAGCAATTCCAATCTCTATGAAGCCCTCGTTTAAGACTGTCCAATCAGTGCCTGACTAATTCACTCCCTCTCATCGGCACGAATTAGTCCTTTGGCATGCTATACTGCGTCTTCAATCAACAACAACCATTCGACCGGCGCGGAATTCTTGAAAGGCTATGAAGGTCAGGGAAGTAATACGCATCCTAAGACGGGATGGTTGGTATATTGACAGAATGCGAGGCAGTCACCGCATCTACAAGCACCCAACAAAGTCTGGAACTGTCCTGGTAGCAGGACATCCAAGAGACGATGTGCATCCAGGAATCTGGTTGGCTATACAGAGACAGGCAGGGTTCCGCCAGTGAGGTAACTTGAGAATGAGCTATGATCTGCTAATAGAGAAAATGCCCAAAAATTACGCGGCATACTCCCCGGATTATCCAATGATAATCGTCACCGGGCAGTCCGAAGAGGAAGTTCGCCGCCTGTTTGCCGAAGCGGTGGAGATATACGTGGAAGAGGAACGGAAGGACGCCGAGCGATTCGCGGAAATCGAAAGCCAATCTCGGTAACTTCACTCCAGCGGCGTAAACCCGTGCCTGGCGAAAATCCCCCGCGCAGTCTCACCCTGTAAGAACTCCAGCAACGCCTCCGCGCCCTCTGAGTTCTTCGCTCCCTCCACAACAGCCGCCGGGTACACCACATCTGGATAGGAGTCGGTCGGCACGA
>CAZWDM010000125.1:1724-5920 GCA_964632415.1 uncultured Dehalococcoidia bacterium | reverse complement strand
CGACCGCGCCGGAGAGGAAGTAGTGGTGGATCTTGCCGGCGCGGAAACGGCCCCGCTTGTCATAGTAGGGCTGCTTCGCGCGCGAGATGACCCCCTTCGCGGTCAGCGAGTCGAGCGCGCGCTTGACATTGCGAATGGGCAGCCCGGTTTCCCAGGCGATCTTGTCCTGCGTGGGAAAACAGGCGCCGCCCTGATTGAAGCGCACCAGCATGTTCACCACATAGAGCTCCGACGGGTTCAACCCGTAGTGCTCGCGCAGGTAGGTGAGCCCGCCTTGCCGTTCCATGTCGAACCGATTTTCCAACGTCATAACCGCCCCCTTCCAGATAACACAAAGCCGCCGGAGGGCAGCGGGCGGCGCAATCCCTCGGACGACTTTGTTTTGGATGCCCGCAAACGTTGATTTGCGGGGTGATCCCGAATCTGGTATAGTGGAGATGTTCCCGCCCTGCCAAAGATGGGAACCCCACCGCCCCGTGCAGCGCCGCCCGCTCACGGGGTGATTCTTTTTCCTTCTCTGTTTGCCGCGCTCCCAATTTAACCGATCGCCGCCGCCGCCGCAACCGGCGCGCGAAACGGCTGCCCGGCCGCGCTACTGGATGCCCTGGCGGCTGAACGCGCTGCCATTGCGTGTGCGGCCGCCTTCGCAGGTGAGCGCGCTTACAGTGACGGCGCTGGTCGCGATCTACGAAACCGCCTGTCTGCTTTCACGGTGAGAGGAATAGACAGAAGAGGCTGTTTTGGGACGTTGCCCTATCCGTCAGGATAAAGGGCAACCGTCCCTTTACCCTTTATGGGGTATGGGATCATGGGAACTGGCTTTGACCAGAGGGGAAAATGGTCAAAATCTTTCTTACTAACGTGTTTTGCGTCTCCTGCTGTCCAGCTTAGCGCGGTCCCCACCATTGTGGGGGCATGATTCGATAGCCGCCGTCGATCTCCCAGGGCAGTCGCATCTAAATCTGGGCGCCAAAATATCCCACGAAGGGCACCCACAAGGGGTGCCCCTACCAATAGTTAATCGTTTTCGGCCAAAAAAGCCGATCTCCGGTCGCTGAATGAGACTTTATTTGATGGAAAGGACCACATGTTGAACAACCGATCCCTTTGCGTCAAACAAATGTGGCTCTGTCAATTGATCTTCCCGATCAAGCACACGCCCGTGATCGCCGACTGGAGGATTTTCTTGCTGGTTCGGGGCTGCCCACCCCGCCAGGGGCAATGGAATAATGGAAATTACTCCTGACCAGAGAAAAAGATGGCTCAAACGTACCCTCAGTGTATGGGTCTCATCGCCCCGTTGTTTACCACCATGGCGGTGGCATGATCCGATAGCCGCCGGGCAATGGTCGACGTCGGGATCCTGGCAGAGGCCGATCATTTCTACAGAGGGGATGCCGTGGTGGTAGAACAGGGCGCGGTTAGAGAATTACGCGGAGGCCCTAGCTTACGGTCCTCCAGGCCCACTGTCTTTCTGTGTCTTTTTCCCTGGCGCTGCGGCCTAAAGCCGCAAAAGCGCCAAGGGGACAGAGAATACTGACTCTCTGTCCCCTATGTTCTTATGTGTCAAGCAGTTTTCTCTCTGGTAAAGATGAAAAGAATTGACAGGGTAGAACACTGGAATTGACAGGGTAGAACACTGGAATTGACAGGGTAGAACATTGGAATTGACAGGGTAGAACATTCAAGCACCGGCCCTCCACACTTCCAGAATCCGCCAACTGTCACCGCCACCTCGCAGATCGACCGCATCCCGTTCGATGAGGATCCGGCCATCGCTTTCAATACCAGCCAACCTCTTGTCGGTCGCGGCACGTTCGCGTGAAAGCTGGTCCGGCCGTCTGCTGGTTCCTGACCCGTATGCAAGCCGTCGTCGTGCTTCTCTGTCCAGCACTCGCACTCTGTCTGCTGCCGGGTTGCGTTCCATACGCCCTGTCCGCATTGCCCGCGGATGATCCCACCGCGTAACCGGTTTCCCCCTTTCGACTATTACCTGGTCGGCTGCGTCCATTATGTGTCCCTGCTTGTTGCGTATAACTTCGGGTCGCGTGGCATACACCCGATGGCCTCCATTGCGGCGCTTCGCCTCATCCCACAGATACGCAAGGCCTAGTTCCAGATCGAAAGCAGGATCACTAACCACACCGGCCACTGCCAAAACTCCTTTATCAACTTGAGGCCCCCTGTCCGATCCGGATGGCAACTCGATCTGTATAATGACCTCTGAGTCCAGGCTATCCAGATCAGGGATTCCACGGCGAACGACCGGGATCCAACTGCTACCGTCCGGCATTATTATCTCGGCTAAGTTGATCGCGGTCAGTGCATTTCGCAGCGCTTGTTTATGCTTGATTGGTCGATAACTTGATTTGCCATTGCGTGTTGGCCATAGTAGATCGCGCCAAAAGCGCAAGGGACGCCGCAACTCATAGCGGCCACCGGGTCTGCGCTGATTCAGAGGCATTTCCAATAGCGAGAAAATCAGAATACGCTTGTCAAGGCGAGCGCCGCGTCCCGGCTGGAGGCCGTGAAATCCTGCGGCCTTCGCCAACAGCAGGGGCGCGATCGGGAGGTCGGCATCATCCAGAATGTCAGCCAACAGGGGTAGTTGCTCATTGTCTCTCTCCACTTTCCCCAAATTCGGGAATAGCTCGCCACCGTTGTCGCTGCGTAGCTGCGCGGGTATCGAATAGGGTTGCCCCGGGAACAGTCCATCCGGAATAATGCCTTGAGTTCGGGGCCGCCCGACCTTGTCCAGGTCGGGCTGTATTTCTTTAGGCCGATTCAGCCAGTCCGCTATCAGCGGCTTAAGGGGGTGTTCCAGACCGGCGCGCTTGGCCGGATCGGCAGACTGCCAGATCATATGCACCGCTTCGAAGCCGGCAATCAGGTCATCCCATGCTCCCACGGAATGGGAATGAAGGATTTCCTCCGGGCCCATGAAGAGCACGATCAGATTCAGCGTTTGCAGGCCGCTGGACAGCCGGCTGTCGATCTCCCCGTCCGCGTTTATCAGCATTCCCGATACCGGCAAACCCTCGATCCGCAGGCCGTATTCCATACCGAGATCGAGCCATCGGGTGGGCGGGTCAACCCGTGGATCGGATTGCGGGAACAGTTCGAACCGATCTTCCGGGAACCTCTTCTTCACCAGATCGTACAGTTCGGAAAACTGGAGCTGGTATTTTTCTCTTGCCCCCGCCATCCAATCCTCTCCCAGTGCGCTGGCAACGTCTGCCGGCGTCGGGAGCGTTTCGTCATCCGCTAGTCCCAAGTCATCCGCTACTTTGTTGGCCAGATCGTCCCATGCGCTCTCAAAATCAGGTCTGCTTTCCATCGGTGCGTTTTCTCCGCGTCTTGCCTGTGCTGGTCGTTTCGGCCTGGGCGCCGCTCGTCTGCCTTCCCTCGGCGTCCTTTGGCGGCTCCACTTCCACGAAGCGGCCGCTGTCCCACTGCAGGTAGATTTCTGGTGCGCGATCGGATGCCTCGTTCACCTTATCCAGGCGCAGACACCGCTCCCCGTTCGGCGCGGGTATCGATTTTTTTTCTTCCTTCACCCGCGCGGCGGACATATCCCACACGGCCTGCACGCCGTTGCGCCAATCGGTGCTGCCCGACTGTGCGTCGTCTCCGTGCTTGGCCGGGTGCGACACGATGAGCGTTGCGCAGTTGTGGTCTTCGCACCACTGGTCGAGCGCCGACAGAAACGCTCGCACCAGCGCGCGGTCATTTTCGTTTTGCATGAAGGCGCCGGCCAGCGGGTCGATGATCAACAGCCGCGCTTCGAAGGCCGCGGCATAGCGCATCAGCTCCAGACTGTCAGGCAACCAGAAACCTACCGTGCTGGTGTGTTTTCCATGCTTGGCGCCCCACAGTCCGCCGGTCGGTTTCATGTTCACATAGCGCAGCCGCTCGTTCAGCAGCGCCCAGGTGTCGGCGCCGACGTCCCTGCATACCGCGGCCAAGCGATTCTGCCAGGCCAGCTTGCGCGTCTCCCACGCCGCATAGACGACCGGCCCCTCTACCGACACCTTTGGGGCGCGTGATGTCAGCGGCCGCTTTTTGCCGGACGGCAAGATAAAGTCGGTCGCGCCTGTCGCGGTCGCGACCGCCAGCTGCAGCGCGATCCTGCTTTTACCCGACATGCCGGGGCCACTCATCACCGAAACCGTAGCGTCCGGCATCCAGCCGAAACC
>CAZWDM010000125.1:0-1624 GCA_964632415.1 uncultured Dehalococcoidia bacterium | reverse complement strand
GGAGGCCAGCCGGCCGTATTCGACGGCGGCCGCGGCTGCACCGGTTCCATTCCGATTGCTCATGCGATCTCCCTTGCGCTGTGAATTCGCTTGCGTATCTCTGCGGCTGCTATATCGGCGGCGTCGCCCTTCTCCGGCAGGCCGATTACGTTCACAATCCGGATGCCGGCGCCCAGGGCCGCCAGCCGTGCGGTCGCAACATTCGCGGCCGCCTTGCCTTCGGCGTGATTGTCCGGCCATATCGTAACTTTGCAGCCGTTGCCGAAGGCTGCGAGGTCGGCGTTCTTGAAAGCGGCCATGCCACCTATGCTATAGACTGCAAACTGCGCGTCAATGCCGGCAGACAGGCAGGCCGCCGCGGCCTTCTCTCCCTCGACGATTAGCGCGCGCCCGCAGTCGGCACGGACACCGCGCCGGGCGTTCCAGAAGGCCGGCGCGTAGCCTGCGGTCGGGCCTCTGCCTGCGGCCGTATCCCAGAAAACAGATTTGCCCGGGTCGATTCGCACCCTTGCGCGCCTTCGTCCGTCCGGCAGCGTGTAGAAGGCCTGTTGCCGCCATGCATAGCCCCTGGCCGCCAGCTGACCGGCGATATGCTTGTGCAGCCGGTCATAGGAGAGGGCGCAGCCGCAGTTCAGGGCCAGGCCGCAGTAGGGGAAGGGATAGCCGGCCAGTGTCCAGACGATCAGCGCGTCCGGCGTGCCGCATTCGGGGCAGGCCGCGGCGTGGGAATGGCAGCCGGCGCCGTCGTCCCAAGACAGCATATGCGCGCCCCATGCGGCCGAATCGCGGTTGCAGTTGCGGGCGGACTTTCGCTCAGAACGTCTCTCAGCGCTTTTGTTGGCGCCGACCGGCGCCAGGAGTTGTCCCTGCAGGCCTTCCGGCGCCGTCACAGGCTGTCTGGAGCCACCTGTGACGGTGTTTGGGCGCTTGTAGGGTATTCCACTGCTCTTGCGTTGTTTTTGGCTGTCCTGAGCTGCTCCAGCGCCGCCGTGCGTTTGTGAGGGCTGCCAGGGGGCAAGGCCGGCCGCGGCGCGCAGGTTGTCGCGGGCGCGGTTCAGGCCCTCCAAAGTCTCATGGCAGCCCCGCGAGTAGCAGCGAATGATCAGTTTGTCGGGGGCGTCGTCGGGGGATCGGAAGGCGAGGCCGGCCGCGGTGTCGCCGCCGTGGCAGTGCGCGGTGGACGTGCGCCACCAGCCGCCCGCCTTGCGGGCACCGAGGGTGCCGGCGATGGTGTCGGCCAAATTCATGCGCGCGCTCCTTCACTTAGCAAAAGTCTCAACTATCGTCCGCCGGCAGAAGAACACTTCCATGAGTCAGATTTCTCTCCACCAGTCTCACTCTTCGCCGTCACACAGTTTCTTGACCACCGCATGAACCGCTTCGGCGCGGGCGTGAATGAAGCACTCGTAGTCTGAGTTGATCTTCGCAGACCTCTCCTCTGCCGCCGTAATGTTGGCATATCCTCCAACATTGAGTTTCTCAAATGGAATCACGTGTGAACCGAGTCGTCGACGAATCTGATCCACACCTAAGGGGGCGCGTTCCACGCGCTCGCGCAGGTACGCGACTGGCTCTTTCGCCGAGATGTCTCTGTTGGTATTCCAGGTGACCAGTGCGCAGTTCA
>CAZWDM010000124.1:0-5923 GCA_964632415.1 uncultured Dehalococcoidia bacterium | reverse complement strand
GCCTCGCGCCCTCCGGCATCTTGTGCCAGTCTATTACGTGCTCGTACCTGAAGTCTCCTTCACCGATTATCGCGCCCATGCCAGTGCCTCCTTGTAATGTGCTTAGTGTTCGGGTTGGATGGTACGTCAGGCACACGATGCAGTCAAACGGGAAGAACCATCGAGCGCATCTCTGCCGTAACCGCCATGCCGGGAACCAATCGTCGCTGCTGTCCTCGTGCTGTCGTCCTGGCACACGGACACGCCGCACTAAGCATCCCCACCTCGCCGCAACTCCACACGCGCCCGCTCCTCCTGCACCTGCACAATCGCCGACCCGCCCAGGTGCCCGATCCCCGCCGCAACCGCTGCCACATACTTCTGGTCCACCGCCGCCGCTATGTCCGCCGGCACATCCACCTCCCGCGCAAGTTCCGTCGCCAGCCGCACATCCTTCGCGTCCGACCTCACGAACGCATGCCCCGCAGGCTCGAAGTTCCTGTCGAACACCGACTCATACCTGCCCAGCTTCGGGCTCGACGCCGAACCCACCGCCATTACCGTTGCGAGCGTCTCCAGTTCCACCCCCGCCTTCAGCCCAATGGTCAGCGCCTCCGCCAGAACGCTGAACGTCGTGTGCGCCACAAGGTTATTGCACAGCTTCACAGTCGCCCCCGCCCCTACGGGCCCGCAGTGAAAGATAAGCTCCGGGTCACCGATAGCCTCCAGCACCGGCCGCACCCGCTCGATCACCTCCGGGTCGCCCCCCGCCATTACCGTCAATACTCCCCGGTCCGCCGAATCAGATCCCGACCCCTTGCTCACCGGCGCATCGATGTACTCCACCCCTCTATCCGCGCATATCGCGTGCAGCTTCCGCACCATGCTCGGCGAGTTCGTAGCCAGGTCGATATACACCGAGCCCGCCGCCGCTCCATCCAGCACACCCTGCTCTCCGCTCACCACCGCCTCGACCTCCAGCGGCCCCGGCAGCGATCCCATCACCACATCACTCCCCCGTGCAGCATCCGCCGGCGTCTCCGCCCACGCAGCCCCAGCCTCCAGCAGGTCCGTCGCCGCCTCTCGCCGGATGTCGTGCACTATCGTCCGATGCCCCGCATTCACCACATTCAGCGCCATTGGCTTGCCGATATTCCCCAGTCCGATAAACCCAACCTTCATCCTGTCCTCCTCATCCAGTCCAGAGAAGTTAGTTCCCGTCCCAGTACCGCCCATACCGCTTCACCACATCCTCGTTCAGCACCGCACCCAGCCCGTCACCCTCCGGCATCCACAGCCTGCCGCCCTCTACCCGCTCATACGGCAGCACAACCTCGGCCCGCCACTCTACCTCGTACACCGCGTGCTCCAGGTGAATGGCTCCCGGCATCGCGGCAGTCGCGTGTCCCCCGCCAATCAGCGACACCGGCCCCGAAGGGCTGTGCAGCGACGCGTCGCCCCCTGCTTCCATTGCAGCCAACCCCGCGGCGCGTCCTTCCGCCAGTCCGCCGCAGTATTTCACATCCGGCATCACGACATTCAGCGCACCCGCCTCCACCACTTCCCGGAAGAACTCGCGCCCGTAGCCCGACTCTCCCCCCGCCGTGATCATCGATACCTCTCCCGTGATCCCCACAAGCCCCTCCGCGTCCCTCGTAGGCTCCACCGGCTCCTCGAACCACCCGATGTTCGACTTCGCAAGCTGCTCCGCCACCAGCGGCGCCGTATGCCGCTCGAACCTGCTGTGGCAGTCCACCAGCACCGTAATGTCGGGCCCCACCGCAGCCCTCACCGCAGCCACGCGCTCGATTCCCAGCCCCGCCACGCTCAGTATCTCCTCCCGCGTCGAAGGCGGCCCCACCCCGTCGAACGGCGCGCACTTCACGATCCCGAACCCCTGGGACACCGCGTACTCCGCCGCCCTGCCGAATGATACCGGCGACCGGTCCCGCGTCAGCAGATGCCTGTTGATGTTCGCGTACAGCAGGATGCTCTCCTGCACCTCGCCGCCAAGCTCCTCGGTAAGCGTCAAGCCTCTCTGTCGCGCACACAGTTCGCTCACCGCCGTCCGCAGACCGCTCACCGCCGTAGCCAGCGCCATGCTTCCCTGCATATCCAACACCGCCAGCCCCAGCATCCCCTCGACATCACCCTCGCCCGCGATCTCCAACCCTTTCAGCCGCCCCGCAAGCTCCATCGTCAGCTGCACCGCCTCCGCAGTGTCACCCCCGCAGGTAAGCTCCGCCACCGCGCACTCCCCCTCACTACCCCACACCTCCACAAAGGTCCACGTCGTTGCCTCTGTCGCCACCACCTCCGCAAACCGAACTCTGTCTATCTTCACAGTATCGCTCAAGCTCATATCTCCCCATCATAGATTCCCCCTCCCCCGCGCTGGAGGAAGGCAGGGACGGGGCTGAAAATCCTCCCCGTCCCGTCAATATTGTCAGTTAGGCCTCCGCCAGCAGACTCAGCGTCCGCAACCGTGACTCATCCTCATCACCCACCGTGATCACGCTTGCCAGCACCTCGTCGGCTCCCCACTCATGGATCTCGCGAATCCTGAGCGCAACCGTCTCCTCATCCCCAGCAATCAGCACCGAGTCGATCATCTCGTCGGTCCAGCCGCTCTCCTCCGATCCCGGGAACCCCGACTCAGCGAACATCCGCGCATAAAACGGTATGTGCGGGAAATACCCGAGCTGCTCCCGCACACCCTGCCGTGCCGCCGCAACATCGTCGGTCACGCACGCCGCAGCATGCACCACCAACGGCGGCATATCACCACCTGCGCCCTCAGCAGCCGCCCGCATCGCCGGCAGCGCCGTATCTCGCACATACGGGTGCGGACAAACCCAGCTTATCGCGCCGATCCCCTCCGCGCCGCACATCTCGAACGACCGTGGCCTGAGCGCCGACGCCATAACCGCAACCTGTGTCGGCGCAGGCAGCGTCGCCTTCGCCACGATCTGCTCCCCCTGGAAATCGATCTCGCCCGTTTCCAGCAGCCCCTTCAGCACCTTCACATACTCCGTCAGGTGCCCCAGCGGCGCCTCGAACCCGGCACCAAAGGTCTCCTGCATCGCCTGCAGGTGCCCCGGCCCTACGCCCAGCCGCAACCTGCCCGGCGCAACCGCATCTATCGTCTGCGCCTGTCGCGCCGCCGTTATCGGGTGCCGCGACCACGTCTGCATTATCGAAGTCCCCAGCTTGATGCTCTCCGTCTGAGCAGCGGCAATCGCAAGCGCAGTCAGCGCATCCCCCGCATCACCTCCCGAAGTCAGCCACGCACCCTTCACGCCCACACGTTCCGCTTCCACCACCGATTCAATCACCGATCGCGCATCCGGTGCAGGTATCGCAATCCCAACAGTATTGTCGCCCATAGTTGCAGCACTCCTCACTCATTACGCTTGCTACAATATTTGTACAGAACTAACGCGCCATAGCGCACCGAAGGGATTATATCACGACCTTCGCATAATCCATTTTCCCCGAAGAACAGGCAATCACCCGTCCTGCCCGAAACCACTTTTCCCATATCAAAGACATCTGAATCTACATTGGAGGCACTCCCAATGCGCTGTACATCCCATTCCTCCGGCAACACTCATAGTTTCACCTCAGGAGACTTACCACATTGCCAAACGCTCAACCTTCTACTCTGAGCACCCTCCGCAGGCTTCTGGACTTCCTGAAGCCTCACTGGCTCTGGTTCGCAATCGGCCTCATCCTGTCGATTAGCCTTGCCCTGCTCTGGATGCTCCCAGCATTCCTCATCAGCGTCATCATTGACGATGCCATCCCAAGCCACGACGCTGGCCTTCTCATTCGCATTACTCTCGCAGTCCTTGGGATGGGGGCATCGATCATCGTCTTTGAATGCCTTGTGTCGTACTGCCTTGAACGTGCCGGACAGGGCGTCATCCGAGACTTGCGAATAGCCCTATTCAACGCCATACAGCGCCAGTCGTACAGGTTCTTTGTCCATAACGACCGGGGAGCGGTCAACTCAAGGATGTGGAACGATGTGGGTGAAGTGCAGTGGGTTGTAACGGCTGCGCTGGTTGATATAGCAAGCTCTGTCCTGCTGATCACCGTCACCTTCGTGTTCATGTTTGCCTGGAACTGGGAACTTAGCCTCCTGTTGCTGGGGTTCTGCCCGCTCGTATTCGGCTTCGGCTTCCTGATTGGCAGATGGAGGGAAAGAGTTGCCCAGAGAGTTTCACAGTGGTTTGACGACAATTCATCGTTTATCAGTGACCGGCTGGACATCGATGGCTCCATCATGCTCAATGGCGTTGGGTACGATAAGTCGCTGGACAGTCGAAAGTTCTCCCGAATCGCCCGCAACCTCCACAATCTCTGGACACGGCAGGGCATAGCCAACGAGTCCGTGGCTACGATTGCAGCAGTTCTACCACTCATCAGCTCTGCAGCAATCTACCTGTACGGCGGCTATGGCGTCATGGATGGCTCTATGACCTTGGGCGTTCTCATTGCGTTCATGGCTCTTTGGCTGCGCATTGTCGGTCCCATCTGCAACTTGGCATCTTTTCAGGCTGAGTTTGCCGCCACAGTCGTCCACCTCAGGCGCATATTCGAGTGGATCGACCTGGAGCCTGACGTCAGTGACACACCTGATGCCATCGAATTGGAACGCGCTAGTGGACAGGTGTCTATGAAGGGCGCAACCGTAGAGCACGCTGCTGGCAAGTCCATAATATCCGGCTTGTCTCTGGAGATTCAGCCCGGGCAAATGACGGCGATAGTGGGCAAGAGCGGAGCCGGTAAGACTACCCTGGCACACCTGATTCTGAGATTCTACGACCCAGACTCGGGATCCGTTGCAATCGATGGTTGCGACTTGCGCGAGATTAAGATCTCTTCACTCAGGCGGCATCTGAGTCTCGTTCCTCAGGATACACCGGTATTCAACACTTCCATAAGAGAAAACCTGTTGATCGCAAACCCTACAGCCTCCCACGCTCAAATGACTGGCGCTTGCAAAGCCGCCCAACTCCACGATCTTCTGGCGGGCCTCCCTGACGGCTACAACACCATAGTCGGACAATTCGGGTACAGGCTGTCAGGCGGCGAACGGCAGAGACTTGCCATTGCTCGGGTCATCCTCAAGCAGCCCAGCATCGTTATACTGGATGAGCCCACATCATCCCTCGATGGGATCACCGAGCGCGCGATCAAAGATGCACTCGACGGCACACTGCTCAAGAGTGCGACCATAATCGTTATCGCCCACCGCCTCTCAACCATCCTCAACGCAGATACCATCATCGTCCTTGACGGGGGCAGGCTCATAGACTCTGGCCGTCATTCCGAACTCCTCGCCCGCTGCGACCTATACAAGCGTCTCTACGACGAACAGTTCACACCGCAGACTTCCACCGCTATGCCCCGTCCCTAGATTCACCTCCTTGACAACCCAGGCATTTGTACGCATCCCTGACTGCCGACAACCATTCGCCACATGTGGTCCCCTCTCCCCGTGGGAAAGGGTTAGGGAGGGAGCAACAACCCTTGAATCTAGCCAAACAAAGAACCCAGGGAGGCGGGGCAAGGCGAGGCTTAAGCCCCCCTCCCTAGAGGAGAGGGTTGGGGTGAGGGGGAAGTCTCCCTCCAACGGATGGGCCCGAACAACGAAGCCATCCCCACCCGTCATTGCGCTAACAACGCCCCTGTCGAAGCAGTGAAGGAATCCAATAACACACCTTCCCGCTCGATGGAAGAAGAGCCAGCCCCTGGCGAAAGCAGGGGCTGGTATGGCGGTGAAGGGGAAACTGAAAACCCTTAACTTCCCCGACACCTCACCATCCGCAGCCCATGACTGCCCTCCCATTGGCGACGCACAGTTTGCGCTCGCCCCTCAGTCATGAAGCGGGCCGTTTGGCATGCCCCCGGCATTACTGTAAAATACCAACCATCA
>CAZWDM010000123.1:0-5998 GCA_964632415.1 uncultured Dehalococcoidia bacterium | reverse complement strand
CCTTCATCCTCTCGTCCCACGAGCCGTAGCAGCCGGTGTGGAACACGCGCCCGGGCACTATCCTGATCCCGTCAATCGAGCTAATGCTCTCAGCGGCGGGGGTCCTGATGCGCTGCTCGTCGGGAACGATGAACTGCTCACAGCCGTCGCACACCTCAAGAGCCTCCGCGTCCGGCACAAGCGTGCCGAATAGCGGCATCCTGAAGCCGTCCCCGGCGTCATCGCCGGCGGCGGCAGGCTCAGCGGGAGTCAGAGTCTGCGTCACCAGAGACGCCGCGACGTCCGCGCTCAGCCCGTCCGCCTCCTCGGCCTCGAAGTCAATGTCCCAGGCGTCAGTGTCGTCCACCAGCAGCTGCTCGCTCTCGGCGTCGGTGTCCAGCCCCGCGATGTTGATGCCGGACTCGAAGCTGCCGTCGATCTCGAAGTCGCCCTCGACTAGCATTCGCGCTATGTCGCGCCCCATGCTGTCCCCGCCGGCAAGAGCGGTCAGCCCGTCATTCGACAGGTCGCCCTCCACCGCCAGTGAAGTGGCGACCTTCTGCGCTATCAGGTAGAGCGCCTGCGTCTGCTTGCTGTCGCCGTAAGTGAGGTAGTAGATGCGCACGGGCTGCGTCTGCCCTATGCGCCAGGAGCGCCGTGACGCCTGCCTGACGCGGGCGGTGTTGTAGTCGGCTTCCATCCAGATTATGGTTGGAAACTCCAGCATGTCCACGCCGGTCTCCACTAGCTGCGGGTGGCATATCAGCACGTCCAGCCCCATTTTGAGCTGCTCATCCAGCCATCCCATCCGCTTGTCGGCATCGACCGTATTGGAGCGCAGGATACCGGCGCGTATGCCTTCCTTGCAAAGAATGTCGGCGAGGCGCGGCATCACGTCCCTCTTGTTGGTGTGGACGCAGAAGACCAGCACCTTGCGTCCTACCTCCTTCTCCGCCTTCACGATCTCCAGCAGCTTCTCCTCCTTGGGGTAGAGCCTGTCCTCGGAGAGCGGCGGCCGGTCTATCAACACGCTGCCGTCGGCGGGGCTGTGAATCACCGACGCTCCCGCCTGCGTGCAGCAGTCCGGATAGCTGATAACCGCCTGGCCGAAGATTGAGACAAGCTGCGAGGCTGCTCTCGGATTCGTGTAGGTCAGTGCCTTTATCTCCTCTTTGACGCGCCGCTCCATCACTTGGTACACGTCCTTCTGCGTGTCTCCGGTGACCGGATCGGGCATCTCGTCGAGGTCCACCGTGATCGAGTGCTCGCTGAAGTCGGGCAGACCGGCGGCCACGTCCAGCAGGCGGATGAACACCGCCTGGCCCAGGATGTAGCGCAGCACGCCCGGCATCGCTCCCGGCAGGTCCTTGGGCTTTGAGTTCTGCTTCTTGTTGCGGCTGCGCCTGCTGTTCTCGGCGTCGAGGTAGATGGTCTTCTCAACGAATCCGAAGATGTTGCGCCAGCGCGTCTCCTCGCCGTGTCCGAAGTCGCGCCGTATGCCGCGTCCGCCGAAGCCCCAGAGCAGGTGGAACAGGTCCCGGGCATAGCCCGCCATCAGGGTGCCGGTCAGGCTCATGTTCTGCGGAACGATCTCGGACATCATGCGAGCCATCATGCCCTGCACCGAGTTACCCGCCTTATATTGATGAACTTCGTCGTTTATCACCAGCTGCGCGAAGTCCGGCATGTACCGCTTGATATATTCGGCGAGGTCGTAACGACGGGGCGGGACCTGCTTCGTCTTGAATATCTCGCGCTCCTCGGCCTCGGCTACCGCGAACTCGTCGGGCGAATAGTCGGGAGACAGCGAACCCAGACCCCGGTAGGAGAGGGCTTCCTCTGCATCCACGCTGTTGGCGTACAGGTACTTTCTGAGAACCTTCTGCTTGAGATTCTCCCCGCGCGTGGGGAAGCCGGTATCGACCGCGCTTACCCTGGTGTTCGTGAGCGCCTGCCATAGTGGGGCGCCGCACCTGCGCGACTCGGTGCCGTAGGCGTCCATGCCCAGGTTGTCCTTGAACACGGCGCGTCCTGTCGTGACGCGGCTGTCGCAGAAGCGCCTGCGCCGTGCCAGCCAGTCCCACTCGGCGGGCTCGTCGTCCTTGCCCACGAGTATCGGCTGGCCGCACTCGGTACAGCACATTCGCTGCACATTGCGCCTGACGACCTTCGTGAGCTTCTCATCGCTCCGGTCGTCGTCCTCGTCCTTCTGCACCTCGACCTCCTCGATGAACGGCCGCCAGGCGGGATGCACCAGCTCTCCGGTCGTCTCCATGTACTGAGGCTGCGGGCGGTAGCCCCAGCGCCAGTGGACGGCGGGGATGCGACCGTAGCTGAGCTTGGCGGTGCTGTGAGCGAAGATGGCGTAAACCGGCGTGTCCGTGTCCTGCCCGCCGTAGTTGCGCTCAAGCCATCTAATCTGCTTGAGCGGGCTGCGGTGGAGCCGGTAGAACTCCTGCCTCGCCTTGGGGCCGACCGGCTTTCGCCCCACGACATAAACCCGCGCGCCGGGGATGGTCTTCAGTATCTCGTCCTCCCACTTCCAGACCAGAGTGGGCGGGCAGAGCACGAATATCCTCCGCAGCCCGGCGAGGTACGCTGCCACGAGGCTGATGTAGGTCTTGCCCGTGCCCATCTCGCCAACGACAGTGGTGCCGTGCTCGCCGGAGAGCAGTGAGAACATCGCGCCCTCGATGGCGAGTCTCTGCCCGTTGCCGGGCATGGGCCTGCGCAGCAGCCTGTGGTACTCGGGAGCGTGTCCGAGCAGGTCGCGCAGAGCCTGCGGGCTGTACTTCGGTGGCATGATCGCGGCGAGATAGTCTGCAAGCTCTCTGCTCCACTTCGCCACGAACTCCCCCAGCTGCACGTCGTCTGTGAACTCCCACGTGGACGGGTCCAGGGTGACTGCGCTGCTGGTCATGCGCTCGGTAAGCCGCTGCACCGTGCCGGACTCGTTCTCCTTATGCACGTCCACGACCTTCTTAGACGCGGCCCTGAATATGGTCGCCTCCTCGTCGCCTACCAGGCCGATGCCCAGCCCGCCCACGCCGCCACCGGACATGATCAGTCCCATGTGACCGACGCGCGGCGGCATGAGAGGCTCCACGATGTCGTTCGTGGGCGGGTTCGTCATGTCACGCCATTCCACGCGTGTCTCGTAACCGGAGCGGGCGATCTCCTCTAGAACGTCGGCGTAGTCCACACGCAGCGCGGTGAACCTGTCAACGTCCTTCTTCGCCGCTGTGAGGCTATACTTGACGTCCTCGCCGATACTCTCCAGCTTGCCCTGCGCGAATCGCTCCAGGCTCTCCCTGCTCTCGGTCCGGCTCGGCGGGCTGGTATTGCGAACGGCGACGAGCATCACCTGGTTGAAACGCTCGGCGTCAGGGTTGCCGTCCTCCTGCCAGACGCGGAAGCTGGAGTAGTTGCGCGACAGGAACTTCGCGCTTGTGTTGAGCACGTGGCGAGGCACCATGTAGATGAGAATGCCGCCCGCGGTCAGCAGTTGCGTCGCCCGCACCAGGAACCGCTGCTCCAGCCTTTTGTAGTCCGCGTCGTAGTCGTAGGGCGGGTTGAGAAGCATCAGGCTGAACGCCTCAGGCGTCACCAGCGTGTTGAAGAAGTCGGTCTGCACGACGCGCTTGAGCTTCCTGCGAGCCTTTCGAGCGCGCTCGGTGTCAAGCTCCACGCCGTAGGTCTCGATGAGTTTCTTTGCGATCCGTCGTCCGGTCCTGCCCTCGTACTCCGCCCGCAGCGAATCGGCAAGCGTCCTGAGAGCGTCTCCCTCTCCAGCGCACGGATCGATGAGCCGGATGGGAGCCAGATCGCGCAGTTGTCCGATGTTGTCGAAAAGCTGCGCCAACCCCGCGATTGTGGGGCCGTATGAGGGCAGATATTCCATATCCGCCTGAGCTGAAAGTCTGCTCATGTTCTTCCTCTCTGAAGTTGTTAAAGTGCTGTCGGCCTGTCACGCCCGTGGCGCGACAGACACGTTCTCGTGGCTAAATGCAGAATTGCCCTCTTGCGCAAATAAGAAGCCCCCGCAGACCTATTGACGTGCGGGGGCTGGTGCAGTGTTCCGTATAGCCTAGCAGGGTGGAGGGGGTTCCAGCTTGCGGACCGCAACCTGGAACCAGAAAACTACGTCGTCCTGCTCAGAATCCATGTATTCATTGAGGTCGTAGATTATTCTCTGTCCGTATGTGTTTCGGATTGCGGGATTCACATCGACGCCCGAAACTATGGCGAATGCCTCGTGACCTGTAGCTCCTCGCAGTATCTTGGCGTGGTCGCTTGCTCGAATCACGTCATCGGCATCGACCGTATATGGCGCCTCAACCGCGATGTAGAAAATGGTGTCGCGGCTTCTTCTATGGCTGATCTCGGCAATAATGTCACCAGTGGGGAAGGTATCTGACACATTGTCTTCGATGGCGAGTTGGTCGATAGCCTCAAAGTTGTCGTCTAAGAGGTCGTCGCGCTCCTCTTGTGTCAATATCCTGAGTCTGAATCTGCTGATGCCCAGGACATCTGCGAACAACCTCGCTATGTTGATTCTGTTATTCCGCGCGGAATCTACCGCGTAGTTACCCCTGAATCGGTGAAGCGCATTGTGTTCTGCTCGGTGAGAGATGCGTATCGCGTCAATGTTTCGGCTCATCTCCGCCACATTCTGCGTGAGTTCAGCGACATTTGATGTGAGAGCGGTTATGTTCCTGGTGGTCTCACTCGCATAGGTTTCAAAGCGCTGAGGGAGATTTATAAGGTCGTCCGTGAGTATTTCTCGCCTGAACGCCTCGCGGAACTCCAGATTCTCGCGAGCAGCTCGCAGCAGATCATCAGTGGTCTGCAAGGTTGTCATATCTTCACCTCATTACCGATTATAGACGATTTGATTCAATAGAAAAGCCCCGATGGTCATCTGACCATCGGGGCTGAGGTTCGCTACGGATGCGGATGCTGAGGCTCTTCAGGCACGGCCTGGTTCTGCGCAAAATCTGTTAATGCGTGTGCAGGCTGCCTTTTCCGTAAATAGCCTGGCTTCGTGCAAGAGCTCCTCTGCTGCTCAACTTGCAACGAACCCTGCCGGCGTCCATGCAAGAGCAGCCTCGCGGCCCTCCGGATTGATGCCTTCAGGCAGATCGTCGCCCTCGGCGAAGGCGTCTTCCATTGCCTGCGCGAGTGCGGCCTTCTTGTCTCCCGAGTGAGCGTCGGCCCACTCCGCGCCCAGCGTCTCCCCCGCGACAGCCAGCATGCGGCCCTTCGTGAGCCGTCCCCAGAAGTTGTCCACCGTAGGTCTGAAGACCCTCGCGAAGTCGATGCCGAGTTCCTCGACGACCGTCTCGATCTCGGGGCGACCGCTAGTGTCGATTGTCAGCTGCCCCTTGTAGGTGGTAGCGACACAGGCAGCGAATAGCGCCTGCTTCTCCGGCTCGCTGAGCGAACGCATCTGTTCAAATGCAACACCATCGTCCGCTTCTTTCGCCCAGTCGGTCGGAAGCGCCTCGATGTCTATTGAATCTTTAGCGTCATGCCGGCTGCCGTAACGGAACAGCTCGACATCTAGCGCATGAGTGAAATACCTCTCCACGGCGAACACCTCCCGCGCCATCTGGAACAGCAGCAGATCGAACGCCTCCGGGAAAGCGCCCGACAGGTGGGAGCGCACGATCCTGGTGCGCTCGTCGCGCATCGCGTCCATGTGCTTTTTGCTGTAACCCGCCTTCTCCCGTGCGACCGTCTGGGCGTCCTTGTAGCCGCCGCTATCGCGATCGCCCTCGCCCTTCGGGATATCGCCGGGCCTGACGAGGCCCTCGATTACCTTAGCCTTCCCTGAGTAGTCAATCGTCACGACGCATCCTGCCATCGCCCGCTGTTCCTCAGAGTAAGTGTCGCGGGATGCCTTCAGGTCCCTCAGGTCTTGAAGCCGCCGGTTGACCTTGTCGTATTCTTCCAGCATCTCGTCGGAGACCCCGGCTTCCCGTATCTCCCGCAGCCGCTCCATCAGGCCGTCCGTCTC
>CAZWDM010000122.1:0-6057 GCA_964632415.1 uncultured Dehalococcoidia bacterium | reverse complement strand
CTCTTCCAGCGATTGATCGCCGCCTGCCCCCGCGGGCTCACCTGCCGCTGCACCTGCACATTGATCAGCGCGGGACGCTCCAGCTTCAGGCAGCGCTCCAGCGCGGGGTGCAGCTCCTCCGGGTTCTCCACGATTTCGCCATGACCGCCGAGTCCCCGCACCACCTGGTCGTACCTTGTTGGCAATAGATCCGTCGCGACCGGCTTGCCATAGACCCCAAGCTGGATCTGCCTGTCGATGCCCCACGCCGAGTCGTTCCCCAGCACGCACACGATGGGCAAGTTGTGCCGCACCGCCGTATCGAACTCGATGCCGTTGAAGCCGAAAGCGCCGTCCCCGCTGAACGCGATCACGCGCCGCTCAGGATGCGCCAGCTTGGCAGCAAGTGCAGTGGGGAAGGTATGCCCCAGCATCCCCGAAGGCGTAACATACAGCCAGCTCTTCGGCATCCGCGCCGGCAGGTACGCCCGCGCAAAGTGGCAGTAGTCGCCGCCGTCGAACACAAGGTAGTCGTCCGGCTGCAGCATCTGCATCACCGTCCGGTGCACATACATAGCGTGCATCGGCACCTCCGCCTCAGACAGAGACTCCAGGTGCTCCTGCCACGCCCTGCCCTCCGCGCGCAGCTCGCTAATCCACTCCAGTTCATTCCAGGAATGCTTCGACGCCTCAGCCGTCATCTGGCGCACCGTCGCCTCCACATCCCCCGCGATTCCCACCGCAACGCCCCGGTTCCGCCCGATCTCCGCCTCCGACGGGTCGATCTGTATGATCTTCGCGTCCGGCGCAATCGTCGGCGACATCGCATAGCCGATAATCAGGTCCTGCTTGCGCCCCAGCATCACCACCACATCCGCCTCGCGAATCTTGCGCGCCGTCTGGCTCAGCCCCTGGTCAAAGAAACCCAGGCAATACGGATGCTCGTCCGACACCATCCCCCGCGCATCCCCCTCGGTCAGCAGTGGAAGCCGTGTCGTCTCGATGAACTCCTGCACCGCCTCGCCTGCTCTCGCGTATGACGCCGCGCTCCCCGCCACGATCAGCGGCCGCTTCGCCTCACGCAATATCGCGATCGCCTGCTCGATGTCCGCCTGCGACGCCTGCGCCGCGCCGATGCCCCGGTACTCGCCCGGCTCGTAGAACGCCACCTCATCCTCGCTCACCACATTCTGCTGGATGTCCACTGGAATCGTCAGATGCACAGGCCCCCGCCGCCCGCTGTATGCCACCCTTAGCGCGTGCGCGATCATGTCCGGGATGCGCCGCGTATCAGTCACCATCCACGCGCCCTTGGTCACCGGACGCGCCATCCCCACCTGGTCTATCTCCTGCATCGCGCCGCGCCCAAGCTCGCTGAGTTCCGCCGACCCGCTGATGGACAGCAGCGGGCTTTCCGAGTGCATCGCGTTCGCCAGTCCCGGTATCGCGTTGGAGAACCCCGGCGTCGTGTACATCGCAACGCCCGGCTCGCCCGTGATGCGTCCCCAGGCGTCCGCCATGTGCGCCGCCGCCTGCTCGTGCCGCGTGTCCACGAACCGGAAGCCCATGTCCGCCATGCTGTCCAGCGCCGGAAGCACATGGTCGCCCGCAATCGTGAATACGTTCTTCACGCCTTCGAGCGCCAGCGCCCTCCCGATCAGCTCGCTCCCGCTCACCATTCCCGAACCCGATGTGCTCATTCGTTCATCCTCTCTATCCTGTTCATCCTGTTAGCCCCCTAATGTTAGATTGTTCCGACTCCCCGCACAACCGCGCCGGACAGCGGGTATTCTGACTATGCAGTGATTATCAATGCGTCATTCCTGCGGAGGCAGGACTCTACGCGGTTGAACTCCTTGCGTTCGCTTCCATTGCGAACGAATTTGGCCGGTGATATGGTAGATATATCCTTAATGCTTCTACCATAGGATTATGCAATGAGCCTCAACATCAAGAACGAAGAGACGCACCGACTGGCGAAAGAGCTGGCTCGGCTGACCGGAGAGACGATGACCGGTGCTATCACCATCGCGCTTCGAGAGCGCCTTGCGCGGGAAAAACGCGAGCGCGGCTCGGAAGCACGATTGCGGCAATTGCGGTCGATACGCCTGCGCTGCGCCCGACTACTGAGAGACAGTCCGCCCGAGGTAGCGCACGGAGACTTCCTCTATGGCGAGGACGGCCTGCCGAAGTGATAATCGATACCTCCGCGCTTCTGGCAGTGCTGTTCGATGAGCCGGACGCCGAACTTTACGAGCAGACGATAGCTGAGGCTCCGCTCTGTCGAATGTCCATAGCCAATTTCTTGGAAGCGGCGCTAGTAGCCGAAAGTCGCCTCGGATTAGCAGGAGGGCGCGAGCTTGACATTTTTGTAGAGACAGCGGAGATAGAACTTGTTCCCGTTTTCGCGGAACAGGCGGATGCTGCGCGGCTTGCATGGCGCAGGTTCGGAAAGGGCAACAATCCTGCCGGGCTGAACTTCGGAGACTGCTTCGCCTACGCGCTTGCACAAGTGACCGGAGAATCCCTGCTCTACAAGGGAGAAGATTTTTCGCTTACGGATGTGGAGTCGGCCTTATAGACTTGTTGGAGAAATACTAGAGCCTGCCGAAAGGCTGTACATCCTGCTAAGTCAAAAAACCTCCATATCGCGCACCAGAATTTATGTGCGCCTACCTCTGGCTTCTGCTACCATTACCCCCACTGACGCACTGACCCACTGACAGACTGAAAGACTTCTCCCTTGTTCCCACACCACACCGACCCGTCCGAGGATGTCTGGGTCGCCTTCGACCTCGAAACCACAGGACTTGACGCCCAGAACGACGCCATCATCGAGATCGGCGCGGTCAAGTTCCAGGGCGGCAGGACGCTCGACACCTTCGAGACATTCGTCAACCCGCAGCGCCGCATCAGCCCCTTCATCAGCAACCTCACCGGCATCCGGCAGCGCGACCTCGACCACGCAGACACCATCGAGCGAGTAGCGGCGTCATTCATCGCATTCGTCGGCACATCACCGCTCATCGCGCACAACGCCGACTTCGATCTCGGCTTCCTGCGAAGCAGCGGCATCGAGTTCGCCAACCCCGTCATTGACACCTTCGACCTTGCCTATGTCGTTCGTCCCGACGCGCCCAGCTACTCCCTGGAGAACATGGCGCAGAACCTCGACCTGCCCCACGACCGGCCTCACCGCGCCCTGGATGATGCGATTGCCGCCAAGATGCTCTTCCTCAGCCTGCTGGAAGGCACAGCCGAGCTTGATCCCCTCGTTCTCGCCGCGATGCAGCGCCTGGCGCAGTCGTCGAACTGGTCCCTCTCCTACCTGCTGAACGGCATCGCCGCCAACCCTCGCGTACCCCAGGCCCCCGTTCGTCCTGAGCCTGTCGAAGGACATGCCCCTTCCCCCTCTGATCGCACTCAACTCGTCCCTTCCCCCTCTGGGGGAAGGTTAGGAAGGGGGCAAGACCCCACCAACACCGACTCCAACATCGGCGTCAACGGCCTCGACATGCAGCGCATCTCCCGCAGGCTGCATGGCGGCGGCGTCCTGCGCGAGAGCGAGACGGTAACGCCGGTTGACGCCGGCATGGTCGCGTCCATGTTCAGCGAGGGCGGCGCGCTCTCCCAGGCGCTGGACGGCTTCGAGGCGCGCACCGAGCAGGCGCAGATGGCGCAGGCGGTCACAGAAGCGATCAACGACGGCGAGCGCATCATCATCGAGGCAGGAACGGGCGTCGGCAAGTCGCTGGCGTACCTGCTTCCCGCCGCGCTCTACGCCCTCGCCAACGGCAAGCGCGTGGTGATCTCGACCAACACCATCAACCTGCAGGAGCAGCTTCTCCAGAAGGATGTGCCCATCCTCGTCGATGCGCTCAAGTCCGTCGAAGGCGGCGGCGAGGGACTACAATTCACCCCGCTCAAGGGGCGCGCGAACTACCTCTGCATGCGCCGCTGGAACACCATGGCCTCGTCGCCAGATCCGTCCCCCGAAGAGGCGCGCATGCTCGCCAAGACGATGCTCTGGCTTCAGTCCACCGCCAGCGGCGATCGCGCCGAGATCAACCTCGGGCATCCCAGGGCAGCCGCATCGTGGGACAGGCTCTCCGCGAATAACGCGCGTGGTTGCCTGCGCAACGAGAGCGTCTGCTTCCTGCGTTCTGCCAGGGAGCGCGCCGCCGCATCTCACCTCATTGTCGTCAATCACGCCCTCCTGCTCTCCGACGCCATCATAGGACGAACCATCATCCCCGACTACGACGTCCTGATCATCGACGAGGCACACCACCTCGAAGAGGAAGCAACGAACCATCTCGGCTTCGAGCTGACGCAGGCGAGCTTCAATGACCACTTCCAGAACCTGAGCGGAGAGGCGGGCATTCCCAACCAGGCGACCGTCGCATTCCGCACCGCGGACGGAGACGCCGCAGACCGCAGGGAAACCGTCGGGGCCATCGTCGATGAGATTGCGCGCCTGCTGCCCCGCATGCGAGACAGCATAGCCCGCCTTCTGGCAGGTCTTGAAGCAATGGCACAGCCCCCCTCCCGAAATGTCCCTCCCCCCTCTGGGGGAAGGTCAGGAAGGGGGCAGAACCGCAACTCCCAGTACGCGCAGCAGACCCGCATAACCCGCGGAACTCGCGCAAACCCGAAATGGTCCGATCTGGAAATCGGCTGGGAAAGCGCGGACCTTGCGCTTGGTGAACTCGGCAGGCAGCTCGCCAATTTGCAGAGATCGCTCGCCAACCTCGAGGATGCCGGCCTGATCAACTACGAATCACTGACCGAGGAGTTGGATACTGCGACACAGACCAATGACAAGCTCCGCACCCAACTCAAGCAGTTCGTCGTAGCCCCCGAGGACGACGCCATCTACTGGCTCACGCTGTCCGCGCGCCGCGCAGAACTCTCTCTTCACGCCGCGCCCCTGCACGTCGCCGAGCAGCTCGACGAGCTTATCTTCTCCCAAACGCGCAGCGTCATCATGACAAGCGCAACCCTCAGCACCGAGCAAAGGTTCGACCACATCATCGAGCGCACCGGCTTCAAGGACGCCCGCGAACTGCTGCTCGGCTCGCCCTTCGACTACCCCGGCGCAGCGGTCCTCTGCCTGCCCAGCGATATGCCCGAACCGCGCTCCTGGGCATACCAGGAGGCGCTGGAATCCGCGGTCAAGGACGCCGCAATCGCCGCCGAAGGCCGCACGATGGCGCTCTTCACCTCGTACAGCGCACTCCGCAGCACTGCGTCCAGCATCAGGGACGAGCTCAAGTCAAAGGGCATCGAGGTCTTGCAGCAGGGCGCGGACGGCCCACCCGCACAGGTCGTGCGGCGCTTCATGCAGAATCCGAAGGCTGTGTTGCTCGGAACCGCCAGCTTCTGGGAGGGCGTTGACCTTCCCGGCGACACACTCAGCGTGCTCATAGTCGCCCGTCTGCCCTTCACCGTGCCAAGCGAACCGGTCTTTCAGGCACGCTCCGAACTCTACGACAACTCGTTCATGCAGTACGCCGTCCCCCAGGCAATCCTTCGACTCCGGCAGGGCTTTGGTCGCCTCATACGCACCAAGACCGACCGTGGCGCAGTAGTCATCCTCGACCGCCGCGTAACCGCCAGCCGCTACGGCTCCGCATTCCTCCGCTCGCTACCCCCCGCCCGCCGCGTGGACTGCGAACTCTACCAGCTCCCCCACATCATCCGCGGCCACCTGTCTCAATAGTCCCTTCTCCCCTTTTCAATGATTCCTTCCCCCTTGATGGGGGAAGAGCCTGCCCCTAGCGAAGGCAGGGGTTAGGATGGGGGTGAAAGCGCCATCATACTGTCTTGAAAGTACCCTTTGCATATTTCTCGAACCAATAAGACACCATTTCCATGAAGATTCAGCCCATGTTATACTATCGCCATTCAAAGTAAGGATATTTGCGCTTACGCACGTGACAACCGCACGCATCGAATCCGTTCAGCGAATAGCGATCTGGTCGTTATCTCCCCAGACGATTGGGGCGTATTTTGCTATATTCCTATTACAGTACATACCCGGCATAGCATTCGAGACTTACACGCACATACAGCAGC
>CAZWDM010000121.1:0-6150 GCA_964632415.1 uncultured Dehalococcoidia bacterium | reverse complement strand
GAGGAAGACGGCTCGCCGCAAGCCCGGCATCCGTGGCTGGTGGAAGGCGCAGCGGCGCATAGACAGGCTCCAGAGACGCATCACAGGTCTCAGGCGCAACGCCCAGCACCAGATGACATCGGCCCTGGCGAACAAGTTCCAGTCACCGGTCACTGGTGATAGAGGACCTGAATGTGCGGGGCATGATGGCGGGTCTCACGCCAAAGGCACAGGCCGATTCCGGTATAGGTGAGATCAGGCGCCTGCTAACCTACAAGGGGCAGTGGCATCATTGCAAGACCTGCTCTGTCTGCGGGGTCGTGAACGCGAAACTCAAGCGTGAGCGACGCTGGCGGTGCAGCTCCTGTGAAACAACACACGAGAGGAATCTGAACGCGGCGGTCAAGTGAGCGTAATCTGTTGATCCTCTCTTCATGCAGAAGAGTGACGCTCCGTGACGGGAGGGCCCTGGCGGCAGGCTCGACCTGTCGTGAAACCGGCCCGGATGACCGGAGAACAGCACCGTTGGAAGCCTTATCCGACACCGCTGACTGTGTTTTGGCAGACGGTCCCAAACTGAATGGCAACACGCCTTAGCTTCCGGGCGTCCTGTAATTCACGGTTTTCTGAACTGCGCCGTCCACAGTTTCCGGCGTCACGAGTACGGTCGTCTTGGTATTCGAGGTACCTGACCCATCAATTACAAGTACGAGCGCGACAACCGTCTCGTCGTCGGGCAGATCGGCGATGATGCACAGGTCGGTGTCACCGAACGCATAGTAGAACGCTTCCAGCTGGCCTCCAACGCTTTCCATGAGCTCTTCTGCGTCCCGGCGACGCCGAGTGCCTCCGTCCTTCAGAAGTCCCTGAATACCCTTTGGCGTAAGTGACGCTTGGATCAGATATTTCGGCATTGTGGCATTCTCCTATTCCCTGTTCGATTATCGCGATCTCAAGGCAGCGGCGAATCGGCCGTTGGCATCTCATTCTCGCTCTGCTCCATCGACCGTTACCGTGATGACGTCTATGCCGTGATACTTTTCGTGACGCACGGAAGAGGCGTAGTGGCCCAGAAGTCTGAACGACATCTCTCGGTCGTCCGGCAAGGGCGGCAGGTCGCTGAGATATGACAGGTGGTCTTCCATATTCTCATCACCAAGAGTCGTCACAAGTTCGAGTATGGCGGCGTTGCCTTCAGGGCGAGCCGATACTGCAAGCCGGCGAGGGCCAGGTTCATCTGATAAGTTCGCATATTCCGTCAGAATCGAGAGCGTCTCTTCCGCCGCCGCGGTGAGCCTTTCGGTCAGGGCGCGATTCCACTGATTCTGCGCAGCCGTGTTCCGCAGAAACTCATACATTTCTGGAAGTGAATCGCTGCTCAGCGTGACTTGTAAGCGCCTTCTCCGTGTTCCGACCATATTGGTAAACAGCATCATCAGGAAGGCAACGACCATGCCGGCGGTCATACCGTTACCCAGAAACACTCCCCAGAAGCCAGTCAGGAGGTCGGGGAATATTGCATGATGCTGAAAGCCGACGCCTATCCAGAACGCCAGACCGACGATCGTGGCCTTACGGCGGTCAATACCGTCCTGCATCACCATCCTCATGCCCTGCACAAACAGGAGCGCCATAAAGACGGTCACATAGGCGCCTACGACCGGTGCCGGGATCGCCACAAGCAGCGCTATGACCTTGGGAAAGAAGGCAAGCACGGCGAAAATGATCCCGACTGTGATGCCCACGCGACGAGCCGCTATTCCGGTCACTTCGGTCAGAGAGACGCTTGTCGAATTCGTGGAGTTAGGCAGCACACCGGACAGGCCGCAGAGCAGGTTGCTGATACCACAGACGTTTAGTGCGCCCTGGGCGACACGGAAATCTGTTGCTCGCCGTCTGCGACGGGACACCTGCTGGATAACCACGCTGTCGCTCACCGTCTGAACCGAGATGACCAGCGTTGCGATGATGAAGGCAGGCAGCAGTGCCCAGAAAGTGGGGCCAAATGTCAGGTCCAGTCCATTCCATGAGCTGAATGGAGCCCCGATCAAGGGCGCTCCTATGACTGCTTGAAAGTCGTACAGTCCGAATGGCGCGGAGACCACGCAGCCGATCACTATACCGAACAGTGGGGACCAGATTCTCCAGGGCGGGGGAGCCTGCATTACCAGAACCGCGATGACGACTACCGTAGTGGCGGCGGCGAAGGGAGCTGCCACGGGAGACACCCCGTCCGGAACATCGTTGAGTATGCCGAAAATGTAAGGCATAACCGTTACGGCAATCAACATCATCACGGTTCCGGATACGACGGGGGTGAAGATTCGACGCAGCAGCGAGAGTCGCGATGCCAGCAGAAATTGGAGCAGGGAGCAAACTACAACGAGGCTGGCCATCGTAGCCGGCCCACCTTCGACCAGCGCCGAGACGCAAATCGCCACGAAGGCTCCCGACGGCGCCATGACAAGAATGTGTCCTGAGCCGATCCGCCAGAATTTGACCGCCTGCAGGAGAGTGGAGATCCCACCAATGACGAGCGCTGCGAAAACCGCCCAGGGCAGGTAGCTTTCAAACTCCCCCGCTATGCGGAAGACGACAACCGTCGCAATTACGATACTTTCGACATTCGCTAGAGCAGCTTGGATTCCCGTTGCAACGGTTATGGCCAGGGAAGGATGTTCTTCAGGTTCGAATCGGATTGTGTCAGCGCTGTCAGATGCAGTCATCAATGATGTCCAAACACCCGTGCCCATCCCCTGATTTGGAATCGCAGATTGAGCAACTTGAGCGATCAGGGGATGGGCACGGGTGTTACTTCAGTGTCTTCCAGATGGGCTGGCACACATGGTGCTCCGCCCAGTCCGCATAATCCTGCAGGCCCACACTGGCGTCGTGGCGGTTGAGGTCGCGTCATCTCCCGGCGGCGTGCCGGTCTTGGCTAGGGCTTCTCGCTTTTGCCTACTCAGAAACGTCCCTGCCAGAGACGTCCCGCACAGGATCGCGCGTCGATGATTCTAACACGTAACATATTTGTGTCAATACATGATGGCATAGCTCGGCCAATAGCTGCTTTCCTGAACTCCGCGGCGGGTCAGCAATGTCAGCAGCAGGTCCGCCGGTGCTGTTCTGAGGTCATCCGGGACGGCTTCAGGATTCTTCAGGTCCTCTGCCAAGTCCCTTCGGTCGCGAGGGATCGCTGCACTGTGTGAGGGAAGGACCAGCCGGTTTCGCAGGCTGACCGCGGGACCCTGGTCACAGGACAGCGGCTACCAGCAGCACGCATTATGTCTATGTTTACGCTATGAGACCTGTATAAGGCATGATCCCTCCAGAGAAGCAAGTTGCATACTCGGGGTGCAAACACAGACTCTTCGGGTCTGGGCGGGCGAGGGACGCGTCAACTACATCAGTAACGAAGGCAACCAGCGAAGATATGACGTCGACTCCTACATCAGTAACGCAAAGCCGACCGTCACGGTCTGCTAGTACCGGGTCTCCAGCAAGAATCAGACGGCCGACCTCGAACGGCAAGTCGCGTTCATGCGAGAGCGATACGCAGACGCCGAGATTGTCAGTGACGTCGGCTCAGGCCTCAAAATCAAGCGCAGGGGGCTACTCGCCATACTGGATCAACAGTACGCTCAGGGGATAAGCTCCGTGCTGTCGTCGCCTACCGAGACCGTCTTGCGCGGGTTGGGACGGAACTCATCGAGACCCTGCTCGAACGCAACGGGGGAGAACTCGTGGTTCTCAATCGGCGGGAGTTCAGCCCCGAAGAGGAACTTACGACTGACCTTCTCGCCATCCTCACTGTCTTCGGCGCTCGGGTCAACAGCCTGCGGCGATACCGTGAGGAATTCAATGAAGATACGGCTCTACCCGGGCGCGCGGTAGCGAGCTGAGTTTCGCCGCCGGTTCGGAGCTGCACGCTACGCCTACAGCCAGACCGTGGAGCTGCTGACGGGTGAGAATGCACCGCCCGCGGTCAAGACTCAGGTCCGAGACCTTATCCTGCCTACGCTGCCGCCGTGAACCGGAACATCTGCCGCCTGACCTTGAAGTACGGACAGTATCATTTCGCCGTGCCCAATGACGAGGATCGACCACCTGAGAGCGAGAACCGACCGCGGGTGGTGGCGCTCGATCCCGGGGTACGTTCCTTTCTGACGCGGTTCTGCGCGGACTCGGCGGGGAAGATAGGCGAGGGCGCGTTCTTCAGGATACAGAGTCTGTGCGAGAGGCTTGACGACCTGCTGAGCCGTGCGGCGAAGTCTTCTGCAAGAAGACGCCGGAACTTGCGCCGTGTCGCCGGCAGGGTGCGCGTCAGGATGGAGAACCTCATCAGCGAGTTTCACAGGAATGCGGCACCGTTCCTTGTGGACAGGTTCGATGTGATCCTGCTGCCAACCTTTGAGACGTCCGAAATGGTGGAAAGTGGCAGGCGCAGGATAAGAAGCAAGACCGTGCGCAGCCTCCTGGGACTGGCGCGCTACCGCTTCGGTGTGTTTCTGCGGCACAAGGCAGGAGCTTGTGTCAAATCCTGTAAAATTCCTTCCAGGCGGTCTAGCGCATCAGGCTGCAACTGCCTCCTCAGCGCTCGCCATCGCTCACTCAGCCGCAGCGCCACCTTGAACACAAGAAACAACGCGCTGTCCCGACGCTTCATCCGTCGTGTCACATCCGTCCTCAGCCTCACGATCGCGTTCGGACTCAATGCCGCCGTCTCTCCCACCAACTCCTGAAACACCGGCTCGAAGTCCCCGGCGGCCAACCCCTCCAGGTACAGCTTTCGAAACAGGTCCCGTGTCTGCCGACTCGTTCTCACGTACCGCCTGACTATCTTCGACTCAAAGCCGACAGGCGACACCTCAGCAGGCATATCCCTCACCCTCGGAACATTCACCTCACCGCCGACACTCCCACCGTAAGCTCGTTCGAGTGAGGCGGTCAACATCCTCCTCGCTCCTTCTCTCACCATCTCTTCCAGCGCGTCCTTCCAGTTTCTCGTCCTATTGGCGTTTGGTTCGCCTGCAGGGATACGCCTTTTCATTTGCTCACGCTTTTTCAATTTCCACAAGTTTTGATATTAGCTTCATATAACCTGAACACGGGGCTCAGGTCGGACAGGGCCGCAAAGGATGAGTATTATCCCCTGCTCGCCCGGGCGCACAGAAACACGGCGAACAGGCCCCTGAAGCGCGAACGCTACTCGAATGCGGTGAGGGAGTACGGAATTGCCCTAAAGTACGTTCAGGATTACGCAGTGGCCCACGAGGAGAGAGGCCACGCCCGCATAAAGAGCGGTGACGAGCGCCGCGGCCTGAAAGACTACGAGACAGCAACGCGTCTCGACCCGGGTGACTTCAGGACCTTTCACGCAAGGGGATTCTATTTCGCCGGCAATGGAATGACCGAAGAGGCAATACCGGACTTCGACAGGGCCATAACGCTCTAGCAGAACGCCACGGGACTCTACGCAGATAGGGGTTGCGGCCCTGTTCGATGGAGTCGAGGACGGAGCGATTGACGATCTGAGTCGAGTAATAGGGTTAGAGCCGCAGAATATGGAGGCATATTACTACGAGGAAAGCGCCAATGTGGGAAGTGGAGACAACGCATCGGCTAACACGGATATTGACAGGGCGCTGGAACTCGATCGCGAGTTTGCACACTCATTCTACTTGTGGGGTCTCGCATTCGGTAACGAGGGCGAACAGGGCAGAGCGATCTCCAATTATGACGAGGCCATCAGGCTCAACCCGGAGGACGAACATTACTATAACAGCAGGGGCATAGCGCACTCCTTCGAGGGAAACTCCGACGCTATGGTCGCGGACTTCGATGAAGCCATCAGATTGAACCCTTGCTAGGCGTTGGCATACGCCAACAGGGGCAAGGCCTATCTGGATGCCGGCATATTTGAGTAGGCCGTAGCGGACCTGAACAAGGCCGTCAGCCTTGACCCTGACAACGCTGAAAGGCACAGAAACAGGGGGAAGGCGCGCCTGGAACTCGGGGACGGCGCAGGCTCGGCTAACGACTTCCGGCGCGCGCACAGAATCGAACGATCTCCCTACGAAATCAGAAGGGATTTCGAAACACGCCGGCAGGAATTCGCTCGTCTCACGGGGTCAAGAAGAACTGAAGTGTGAAAGGTCCATTCCCTTCTTT
>CAZWDM010000120.1:0-6151 GCA_964632415.1 uncultured Dehalococcoidia bacterium | reverse complement strand
TTGACATTAGAGACGGTTGCTCTCACCCGGCTATGAGCATCGAAGCTGGTCCCGCCCGGGCCGGGGCCCGAACGGGATTGGCTCTCACCAGCCGATGCTGCGCTGCAAGCGCCGGTCCCAGCTGTCGCGATACGGCGGCCCAGTACGACCACACGTGCTTCACGCGCTTCCTCACGGGTACGCGGAAGGCGACGCAGCCGCCTGTGCCCAGCGGAGCAGTCCGCCGACGCGGGACGCCCTCACGACAACCAAGCAAACGACGGGCGAGCACCAGAGCGGCTGCCTGATGTACGCTCAGCCCGTAGCGTTCCATATACTTCACCCGGCCTATCACGGAACTGTACGCCGGGTTGACTTCAAAGACTTGAACTCCCGCTCGGTATCCACGGGAGAGCAGATATGCCTTCACCTTGCCGTAACTGAACGACGACAGCATCCTGCTGTGTCCCGGTGACTCTCCCTCGAGCGCAGCCCTCTTGCGCTGGAAGTCCAGTCTCTCGATTACGAGGGGCTTTCGAACATCGAGGGCGTAGCTAACCACACTGGCGACGGCATCGCCTATGAGCGCCTCTGCCTGGTGGCTGCTCTTTCCGTATGTCACGAGCGGCACTGAGAAGCCGTTCAGGAAATTGCCGGACCGGTCTGTTTCGGTAACGGCAAGATGATCGGCGTTCAGATCCACGCCGAGGGCACCCAGCCTGCGCTCCGTTACTACTGGCACTTTGTGCATTTCCGTAGTGGCAAACACGCGCCAGCCACGAGCGTCACGCTTGAACCGGTAGCTTATCGCCTGTCCCAAGTCCGTTGCTCGTGCCGCCTTCTCTCCGTGCTCCCTGCGATACTTGCGGTAGTCGGCATTCGACTGCAGGGCGGCCAGTACATACTCGTGTCCATAGGCGAAGCGCACGTTATCGACCGTGATGTACTTGCCGTGCTCCTGCGCCAGGCAGTCCGGCATCCTCAGACGCAACGTGAGCGAGCCGTCATCCGCTACGGTCGCGACACAGAGCTGGCAGCCCGCGCTCTCGTCACGGCTGCCCAGCACGAAGAACTCACTGCCGCGTGAGCCCCGCCAGTCAGCAAGCCATTCGGCATGATCCGCATAACCGTTGGCCTCAAGGTTGTACTGAGAGCGCCAGAGCCTCTTAGACCCGAAGCACAGCCGCAGCCTACCTGCATCGATGTCCTCATCCACTCTCCTCAGACGATGACTCAGGTTCTGAAGACGTCTGCGCTTCTGATGTATCTTATGAGGTGAGGCTCTGCCAGGCAGACTGCGCAGCTGCTTCTCCGACCGTGCGATGAGTCCCTCAAGTATGCTGCGGTGCAGCTTCTGTGACTCCCGCGCAGACGACATCCTGCCTTCAAGGGTCACCCTCAGAGAGTTGAACATCCTCGCAGGTATAGCGTAACGGCGGATGTAGTCGGACTTCAGTGACGATATGGGTTCGCCGGCGGAGACGTCTGCGAACAGACGGCGCTGCAGTACGCTGAACAACCCGGCGTACGCTGACAGGGCATCTTCGTTGCCGCTGATGCGTGTCTGATAGGTGAAGGTCAGGCTGTCTCTGCTTGGCATGGAACTATTGTACCAAACCAGAGGTCTTCCCTGTGCCTGACGCCAGCGACTACTTTTATCATCTATAAACTACTTATCCGTCAACTGCTGCCAACCCACCGGAGGACATCGGGGCTAGGGCGCTCCCTCATCAGTTCGGACACTACATTGGTGTCGAGGACGAGCATGAATGCAGTTCTCAATTGAACCGTGGGGGCTCGCGCATAGGTTGTCTGGCAGGAATCTCCAACTCCACTCCGCCGAATGGTCTGAACAGGCCATGTATCGCCGTGCCAAGGTTACTGTTCGGTGCAGCATCCTTAGTGAGGGCCGCATGCAGGATGTCACGGGTTTCTTGCTTCATGGAGTGTCCGTTCTCGGCTGCACGGATGCGTAGCCGGCGCTTTAGCTCGTTGAGTTGGAAGATTCATTCCGGAGAATGAGTCGAGATATGGGGCCACGCAAGTGGAACCGCGAGGACCTCTATGCTCGATAGTGTGGTGGAAGTCGTCAATTCTGAAGCCATTCGAACAGCGAAGGCAGCTCATCCCAGAAATCCGCAAGAGACGGAAGGTCCGGGAGTTGATGTGCCAGCATGTTAGCCCATTCCGCCTCAAGTTCAAACAGAAACGGTGAGGCCTGAATTGCATCAAGGGTGAACTCAGGCAATCCCTTTGCCGCGCACTTCTTCCTGAATATCGAACGGACCAATTCAGGCGAGTGAAGCAGACTCCTTTGCCTGAACAGCGTGACTATGTCGTAGAGATCACGCGGCCTGGTGCGCTCGCCCATAGCTCTCAGCTTTTCGGCGAAGAGTTCTTCGATGCCATAGCAGCGCACCTCAGCAGGTGCAGGAAAATCTTCCGGATACTCGTGAACTATCCGGCGTGGGGCGGTGGGACATACCATATCTTCAGCAATCGTCAGGTCAAGCCGTATTCTCGCGTAACTCGGCGAATTCCGGGGCCCGCGGTAATAGATGCCGGCCTCTAATGACTGACCATTCGGGCGGATACGTACTCTGGGAGACCTCCCTGTGAAGTCTATGCCTGACTCATCCTGGAGCCTCCCCACCATATCTTCAAGCATCGCCAGTACTTCATCCGGTTTCGAAGGCCCATTCGGCAGTACGGTGAAATCCAGATCTTCGGAAAAGCGTGGAGTTTCGAGGTAGCACTTCTTCAGGCAGGTTCCACCTTTGAACGCCCACGAGGCGGCGAGCCGGGGTTCGGATCCAATTGCCCATAAAGCCCACCCGATCACGTAATCCTTCTCGACCACATCTTCACGCACGCGCCACTGGCGGGCTTTGTCGTTGAGCACCGCCGCGCTTATCAAAGCTCAACTCTCTCCGGCAGGATCGTGGCGTTCAGCCGCAGGTTCCAGCGCCGTCTGGAAGGTCCCCGGCGTGGCAAACTGGGGTCGAGCAGACTCATCCCGGAGCTCATACGTGCACGGCATTCCTGCACCAGTTCGGGAGCCTCGATGCCAAGAGATTCTACGAGATATCCCAGACGCTTGAAAACGGTGCGGTTTCCCAGACGCCCGCCGTACTCCAGCAGAAGAGGCTCGTCGAGATGCTCGCTGTCGAAGTAGGCTTCCAGCACTTCTGTGACATGCCTGATTCCACCCCCGAGCTCAGGCGAATCCAGCACGTCAACCAGGGTACGCGATGGATCAGAGACGGCCACTCTGCTCTGTCCTCTCCAGACGGAGCGGGTTCCAAAGATATTTTCGGGCTGCGTTTGCCTGATCCTGAGTGGAGATCCCTGTACATCGGTCTCAGTATTTCTGACCTTCCTTGCGGTGAACATGACTGTCGTGTTGAAGAGCTGTTCAGTGAGGTCCCAGTGTTCACAGGCAGTCCAGCCTCCGATATAGCAGGTAGGCCCGAAGATTTTCGCGGCGACCAGCCACGGGTCTTCTCGCCATTCCGTGGGTTCGATTGCATCCAGTGGAACCGTCGCGTAGAGTCCGCGGCTTACTCGAACCAGCCAACCCCTTGCCGCAAGGTATGCGAGGAAGCGGCGTGCTTCGGCGATGGTATAGTCGAGGACAATGGCGGCTTCTCTAACCGAAAACGGACCGGCAAAGTCCCGATTAAGCAGCGTGAGCAACTGCCGATTCCTCGTGGATATTCCTCCGGGTGCCAGGGATGTAGTAACCAATATACTGTTTACCTACATTTATAGAAGAAACTGCACTTATAGTATTACATACGGACTGAGGAGTTTCAACGGGAATGAACCGGGCGCTGAACAGTCTGGCTCTGAAATTGGACAATCGCTCTGAGCGAATTACCTGAGCCTTCAAGCGAGCCACTCAAGCGCCTCAAGCGCCTTCTCGCCTCTCGTGTACCTCGCCGGCATCGCCGGTGACTTCCAGCGGCCGTGTGTCTGTACCGCCTGCAGCGGAGCTCCCCTGCGCGTCATTCTGAGCGCCAGGCCCACACGCCCGGAGTGTCCCGAGTATCCATCACCCAGACCCGCGGCCCGCGCCATGCTCGCGATACGACGGCTGATCTGCGACTCCGACAGCCCGAAGACCGGCTCATCGTCGGTCCAGGCCTCGGTATCCTGTCGCAGCTCCTTCAGTGCGGTCAGCGTGTCCGGCGTGATAACTACGTAGGCGCCCTCACCCACCTGGTCGGTCTTGGAGCGCTCGATGTACACAAGACCGGCACCGTCCTCAGCATCGAGGACGTCACGCCAGCATAGTGCCGCAGCTTCAGAGATCCGCAGGCCCGCGTCTGACAACACAGACGCCAGGGCGATGTCCAGCCGGCCGCGCTTCAGTGCCGTCTCCTCCAACTCCAGAGAGCCGCCACGAGTAGTTCTTGGCATAAACGCCGTCGCTCTTATCGCCGCCAGAGCGTCAGCATCCAGTGGCTTGGCCTGCTTCTGTGCCGCGCCTACCCGCCTGGTCAACCCACGCAGAGTCTCACTGACGCCCACGGTAACCGGTGACTCCAAGCCCGCGCTCCTGTGCGCGTCGACTATGGCGGAGACCGCAAGCCGCACCGTGGACATGCTCTTGCCATCATCGGCCAGCTCCGCGGCGTAGGCCGCGACAACCTCCGGCGGTGCAGGCAAAGGTATGAAGCCCTCGCGGCCGCACCACGCCTGGAACCTTTGCACCTGGCTGGCGTAGTTCTTACGGGTGTTCTCTGACTGTGCGTCCTCGAGGGCGTCCGCCACACGCCGGCGCTGCTCGTCGGTGAGAGTCGTCGGTAAGCTCTGATTGTTCGACCGGATATTGGCTAGCATGGTTTTGTGCACAAATTGCAGTTTATGAAAAAAAGATAAACTCACTAAACTCGATATAAATGACGCCGGCACACACCGGCGCTGCTGCCTGTCAGGACGACCGGCACGCTTTCGGCACTCGGAAAATTGTCATGAGCTGCCTCATCTAAATGCGGTATAAGTGAAATTATACGGCATTTAGAATGCCTGAAAAACCGACCTCACAGTCACTTCCGACAGGCTCTAATCAACCTATATCAAGACATATCTTGACACTGTTCTCCTGCCTGGGCTTTGTACAGAAATGGCAACCTGCACAAGAATTAACAGATTCTGCACAAAGTCTGGCTGTGCTTGAAGAGCCTCAGCACTCGCATTCGTGGCTAACGTCAGCCCCGAAGGTGAGAGTCCCCCAGGACTCTTCTATCGACGCGAATCATCTATAATCAATAATGAGGTGCAGCTATGACGAACCTGAATACAACAGACGACCTATTGCGTGCAGCTCGTGAGAACCGAGAGTTCCGCGAGGCGTTTAGGCGTGAAATACTTACGGAGGAGTTGATCAATCTTCCCCAACGCTTCGAGAACTTTGAGAGTGAGACCACGAAGAACATAAACGCTCTCACCTCAAGCGTGGCTGAGAACTCCAAGAACATAGACGCTCTCACGTCAAGCGTCGCCGAACTGACGAAGAACGTGGGGCAGATGAATCGAAACCTCAATGAGAAGATTGACGGCGTAAACCGAGAACTCGGCGAGAAGATCGACAGGGTAGGCACCTCTCACTCAGTAGAGCATAATGCGCTTCACCGGTTCAGAGGCAATTATGCGATAGAGACGACACGGAATAACGACAGCAACATAGCGGACTTGTTTGCAACTCTTCGCGGCATTAAGAGATTCAGGCTCAAGACACTCACGCGAGAAGAGTGCGATGACTTCCTGGATGACAACGATGATGCCATCGACCTACTCGCTACTGAAGGCAATATATGGAAGACCTTCCCGAAGGGTGACGTCATTGCCGATGTTAGATACAGGAAAAGTGGTGACACCATCTTCTACATTGCGGTTGAGGCATCATACACGGTGAATGCCGACGACGTGATTCGAGCGAGCGACCACGCCAAGATACTGCGGGCGGTCACTGGGCGCGAGGCATTCGCCATAGTTTCGGGTGTCGAAGTGAACTCTCGCATCGGAGAGGCATACAGACAGAGGATAATCCCTGACCTCACCGAATACTTGGAGTCTGAGCAGGATGACGTGGTGTTCTGGTTCCAGCTTGCGGACCGTAGCTTGGAACCTTCACCACCCTGCTAGGCTCTGTAGAACTCTACGCCAG
>CAZWDM010000119.1:4712-6232 GCA_964632415.1 uncultured Dehalococcoidia bacterium | reverse complement strand
CCGGCGCGCTCGCGTTCTTGCGCGGCACATACACCGACCGCTCCACCAGCTCGAACTTATGCACATACCGCGCGCAGTTCGAGTAAACCTCCGTCAGGTCCACACGCGCAATGAACTGCGCGCCCTCGTACTTCGCCATCAGCTCGTCATCGTCGTCTATCGACAACACGCCCTGCAGCCTCAGACGCGCCTGCCCTATGAAGTCCACGAACAGCAGCCCCACATTCGGGTTCTTCAACACGTTGCCCATGCTCTGGTACTTGCCGTTCCCGTCGTAGTTCGGAAACGCGATGCACCCGTCGTCCACCACAGTCACGAACCCGGGATCGCCCCCTTTATACGAGCAAGTAGGCAGTCCCCGGTGATCACAAGTCGCCAGGAAGAACATGTCCGCCTGTTCGACGAACTTCCGCTGCTCCTTGCTCATCCGCTCCGACGCCCTCTGTGCAATCCGCTCCGCCAGCTTCACCGTCCCGAATCGCTCCTGGAAGTGCAGGTTCCCGTCATGAAAGTCGTGTACCTTCGCGCTCATCAAATCTCTCCCGGTTTGATCTCATTTTCCGCCCATTGCCCACATCTGTTAACTTTGCCGAATGGCCTCAACTTTTTCGTTCAGGATTCCAATCTGTCTGTCCAGATTGTTGCCCATAATCCGGGCACGATTCAGTATCTTTGTGATGTGGTTGTCGATTGCGTTTGCGGACTTGGTGATCTCTTCTAGCCCATCTCGCTGCTTTTCTATATCCAATACGGCTTCCCTGATCGCATCGATGTCCGCCCCCAATTCTTCGGTGAGGCTCCGGGACTGCGCACATAGCGCCTTCGCAACAGACACACCGGCCTCGAGTATCACGTCGGAAGTCGGATCCTCGGCGTTCCAGACCACTATCAGGTCGTCTCCATAACGCTTGAACGCCTCCAGGTCGGCCGGAGCGGAATTGGACGAAAAAACGAACAACCCTACGCTCGCGTCTCGGTTTTTCTTAGCCTCTTCCAACTCGGATAGCGCGCCGCTAACGGTGTAAGATTTGTCGTCCTTAGCTTCAATCACAATCCGCGTTCCGGCAGCCACATGCTCTGGACCAAGCTGTATGACCACGTCGCCTTTCTTGCTGCGCCCAAAATCGCCGGATTGATTCCCCGTCTGCGTTACGACGTCCCCCGTATTCAGGTTCAGGTCGTTGACAAAACCGTACACCTGATTCTCGAATTCGAGACCATGCAGCGTTGATTTTGCCGCCTCTTTTTTCCGCGTGTTCATCTCGGTTAGCGCGATCTTTACTTCTTCCTGGAAACGCGCATTCGTCTGCTGCTGTTCATCGAGCACACTCAGCAGCTTCTTCTGCATTCTCGCAAGTGCCGTGTTTTCCTCATCGAGCGAAAACTCACGGGTGATCTTCTGCTGCGCTCCCTCCACGCGATCCATCAGACGCGACAGCGCCGAATCCTTCTTGTCCAGCGAAAACTCGCCGACTACCTCGCCGATGCGAGTTTCCAGGCTCTCCCCGACCTCGCCATGC
>CAZWDM010000119.1:0-4612 GCA_964632415.1 uncultured Dehalococcoidia bacterium | reverse complement strand
CCCTCATGCCGCACAGTATCCGCGTCAATCCTGCCCTGCGCCTGTCGCAGCGCGATCGTGCCGATCTTCAACGCGGAGATTGCGAACTCCTCGCGTTCCTCTCCCTCAGCGAATGCCGATAGCTCGGCAATCAGGTTCGAGTCCGTTAGCTGCAGATGCAGCTCCATGACGGCGGTGGCCGCATCCTTGACTGCCGTTCCATTGTGGGATGTCCCGTTTACTGCCAAGATTCAACTCCTCCGTCAAACTGCATCCGATTAGATTGCCTCATAGTTGGACTTCATAATACAAGATGGACGGGACACCGTCTCCACAGCATCCCGTCCATCCTGCCTATTCCGTGTACAGATTTAGTTTTTCCGTTCGTCCAGAGCCTGTCTGAGGACAGGCCAAAGGACGGGAAGCCGCCCTAGTCGTCGCCGACCGGCGCCTGCTCCTCCACCAGATCCTCTGTACCCATGCCGTCCGCTGCCGCGAAGTCCTCCGGCTGGCTTTCCATGCCCATCCCGAACGGCCCCTGCGCCATCTCCGACTCGAACTCGTCCACCGGTCCGGTCAGCATGCTGATCGGATCGATCTCTTCCTCGTCCTCCGGAATGTCCAGGAACGCCCGGCCCTCTTCCGTCAGGTCAAGCCGCGCAGGTATCAGCCTGCCGATGATCACGTTCTCCTTCAGTCCGCGCAGGAAATCGACCTCGCCGTTCACCGCGGCCTCGGTCAGCACCCGCGTCGTCTCCTGGAACGATGCCGCCGACAGGAAGCTGTCCATCTTCAGCGACGCCCGCGTGATGCCCAGCAGCACCGGGCTTGCCGTCGCCGGCTCGCCTCCCTCCGCCAGCACCGCCGCGTTGATCTCCTCGAACTGCTTGCGGTCGATGTCGTCATCCGGCAGCAGGTTGGTGTCCCCGGAGTCCTCGATCTTCACCTTGCGCAGCATCTGCGAGATTATCACCTCGATGTGCTTGTCGTGTATCGTCACGCCCTGCGACCGGTACACGTTCTGCACCTCGTCGATCAGGTACTGCTGCACAGCCTCGCGACCCTGCAGGCTCAGGATGCGCTGCGGACTCTTCGGCCCCGCCGTCAGCGGGTCGCCCGCGGACACCTTGGCGCCCGAACTCACTATCAGCGTCGAAGCCGCCGGTATCTGGTACTCGCGCTTGTCCTCGTCTGTCCAGCTTATCGACAGCGTATCCCCGTCCACATGGACCACACCCGACACGCGCGCCAGGATGTCGTTCGGCATCAGTGCCGTCTCTTCGGACTCCTCGTCGATCTCCAGCGCAGCCAGCGTATCGCCGATGCTCACCAGGTCACCGTCGCCCACCATCAGGCTGCTGCCCTCCGGCAGGATGTACTCGTCCGCGTAAGTCTCCGTATTCGCCACCTCGACGATTCTGCCCTCGGTCGTCTCGTTGACCGTCGCAGTCCCGTCTATCTCCGACAGCACCGCTTCACCCTTCGGCACCCGCGCCTCGAACAGCTCGTTCACACGCGGCAGACCGCTCGTGATGTCCGATCCCGCGATACCGCCCGTGTGGAAGGTACGCATCGTCAGCTGCGTTCCCGGCTCACCGATGCTCTGCGCCGCGATGATGCCCACCGCCTCGCCGACCATTATCGGCCTCCAGGTCGCAAGCGACAGCCCGTAGCACATCCGGCACAGTCCGCGCTCCGCCTCGCACCTGATCGGCGACCGCACCATCACATGCGTCACCCCCGCCTCGACGACCTTCGCCAGCACCTCGAGCGACAGTAGCTCGTTCCGCTCCACGATTATCTCGCCGGTGTTCGGGTCCGCCACAGCCTCCGCTGCATAGCGGCTCTTCGCCCTGTCCACGAACGGCGGCAGCACCGACTCCTGCCTCTCCGTCTCTATCAGCAGTCCCTCGGGAGTGCCGCAGTCCTCTTCGAGAATTATCAGTTCCTGCGCCACGTCGATCAGCCGGCGCGTCATGTACCCGCTGTCCGCCGTCCTCAGCGCCGTGTCCGTCAGTCCCTTCCGCGCGCCGTGCGTCGAGATGAAGTACTCCAGCACGCTCAGCCCCTCGCGGAAGCTCGACTTGATCGGCCTCTCGATGATCCGACCGTGCGGGTCGGACATCAGCCCGCGCATTCCCGCCATCTGCTTGATCTGCGCGATGTTACCCTTCGCACCCGAAGTCGCCATCATGTACAGGCCGATTCCCGCATTGCTCATCGAGCCGCGGCTCGTCCCGCCGTACCTGCTCAGGTTGTGCTCCACAGCCGTCGTCAGGTTGTCGTTCGCATCCGTCCAGATGCCGATCGTCTGGTTGTAGCGGTCGTTGTCCGTAACTAGCCCGTCCATGTACATGTCATCCAGCTCGGCGATCTTGCCCTCCGCCTCCTCGATGATCTTCTGCTTCTGCGTCGGCACCTCCACATCGTTGATCGCGATGGTCACGCCCGACTTCGATGCATAGTGGAAGCCCATGTCCTTGATGTTGTCCAGGACGTCCGCCGTCCCCTCGTTGCCCATCAGCTGGTGCGACTCCGATGTAATCTCGTTCAGCATGCGCCTGTCTATGACCTCGTTGTAGAAGCCCAGCTCAGCCGGCAGCGCATCGTTGAAAATGATCCGGCCCGGCGTCGTCTCCATCCAGGCGTCATCCCCCTCGCTGCGCACCTTCACCAGCGCGCGCAATTCGAGCTGACCCAGTTCGTACGCCAGCCGCGCGTCCTCGATATCCGCGAACTCGCGTCCCTCGCCTCGTGAGCCTTCCAGCGCCTGCGTCATGTAGAAGCAGCCAAGCACCATGTCCAGCGTCGGCGAAACGATCGGCTCTCCCGAGCTCGGCGCGAGCATATTGTTCGTGCTCATCATCATTCGCTTCGCTTCCCACACGGCTTCCTTCGACAGCGGCACATGCACCGCCATCTGGTCGCCGTCGAAGTCCGCGTTGAACGCCGTCGTCACCAGCGGGTGCAGCCTTATCGCGTTGCCCTCGATCAGCACCGGCTGGAACGCCTGGATGCCGAGCCTGTGCAGGGTAGGGGCGCGGTTCAGCAGAACCGGCCTGTCCTGCACCACGCGCTCCAGTATGTCCCACACCTCCGGCCGCTCGCTCTCCGCCAGCCTCTTCGCGCTCTTTATGTTGTGCGCGTATCCGTTTATCACCAGCTTGTTCATCACGAACGGCTTGAACAGCTCCAGCGCCATCTTGCGCGGCAGTCCGCACTCGTTCAGCCTCAGCTCCGGTCCTACGATGATGACCGAGCGTCCGCTGTAGTCCACGCGCTTGCCCAGCAGGTTCTGCCGGAAGCGTCCCTGCTTCCCTCGCAGCAGGTCCGACAGCGACTTCAGCTTGTGGTTATGGCTGCCCGCGACGGCCCTGCCGCGCCTGCCGTTGTCCACCAGCGCGTCCACCGCCTCCTGCAGCATCCGCTTCTCGTTGCGCACGATAATCTCAGGCGCCATCAGGTCGATCAGCCGCTTCAGCCTGTTGTTGCGGTTGATAACCCTGCGATACAGGTCGTTCAGGTCGCTCGTGGCAAACCTGCCGCCGTCCAGCTGCACCATCGGCCGAAGCTCAGGCGGCAGCACCGGCAGCATCGTGAATATCATCCACTCCGGCTTGTTCTCGCTCTTGCGGAACGCCTCCACCACGCGCAGCCGCTTGACCGCCTTCTTGTGCCTCTGGCCCGAAGTCGTGCGAATCTCCTCCTGCAGCGCGTCCCGCATATCGTCGAGATCAATCCCCCGCAGAAGTTCGAGCACCGCCTCGGCGCCCATGCCCGCCTCGAACACCTCGCCACAGCTGTCGCGAAGGTCGCGGAAGCGGCTCTCCGTCAGCAGTCCGCCGACCGCAAGCCCTTCCATGTCGTCGATCTGGTCCTGTATCTCGTTATCCAGGTTGTCGCGCTCTTCCTCAAAGGCGAGATTCAGCTCTCCGATCTGCTGTCGGAGCGCCTCCTGCTCTTCCTCTGAAAGGCCGCTCTCCTCCGCGCCGTCTATCTTCGCCTGGATCTCCTCGGTCTTTTCGAGCAGCTTCACTTCCATCCGCTCTAATTCGGCCTCAAGACCGTTCTGCAGGCGGTCAACCTCGTCCGCGACCATCTCCCTGTCCACATTCGTGATCAGGTACTGCGCGAAATAAAGCACCCTGTCCAGGTTCTTCGGGGAAAGGTCGAGCATCAGGCCAAGCCGGCTCGGCGTGCCCTTGGAGAACCAGATATGCGCCACCGGTGCCGCAAGCTGGATGTGTCCCATCCGCTCGCGCCTCACCTTCGCGCGCGCAATCTCCACTCCGCAGCGGTCGCAGATAATGCCGCGGTGCCGTATCTTCTTGTACTTCCCGCAGTAGCACTCCCAGTCCTTCGTAGGCCCGAAAATGCGCTCGCAGAACAGCCCGTCCTTCTCCGGACGCAGCGTCCGGTAGTTGATGGTCTCAGGCTTGACCACCTCGCCGTACGACCAGAGCCTGATCTGCTCCGGCGAGGCCAGCGAGATTCTGATTGCATTGAAGTCGTTGCCGCCTTGAGCCATTTAGCACACTCCTGAATGTCTTGCCAGTGTGTCGATTATCCATTTCATTTCCCCTCCCCCTTGGGGGGAGGGTTAGGGAGGGGGCAATAGAATCCTCTCTATCCT
>CAZWDM010000118.1:0-6385 GCA_964632415.1 uncultured Dehalococcoidia bacterium | reverse complement strand
ATATTTCTCAATAGGAAAGGGTGGTGAGCCGAAACTCATCACCCTTTACGTCTAGCCGGTCACACTAGTTCCGAGCATCAACATTACTGTGCGAGACCAGTTAGTTATTGTGCAAACCTGCTTTTCTGTACAAAGCCTCACACCTGGTAACTCTTAACACGTAGCTGAGCTAGGAAGAGGTCAGCCCTGCTCCACTAAAGCAGAGGCTTACCCTCCACCAAAATTAATGACTAATCCGCCACGAATCCTTCGGGTGTCCATGCGAGCGCCGCCTTACGGCCCTCCGGGGTGACGCCCTCTGGCACATCGTCGCCGTCGGCAAAAGCATCCTCCATCGCCTGCGCCAGCACAGCCTTCTTGTCTCCCGCGTGAGCATCCGCCCACTCCGCGCCCAGCGTCTCCTCTGCAATCTCCAGCATACGTCCCTTTGTCAGCCTGCCCCAGAAATTGTCCACAGTGGGTCGGAACCGGGTGGCGAAGTCTATACCGAGATCGTCAACGACCTGCTCAACCTCGGGCTTGACGCCCGCGTCGATCGTCAGCTGGCCCTTGTAAGTGATGGCGACGCAGGCGGCGAATAGCTTTTGCTTATCTTCGTCATTGAGTGAGCGCATCTTCTCAAATGCGACGCCATCGTCTGCCTCGCTCGCCCAGTCGGTTGCCAACGTTCCGACATCTATCGAGTCACTCGCGTCGTGCCGGCTGCCATATCGGAAGAGCTCGACGTCGAGCGGCTGGTTGTAGTACCTCTCCACACAGAAAATCTCCCGCGCCATCTGGAACAACAGGAGATCGAACGCCTCGGGGAAGGCGCCCGACAGGTGTGACCGCACGATCTTGGTTCGTTCGTCGCGCATCAAGTCCATGAGCTTTTTGCTGTAACCGGCCTTCTCCCGAACGATGGTGTCGGCGTCCTTGTAACCACCACTGTCGCTACCACCTTCACCCTTGGGGATGTCACCCGGTTTCACGAGTCCCTCGACCAGTTTCAGCCGGCCGTTGTAATCTATTGTGACCATGCAGCCGGCGAATTTGCGCTGTTCATCCGAGAAGAAGTCGCGCTCCCTCTTGAGTTCCTGGTACTCTTGTATCTTCGCTCTGATGGCCTCATACTCCTCGCGAACCTCGTTGTTCAGCCCATCCTGCAGAATCAGGTCGCGGGCGTCCATCAGTCCATCGTAGTCCGCCCGCTCGTCCTCCGTCAGCTCGCCCCGCGTCGGGAAGACCTTCCTGTATTTCGCCTCATCCTCGTAGCCGAAGCCCAAGGAGTATTCGACCCAGCGCCAGTCATCCTTTATCTCTTCCGCCGCCGCCTTGAGCTTGTCCTCGGCGAACTGCAGAACCAGGTCGTAGTCGTCAAGCCATAGCCCTCTGTCGTCCTCGTCGGCGAAGAGGTCGCGCAGAATCGTTCCTCCAGCTTCCTCGTAGGCGTCGATTCCCACGAAGCGCGCTAGCCGTGAGTTGCCTTGCACCTTACTCTCAAGCAGCATGTTCCGGATGTTGTAGGAGTTGTAGTAATATCCCTCCTCGGAGTTCATGCGCTTCCAGACCGCGAGCTGGAGGTCGTGATCTGGCGTGACCGCAAACCCCTTCAGCGTCTCCAGGTTGATCTTTCCCTCCCGGTACGCCTGCATAAGCTCGGGCGCAACGTTGCCCAGTCGCAACCGCTGCTCCACTGCCCGCTCAGCCATGCCGAATCTCATGGCGATCTCCGCAACAGTGCTACCCTCGCGCACGAGTTGCGCGAACGCCTCCACCTGGTCGGCGGGATGCATGTCGGCTCGCATCGTGTTCTCGACAAGCGACACCTCCGTGGCAATCGAGGCATCCTCGATGAGCACGCAGTGTATGGGCATGTCCTCGCTGAATACACCCTCTGCGACAAGTTCGTGTAGTTGCGTCACACGGCGCCTGCCGGCATCCACGCCATAGTACCCTTCGTCCATCTCGTCCTCGTGGACAACGAGGTTCTGGAGCAGACCCAACGACGCAAGAGATGCCTTCAGCTCCGCGTCCGACAGAGCGTCTGCCGGCGTCTTCCTGACGTTGTGCTCCGCTACCTTCAGGCGATTCAGCGGAACCGTTATCTCTTTCATATTGCTCATTTCATTCTCCTGTAAAATAGCCCGTTCATCACGCAAGAAGCCCCCGCGCTGCGAGCGCAGGGGCCTCATCGTTCATTCCTAAATGGCCTGCTTTATTGCCATTGGACGAACATTGGCATAATCACCACCTTGTAGTCATCAGAGTCGCCCGGCTTGACAACTCCGGGACTTGCCGCCGAGGAGAGTTCCATCACCACTTCACCTTGGACTACGTCCAGGACGTCTGTCAGATAGTTCACATTGAAGGCTATCTTTGACTCTGTCTCACCCTCAATTCTCACCGGTATTACACCCTTGTTGTCGCCTATCTCATCACTCTGCGCAGATATTCGCAGAAACTCTTCCCCTCCACCCGATCCTTCCGACTGAAGTCTGACGATGCCGCCATTGTCCCGGGCGAAGATTGACGCAGTTCGTGTCGCTCTCCTGAAGTCATCACTGTTGGCGCATATCTGCGTCGAGTGAGCGGCCGGAATGAGGTTCGAGTATGCGGGGAATTTGCCTGCCAGCAGGGTCGATACTATCTCCACCTCATCAAGCCGGAAGACCACCTGCGTCCTTCTTGGCGTCACAGTGAACTCCACGTCGCTCTCCTGGTTGTTCAACAGCCGCCCAACCTCAGAGAGAGTTCGGGCCGGCACGAGAAATTCAAAGCCTTCAGCCGGCGTATCCGAAAGCACCACCGACGTGACCGCAAGCCTGAAGCCGTCGGCCGCAACGAGCTTCATGTCGTTGCCCTCGACCTCTCCGAATACCCCGGTCAGCACGGGCCGGTTGTCGTCGGAAGCGGCCGCGAAGACGACCTGCGAGATCGCCTGTTGGAAATCCTTCGGATTGACGACCGCAACATGTCCGTCTGTCACGGTCGGGATTGGCGGGAAGTCCTCTGCGGGTCTTCCGCTTATGTTTGATTCAAAGCCGGCGCACTCCACATGCACTCCCAGTGGACTCTTCGTGGATTCAATGTCTATACGCTCCACCGGTAGCGAGTTTACGAAGTCCGCGAGCAGCCTCGCCGGCACCGTCACTGACCCTTCCTCCTCAACATTGGCTCCGATCACACTGGTCATTGTCATGGTGAGATCCGTCGCCGCAATGCTGAGAACCGAGTTCTCCGCGGTGAGGAGGACGTTCTGCGTCACTGGGATTGTGGACCTGCTCGACACGGCGCGTCTCACGACAGCAAGCGCGCGAGCAAGGTTTTCCTGTATGCACGAGAATTTCATTTATCCGCTCCCTGGTTCTATCTGCATGATCTGGCTGTATCCGGCAGAATGCCCTCCACAGCATTGTCCTCATTCTGACGTGCAACAGGCCGCGTCGCCTGTTGCAACTTCCGCTATCATCAGCTCGCAATCTCTGTCGGGCTTATTGGCGCGTGTAGGGCACGACCATCGGCATCACAATCAGGGTGTAGCTGATGTCGCCTGATGTTGTCATCCTGATTGGTTTCAGGGCTTCGTTCGTGAAACTCAGATCCACACATTCATCGAGATAATCCAGAGCTTCCCGGAAGAACTTGGGATCGAAGTAAACGGTCGCTCCAGGTCCCTTGATTTCCGCCTTGATTTCCCGCACAGCTCTACCGGCTAGCCTGTTCTCTCCCTCCAGTCGCAGCCAGTTCGTAGCGCCTTCCGGCACACCCATGGCCACACCGCTGCCGTCAAATGGTCGCAGCGCGGCCAGAGCCATTCCTTCAAGCAGGGAAGAACTGTCAACCCTAACCGTCGTGGTGACCAGGTCGGCCTGCGGGATGAGATTCTCGTAGTTTGGATACTTCTCGGTCATCGCGTCGCCAAGAACCATCCCGCTTTGATGGCGCAGAACAGGCTTGCCGCTCTCCCGCGCCACCAGCAGCTCCACGCTGTCCGGGTTTTGGAGCGCAAGTTCCTTGAAACTCTCCGCTCGCAGGTTCAATTTGACGCTCTCCTTCACAGGACGTGTCAGCTTCGCATTGAGCAAGCCGAGGCGGAACCCGTCCGCTCCTACGAATCGGACTTCGCAACCGTTCGCCTCCACCCTCACCGCGGTGAGCTCAGGCCGTGAGTCATCCTGCGCCGCAACTGTCGCAACGAGCATTGCCACATCCTGTATGGTGCGTCCATCGATTGTGAGCAGGCTCTCCAGCCTCACCATGGCCGCCTGCCCTTCGATGTCGTAGTCTGTGAGAATGAAGTCGCCGTCGGCATCAATGCAGATCTCGGTGTGCGGCATACTCTTCGGCTCGACATTCAGCCCGCGAATTGTAATTTCTCCTGTCTTGCCCTTTATCTTGAGCCACCTCACACCCTCCTCCCGCTCGTCCTCCACACTCTCCAGTTCCAACTTAGGCGTCTTGAGTGCAACTGCCGCGTCCATCAACTGACTCGACGGCACAGTGATACCTCCATGTTCCTCGACGTTCGCATCATCCACGCAGATCGCGCTGACCAGCCCGTGGGTGTGACCAACCGCCAGGCCCGCGCTCGAAGTGGACAAGCTGACGTTGGGCCTGTAGTTCCTGCTCAGCGCGCCCGCAAGCAGCCGCATGAGCGTATCCGTGTAGCACGTAACTTTCATCGTTGTCATCCTTCCGCTTTGTACGAAATCGGCGGTTTGCCCACAATAGTCATTTCCGCCAGTAATCTGCACAATAATTCCTTTCCTTATTCGTTCGTTTCTATTGATACTCGGTAGCCGTGGTTGTGCGCCAGCAGCGTGGCTTCTTTCGCCATCACGCTGACGGGCTTGCCGTCATGCGTAACCGCGACTCTGCCGCGTTTCTTGTCCAGTACAGCATAGCCCTGAAGGACGCCGCCCCTGGGATGGTTGATTCTCACGAGGTCGCCGGAGGCGATGCCCCAGAGCAGCTTGTTGCGGGAACGATGACCGGGGCACCGTGTATAGCCCTGCCGCTGACAGTCGAGCGCGCAGTAGTCGCGGTATCCCCGGCCGCGCGGATTGCCGTGGCGGTCCGACGGCCTGAGCATCTGGCGGTCCCCGTGTCCTGTGGCGCGAACCAACATCTTTCGTTCTGGTACGACTCCCAGCGCGTCGGGAGCCCCGACACACAGCGCGTCGTTCACATGCGTCTTCGGGATGCCCAACCTGTTGCGTGTCCAGCTTGTCGTGTAGGCATCGTGGATAGATACGGGCAGTCCCATCTGCTCCAACCTGCCGATGAGCGTGGGTACGATGATGTTCATCTGGCTGGCGTCCGCGAGGCGTGAGCGCATCACGCCACGAACCTTCGCCAGTCTGGCGGGCTTCCCCGTGAGGAAGTCCTCGGCCGATAAGTTGCCCTTGGCGATGTTACAGGACTGGCAGGACACCACGAGGTTGCGAACGCGATCCGTGCCGCCGCGAGAGCGCGGAACGATGTGGTCCAGCTCGTAGCGCTCTGCCCTTGCGGTTCCGCAGTAGGCGCACCTGCGCCCATCGCGGTGGAAGACGTAGTTCCTTATCTGCCAGCCCGCAAGCTCCCCATGCTGGTAGTCCTTGCCGGACACCTCTGCATCCTGCATCAACTGCGTGTCGAACCTAGCCGTCTCTACTCCGACCTGCGTTATGGGAAACAGCGCTGCAAGCCGCTGTATCCAGGTCTCGGTGTTGGAAAGTCGCGTCAGCATCGAGGGCGCGAGCCAGCCCGCAGGCCGAGCGCGGTTGTCGAATCTGGGCTGCCGGTTGCGTATCCGGCTGCGCCTGCCACGCCGAAACGCCCTGCGCCTGTCCATTCTGTTTCGTATGCGTGTTCCACGATGCCGAAGCTCGATGAGCGTATGCGCCCTGCGTCCTTTGGGCGTCTCGCTCACCACCGCCAGCCCCGTAGTCTTCGCTCCCGGGTCGATGTTGAGCTGCACACCGTCAATCTGAACATCGGGGGCATCGGCGGAAACATCCACCATCTGGACGCAAAACACGCCCTTCATCCAGCGCTTGCGCGCCTTTCCTTGTAGCGTCCAGCGCCTGGCTCTGGACGGCTTGGTAGGCATCAATGGCCTGCCCTCGCTGTCCAGCACGGGCACCATGTTCGGGTTGTCGTTCATCATTCGACATTCTCCTGGATTCAAGTCTCCCGTAGGAGTATGTTCCTGAGAACTCGGACATCGTTCTCAGGGACTTCGCCTCGTCAATGGCCGGCGGCAGGATTCCGCTGCCCTGCGGCTGTTTCATCCCGCAAGGCTTCGAGAGGCCGGAGCTGGCGAAGTACCCCGGCGTCATCATTCACTGCCCGCCGCACGCCGTAGCCGAGCTATTACAATCCGCTGCTCGACTGAGACTGTGCCCTGTACTCAGACGGT
>CAZWDM010000117.1:0-6522 GCA_964632415.1 uncultured Dehalococcoidia bacterium | reverse complement strand
TCCTGGAAGAAGAGGGCAAGCAGGTGGAGGCGGAGATTGCCGAAGCCGGCGGAGAAGCGATGTTCGTGCGGCTGGATGTCACGAGCGAGGATGACTGGCAGGCGGCTGTCGAGGCGACGGTGGCACGGTACGGCAAGCTGGACACGCTGGTGAACAACGCGGGCATCGCGAGGCCGCACACGCCGGAAGGCCTGCGCACCGAAGACTGGGACGACCTGATGAACATCAACGCGAAAGGCGTGTTCCTCGGGATGAAGTACGCGATTCCGGAGATGCAGAAGGCGGGCGGTGGAGCGATCGTGAACATCTCGTCGATATCCGGCATCGTCGGCCAGTCGCAGGTGCACATGGGCTACAACGCGTCGAAGGGCGCGGTTCGCATCGTCACCAAGTCGGCGGCAGTGCAGTATGCGCAGGACGGCATTCGGGTGAACTCGGTGCATCCGGGCATGATGCCGCCGATGCGCGCTTCGATTGCGGCGCAGCGTCCCGGAAGCCGGGATGCATTGATTGCCGCAGTTCCAATGGGCAGAGCAGGACGTCGCGAGGAGGTTGGGAACGCGGTGCTGTTCCTGGCGTCGGACGAGGCGTCGTACATCACTGGGGCGGAACTTGTCGTGGACGGTGGATTTTCGGCGGCATGAGACAGCGGTCAGGTGTCAGCAATCAGGTATCATCGATGGCGTTTCTGTGAATGCACGGCAACATGTGAATGATTAGAGGTGCGTTATGAGGCTCGAGGGCAAGGTGGCGATTATTACGGGTGGCGCGAACGGAATGGGCGCGGAGGAGTGCCGGATATTCGCCCGCGAGGGCGCAAAGGTGGTCATCGCGGACATCTTGGAGGAGGAGGGAAAGCAGCTGGAGGCGGAGATAGCCGAATCCGGCGGCGATGCTGTGTTCGTGCGGCTGGACGTCACGAGCGAGGAAAACTGGCAGTCGGCGGTCGAGGCGACCGTGTCCCGGTATGGCAAGCTGGACGTGCTTGTGAACAACGCCGGCATCGGCAAAGGTAACACGCCGGACGAACTGCGGGCTGAGGACTGGGACGCCTTGATGAATATCAACGCGAAGGGCGTGTTCCTCGGTATGAAAACAGCCATTGGCGAGATGCAGAAGTCGGGCGGTGGCTCCATCGTTAACATATCGTCGATATCGGGTATGGTCGGGCAGCGAACGACGCACATGGGCTACAACGCGTCGAAGGGCGCGGTGCGCATCGTCACGAAGTCGGCGGCGGTGCAGTACGCACAGGACGGCATTCGCGTTAATTCGGTGCATCCGGGGCTGATGCCGCCGATGCTCACTTCCGCGGCCAACACGCCGGAGATACGGAACGAGATGCTTCGGGATGTGCCCATGGGCAGGCCCGGAAGGCGCGAAGAGGTCGGCAATGCGGTGCTGTTCCTGGCGTCGGACGAGGCGTCGTACATAACCGGGGCTGAGTTGGTAGTGGACGGCGGTTGGACTGCTACATAGAAGAACTTACATTGATATACAGGATTCTGTTCTGAAGGTTGAGGGTAATCATGCGTCTTGAGGGCAAGGTTGCGATCATTACGGGCGGCGCGAGCGGCATGGGCGCGGAGGAGTGCCGGATATTCGCGCGCGAGGGCGCGAAGGTGGTCATAGCGGATGTGTCGGAGGACCTGGGGCGGCAGGTGGAGGCGGAGATCGCCGAGTCGGGTGGCGACGCCGTGTTCATGCACCTGGATGTTACCAGCGAGGACGCCTGGGATGCGGCGGTGGACGCAACGGTGGAGCGGTATGGCAAGGTTGATATCCTGGTGAACAACGCCGGAATCAGCGGAACTCACCACCCGGACACGATGAGCACCGAGGCATGGGACACCTTCATGGAAATCAATGCAAGGGGCGTCTTCCTGGGGATGAAGAGCGTGATTCCGCATATGCAATCGGCCGGTGGCGGCTCGATCGTTAACATCTCGTCGATCAGCGGCATCGTGGGTAATCTCGGAAATCACATGGGCTACAACGCATCGAAGGGCGCGGTTCGCATCGTGACAAAGTCCGCCGCGGTGCAGTACGCGCAGGACGGGATACGGGTGAACTCGGTGCATCCGGGCGTGATGCCGCCGATGCGCTCGTCGAGCGCAGCCCGAAATCAGGGCCTGCAGAGTCCCTTGATGGACCGCGTGCCGATGGGGAGACGGGGCGAGACGGGAGAGGTCGGGAACGCCGTGCTGTTCCTGGCATCGGACGAGGCGTCGTACATCACGGGGGCGGAGCTTGTGGTTGATGGGGGACTGACGGCAACGTAGTCAGGCGCGGCCGACGAGGAAGGCTTCGAAGTGCGCGCAGTCTTTGCCATATTCCTGATTGCTGCGGCGATTTCTGTCGCGGTAGCTTGCGGCTACCTGGGCAGCGCCGTGAGCGGCACGATAACTTATGACGGAGATCCCGCGATACCAGAGGGCGCCGTGGTGACTGTGCAGGTGCGGGACGTTTCCTACCAGGACGCTGCATCAACGCTGATTGCATCGCAGACCATCCGCAACCCTGAGCGATTCCCGGTCGATTTCTCTGTCCCGTACGCGTCGGACGACATCGACTCCACGGCGATCTATGGGTTGCAGATCAGGATCACGCTCGACGATCGCCTGATCTACATCAATGACACGGCGTTCAACGTCATCACCAGGGGCAACCCCAGGCGTGGCGTGGACGTGTGGGTAGTCGCCGTGGGAGATGGATAGCAGATTCGGCCATCTATACTCGCCATATTCGACTGAGTGCGCATTTCGGGGGATCTCTTGCAGATGCGGGCGCTTGTTGGCTGGAATTCAGCCGCGGCGGCTACATGAAATCGCGACAGAATGATAAACTGGCGGCTGAAGGTATATATCGACGCGGGAGGATACCCAATGGGCAGCAGCAAAGAACTTTCACAAATGGCACACCTTATGCGGCGCGCGGGATTCGGGGCGAGTCGCAGCGAACTGGATGAGCTGGTGGCGAAGGGATACGAGAATGTTGTCGACGACCTGGTAAACCCGGAACGGTTGCCGGACATCGACGAGGACATCCTGGAACGATATTTCGGCGGCGAGGGATACCCAATCTTCGCCGGCATATGGATGTACCGCATGCTGAACTCGCAGCGACCGTTGCAGGAAAAGATGGCGCTGTTCTGGCACCATGTCTTCGCTACTGGCGTTACGAAGAACCAGCATGTGATGTCTTCCGTGAACCAGGTGAACATGTTCCGCAATGTGGGCATGACCGATATGCGGACTATTTTGCTGGAGCTAGCCAGGGACCCGGCGATGATTTTCTGGCTGGACAACAATGAGAACCACAACGGCGAACCGAACGAGAACTGGGGCCGCGAGTTGCTGGAGCTATTCTCGATGGGCGTTGGCAATTACACGGAGCAGGACATCAAGGACGCGTCGAGGGCGTTCACCGGCTGGACATTTGAGCAGCCCATACCCCTGTATCCCCATGGGTACTATCCTGCGCCATTCAAGTTCTTGGAAGAAGATCACGACGACGGCGAGAAGACCTTCCTCGGGCGGTCAGGAAACCTGAACGGCGACGACATCATCGAAGTCATCGTGGAACAGCCGGCAACGGCGCGATTCATCGCGAGGCACATGTACAACTTCTTCGTCGCGGACGAGCCGCAGGTGCCCTCGTGGAACACAGTGCCTCCGCGGGATCAGGAAGCCATCAACGAGCTGGTTGCGGCCTACCTGGACTCAGGCGGCGAGATTCGGGCGATGTTGAGCACCCTCTTCAACTCGGACTTCTTCAAGGCGGCGCGCTTCAGGAAGGTAAAAAGCCCGGTCGAATTGATAACAGGCGTTATCAAGTTGGTTGGCACATTCCGCGAGCCGACTCCGGGCTTGGTGAACTACTCAGGAACAGCCAAACTGATGGGCCAGCAGCTATTCGACCCGCCTACTGTTGAGGGCTGGCATACGGGCCACGAGTGGATTGACGGGGGCACCCTGAACGAGCGCGTGAACTTCGCGGTTAACGAAGTGGGTGACCTCAGCAAGCCGGGTATGGTCGATCTGGTGGAGCGAATGAGCGGTGAGGGCGATGCATGCCCGCCGGCGGAACTTGTGGAACGCTCGCTGGAACTGGCCGGACCTGTCGAAGTCAGCGACGACACGCGTGCCGGACTGATGCGCTACGCGGAAGCGGTGGGCGATTTGCGCTTCGACTCGGATGACGCACTCGAAGACAGCGCTACCCATATTGGCCGAATGCTTCAACTAATAGTATCAACGCGGGAATATCAGATGGCTTAGGGGTGCCCTTGCTCGCAGCCGGATACCGGCTGCTATGAATCGGATGCTCCATTCGAGTGAAAAACGGAGGTGCTGGTCATGGCACGACCTTATGGATTGCTGCGGTGCGGGTTCCCATTCGCAAAGACGCTTGGGATGCGCCGCCTCACTAACTACCCTATAGATGTGGCGCTGGGCGACGAAGACCGGATGTACGTTCTTTGCAGGGCGGACAATGCGGCCCTTGTGCGAAGGTACAGTTACTCGGACGAAGACCTCGGGCAATTCGGCTCAGTGGGTAAGGAGGACGGGCAGTTGATGTGGCCTGTCTCCATCATTGCGGACTCGGAGGAGAACATCTACGTTTCCGACGAGTATCTGAATCGCATATCGGCATTTGACCGGGAAGGCGAATTCCTCGGCAGCTGGGGCGAGACCGGAAGTGAGCAGGGGCAGCTCGATCATCCAAGCGGCATCGCATTCGACGCGGAGGAGAACGTGTATGTCTCCGACACGATGAACCACAGGGTGCAGAAGTTCACGAAGGACGGCGAGTTCATAGCATCGTTCGGAGAGTTCGGCAGCGACAAGGGCCGGCTCAATATGCCATGGGGAATCAGTGTGGACGACGAGGGCTCGGTGTATGTCGCGGACTGGCGAAACGACCGCGTGCAGAAGTTCTCGGGGGACGGTGAGTTCATCGCCAAGTTCGGCGGCTCCGGCTGCGGCGACGGTGAGTTCAACAGGCCGACGGATGTGACGGTGGACGACGACGGCGACATATATGTTGCGGACTGGGGCAATGACCGCGTGCAGATGTTCAACGCGGAGACGCGGTACGTGCAGAAGTTCCTGGGCGATGCGACACTCTCGCAGATTGCAAGGGACTATATGCTGACGAACGCCATGCCGAATCGACTGCGGGATATGTCGAACATAGAGCAGCAGAAGTACCTGCGGCGGCCAAAGTCAGTTACCGTATCGGACGATGGACGGCTGTTCATTGCCGACAACCTTTCCTACAGGGTGCAGGTTTACCAGAAGGAAGTAATTCACCTGACGCCTGAGCAGTACGGTCCGCCGATGCGGTCGCCTACGCTCAACCAGGAATAGGCAACCGCCTGGTGTAGCTCTCCTGGCGGTTGACGCCTGCCTGCACTCTGCCAGAGGAGTGCAAGGTATTTCAGGGTGTCATACTTGACATTTCAGGATTCGGTACTTAGTATCTACGAAAATTATCACAATCCTTGTATAGGGGCGACTACACGTGCGCCCAAAAAACATTGAAGTGACGGGATTCACCGTCAAATTAGAACGAGAGAGGTCAGAGATGAAGAGGTCAGCGTTGCTCTTGGCGGCGATGTTCGTACTTGGGGCGATCATCATGGCTTGCGGCTCCCAGCCTGCTGCGGAACCACAGGTCGTTGAGAAGATCGTCGAGGTCGAAAAGGTCGTCGAGAAAGAGGTCGAGGTCCCCGTTGAGGTGGTGAAAGAGGTTGAAGTTGAGAAGGTGGTGGAGAAAGAGGTTGAGGTAGTCAAGGAGATCGAGGTCGAGGTCGAGAAAGAGGTCGTAAAGGTCGAGCGCATCGAAGTGCCCGTCGAGAAGATCGTCGAGGTGCAGAAGATCGTTGAGAAGGAAGTCGAGGTCGTCAGGTCGAACCTTGGCGAGGCTCCTGACCTTGCGGCGCAGGTGGCGGCCGGCACGCTTCCGCCCGTTTGGGAACGCATTCCCGCTCAGCCGATGATTATCCCGACGCTTCAGGACGGCATCGGCGAGTATGGCGGCACTGTGCGGCGGTTCTACCTTGGACCGGCGGACGGCTGCAACTTCTTCCGACTGTCCCGCGCATCGCTGGCACGCTTCTCACAGGACGGCTTCTCGTTTATTCCGGCTATCGCCAGGGGCTGGGAAGTCTCTGACGACGGCAGAGAGTGGACATTCCTCCTTCGTGAAGGCATGAAGTGGTCGGACGGCGCGCCGTTCACCGCGGACGACTTCGTGTGGCAGTATGAGAATGTAATCACCAACACGGATCTCAACCCTGTTGCGCCAGTATTCATGAGAATAGGCAACGAGGTGGGCGAGATTGCAAAGGTGGACGACACCACGGTCAAGTTCATTTTCCCTCAGCCGAACTTCCTGTTCCTGGAGATAGTGGCGCAGGCAGACGAGGCATGCTACGGGAACAACTCATGGAGGAACGTACCGTGGGCGCCGTCGCATTACATGCAGCAGTTCCACATTGATTTCAATGCTGACGCA
>CAZWDM010000116.1:0-6581 GCA_964632415.1 uncultured Dehalococcoidia bacterium | reverse complement strand
GGTGGGCCTGAGTTGACGGTAGGCAGAACTATCTTTGAATTGTGGCTGGGTATGTGAATTGCCGGGTTTTTCCGGCCAGGACGACCTCAGGGAGTTAGGCCCGTCTAAAGGACCTCAGGGCCATGGCCCATTCGCTAAATCGCCGAAGACGGACCTCTCGAATCCGTCAGGCGAGCCATGTCACGGGAGACCGGTCTATCAGAATGTCGCATGGTGAGTCTCATCGCGAGGCGCGCCGCCGCAGTAGCAACAAGGCTGTGGAGCCGAGAATTGTCAGCACCAAAATGCTCCCTACGCTGGCTACCGACCATAGTGATAGGCCAAAGTCGAACGTCGACTGGCCTACGGGCCTACCACTATTCAGCGATGGGTTAGAGGCTGCCACTACGTCGGAAGAGTCCGCCCCGATCCTTGACAGTTCAATCTCAAGTGGCTCTGGAACCACAATGTGCCGCTCCTGATTATTCTGTCCCACAACACCTACGGCATCAACTGGTATCCCCAACTTGGGAAGAAGCTGCGGCAGTGCAGTAGCGACTCTCTGAGCGTCGGTCGCCCACACATGAATCGTTTCGCGCCTGGTAGACCGATCGTCGCCGTCAGCAACAAGGAAGTCTTTCACCGGGTATAGCGTCACGTCATACGCGCCGCGGTTGATACCGATTCTTGCTCCCTTAACACCCAACCCATTGCCGGAGGACACAGCAAAACGATTCAGGATGACAGTCCATTTCCACAACTCCCCAAATTCGTACTTGACCGGGATCACCGTCAGGTAGTCATCTTCGAGAGCATAATGTCTCAAGTATTCCTGTTTAGCTGCTGATATCCTCGAGTCGTCGTCAGAAGATGCCTTGACCTGCACGTACAAATGAGACCAATCTGCCCATCCTCCTATGTGAAGTCCGGCAATGCCAAACCCAGGGAACTCCTTCCATTCAGTGCATCCCTTAGTGTCAGCCCACCCCTTTGAGGCTGTGCAATCCGCTTCGGGAATGTTGGTCAGATCCACACCCGAAACATCGAAGTCGCCAGTTGCACCCGATGCCCCTATCGGCCATAACTGACGCCATGATGCCCAGCCACCCTTGGAATGACGGGCTTCCGCGCCACCTGATGCCAAGTCGATCACCTCATAAGGACTGGACCACGGACTAATCTCGCCGTGCTCGAACGTATCGTCTATAATGCAATTCCGATAAGCTTCATCACCTTGGCGGCCAGAACACGAGTGGACATTGAAGCTGCCATAGGAGACGCGGTCCGGGAAGTTCTCGGCGAACTCCCGTCCCTTTTCCCTCAGAAGCTGTTCTAGGTCATCCCACCAAAACCCCTCTCTTCGGAAGCTGAAGTAGATGTAGAGGATCGGGCCAGCGTCGTATACCCCTTCTACCTCAACCACAGCCTGCTTCTGCGCCTCTTCCAAGGCATAGCACTGAAGTGGGTCGGCCGACAAGGCTCCGCCCCAGCAGCCGCCAGGAGGAGCAGGTACCTGCTCTTGAGCATGGGCAGTTGACGTCGAAGCGTGGACGAACAGCAGGGTCGTCAGCACTGCTAGCGATGCCAATCCAGTCCATGCTTTGCGCCTAAATTGACCCTCACCCATCTTTCGGCCTCCTTCGTTCAATGCAGCCAAGCTGCTTTGCTCTTTCGGCAGTAGTGCAAATGACGCCTATCGTCTTCAATTCACGGCGACTGACCGGTCTTGACACGCACCGAATTCGACCTCTTCCCGACTCCCACATCGTTTATCGCCTTCACCCGGTAGAAGTAGGTCGTGTTCTGATCCACGCTAGTGTCCACGTAAGAAGCCCCCGTGTTGCCAGTGTCGGCGACATGGACTTGCAGTTTTTCCTCTCCCTGCTTCCTGCGCAGAATCTGGTAACCCGTGATCGTTGGATCGCTAGGGGCATCCCACGTGAGGGTGACAGAATCGGATGTGGAAGTGGCCGAGAGGTTCTGCGGAGCTGGAGGAGGAGTCTCAATGACGTCCGTCACGGTGACGGCCACGGAGGTAGTAGCAGTTCCGCCACTGGCGTCAATAGCTTCCACTGTCAACGTGTAGGTGGCTGTCGTCTCATAGTCGAGGGTGCCTGCAACTGTGATTTGGCCCGTCTTAGCTTCGATGCCGAACTTCCCGTCTTCGTTGCCTCCACCGAACCAGTACGTCACTGTGTCGCCCTCGTCGGGATCTGTGGCTACAACTTTGCCGATCAAGTAACCTAAGGAAGCGTCTTCACCCACGGAGAATGCGTAGGACGCGTCGGCGAACTCAGGGATTGTGTTGCAAGCTCCCATCCTCAGGAACACGGCAGCTGATGTGCCCCACTCCGCTGCGAACGCCTTGCCGTCACCGAATGCCCTTACCCGAAACTCATAGGTTGTTCCGCAGGCTGGGCCTCCTTCAGTTCTGAAGGCAACGCTCGTGCCCTCAGTGGTGGCCTCGCCAGCCCACTCACCGTCAGCCTCCTTCACTCGGTACCGCGCCTCATATTTGATGGCGCCGGTCACGGCCGTCCATGTGAGTGAGAATGTGTCGTCCTCAATGGACGCGCCAAGATTCAATGGCGCAGGGGCGGGAGTCTCCGCAACATCCACAACAGCGACCGATACCGATGTCGTCGCCGTCCCACCGTTACCGTCGCTCACCTGCACGGTCAGTGTGTAGGATGCAGCCGTCTCATAGTCGAGCGGCGATGCGGTCACGATCCGCGTGGACGTTGCGTTGGCAATAAGATCGAACTTGCCGTCCTCGTCTCCCGATTGGATTGAATAGGCGACCGTGTCGTCCTCGTCAGGATCGGTCGCCGATACCTCTCCTACTACTGTGCCTACAGCCGCGCTCTCTAGAATTGAGAACGAGTAGCTTGAGTGACTGAATTCAGGAGGCCTGTTGCACTCCTCGGTCGTTGTCGATGCGGTTATGGATGGCGCACCCCAATCGGCTGTATAAGTTGCCCCGTCCCCGTGAGCGCTCACCCTGAAGTCGTATGATGTTCCGCATGCCAGTTGGGGAACCGTCCACCGCGTCTCTGAGAGACTGTCAATCGCGGTCGTCCACTGGTCGGCTCCGCTGGGGCTGTACTCGACGCGATACCGGCTTGAACCATTTACCGGCTGCCACGTCAACTCCACGGTGTTCCTGCCGGATGCACTGGCCGCCAGCCTCTCGGGAGGTGGCGCCGCAGTGGAGCCCGAATCATCGACCTCGGTCGCAGTGACTTCCGCCTCAGCTGTGCCGCCGGAACCCTGGCACGTGACTACAAGTGAGGCCGAAGGCCCGGACCAGAATCCCCATCCACCATCGTATGGGTTGTTCGCCGCGCTCGTGTCGGCGTGAGCGCGCACTCTGAACTCGTAGGACTTGTCGGTACCGCACGTGAGGCCCGAAACGTTTGCAGCAGTCGTCGTGAGCTTGTCGCCACCCGCCTCTGTCCACGCGCCGTTGGACGAGGCCAATCTGTAGCCGAGTTTGTATTCGTTTGTGCTTGCCACAGTCTTCCAACTGACCCGCACTTTACCGTCTGACCGTAGGCTCACCGTCGGCGTACCGGGCGCTGGCACGGGGGTTACAGACTTGCCGCCGTCGGTACCGTAGCTTCCGCAATGGTACACGCGCGGATTGAGACTGATGTCGTATGCACAGACACTGACCCTAACCGAGAATGTGCCGCTGCGCTTGTCCGCCGGGATCCGCTCGCCGTCGAATTCGGCTATGGGACCGGGCGTGTCCCTCGACACCTCGCGAGAGTAGGTGTTGCCTTCAACATCCCGAACCTGCTCTGGGACACCACCTGAGGTCCTGTACAGAACGGCCACATATTGTAGTCCGGAGCCTTGGCTGAAGTCTAACTCGTCAAATGTGGCCTTGATCGTCGGTCCGTTATCTTGAACTGAGAGGGTCTCGCGGTTACCTTCCAACGCTGGTACAGGTCGAAGCCCATTCGTGTCCCAGTCGTAGCCTTGACGTAGAGACTCTGCGTAAACCCGGTCTACAGGAACAAACGAGCCTGTGCCACCGGTAGTATCGCTCCCTCCAAAGTGCACTCCTACGAGGATGACCTCAACGTCGTCGGTAGTAGGGTTATCCGTCTTGACGAACACCGGGGCGCCGCTATCGCCACCCCTGGACGTGTACTCAGCCCGGACGAGACACTCAAGGTGGTAGCCTTCCCTGGTTTTGTTGTCGCCTGCCCCTACTTGACTGCCGGGACACTGGTCGTCTTTGTCATCTTCATAGTCTCTGATTTCCCCTGAGGTCCAGCCCGTCGTCCTGCCAACCTTGTGGACGACGTCTCCCTCCTCTGGCGGTCTTGCCCCTACGATCTTGAAGCGAACTGTGGACCCCCCAACGGCGTCTGCGACAAAGTACTCGATCCTAGGCGCAAGTAGTGCGGCCAGCGTGCTGGGACTCTGTGTACCAGGCTTGAAGATAGTCGTGGGCGTGTACGTCAAGCCCATAGGTACCGGTGGAGCCGCTTTCGAATACGTTTGGTCGCCTACGTGACAATCGCCCTGAATCTTCAGGTCAGGTTCATCGTCCTCGTCGCCCTTGTCTTTCTCACCATCATCGTCACCTTCGTTATCCGGCACGATGATGCCGCATGTGGTGGTCGCAGGAGTCATCAGTGTCATTCCAACATCACTTCTGGCCGCCGCGGAAGTGAGAGAGCCCTGATACCACGTGCCCATGTCCTCCTGGCAATGACCGGTAGTTGACATAGCCTCGAATGGCGTCCGGGAGTGCCCGTTCGCTGCCACCGTGGCGGTCGTCAGAGGAGTCATCTTCAGACTAAAGCTTGAGGTGCAAAGACCCCAGTATTGTGAACTGGGCTTGTCCATCATCAACTGCAACCCACCCATCATCTCGGACTGTTTGCGCCACAATGTGTCTGTGACGGCGAAGGGCCACGCGGTCTGAGCAGGCGTGACCGGTACCACCTGGTCGGGGAGTTTCTTTTCTTCTGAGTACAATTTGACAGTCACGGAAGTTATCTGATCGGAACGAGTAGGCGAGGTGCCTTCGCAGACTGTTCCCAAGCTCAGGTCGCCATTGGACTTGCTTGTCAGGAAGTCGGCGTTACCAGACCGAAGTAGAGTGAGAGGGTAGCTCCGGTTGGACGACCCCGCCGTTCCCTCGCAACGCACGACGATTATGTATGCGCGATCCTCTTCTTCCAGATTGTCCTTTTTGGAACTGTTGCGCATCGTCACCGTAGAGTTGATGGTGCCCGTCGACGCGGGTGCCGTCGGCATCGGGGCCACGCTATGAGCTACTATGGCCAGGTCAGGCTTAGAGATCGTGATCCTGTACTTTGCTATGTCACCTACGAATGATGACGGTTTGGCTGCTTCCAGAAGAACATATCTATGTGATGGGGCAGTCTTCTCTACCCAAACGGCCTGCCCGTCCCCAAACTCCACATAGTCCTCTAGATCACCGGTGTATCCTCTGACTTCTCCAGTCCCTGTATGGGTGTCGATGATTCGCGCGGGCGTCCAGTCAGCCTTGCCGACCTCCCTGGCTTCCACCTTGATGACATATGCACGCCTGTCGTAGTCCTTCTTGAACGGGTTGTCGAACGTTCCCCGAGCTGTCTTCAGCTTGAACTCAATCCTGCTGGATGGCTCATCTTCCATGTCGATCTCTATGGTAGAGGTCGCATTGTCGACGATGGCGTCAACCTCGATCTGGTCGGCGATCACACCTTGAGCCGTGACTTTGGTAGTGTCTCCATTAACCACCGCCACATCGCCGCTGACGGCAGTTAGGCTTAGGACCACCGTCTCGTAGGCTTCATCAACGTCACCGTCTTTGGTCTTGATTTCTATGCTGCCGGTCCTATTGCCGCGGAGGATCGTGAGTGTCCACGGCTTCGAATCATCTTCGAAGTCGAACCGGTAGTCTGAAGGGTAGGCTGCGGTTGACGAGTTTTCGATGTTAAATGTGATCGTCGTGTCACTCAGCACGGCAGAGTCGGCGCTCACCGTGAACACCATGTCCTCGCCCTCCCTGGAGGGAACGGCTGGACCTGCGATTGACACTTCGTTGACATCCGACACCACGATGGTAACCGTCGCCGTATCTACGCCGCCATTCCCATCGCGCGCCTCTACGGAAAGTGTGTACAACCGTTTCGTCTCGTGGTCGAGTGCGACCTCGACTGTGATGACGCCAGTGTGCAGTCCGATTGCGAACTCAGGACTAGACGAAGTGATAAAGTACTCCACCGTGTCTCCGGTATCGGGGTCGGGTGCTGAAACCGTGTCAATGGATGCGCCCTTAGCCGCGTCTTCCCTGACCGAGAAGCTGTAGGCGTTCTTCGTGAAGTCAGGTGCGCCGTTGGCAGGAGTAGTAACCTTTACAGACTGGGAGTCGGTGTCTACGGTCGTGCTCCCGCGTCGGAGGCTTGCCGTCACTGTCCCGCCTGTCGTTTCGCAACCGTACAACGTATACGACGCCGTGTGCGAAGTTCGCCGGGATACAGAGGCGGACCGTGTTCCAGTAGAGCATGAACTGTTGAACCCGATGTCTGAGTTGCTTGTCGTAACCTGGATGGTGTAGCTCTGAGACGAGACCA
>CAZWDM010000115.1:0-6581 GCA_964632415.1 uncultured Dehalococcoidia bacterium | reverse complement strand
TCCGCCACGCCGCCGTTTATGACGCGCATGAACGGGAACGGGAAAAGCCCCACAAGCAGGACGAACGCGGTCAGGACCGTTGCCGAGAGCTTCTCCTGCGTCGTGGCGTCCATCGGCTCCATATGTTCTTCCTGGACAACGGCGGGCGATTGCGCCACCGCAACGGCTACGCCGCCGCCCGGCATAAGAATTCCTGCCGTGTCGTCGGTCCTCGGCTGCGCTTCAACCTCTTCCGGCAGAGGACTCACCGGCCCGAAGAACACCTTCGCCAGCAGGCGCAGGATGTACACGGCGGTTATCGCCGCGCCTATTATGCCGAGCATGCCGAGGATCGGATATGTCTTGAACAGGCCGAGGAATACCAGCAGCTCGGCCACGAATCCGCTCAGTCCGGGCAGTCCCAGCGACGTCAGTCCCGCGATGGTGAAGAACACCGCGGTCACAGGCATCCGCTTCGCCAGACCGTCCAGCACCAGCATGTCCCGGGTGTGCGTGCGGTCATAGACTACGCCGACGACCGCGAAGAAGAGCGCAGTCATGACGCCGTGTGAGAACATCTGCAGGACCGCGCCACCCAGTCCAAGAGGGTGCAGAGTCGCGATGCCCATCACCACGTAGCCCATGTGGCTCACGCTGGAGTATCCGATGACATACTTCAGGTCGGACTGCCCCATCGCCGAGATTGCGCCGTAAATGACATTGACCGTGCCGAGCCCCACGAGCGCGGGCATCCAGAACTCCGCGCCCTCCGGCAGAACGACCATCCCCACGCGGATGATGCCGAACGCTCCCAGCTTCATCAGCACACCCGCATGCACCATGCTGACGGCGGTGGGCGCAGCAACATGGCCGTCCGGCGACCATGTGTGAAAGGGCCATAACCCTGCCAGTATTCCGAATCCCACTGCGAGGAATGGGAAGAAGACCTTCTGGAAGGTGGACGAGTACTCCACCACTGCAAGACGCTTGATGTCGAAAGTACCGAGTCCTGCTTCCACGAAGATAGCCATCAGCGCGACCCATATCAGCACGCTGCCCGCTACGAGGTACAGCGTCAGCTTCATCGCGCTGTACTCCTTCGTGCGGCTGAACTTCGGGAATCGGCTGCTGCTCCCCCACACCCCAATGAGCAGGTACATCGGCAGCACCGAAAGCTCGTAGAAGAAGAAGAAGAAGAACAGGTCGTATGAGGCGAAGACGCCAAACACACCAGCCAGCAGCAGGAAGTACAGGATGAAGAAGTCCTTGTTCCACGACCTGACGGACCAGGAGACGAGGACGCCGGTGAACATAACGATGCCGGTGAGCAGCAACATCGGCGCGGCGACCCCGTCCACTCCGAGCGTCAGCGATATGCCGATATCGCCGAACTTCCAGGGGCCGGGGATGGCGAGCCAGCGCCAGGTGCTCTCGAAGCGCGCGCCGTCGCCATCGAAGTAGTAGCGCGCAAACACGTAGAACGACATGAGCATGACAACCAGGCCGAACGCGGCAGCCACGCGGCGCACGCCATCGTCGCGCGCGCCGGGGATTGCCATGATGACTGCCGCGCCTAGCATCGGCAGCGCGATCAGGGCGAGCAGTATATGCTGGTCCAGGAACGGCATAGGGCTATTTTACAACGGATGAATGCGATAAAGGGATGGTCTCTCAAGAATGAGTGCCATAATTCAACGCACACGCAACAATTTTCCTGTGATGCCAGCACGGATTCTCCCCTTCCTTGCATCCGTGCAGAACGCGCGTATAATCGCACCAGGAATTGATACTCAGGAGGTTCTGCCACGATGACGACCACGACTAGAAGCGTTCCGACTAAGGACGAGGTGCTGGGTTACCTGAGCGAGCGGCGCAACTGGGGACGCTGGGGCGACAAGGGCTCGGCCGGCGCGATGAATCTGATCGACGAGAAGAAGCGACTGCAAGCGATCGGGCTGGTTCAGAAGGGGCGCACAGTATCACTCAGCAGGCCGTTCCCGGTTACGCCGACGGCGGAGAACCCCCGACCCGCGCAGCAGTATGTGCAGGTCTGGGAGCGCCCCGGCAACTCCGGCGCGGCGGTGGACTACTACGGCCTGATATATCACGGCACTTCGACGACGCATATCGACGCGCTCTGCCATGTATGGGACGAAAATGGCATGTGGGACGGGCGCAAGCCGGAGGACACGCTCACCTTCGACGGCGCTAACTACGGCACTGTCGATGCGTGGAGCGACGGTATCCTTACGCGCGGCGTGCTGCTGGATGTGCCCAAGCACCGCGGCAAGCCGTATGTGACCGTCGAAGAGCCCGTGCATGGCTGGGAACTGGAGGATATCGCCAGGGAGCAGGGCGTGGAACTTCAGCCGGGCGACGCCGTCATGGTGTACAGCGGGCGGGAGGCGTTCGCGGCGGACAACGGCGGTATCTGGGCGAACTCGGTGTCCGGTGAGCCGCGACCTGGACTGCATGCATCCTGCCTGCCGTTCGTGCGCGACTGCGACATGTCGCTGCTCGGCTGGGACATGATGGACGCCTCGCCGAACGAGTATGACATCGGCTGGAGTGTGCATGGCGTCATCTTCGCCTACGGCGTGGCGCTGCTGGACAACGCGCTGCTCGAGCCGCTTGCCAACGCCTGCGCCGAAGAGGGCCGCTACGAGTTCATGATCAGCATCAACCCGCTGAACGTCATCGGCGGCACCGGCTCGCCGGTCAATCCTATCGCCATCTTCTGATCTCCGCTACAGTGGATGTGTAGGAGCAAGGGGATGCCAGGCATTTGCACATCCCCTTGTCTTCCTCTTTCGTCCCAGCAGCAGTGATCTAGGAGGCTGTCATGGCCGAGGACAACGGCTCTCAAGACTACCCCCTGAATATTCGCGGCGAGTTGTCCCCCACCCTGAGCAGATGGCTGTGGCTGGTCAAGTGGCTGCTTGCTATCCCTCACCTGATAGTCCTGCTCTTTCTGTCGCTGGCCGCATTCTTCGTATGGGTGATTGCGTGGTGGGCGATTCTTATCACGGCGCGCTATCCGCGCTGGATGTTCGACTACATCGTGGGTGTGATGCGCTGGTGGTGGCGCGTGAGCTTCTACGCATTTTATCTTCTCGGCACTGATCGCTACCCGCCGTTCAGCTTGAAGTCAAACGACGATTATCCTGCCGACCTGTATGTGCGGTATCCTGAGCGCCTTTCGCGCCTCAAAGTCGTTTTCAAATGGTGGCTGCTGGCGATCCCGCACTATCTGATCGTTATGCTGCTCGCAGGAATGCAGGCGCTGCTGCAGAACGCCGTAAACACTATACTGATTGGCTTCGCAGTCCTCGGATCTGACAAGGGTGCGGACAAGGAAGTTCTCGAGCACGGGTGGACGCTGATTATCATGGGAGCGACAAGCCTGCCGTTCGCCATCATCGCTGCCGCCGGGCTTATTGGGGTGCTGGTGCTTATCGCGGCGATTACCCTGCTGTTCCGCGGACGCTACCCACAGGATATTTTCGAGATTGTGATGGGGATGCAGCGCTGGACTAACCGGGTGTCCGGCTATACCGCCCTACTCTACGACGACTATCCGCCGTTCCGCTTCAAGCCGTAACAGGGACGGATATGGATGGACAGCCATCAGCGGCACGGCTATCCTTTACACCCATGTTGTACGAGATAACGCCGACCGCGCCTTATGACTTCGACCTGACGGTCGGAAGCATGACCTTCTTTCAGGCACGCCATGCCGCGGACATGTTCGAGGACGGCGTTTTACGGCGCGTCCTGTCCCTTCACGGCAAGCCCGCGCTCGTGTCTGTGCGCTCGACAGGCAGCGTTGAAGTGCCCAGGCTAGCCGTTGAAATTGCGGGTGACGGGCTGGATGAGGCCGACGGCGACGAGGCTGTGCGGATCGTGAGACGTATGCTCTCAACCGACTCGGATATAAGCGCATTTTACGGGATGGCGCTCGACGATCCGAATCTCGCGCCGATGGTCAGGAACATGCACGGGCTGAGGCCTACCTGCGCACCCTCCGCGTACGAAGCGCTGGTGCTGGCAATCCTGGGGCAGCAGATCAGCACCCATGTCGCGCGTATGCTGCGCAACCTCATCATCGAGACATACGGCGACCGCATCACCATCGAGGGCGAGACGCTGCACTCGTTCCCGCGCCCGGAAACACTGGCGGACGCGGGGCCCGACGCGCTGCGCGCGATCAAGTTCAGCATGCGAAAGGCCGAGTACATCACGGGCATATCCCAGCAGATCGTTTCCGGCGAGTTGTCGCTTGAAGCGATGCGCGATCTGCCCGACGAAGAGATAGTGGACGGACTGCTGGCGCTGCGGGGAGTGGGCGCGTGGACGGCACACTGGATGCTGATGCGGGCGTTCGGGCGAGAGGACGGATTCCCACAAGGCGATCTCGCGCTTCAGCGGATGATGGGCATACTGGTGGGCGACGGCTCGCCGATGCCGCCGGAGGATGCGCTGGCATACTCCGAGCGCTGGTCGCCGTGGCGAAGCTGGGTTACGACTTACATGTTTGGCGCCGGGCGCACCGGACGCTTTGCCGAGATCGTGAGCGGCAAGTAGAATATTCCTACCTGAACGAGACACACCTTGCAAGCGGAAGAGAGAGAAAACATGGCCGGTGAATCAACAATTCTGCAGGCTGCGGAGTACCAGGCGGGGCAGCACGCCGCGGGCAAGCCGCTTGATCTGATGTTGCAGCCATTCGCGCCGCAGTCGATGGCGGATGCGTACGCGGTGCAGGCGGGAATGGTGAGCATGCTGGCGGAGACGCGCGGGCCGACGGCAGGCTACAAGATCGCATATACCAGTGCGGTGATGCGGGAGCGAACCGGAGTCGGGCAGCCCTGCTACGGGCGCATACCGTCCGGATTGGTTTACGGCTCGCCCGCAGTGGTGGACAGCGGAGATTACGGCCAGGTCGGGATCGAGTGCGAGGTTGCGGTGAAGCTGGGCGCGGAAATGCCCGCGTCGGGGGCTCCTTATGCGCGGGAGAGCATCGCGAATTACATCGAGTGGATTGCGGCTTCGTTCGAGCTGGTGGACCGGAGGGACGCGCCGTCGCTGGAGGGGCAGATGCCGGAGATCTGCAGCATCGTGACGAACATCAGCAACGGGGGCGCGGTGCTCGGCGAGCCGGTAACGGACTGGCAGGGCATAGACCTCACGGCGTCGCGGGGCACGATGAGCATCAACGGCGAGATTGTCGGCGCGGGTGTTGGGTCGGATGTGATGGGGCACCCGCTGGAGCCGCTGGTATGGCTTGCGAATACGCTCGCCACGCAGGGGATGTCGCTGGAGGTCGGATCGCTGGTGCTGACCGGGAGTTTTGCGCCGCCGGTAATGATGAATCCGGGTGACGAGGCGACTGTGAATATCGACGGTCTCGGTGGGGCGCGGCTCAGTGTGAGATAATAGACTAACCTTTGAAACGCTTGGGGCGTTTTATGACCGGGACAGCCGGTAGATCATATTGCTCGCGGGAGTGGAGTTAGATTGGATAACCGAAACAGACTTTGGATTATGCTGGGTGCGGGGGCAGTCGCCGTGGTGATTGCGGTGGCGGTCATCGTGGTGGTGGCGCTGAACCTGACGGGCGGCGAGGAAGCCGGCGTCAGTGCTGCAGCAGAAGGGCTTCCTGCTTACGCGCACACGTTGGGGCAGGCGGATGCGCCGGTGACGGTGGTGGAGTTCGGGGACTTCCAGTGAGTGCATTGCCGTGATTTCGCCCTCGGGATAGGGCGACAGATAAAGAGCGACTATGTTGATGCGGGGCAGGTGCGGTTCGTGTACCGGCACTACCCGTTCCTGGGCGAGGAGTCGGTGTGGGCTGCGGAGGCGACGGAGTGCGCGAGCGACCAGGGGATGTTCTGGGAGTACCACGACATACTGTACGAGAAGTGGGCGGGCACCAATGTGGGAGCCTATTCGTACAACAACCTGCTTGGGTTCGCGCAGATTATCGATATGGACGCGGAGGCGTTCGCGACCTGCATGAACGAGCGCAAGTACGTCGATAGGGTGCGCAGCGAGCGGGACTTCGCGGAGGACAACGGGATCACATCGACGCCGACGGTGTTCGTGAACGGGGAGCATGTTCGGGGCAATGCGTACGGCGTGTTCCGGGACGCGATCGAGGCGGCGCTGGCGGCGGCGCAGTAGATGTGAGCGTACGCCTAATCTGCCGGGTAGCCTCCGCACTGCTGAGCCTGGTGGGGCTGGGGCTGGCGACCTACCTGAGCGTGACCTATCTGAGCGGGGCGGACCTGGCTTGCGGGGTTGGCGGCGGCTGCGGGGCGGTTACGGCGAGCGAGTTTTCGCGGTTCCTGGGTGTGCCGGTGGCGTTTCTTGGGGTGGGCGGATATGCGGCGTTGCTGCTGGGGAGCCTTGCCTTGCTGGGGCTGCCGGAGCCGCCGGCGATGCTGCGGTGGGGCGTCGCGGGGGTGGCGACCGCAGGCTTCGCGTTTTCGGCGTACCTGACTGCTACGCAGGCTTTCCTGATCGGGTCGTACTGCGTTTACTGCCTGAGTTCGGCGGCGCTGATGACGGCGCTGATGGCGCTGACGGTTGTTGGCGCGCGT
>CAZWDM010000114.1:1220-6742 GCA_964632415.1 uncultured Dehalococcoidia bacterium | reverse complement strand
GGTTAGGATGGGGGTGAAGCCTGCATCAAAAACAATGTCGAATATGACACCAACACCTATTGGCGATGCACTTATTTGTGCAAGTTTGTCGATTATTGTGCAACAGGGAATTTCTGTACAAAGCCCTGGAATATCCTATCCATCCTGTACATCGATGTTACGCCACCCCCATCCCCCGCATCCGCACCACATCCCCCCTGCTATACCCCAGCATCCCGCAATACACATCACCGTTGTGCTGCCCCAGCGTCGGCGCAGGCAGCATACTCGTCCCCTCCCCCTTTGGGTGGGGGTGTTGTTCCACATTCCACGGAAGCGTCGGATGCTCCAACACCCCCGCCTCGGGATGCTCCACCTCCGCAAAGAACTCCCGCGCCCGCAGATGCTCCCAGCCCAGGATGTCCCTGGGTGTCGACACATAGGCAAATGCAAGCCCTGCGTGCTGCGCCCGCTCGAATATCTCGTGCCTGTCGTGCTCCATCAGCCAGGGCAGCATCAGCGCATCCAGCTCGTCGGCGTTCTCGCCCCTGCCGGCGCGGTCGTCGAATCGCTCCTCCGCCAGCTCCGCGATGCCCATCAGCTCCGCCATCTCCGGCCACTTGTGGTCCGGCCCCGCAATCACACCCACATACCCGTCCCTGCACGGATACGGCCCCCACGCCGCTCGCCCATAGCCGCGATTGCCCGTGCGCCGGAAGTTGCTCCCCGTGTAGCTGTACTGGCTCAGCGCGTTTTCCAGTATCGTCGCCAGGTACTCCGAGATGGCAACATCCACATGCTGCCCCGTCCCCGACAGGTCGCGGTGCAGCAGCGCGCCCATAGTTCCCGCGAATGCGTTCTGCCCCGCGCCGTACTGCGCCAGCCGCGCCGCCATGTGCAGCGGCTCCCGCTCCGGGTCGCCCGTGATGTACATCAGCCCGCCCATCGCGTACAGGTTGATCTCCCGCGCCCCGTAGTCGCGGTAAGGCCCCGTCTGCCCGAAATTCGAGATGGACGTCATCACCACGCCCGGGTTGACCGCCGCAACGCTCTCGTAGTCCAGCCCCAGGCGCTCAGTCACCGCGGGACGAAAGTTCTCCACCAGCACATCGGCCCACTCCAGCAACCCGTGCATGATAGGCACTGACGCGCCATTCTTCAGGTTCAGCGTGACCGACCTCTTGCCCGTGTTCAGGTACAGGAACAGCGCGCTCTTCTCGCGGTGCGGCACATCGCCGGGAAACGGCCCCATTTGTCGCGACGGGTCGCCCGTGCCCGGACGCTCCACCTTGATGACCTCCGCACCCTGCGCCGCCATCAACCGCGTCGCATACGGCCCCGCCACATAATGGCTCAGGTCCAGCACCTTCAGCCCCTCAAGCATCTCTCCTCCCTAAAGAAGTTCCTACCACCTTGATGTACTCACAAGGCTATGTAAATGGCGTATTCAGCACCAAGCCGAATTACTCTGCCATTCTGAATGCAGCGTCCCCACATCACCGTCGTTCTGAACGCAGCGCAGCGCAGTGAAGAATCCAAAATCTCTGTCGTAAGGCACGCTCTGCCACTGTAAAAGATGCTATGCACCTCACTTCGTTCGTAATCACAGGCGACTGCTGTAGGGGCGACCGGCTGGTCGCCCTCGCGGAAGAATGCCATGTCAAGTATGAAGTCAAGCACATACCCCTGTGAACCCTTGATGGGAAAAGAGCCTGCCCCTGCGAAGGCAGGGGTTAGAGCCTGTCCTGCGCCTGTCGAAGGACCACCGAAGGAATCGGCATGACTGTCGCGGCTTGTCGAACCATCCCGCCAATCCTGTCCATCGATGTTAGCCTCCGTCCTTCACTCAGCAAATGCCTCTTCCAGTGCATCCGCGATGCGCCTGAAGTCGTCCGCCGCGCGGTCTATGTCAACGCCCGCCTCCTCCAACGTGTCGGTGGCGCGCGTAATGTCGAAACCGGCACTTTCAAGCACCGCTCTTGCGCGCTCCACATCATCCCCCGCCCGTTCCAGCGTATTCGTAACCCGCTCCGCGTCATCCACAAGTTCCGCAGCAAGCACATCCATCGTCCCCGCGGTCACCTCCAGCGCATCGGCAGCCCGACCAACCCGGTCAATCGCATCAAAGGCGTCCGAAGCGTTGATTATCAGCACCACCACCAGCACATTCGCCAGCAGCAGCAGCAGCGCCAACCCGCCCCTGACGCCCCACTTCCAGTACAGCTCGGCTTGTTCAGAGTTCAAGCCCGCCCCATCCTATCCACTCTCAAAATCCATCCCGGAAGAAACTGCAGGAGACACCATCGCCTCACTGACAGACTGACGAACTGACCTACTGTATGGGAATCACCGCGCGCTTGTGCGTCGCCATGGCAATCCGCTTGTCGCCCTCGTGCGCTTCAATCTGATAGGTCAGGCGGTTGCGGTCGATCTCCGTAAGCTCAACGCTGACGACCACCTTGTTCCCGACCGGCGTCGGCGCAAGGTGGCGCAGCCCATCCACCGCGTACCCCACCGTCGTATGCGCGTCGGGCATATACGGCTCGGACTGCGAAATGCATGCCCCCTCCATCAGCCCCAGCAGCGCCGGCGTCGACAGCACATCCGCCCCTGGCTTCCCCATGCGGTTCGTCGTATGCTCCAGCGTAACCTCGATCTCCTGCTCGTACCTCTGCCCCGCCTCAAACTTCTCCATCGTCATAATCTATCCTCTATCCTATTTGCAAAAGTACCTTCCCCCTCGATGGGTGAAGAGCCTGCCCCTGCGAAGGCAGGGGTTAGGATGGGGGTGAAAATTTCCCCTCAATCCTGTATATCCTGTTAGTTCCCGTTAACTCTGCGGCACATAATAGTCGAACACATCACTCACATCGACCCGCAACCCCGGCAGCAGCGGCGTCTCGACGACCGCGCCTTGGCCGAGTACACCTACTTGTTCCAACTTTCCGTCGTTCAAGCGCAAGACGGTGATTGTCTCAGCAGTGGTGTTAACCTGCCAGTATTCGCGGACGTCGAACATCTCATATCGCTCGCGCTTGATAGTGAGGTCGCGTTGCTCTGTTTCCGGGGACAATACCTCTATCACGAAGTCCGGTGCGCCATGTAGCCCGTCCGAGTGTATGATACCCCTTCGCTCATTTGATATGAATAGAAGGTCCGGGTGGAACACATCATGTTCGGAAAGGAAGACGTCGAGCAACCCTGCTACGCTCTCGCCCATCTTCTCGGCACGCACAGATTTGTGCAGAAGCGACATCAGATTTCCAAGAACACTTTGATGAACCCACGAGTGCGAGTAAAGGAGAATGAGCTCTCCGTCAATCAGCTCATAGCGGTTCTCATCCTCTTCAGGAATACCCAGGTAGTCTTGAACCGTCAGTCCCACACGCGGATTAGTAACCATAACTCGCCCCTGCCTTATGACCCCTTCCTCCCTGATGGGGGAAGGTTGGGATGGGGGTGAAAATACCCCCCTCCATCCGGTCCATCGATGTCAGCCCCCGCTAGAATATCTCGAGTCTCTTGAACGCCTCTGCATAAGTTGCGCCAATCCGCTTCCCCACCTCCGCATACCGCGTCCGCGCGCGCACCTCGCGCAACTCCCAGCCCTGCCCGACCTGGCTCCGGTGACGGCTCAGCGCATCAAGCTTCGCGTCGAAAGTATCCGTAACATCCAGGAACGTGTCCGGCTCCAGCGAACCCCACAGATAGACCTCGCGCACCCTGTGCGGCTCCAGCCCCTCCTCGATATGCTCGGGAAACGCCATCCGGTCGCGCGCATACGGGAAAACGCAATTCAGCGTAACCCGCCCACACACATAGTGGTCCTCGTGCCGGATGTATGGGCGATTCGGGTCCATGGTCAGCACGGTGTGCGGCGCATGGATGCGAATCTGCCGCGAAATCTGCTCGCGCAGCTCGTACGTGTCCTTCAGATGCTGGTCGCTGTGTCGCAGGAACACCACGTCGGACACCCCAAGAACCTCCGCCGCTTCCCGCTGCTCAGCCTCTCGTATCGCGGCAAGCTTCGGCGATGTCATCTCCGGGTCCGAGCTTCCCTTGTCCCCGTTCGTGCAGACCACCAGCACAATCTTGCGACCCTGCGCCGCCCACTTCACAATCGTCGCGCCCGCGCCCGATTCCGCATCGTCCGGGTGCGGCGTAACCACCAGCACCGGCGTCGTGCTGCGCGACAGGTCATCCACCTCATCCGGGTTCGGATACGTCCGCGCCTCCGTCCCCCCGGCGGAACCTGCACCTGATTCTGAGCCCTGTCTCACTTGCGTCATCTATATCCTCTACCTTTTCCCCTTCCCCCTCTAACGGCGGAAGGCTAGAGCCTGTCCTGAGCCCCACCCTGGGCAAGTCGAAGCGCCTGGCGAAGGAATGAGAGTGAAAATCCAGTCCACCGATATCAGTCCCGTTCCCTGACCGCTGACACCTGATGGCTGATCGCTAACTCCCCCTGAACACCGGCGTCCTCTTCTCCTCGAATGCCTTGATGCCCTCGATCGCGTCATCCGTGCGCTGCAGCCGCCTGTTCACGATCCCCGCGAGCCGCACCCTGTCCTCCAGCCGCATGCTCAGCCCCCTCACCGCGACCTCCTTGATCGCGCGCATCGGCAGCGGCGCGTTCTGCATCAGCTTCTGCACCAGCTCGTCCGTGCGCTCCATAAGCTCGTCATGCGGCACTACCATGTTCACGATGTTCAGCTCGTAAGCCCGCTCCGCGCTGATCATGTCCCCCGTGAAAAGGAACTCCAGCGCCAGATTCAGCGGCACCCGCTGCGACAGCATGCACGGCCCGCTCACCGACCCGATGCCCCGCTTCACCTGCGGCCAGCCGAACTGCGCCCGGTCCGACGCGATGCGAATGTCCGACGCCAGCGCAATCCCGCCGCCCTGCGCCAGGCAGAAGCCGTTTATCGCGGAGATTATCGGCTTGAATATCTCCGACTGATAGACATACAAGTCCTCGGTCGAAATCTCCGGGTCGTACAGCGCATCGCTCCGCCCCGACATCGACACCAGGTCATGCCCCACGCTGAACGCCCGCCCGTTCCCCGTGATCACCGCCATCCATATCTCAGGATTGTCGTTCACCTCGTGCAGGCACTGCCACAGCATGTCCCGCATCTCCACATCAATCGCGTTCAGCTTGTCCGGCCTGTTCAGCGTGATATACGCCGCACGCCCGCGCAATTCATACTCTACGACGGCCATAGTGTCTAGCTCCTTTGTCGGCAATTCAATCTCGATGCGGGGAGGCTGAGATGGGCCTTTCCCCCGTCCACCCGAATCAGCCCGCGCCAGTCAACATGTTAGACCCCCGCCTACCCCATCCGCAAGTTGGACTCCACCTCCCCACAGCCACCGCTCATCTCACCCCTTACCTCTTCTGGAGAAGGTCGCTCATCTTGTCCCTTCCCCCTCTGGGGGAAGAGCCTGCCCCTGCGAAGGCAGGGATTAGGAAGGGGGCTACAATGAACCATGCCCAACCCTAATCCCCACAGCATAACCTTGCTACATGCACCCACCTTAGT
>CAZWDM010000114.1:0-1120 GCA_964632415.1 uncultured Dehalococcoidia bacterium | reverse complement strand
CCATGCCCAACCCTAATCCCCACAGCATAACCTTGCTACATGCACCCACCTTAGTTAAACTGAAAGTTGGTTATCCTTGCGAATACAGTTTCACCGGGACGCTGAGAATTCCATCCCTGACTGACGCAACTCATAGCCCCGGACACGAGCCCGGCATCCCAATAGAGTAGGTGACGAGCCAACAGATGGCTACAATGTCCACAGCATCACAGATGACGCTAGAGCAGCGCAAAGAGGCGGTAAGCCGTCTTCAGGTGCGCCTCGTTCGCAGCCTCCTGCTCTACGGAATGCTCCTCACCGCCGCCGCCGCAATTGTCGCATCCATATACTCGCCCGGAATCGACCAGGACCCCCGCCGTCTCTTTGGAATGAACGCAGTCATCACTGCCGCAGGCGGCTGCCTGTTCACCCTCATCTTCCTGCTCCCCGCACTGCGCTGGATCGGCAGCCGCGCCGAAGAATCCCGCGTACTGCCCATCTGGTTGCTCGTCGGGTTCTTTTACGGCCTCTTCACCGTCTTCCTGATCGGCGCTTCCCTGCCTTTCGTCTTCGCATTTCAGATAAACATGCTGGACTTCCAGTCGTTTGGCAAGCTGATAGACGACATCATCGACGGCTTCTTCCGCGCCCCCCTGAGTTCGTTCACCTTCGGCGTCTTCGCCCTCTACATCGGCTTCATCACAGGCATGATATTCGGCTTCGGCGCCTGGATCATCGACATCCTCAACAGGATGAACTACGCCCACGCATACTCAGACCCCTGGATCGAAGCCCTCGGCGACATGCTCCCTCCCACCCGTCGCTGGGCATCCGCCGCAGCGCCATGGCTATCCGTCATCGGACCGTGGGTAGTCGCGCTCCTCATAGGCGGCGCAGTCCTCCTCTACGCAGCAACCGGCCCCATCGAATCCCTCTCCAGGCTCCGACTCGGCTAATCGCGCCATACTCCCTCCATCAAATTCCTTCTCCCCGGGGAGAGGGCTAGCGCCCGCCCCTGCCAAGGCAAGGGGTCAGAGGATACGATAACTCCCTTCCCCCTTGAGGGGGGAAGGCTAGGATGGGGGTGAAAAATCCTTCAACCCCAACCCACGACCAGACACCACTCCACCCCCTCTGTGCC
>CAZWDM010000113.1:0-6815 GCA_964632415.1 uncultured Dehalococcoidia bacterium | reverse complement strand
GCGCTCAAGAACGCGCTCCGCATCGGGCGCCAGGGCGAAATCCGCGACCGCTCCAGCGAAGGACAGCACTACCGCATGGCCGGGCTCAACCTGCTCGCCACCATCGTCATTTACTGGAATACCGCCCATCTCGGCGAAGCGGTCGGACATCGGAAACACGCCGGCCTGACCGTCGAACCCGAGCTCCTGGCCCACATCTCACCCCTTGGGTGGGCACACATCCTGCTCACCGGCGAATACCGGTGGCCAAAACGTAGATAGCGGCCTTAGCGTACGATTCTGCCCCCTACCGGAATCGACCCGTAAGGACTCAAACTTACATGAGTCGCCGCACCAGTGAAGGGATGAGTAAGTCGGAAGTTATCCGTTGCCTTAAACGCTATGTCGCCCGGGAAATCTACTCAGTCATCCAGGAGTCAACCATGATGATCAGAAAAGCAGCTTAACTTCTATAGCAACCGTCTTCGATGTCAAGGCCTGGGAGCGGTCGGATCCCAGTGAACGCCCGTCTTCGCCATACTGTTGAGGATGGTCAGCAACTTCCGTGCACAAGCGGTGAGAGCCACCATCTTCGGCTTTCCGGCCTCGAGTAACCGCTGGTAGAAGACCCGTAGCACAGGATTGAATCTGGTGGCTACTAACGCTCCCATGTAGAGAGTCTTGCGCACCGTGGCTCGACCTCCCCAGACGGAACGCTTGCCGCGATACGGGCCGCTGTCCCGGTTGAAAGGCGCCACACCGACCAGAGCGGCGATCTGCTTGCGGTTCAGCCTGCCAAGCTCCGGCAGGTACGCGAGCAGTGTCAGCGACACCTGCGGTCCCACGCCGGGGACACTGCGCAGCAAGTCATCCTTCTCACGCCACGCAGGACTGCACTGTATACGCTGTCGAAGATCGGTGTCCAGGTCGTCTAGCTCCTGCTTCAGCCAGTCGATATGTGCCTGGATGCTAGGCTGTACTTCCGTAGCTGCGCGTCTCAGGCGGTTCTTCTCCGCCACAAGGATGCCCATGACCTGCCACCTGCGCGCCAGCACGGCCCCGAGCGCCTGCGTGTCGGCGTCCCTTAGGGGTCGTATCTGTGGGCGCACTGCTTCTCCGAAGTGCGCCAGAACCTGAGCATCCAGCCGGTCTGTCTTAGCCAGCTGACCTGTCGACTTGGCGAAGTCTCGCACCTGGCGGGGGTTGACCACAGCGACAGGCAGAGATGCCGCTGCCAGCGCCGCCGCCAATGGAAGTTCCAGACCACCGGTCGACTCCGTAATCACGCCCGCCGGCTTGAGATCCTTTAGCTGAGTTACAAGATCGTCGACGCCGTCGCTGTCGTAAGACACGCTCCAGCTCGTACCAGTGGGCCGTGCCGCAACGTCTATCCGCTCCTTGGACACATCGAGGCCGACATAAGTTGGTTCCTGAGACATATTCGCCTCCTTCATACTGACCCTGCCTTGCAGATACGGGCTTGGTTAGCCCTGGCAACCGTTCGGGTTCTTCTGGAATGAGTGCGACGACCCTCGCTATAGAGCGGTCTTTGATGACCAAGAAGCATTCGGTCTGCCGCACTCGGAACCTGCTTCGTTATGGATTATCCCATCACATGTCAAAGATACAAGGAGCATCATTTAGGTTCGCTCTAAATCGCGACAATTTTTGCTCCCTTGGACAAAGACAGGAAGGGACGAATAGTGCCGGCGCTTCTCCAATCAGAGGTCACGTCAAGATATGTGTAAACGTGATCAGGCGGTTTGAATTCGATTATAGGCCTCATCACTTGCGCTTCATCGAGGCGGGCGTATAGCGGGGTCTGTTATCCATTTTCGTAGATAGTCCGCGAATAGTCCGCCCATATCGCCCTTACTTCCAACACTGTCAGCTAGTTCGTCGAAGTCTATGTAGTGCTGGCCATCGCCGGATTTGTCTTGATCGGATCTTCTGGGTTGAACATAAACGACTTCAATTCGGGGCGAGTTGAGTATGCTGATTTCATCTATGGCACTCTTCAAAGCCCCAGAATTCCCAGAATATATCTCACTCTTGAGATTATCGGGCAAAGATATGAGATCCAATTCGGATAGGGCGCTCAGCAGGTGATAGTATTTCCGTTTCTCTGTACTGGCCTGTACGATGCTCTTCAAATCATACAGAATATTGTCCATGCCCTTCTTGGCAGCCCTTGCAAGATAAACGTCCTGTTCTGTCCTTCGAGAGGACACATCGGTCTTGAGTTCAATCAGGAAGGCGCATTTGCCGTCCTTTGAAAGAGCGAAGAAATCAACCTTGTCAGACTGATTCGTACTCTCATGTTTGATGGGAAATTGAGGAATGATTCGCGGCTTGACTATAGCGTTTATGCAATCTTCTAGCGCCCCTGGAAGGAACAGCGCGAAGAGAACCTCTGAGCGAGGCTCTAGCGGGAAGGCAGGGAAGTGCCGCCACCTGTCAAGTACGCTGAAGAAGTCGTTCATGTTTGGATGAGTTTTCATAAGAGACTCTCTTTGTTCTGGCTTGTGAATTCGGATTTATTCGGTCAGACGGCGCTCATCTACCTGGAACTTGTGCCTGGCCCAACCGGCTGCTTGGCGATGGTGCCGTGAGTCTGTCCTATACCCCCTTTCTAGTGTAATCAATACCCCTCCTCTACTCTCACGGCAAGAAGTTCGTCGAATGTCAGCGAGAATCCTTTAGGTATCTGGTTTGGTATCTTTTTGGGAGGGCCTTTGGCATTGTATGCTCCCTTGGTCAAAGGCGTCTGCACGAATTTAATCGGCTTGCCCAAGTAAAAGAGCCGCACCCTGCTATTGAAGAACCCCTCTCTTTTCGCCCGCTTGCGAAGCCGTGCAACTCCCTCACTCCATCTTTCTATATGTTCGTTCCTAGGGGCTTTCAAACCTTGGACATCTTCCACCTGTTTGTCGGCGAGCCTCACATTCTCAATATCTAGGACACGACTAACCATTGAAAGCCCGGGATGTCTATTCTGCTTTGTAAAGTACGGTGCGAAATACAGCGGAGCCTTCTTATCTTTCGGGCTGGTTACATACATCCAGCATTCTTCATAAATCTTCGCATTAAACAGATTCACGTCCTGAATTGCAACTTCAGCATCGTAGTAGCCCATCTGGTAATCACTCCTGGCGTAGCGGATAAATTCATCGAAGAGAAAGTCATTTATTGTGGACTCAGCCGAGGGGCGATAACGCAAGGCCAAGTCTACGAGTTCGTGCCACTGAATCCTGTGGAACTTGATCCTTTGTCTGGATAATCTGGCACGAATGTCTCTCTCTATCCTTTCCGATAATTTCACTTGAGTTAATACGACCAGTGCTCGCTCTGTGTGTAACTCCCACAGTTTGAGCTCATCAGCATATTTGAGGAGTTGGTCTGCCGTAGGTTCAGATCCGCCAATTTTGGCCTCGAAGACTACGCGCATCTCATCGGTTTCAATAACTATGTCACGGCGACCATAGCCTGGGGCGGTGACTTCTTGGAGATGAACAGCATAGCCGGCACTCAGGACTTCTGGTGATGCAATTCTAAAGTGCCGCATTAGTCGGTCACAGAAAACAGAGTCTTGGGCGAGCAGGTATCCTAAGGCAAACGTGAGAGCGTCTTCATCGTTGCCTACCAGGCGAAAAACACTACGCACAGGGAGTGTGCCGGATTGATGGTTCTTGCCGATGAATAGGCGCATAGCGGCCTCAAGTTTAGCAGGTGGTGACACCCCTCACAATCTGGCACACGATTATTGCACGGGCATGTGCCGGACCCGCTGGGAATCTCGGTGTTAGTGCCGTTGCGGCTGCGGAGTTGGTGCGGCTGTTGCGAGGGCAAGGCTGATATAATCCAGTTCGCGTTGCCTACCTTAATTCTTCTAATACTGCGACGAGGTGAGACTAGTGGATGTCCAGAAACTGAACATGAGAAAACTGTTCCTACAAGATATTCGTTACGAAATACCGTTGTTCCAGAGAAGGTATGTGTGGCAACAGGAAGAGCAGTGGGAACCTCTATGGGAGGATGTTCGGAATACCGCGGAAACTCACCTTGAGAACAATTCTGATAATAGAGCCCACTTTCTAGGAGCGATAGTTATTCAGGGGCTTCATCGGCCAGTCGGAAGACTTGAGGTTCGCACAGTCGTCGATGGCCAGCAACGATTGACTACGATGCAACTCCTTCTTGATGCAGTTCAGGAAGTGTTGGAAGAACGTGATTATGGTAACTCAGCGGAACACTTGAGGAACTTGGTCCTAAACAGAGAGACATCTTGGGATGGGGACGAGGATAAGGCATTCAAGGTGTGGCCGACCCTCGGTGACCAAGATGCGTTTCGGCAGACCATGCACAACCATCTGCCAAGCGAAGAGTATAAAGAGTCGCGTATCGTTCTGGCGCACGAGTTCTTCAAACTTCAGGTTCATCAATGGCTTGACGAGCGCCCGGAAGAAGCTGACTTGCGAGTTACCGCATTGGAGCAAGTCCTTGACCGCTTGCTGGAAATGGTCGTGATCGACCTCGAACTAGACGAGGATCCGCACATCATATTTGAAACTCTGAACGCCCGTGGCACTCCTCTTCTTCAATCGGACTTGATAAAGAACATGCTACTGTTTGAAGCTGGCAACGCAGCCATAACGGACACGTCCCAAATCTGGGAATTCGATACGAACTGGTGGAATGAAGAAGTCTTTCAGGGAAGACTTCTTCGTCCGCGTGTCGATGCTTTCCTGAACTTCTGGCTCACCATGCGTAAGCAAACCGAGATAGCGCCAAATAACGTCTTCTCAGAATTCCGCCGCTATTTTGAAGGCGAAGGCAACAATGATGCCGAATCCCTAGCAAAAGACATTCAAAGAGTAAGCAAGGCGTACGCCGCGCTGGAGAAGGTCGAAGTTGACGCCGAAATCGAACCTTTTCTTTACCGACGAGGCGTGATGCGAGCAGGGGTAATCACTCCAGTCCTGATGTGGCTGTTCTCATCAGAAGCTTCCCGGGAACAGGTGATGAAGTCTCTTGCTTCGATTGAAAGCTACCTAGTTCGCCGAATGGTCTGCGGGATGTCCGCTAGGAGCTATAATCGTCTCTTCATCGAGTTGATAGGCGCATTGGAAGAAGCAGGCGCAGACAATGCTGCCGAGGCAATCACCCGCTTCCTCAAGAGCCAAGAAGCATTCGCTACGCTGTGGCCAGACGATCAGCAATTGGAAGACGCATTCACGCTGCGTCCGGTTTACCGCCTGATGACACAAGGACGCACGAGAATTGTCCTTGAGGGGATAGAAGCAGGGCTGCGAACAGATAAGGCGGATGATCAGTCGGTGCCACGAAACCTGACGATTGAACATCTCATGCCGAGAGCTTGGGAAACTCACTGGAATCTGCCCGCTGATGTTGAAGACATAGAAGGAGCCAAAGCGGACCGTGACCGCCTGATTCACACGATAGGCAATCTCACCCTAACGAATAACAGACTCAATCCAAGCCTCTCTAATAATCCATGGGAGAAGAAACGGGAGGAATTACACAAGCACATCACTCTCTTTCTCAATAAAGACATCGTTAGGGAGCCGGTGTGGGACGAAGGGCGAATTGAGGCTCGCTCTCGCCAGCTCGCGCGAGTGGCAACTGAGGTCTGGCCGTACTAGGAGAGATTTAATCAATTAGCTATTCGAGCACACTTAAAATTGCAGGAGCACAGTACACTCGATTGCGTCGCTCACCACTCTCCAGTGATACCACGCAATGCCTCCAGCCGGTTGATAGCTCGCTGCGCGGACGAATATGCCACTCCCATCTGTTCGGCCAGCGTCCCGACGCTCCAGAACGGATTGACCACGAACTGCTCAAGCGCCCTCTCGGGCAGCCGCGAGCGTTCGCGCACAAGCCCCTGCTTCCATCCTGACGGCAACTCATCGATGCGAACCATCTTCTCGACGGTCTCGTCGGCCTGAGCAGCTACGCCGTTCAGGAAATAGACTAGCCACTCTTCCCACTCTCCGTGATGTTCAGCAGGTGTGTGTAGTAGTCCTGGCACGTGCGCTCTAAGTAGGCACTCAGGCACAGAAGCGGATGCGGCAGCAGGCCTCTCTGGGCAAGCAACAGTGTAATCAGCAAGCGTCCCACGCGCCCGTTGCCGTCGAGAAACGGGTGGATTATCTCAGACTGCGCGTGAACCAGCGCAGCGTGGACCAGTGGCGGCAACGATTCATCGTGCAGAAAGCGCTCCCATGCTGCAAGGCAATCCATTAGCTCGCACGGCGGTGGTGGTACATAGGTCGCGTCTGAAGGAGTGCTTCCGGGAATGCCAATCCAGTTCTGATTGCGCCGAAACTCCCCTGGCATAGCGCTATCATCTCGGACACCGCGCATCAACCGTTCGTGCAGCTCGCGCACAAAGCGCAGCGACAACGGCAGGGTGTCCAGGCGCTCCAGCCCGTACTCAAGGGCCGTGACGTAGTTGCCGACTTCAGGCAGGTCGGCATTGTTGCGCTCGACCGGCGCTCCAGCTTCTGCGGCCAGCAGCTCGCCGAGCGTGGTCTGCGTTCCCTCTATCCTGCTGAACAGAACTGCTTCCTTGCGGATGAACGGGGCGACAAGTGGGTTGGTGTTGAGAAGGTGTAGTGCCTCTCCTGCAAGCCGGCCAATAGATCGGTCTGCGGCAGACAGGCTGAGGGCGATGTCCGTATCCCAATAGATTGAGGGCGGTAAGACTGGAGGCAGGAACGCAGTATATTCGCCGCCGATAGGTATGTAATACCAATTCGCTTTACTTATGACACAAAGGGTGACGTTGATGGGAGGGGCGGAAGTGACCCGCA
>CAZWDM010000112.1:0-6819 GCA_964632415.1 uncultured Dehalococcoidia bacterium | reverse complement strand
GACTTTCGCGCGGGTCGGCGTCAATTCGGCGCAGAAATCAAATGCGATATAAGTGCAATTATACTGCGTTTAGATTCGCTCTAAATCGCGACAATTCTCGCTTGTCGGACAGAGGGTGAAAGCAAGACAGTACCGGGGCGTCTCCAATCGAACACCGCGGCAAAGCTACGTCCGGCATCTGTTGACAAGCGGCATCCCTATCGACTATCTGTCGCGCTGACTGGAACACAGCTCGGCCCAGACGACGCTCATCTACCTGGAGTTTGTGCCAGACCCGACCGGAAGCCTGGCGGCGGTGCCGTGAATATGCCGCCGTAATACTTTGCAATCAGTCACGGGGACCTCTTACTCCAGTAGTTCACAGTTTTCCAAAGAAACGAAGCCACTTGTTGAGACATCTTCAATTTGCCCTTCGGCTGATATGGCGTCTCCATTGTCGAAGGACATTAGTCTATTTCGCCATTTACTCCCACTGAAGTTCAAGTAGATTGGTACTAAATCGTCTCCGCGGTCCAGACCAACAATGATCCGACGGTCATCGACATACATGTAGTCGGACATGGATGTGATTGTCCCTTCTACCCTCAGCCAGGTCCCTATATGCCGTTTGCTTATTTCCTTCGCGACGATTTCCGTTCGCCCTTCGATTTCAGCTACCAATTCTTCAGGTGTTCGTGGAGATAGAATCTTGGGTTCAGATTGCTGACGGGGTTGATAGACAACCGCCGCCGCGGGTTGCACATTCTCCTGATTTTCCTCGGTCGCTTCCTGATGACGGTTCTGCATAATTAACCTCACAGCCAACACCAGAATACCACCCGTAGCACTTGCTAACACAGGTATCCACCCAGAAGATCCACGGGTCAGGACATACTCTATAAGGGCAGCCACAACGCCAGGCCCTATTATCACTAAAGCTACAATGCCAACGTTTCGCCATCTCATCCTATTGTCTTACAACCCCTTCCGCCAAATTGACTATTCGTCTCATGACATCAGTCATAATCTTAGCCACGAACAAGTCTCTATCAATGACTCCATCTTGCAGTTCTGCATAGGGGATAGATTCTTCGAGTTCTGCAATTCCTTCCTGATCGACGGCCACAGACTGGCTTAGACTCTCACCGACGAGTTTCCAGGATATGGACAGCACCAAATCCGAATCTATTCCTCGGCTGCCTGTATAGTCCGTGAACACAAACTGGTGCTCTATATTCAGCGGCTTGTCTTCACTCAATTCGAAGCCTCGCGTCACGATGTGATCACTTTTCGTTCGATTCCAGTTATCGGCTGTGAGAAGGTTGCTGGAATTTACCCTCTGCTGACCAAACGAGATATATGATTGCTGGTAAATGCCACGGAACAGCCTTTCAAAAGGAACCAATGCATCCTGAAGGTGTCCGATAACTTGTAAGATGCGCCTCTGATACACGACATCCAACGTTTCGGTGTCGGAGACGTCTGCTTCAAACCCCATGTTCTCCTGCACGAAGGCGACGACTTCCTGATCGACATCCATACGCTCCAACATGGTTCCAAACCCACCGAGTGGCACCACTTCGCAGTCGCTTCGGGACTGACGTGCGATGCCCCCATAGACGATCGCTTTCGCCGAGATGCGGGGCACAATTCCGGCGATGCGATTAAGTGCTCTGAAGTAGTCCGAAACGACGGTCGATCCCGCCTTAACTTCGATGGCAGTCAAGCCGTTTCCCGTCTCATAGAGAAGGTCGCACTCCAGCCCGCTTGAGTCCCTGTAAAACGACAGGTTCGAGTCCAGCCCCCGATTGAAACGATACTTCAACGCCTCCGAGACCGCGGCGTTCTCAAACAGATGACCACGCAGCGGATGTGTCGCCACTTGACTGCTGTTTTCGATTCCAATGAGATAGCTCGCAAGCCCGACGTCATAGAAGTAGAGCTTCGGCGACTTTATCAAGCGCTTTCGCAGGTTGGCGTAAAACGGCTGTAACTGGAGTACGATGTAACTCGTTTCCAGTACCGAAAGCCACTCGCGCGCTGTCGTATGGGAGACTCCTGCATCCGCGCCAAGCGAGCTGAGGTTGACCAGTTGCCCTATACGACCCGCACACAGGCGAACGAAACGCCGGAACCCGGACAGGTTCCGTATTCCGCCAAGTCGTCTCACATCACGCTCGACATAGGTCTCGAAGTAATCGCCAAGTGCCTGTCGAGGGTTGAGCTTCTGATCGATAATCCGGGGATAGAATCCGGAGAATAGGACGTCGTTCATCTCATTGCTGGCACCTGCTCGCTGCCTCTCTGCCATAGAAAATGGCAGAAGGCGCAGCAACGCCGTCCGACCAGCTAAGGATTGACTGATAGCCTCTGAGAGTCGGAACTGCTCACTGCCCGTGAGCACAAATTGACTGTTCCGCCCTCTTTCATCAGCAAGCACCTGGAGGTAAGACAACAGATCAGGCACATGCTGAATCTCATCCAGTATGGCACCTTCGTCGAACTGGGCCAGAAATCCACGAGGATCAGACTCAGCGAACTCTCGCTGGTCCGGCGCTTCCAGACTGACGTATGCCAGTCCAGGGAATGCTGCACGACAGAGCGTTGTCTTTCCCGACTGCCGCGGTCCGGTCACGGTCACAAACGGATACTGCTCGAAAAGCCTGACTAGGCGAGGTGTTATCTGGCGTTCAATCATAGGTCGAGTATATCACAAGGACATACAGATTGAAAGCAATACTTTCAATCTGTATGTCAATTCTACCACTTCTTGAAATCGCACCCCGATGACTACGGGCGCCCTGTCAAGCGACAAGAGTCGTGCTACGTGGATGCGACTTATGCTCGCTCACCGAAGGTTCGGCACAACACTTGGTGGCTAGCTGCGCACGGCACTATGGACATCTTCGCGGAAGCCCAGAGGTGACACCGCATGAACAGGACCATAAACAGGCGACTCTAGCATAATCCTTCGCGTTCACAGACCTGCCTAACATCTTCAAAGGCGGACTTGATACTGCCTTTCACAAATCTGATCTGTCCCAGTCCATCTATATTACTGAAATCTTCGCATCCCTCTTCCAATAAAATGATGCCCCGCTCAAACCCTAGGCGCCCCTGGAACAACCCTGCTTCGTGAACTACATTCATGCGCGGATTGAATTTCCCATCTGGCTGTTCATCTTCCCCAGTCATGATGAGGAACGCAATGGATGCCTCGTTCAGCATTCCCAACAGCCGTTCTTTGTTGGATAGACCTGCCACGGGAACCCTGTTGAATTCCTCGCACTGGAGGCCCAAACGGTCTTCTATGAAATCTTTCAACTCACGCCAAACCAAAGACCTACCGTGCCCTATGAAGACCTTTGAACCTACGGATTCCTGGCGACGATGAGGACGCTGCCGGGCGATGTGCTTTGCGGTTTGGGCAGCGACTTCCGAAAGATTAGGGATTGACTCCAACAAGCTATTTACTGAAAGAGCATAATTCATAAATCTCCAATGTATGGGTAGCTGCCTACCCTCTTCTAAGGCTCTCCTGTCTTGAGAGGTGGGAACCTTGATGCGTGAAAAGGCGGCGTCGTTCAAATCAACAATTGACTTAACCGACAATTCAAGAGCGCCATCTCTCATTGTTTCGAGAAAGGCGGAAGATGTACCCATCGTTTCTATATCAATGATTGACAGCACAGCCTGCTTGTGGTCATTAAATGCTTTATCGGCTTCGTCTTGGAATACATACACGGACTTCAAGTCGAAGTTTTCTGCTCTTTCGAGAATCGCCTTCTGAATTGTTTCTTTGTCATACTCTACCCATGGTTGAGGGGCGTAAAGAGGAGGAGGAGGTAATCCCCTATAAGAGTCAAACGGGCTATCTATGGAAAAACGATCCCCAGACGCGGGCTGGAAATTATTCCGATAAACTCGCGCATGATAACCTAGGCACGACCTACTCCAGACCTTTCCGATCTCCAGACACGCATCTTTAAGCCGCGCAAGCGAGCCATGTATATCTTCCTGACGACCGCGTTCCGCCAATGTGTTCAAGTCGGCAACGATTTTCAGCAGTTCATCGTGTGAATCAATCGTCATGACACACCCTTTCTTTCCGCATCTGCATCATCTTAGGCATGGAAGCAATACCACGTAACCCAAGTTCCTTCACAGACTAATCGGCATCATAGATGTTTTCTGAAACATCCGCTGTCATTTCGAGTTCATTACAGGGTGTTGCCACCAGTTAGACTTGCTCGTGAGGCTGCACCACGCCACTGATTTCCGGTCCATTTCAGAATGATACACTACGCCTTGAAGACCAGTTGGAGGTATCGTTATGAGCGGAGCAAGCTACTCACTCTGGGACGGTGCAGAGTTCCTCGTGGACGACGAGACCATCATCGAGTATCTGAGGGCTGCGCTCGAAGAGAGCGACCCACTGATATTTCTGAAGGCTGCCCGCAACGTGGCGCGCGCCAGAGGGTTGAGTTCCCACGAACTGCCTGCCGACGCATCCGGGTTAAGCCCCGCCCTCGAAGAGGAGATCCGGCAGATACTTGGACCAGAAGTGTCCGAGGACTTTCCGGGCTGGCGGGTGCTTGAGGACATCGAGGCAGGCGCAGGTCCTGAGACCGAGTGCGAACGCTGCGGCAAGTCAGGCACGCCGCGTCAGCAGTTCGAGCATATGGGTGTCACGATCTGCTACATCTGCGCCGATGAGCGCGTCGCGGAGCTGGGCGCGGAAGAGACGTGGGCCTAGCGACAATTACGAAATCGGTCTATCATTGGGCTACCGCGGATGGCGGGTTTCGTAACAGATGCCGGCGGACCTGAGACGAATTCAGTTTGGTGCAGCAGACGATATTCGTCAGGACTTCCTCTCAAGAGGAATGTCCGAACTGCCATTGTCTGGACAGACTTTTCTGTTGGGGGATGCAGAGAACACTCCACGCCGGGGATTCGGAAATTCTGTCGTCTCCGGTATGTCTGATGTGTCTATATCGGCGTCAGACAGGGCGGCGAGCGCGTCCAGTTCGTCCAGCATGGACTTCCGGTCCGAGCGTCGCGGTCGTACCTTCATCTTCTCTTGCTTGTCAAGGGCGGAGTAAAAACATGCCAGCGGGGCGGAGTAAAAGTGTGTCTGTCTCATAAGTCAGCGTGATTGTGGGGTGTAGAATGTCGGGAAGACTCGGGATTGGGAGGATAGCAGATGCCCCTTCGAGAGATGAACCGAGAGCAGGCCTGGCTGTTGCCGCCGACACTCGATGAGCTCGTCCCTCCGGATCACCCTGCCCGGTTCGTGGCCGAGTTCGTGGATGCCCTAGACCGGGAGGACTGGATAGAGTTGGGAGTGCAGCCGGATGGAGAAGTGCTGGGAGCGCCAGCCTACCATCCACGCGCGTTGCTGAGCGTGTGGCTGTACGGCTTCATGACTAACGTGCGCTCATGCCGGAAGCTGGAGGCAGCCTGCCGGGATCAGATTCCCTATCTGTGGTTGACAGGATGGCAGCATCCCGATCACAACACGCTGTGGCGGTTCTACCGGAAGCACAGGCAGAGTATGAGAGAACTGTTCAAGCGCACGGTACGGACGGCTGTGGCTATGGATCTCGTGGATCTGGCGATCCAGGCGGTGGATGGAACGAAAGTGTACGCAAACGCGGCGGTGATCAAGACTTACGATGCCAGGAGACTACAGGAGTTGCTCGATCGGGTGGAGAGTGCCATAGAGGCTCTGGAGGCTCAGAACGAAGGCGGAGAAGAGGGGGAAGTGGTGCGTCTGCCGGAGGAGTTGGCAGAGCAGAAGGCACTGCGACAGCGTGTCAGACAGGCAATGAAGGACCTGCCGAGTATGGAGCGTCCAAACCGATACAAGCGCCCGGCGCGCATCAACCTGACTGACAAGGATGCCAGGTTGATGCGAACTCGTAAGGGAATCGTGCCGAGCTACAATGCTCAAGCAATGGTATCGCCAGTTGCTACGGATGAGGGAATTACCGGCATGTTGGTCACCGCCTCGGACGTGGTGGATGAGCCCAATGACACCGCCCGACTGACTCAGATGGCTGAACAGGCCGAGGAGATAACCGGAGTCAAGGTGCCGATGACCCTGGCTGACGCCGGTTACTTCGCCGGCAAGCACGTTGCGGAATTGCACCTTAGGGGCCAGCAGGTGGTGATGCCGGACAAGGCCCGGCCAACGGACCATCCATATCATAAGGACCAGTTCAGATACGATGAGGAGACCGACACTTACACCTGTCCTCACGGACAGACCCTTGCCTTCACAGGAATGAAGAGCGACCGGAAGAAGAGCCGCTTGTATCGAGTGGCTTCTGCGGCGATCTGTCTAGGGTGTCCCGCTTTCGGAACCTGTACGAAGAATAAGAGGTACGGGCGCAGCGTGGAGATCGGACTACACGATGTCGCTCTTCGCCGTCACAGGGAGTGGATGGCGACGGATGAGGCCAAGCAAATGTATGTGCGTCGGCTGCCGCTAGTGGAACCTCTCTTCGCAATCATCAAGAACCAACTCGACGCGCAGCAATTCAAGCTGCGGGGCATTGCCAATGTCAGGGCCGAATGGACTCTACTCGTGACGGCGTTCAACCTACGGACTCTCTGGCGGGCGTGGAGCGCCAGGACTGAGGCCCGTTCAGCCTTCGTCTGAGTGGAAACGATCGGGAAAACCTGCGTCTCTCATCCTGGAACGGCTTCACGCTGGTCATGCATCACCCACACCTAAAATACTGGTGGAATAACGACACTGGCGGAAATCCTCAACTCAATGCCGAATCGGTCATCTCCGCCGCGGTTCGCTGGCGAACTTATGAGACAGACACA
>CAZWDM010000111.1:0-7131 GCA_964632415.1 uncultured Dehalococcoidia bacterium | reverse complement strand
AGGGCGTGGCGAACATTATCCCCTCATCCTCGACGGACGCCGTGAACTCGAACTCCGCTCCGTAGTGCGGCTCCTCTACCTTCAACCTGACTTCGAGCACCCTGCCATCTATATTCAACGTGGTAGCGCCATCCCCGGACTGAACCGCCTCAGCGCAGGCCGGGCTGGCAATACCCACGCCTTCTGTAGGGCATGCCCCATGTCTTTCAGTAGCCATTCACGCTTCCTCTCAGTTACAAAAAGACCCCTGCCGAATTTCTGGCAGAGGCACATTCGTTGTTGTGTTTTACTGGAAATTTCCTAGAGATTCCCGACCCATCTCATGTACCATCCGCCATCCTCATCCGTCTGCACCGTCAGAAATCTGAACCACGCGCTGTCGGACAGCTTCACGTCCATAATCAGCGTATCCTGCTTTCCGGCAGCCAGCGCCAGTTCGTAATCCCCGACGACGCTCATTGCGCCGCTGATCACTCGAGTCCTCCATGCAGACCTCACCAGGTCGTTCTGCGCCAGTTCCCTGACCGCATGTCTGAGCTGCGAACCGGTCATCGGCGCTCCATAAGTCCTGCCGCCGTCAGCCTCGGTCCAGACCGCAAAGCAGGTCATGCACCGCCAGATACCGTCGAAGCGCCCACGCAGCTCGCAGCCCCGTGAGCAGTCGATGTTTCTGGCACGGTATGCCCATACAGCCTCGTAGAACTCCTCGCGTTCCTCTTCGGTGGGGTTTCGGTATCTCTCGCCTTCATCCTCAGACACAGACCATGTGTACTCGATAGCCGCATCCCTCATTCCGCCCACGAGCGCCGCATCCATTGCAACGCGCTTCAGCACGAACTCGTTAAGCATGCCGCAGGCGTCCGTGTCACCGTAGTTCCTGTATATGATGCCGTCTCCCACGAACCCATCCTTTTCTTCATCAAATTAGAAGAGGGCGACAGCACTAGCCGCCGCCTTCCGAATCACCCGGCCGGATCGTCAACTACCCGAACCGGATATCTTCGCCATCTTCAGGGCAATCGTCGCGCCCGCGGACGCGCAGGAGTTTCCCCACGAATACCCGTGGGAGAACTCGCCGTCCGCAAGCGCATGGCCCAGCTCGTGTATCACGAGCGCCAGTTGCTCCCTTTCGCGTCCCTCGAAGAACTCGTCGCCCAGCCGCGCCAGGTTGAACCTCATCGTGGGCCGCGCCGAGTGGGATGTGCAGTCCGCAAGGGCGAAGGAGCGCGGGTTGTGGATGAACATCGGGTTCACCGCGACACCTACATAGCGGCCAAGTTCACTCACCCACTCCGCGAATGCCAGCTTCGCCGGATCGTCCGACACGTCGACCACCTTGAGGTGCGGGTCCCGCTCTCCGCCGAGAGTTTTTCCGAAGCGCGCGCTCGCCGATTCCATTCCGCCCAGCTTGCGCAGGTTGGAACGCTCCTCTCTGCTCATCGTGCGTGGATGAATCACCTGATAGCCCTTGTCCATGGCCTCCGAATTGGCGTTCCGGTCCGATGACCACAGCACCGCCTTCCTGCCGTAACGCCGTACCACGGTCGCGCGCACAGCGTCTTCATTGACCCTGCTATCTTCAACCGCGGTGCGTACCCACGTCTCGCCGAACTCCTCGCGCTCCATCTCCCCGTGCATGCAGTTCAGCACCTCCGAGTAGATGTCCTGCAGGTAAGTCTCACTCACGGTGTCGCGGTTCGGAGGCATGGGCACCTTCTGCTGCACGTCCACATCGTAGGGCAGATCTATCGGCTGTATCGGTATGCCCATCTCGTATATCCAGCCCCTGCCCTCTGGATCGCTGACGCCGGTGATGTGAAGCTCTGTCTTGCGTCTAGTGGGCCGCATCGGCTCCCCGGGCGCACTCTGAATAAGCGTGGAGAGAGTTGCCGTATGCACCTTCAGCGCCTCTCGCCGCTCCACTTCAATGTCGTTGACGGTGTACTTGCACCCTGCGGGCGCGCGGAACAGCATCAGCCGCTCGACCAGCCTCTCGGCATCCGCCTTCGTCCACGGCATAATCGCCTCCACGACCGTGCCGCGCTTGCGGTCGTTTCGCCGGATCTCACGGCCGCCCTCCGGCGGAAAGCTCACCGTCCAGCCCACGGTTTGCACCACCGCATAGACAGCGACCGACAAGACCTCCTTCTCGCCGAGGTTGAATCTCCCTCGCTTTTCAGGGTCCGCACGCTTTGAGGTTTCCCCCATTAGGGTGTAGGCGTCATCTATGTTCCTGAAGCCCTCGCCATCGTCCTCCACTGACACCAGCACCCTGTTTCTCGACCGGTGCCGCACCGTCACTTTGCATACCGTCGTCTCTTCGTCCCACGCGTTCTGAATCAGCTCCTTCACCAGGCTCTCCGGGGTCCTGCTCTTGTGAAGCTCCCGCATGCCCTCTGCGCTGACGCTGAAGCGCTCCTTCACACGCCTGACCTTTCTACTGTTCATATCTCTTTCCTTCCTGACATCCACAAGATAAGCCCCACAGCGAGCGGCTGCGGGGCTTCGTATTCTCAGGCTCGCTTCACTCAAACAGCCTGCCCTGTCCGACAGCCTCGTCCTCCGAGGGTGGCAGTCGCCCACTGCACTTGGGGCAATACTGCACATTCACAGGCGTCGTCGGCCCGCTGAAACTTCCGGAGCCGACAGACGATCTGCCGTACTTCCTGCCGCAGAAGTGGCACTCGTCCCTGTCGTCGGTCCACTTCGGGCGAGGGGTGCTTTCGCACTCACGAGTCCCACAGATGGCCCAGCCTTCCTTCATCGGTCGCTCACCGCAATAGACGCAGAGGCCCGCATCCCACCACGCCTCCAAAATCTCCTTTTGCCGAAGATACCAATGCCAGTCCAGCGAGCCGTCCGGCATGTACCTGGGCTGCGGATCAAGCGCTTCCGGTGGCGGCACGCCAGTCGGTCTTCCCGTAACGGCCGACACTACCGCCTGCTCCCGCACGCGCAGTCGCAGCGAGTGCCGGGGACTTCGATCCTGTCGCAGATGTGGTTGGCAATGTCGCCGCCCATTTCCACCAGGAACATACCCACCTCTTCGCGCGTCGCGTCCCGCGCTATCATTCCCAGATCTTCCTGAAACGCATCGATGCACGCTCCGCAGATTTCTATCGTTCCGATCATCTCGTCACCTCGTCTGATCAAATGAATAGGCCCCTGTCCGTCTGACAAGGGCCTGTGTCTCACTCTGGGGTCATGCGATGACTACACAACCCAAAGTCCTCCATCATGTGCAGTATCGGCACGACCTGCCCTCCGGGTCTTCCCGACGCTCTCCCGAACCATCCGTCCGGTGTGAACAGGTACACATACCGCGCGTCGCCGATTTCCCGACAATCCATATCGAAGAACGAAGGCTTGTCAGGTGTCAGAGCGACAGGGTAGAAATCGTTGTCGTTGTAGTGTTCAATTTCCTCTAGCTCAGTTCTACCCGCGATGCTTCTCATGTCCCCGCCATCCTCCAATTGCCTCACCTTGCCCCAGTCCTGCCAGTGCTTCATCAGCGTCTCGCCGACGCCGCCTGCGGGATATCCGTCGTCGTGGACGTAGCTCGCATTTCCGTAGCCGTCCCTATCGACGTACCCGACGATGCTCAGTGCGCTCATTTCCATTTCTCCTCAAAGAAATAGCCCCCTGTCCTTATGGACGGGAGGCTGTGATTACCCATTCCTCGCAGTCGCTCAATCCGATTCAAGCGGCTGCATTTTCACTTCGACTGCAGCTTTATCGCGCCATCGCCTCGAACTCACTCTCGGTAGCTACGCGCACTCCGAGCTTCCGCGCCTTCGCAAGCTTGCTGCCGGCTCTCTCGCCGACAACCAGCAGGTCAGTTGTCTTCGTGACGGAACTCTGTACGGTCCCGCCCAGCTCCACGATCCTCGCGTTGATCGCGCCCCTTGTGTAACCTTCCAGCTTGCCGGTGGCGCAAACCTTCATTCCTGCCAGCGGCATCTCTCCAGAGCCGGTGGCGTCAACGGTTTCAGGCGTTACGGCGGGTTCCGGTGTGGTACCGACTCCGAGCTCCTGAAGCTGCAGGAGCTGCTCACGGTTGCTCCGGTTCTGCACGTAGCCGACGAAGGACTCGGCCATCTTCGGTCCGAAGCTCTCCACCTGGCGCACCTCGTCGTAGGTCGCATCGAGCAGCCGGTCCAGGCTGCCGAAGTGCTCCACCAGCTTCTCCGACGCGCTGCGTCCCACTTCCCTGATGCCAAGAGCCGCGAGCAGCTTGTGAAGCGGCCGGTTCTTCGACTCCCTTATCTCACGGAGCAGGTTCTGCGTCTTCTTTGGACCACACCCGTCAAGTGAGCCGATGTCTTCGGATTTCAGTCGGTAGAGGTCGGCGATCTGCTTCACCAGCCCGTGGTCGATCAGCTGCCTGATTACGGCTGGGCCCGCGCCGCGGACGGCCATATAGTCCTGTCCGATGAAGTGTTCAAGCCCGCGCTGCAACTGCTCAGGGCACAGCAGCGTGTTGGGGCAATAGATCCGAGCCTCGTTCGCCGGACGCACCAGCTTGCTGCCACACGCGGGGCAGACGGACGGAAACTCGATGCGCCTTTCGTCGCCCTTGCGCTCGTCGATGAAGACTTTTTCGATAGCAGGTATGACGTCGCCGGCGCGCTTCACCAAGATGCTGTCCCCGACGCGCAGATCCAGCTCGGCGATCACATCCTTGTTGTGCAGGGTGAGCCTCGAAACGGTCACGTCGCCTATCACCACAGGCTTCACCTCGCCAACGGGCGTTACTGCGCCTGTGCGCCCGACCGAAAAGGACACATGGTCGAGCCTCGTGCGCTCGGCCTTTGCCGCGAACTTGCAGGCGAAAGCCCAGTTCGGCGATGTCCGCCCCGCTCCGAGTATCTCTCTCGCCGCGAGGTCGTCCAGCTTCACGACCACGCCGTCACAGTCGTAGCCAATGTCCCGGCTCTTCTCCAGCAGGGTGTTGAACGCGCCTTCGATATCGCTCTCTGTGCGCAACCCGCCGATGCCGTGCTCGACGACCTTGAATCCCAGACCGGCAAGCCACTGCATGATCTCGGAATGGCAGGCAAAGCCCCGCGGCCGGTCGGAGTGAAGCAGCCCATAGGCGAAGAAGCGAATGCCGCGCCCTGCGACTTCCTTCGGGTCGGAATGCCGCATCCCGCCCGCGACCGTGTTCCTGGGGCTGGTGTACAGCTCCTCGCCCGCCTGCTCCCTGTCGTTGTTCAGCAGAACGAATTGCGAGTTCGGAATGTACGCCTCGCCGACCACCGAGATGCGACCGGACACTTTCTGCCGTAGCCGCCTGGGCACATCCACAATCTGCAAAGCGTTCTGATAGACATTCTCGCCAACCGTGCCGTCGCCGCGCGTAGCCGCTCCGGAAAACACCCCATCCTGGTAGTCCAGGCGCAGCGCCATTCCGTCGATCTTCAGGTCCGCATAGCCTTCCGCCTCATTTGCCTTCCGGACTATTGCATGCCACGCCTCCGCCCTCTCCACTTGGTCGAAGGCATTGTTGAGGCTCAGCATCACCGCAGGATGAGCCACTTTCGGGCTGCCGGCAGGGACGGCTGCTCCAACTACAGGCGGACTTACCGGCTGTGCGGACGTTCCGCCCTCCCTGCGATGCAGCTCGCGCACCATTGCGTCGTACTCCTCGTCGCTGATGAGTGGAGTGCCCCTGTCATACAGCTGCGAGTGCAGCCTGATGCTCTGTCTCAGCTTCTGTATTTCCTTCATAGGTCTTTCTCCCAAAAGAAAAGGGCAGGCGGTAGCTCCGCTGCCCCTTGCCGTGGTGTCGTCCAGGACGCTGGCAATCGCGCCCTGAACCCGTTTATCCCGATGCCGCCTGGCTAGTCACATTTGCCGGATCCGCATTCCAGGCACTTCATGCAGTCCTCCTGGAACACGACCCTGCCGCCGCATTCCACACAGCTTATGGAGGATGTGGCGGCAGGTCTGTTGACCCGTTCCACCTTCCGGCACCCAGCTTGGTCGTCTTCGCTCACTACGGTTGTCTCAACCCCGGCAGAACCGTTTCCCTCTGCCGGTCGGGGGCCCAGCGCCCTTTCGAGCAGACCGTCGTACTCGCCGTCGAGAAATCGACGCAGCACGACGGCCACGCCGTCCTCGGCGGAACGCACAAGCACACCCCTGTCCCATACGGGCTCCGACGTGATCCCGCTCAGCTGGTCGACTATTCCCTCGACACGTCCGCCGGTACGCAGGCAATAGGAGACCATTCGCGCAAGCCCCTCAAGATGGGCGTACTCGATCTCGCCGCACTTTCCGACGCGGATGAACACCTCGAACAGCCCCCAGTCATCATCGGTGTTGAGCGTAACGAACAGCTTTCCGCCGGACGTCATCACCTCGTCGGTGACTCCGGCAACAATTCTCGGTCGCTCTCGCGCACCGTAGATGTCCTCGTTCCGGCAGTCCGCCTCATCGGGCCTGTTCGCCGTGACGTTCATCTCTTCGTTCAGTTCCAGTCCGAGGCACCTCAGCGTCTCCGCTATCGGTTCCTGATTATCCAGGAACGCCAGCAGGTCATCGGTGTCGCCCGTCAGGTTCATTCTCGCTTCCACTTGCTGAAGCATAGTTATCCCTTTCTCACTCACTTCCTCCTCGAGAGCTTCGGGAGCATCCTTGCGCGTCGCATGCTGAAGGCGCGGTCGTTGTGGCAGACGATGTGGTCGAGAATCTCGATCCCCAGCATCTTGCCCACCCGGCACATGTCCTTCGTCGTTCGCCTGTCCAGCCTGCTCGGCTGCACCTTTCCCGACGGATGATTGTGAAACAGCACCACGTACTCCGCGCCAGTAAGCAGCGCGTCGCGGAAGATGTCCCTGGGCTCCAGCCTTTGAATGCCGTCAACGGTGCCTTGATAGACCATCCTCTTCGCCAGAAGCCCGTCGAATCGCGTCAGCGCCGCAACGTGCAACTGCTCAGTCCCCAGTCCATATAGCTCTTCGCGTACCAGCTCGAACAGTGCCTCGGGTCCCCTCACGATGAGAAGTCCCGCGGTGTCCCTGTTCAGGCTGTCCCTGTCGTATCCCAGCAGCGCCAGCGCCTCGATAAGGTCTGCCGAGTTGCCGTTGGGGGCTTGCCTGAGCATCCTCCGCAGGTGAGCGGCAGCCG
>CAZWDM010000110.1:0-7258 GCA_964632415.1 uncultured Dehalococcoidia bacterium | reverse complement strand
CGCAAGCTCCGCCACCCCAACCGCTCCAAGAAACTCCGCGACTTCCTGGAGTAAAAGGGCACAAAAAAAGGGTCCGTCCTTTGTGAATGCTAAAACACTCTGGACAGACCCATAACGTGGTACTAGCTCAAACTAGCAACGTACTGACCTTACAAGTGTATCACACACTATCAGGATTGTAAGCCCCCGACGGGACTTGAACCCGCGACCTTACGTTTCGTCAGTACGTTGCTCTATCCATCTGAGCTACGGGGGCAAGTGTTATTATACCACTCTTCATCACTAATTATTCCGTTTGGATTATCCAAAGTCCATAAATCAACAAGGCGAGGAATGGCCCATTGGTAGCGACTCCAACCCAACCCAGACCAACCACCACGCAACCCAACACCCGCCCGACCACACCCACCGTCGCAGTCGTCCCAACCACACCCGAAACCGTGCTCGACGACATCGGCAGGGCAATGCGTCTCGCCGGATACCAGCAGGCACTCCCCAAAGACTTTGCCACCCTCCTCAAGATCAACATCTCCTGGCAGCACTACTACCCCGCCTGCTCCACAAGCCCCTGGCAGCTCGACGGCGCAATCCGCGCCCTCAAAGCCGACGGCTACGACGACCTCATTCCCGCGCACAACGGCACCGTCGTCGTTGACGCCAAGGAGGGAGCCGTAAACAACAAGCACACACCTGTCGAGCGGATGCACGGCTTGGACGCGCTCTACCTCGAAGACGAGAATTGGATCGACTTCAAGCCGCAGGACAGGATGCTTGCACTTGACAGCATCTACCCTGACGGCTTCCAGATACCCGAGACCTTCATCGGCAAGAACATCCTGCACCTGCCCACGATGAAAACCCACGTCTTCACGACGATCACCGGCGCGATGAAGAACGCATTCGGCGGCTTGCTCAACCACAATCGCCACTGGACCCACTCAGCCATCCACGAGACGCTTGTGGACCTCCTGCGGATACAGAAGCAGATCCACCCCGGCATCTTCGCAGTTACGGACGGCACCTTCGCCGGAGACGGCCCGGGCCCCCGCGCAATGCGCTGGCACGCCAAGAACGTCATCCTCGCCAGCGCCGATCAGGTCGCCATCGACGCCGTTGCAGCCAAGATGATGGGCTTCGACCCGATGAGCATCAAGTTCATCTGGATGGCGCATGAAATGGGACTCGGTTGCGGCGACATCCGCGACATCGAGATCGTCGGCTCCGACATAGACGGCATCGACTGGCAGTTCAGCAGCGGCGAAAACACCCTCTTCAGCAGCGGTCAGAAGTCAGTGTACTGGGGCCCCTTCAAGCCCCTCGAAAACGCAATCGCCCGCTCCCCCCTCGTCAACCTCGCCATCGCCGCCTCCAACCTCTACCACAACGGCTACTGGCTCCCCCTCAAGGGCAGAAGCCGCGTAAACGCCGCAATGGAAACCGAGTGGGGCAAACTCTTCCAGTCCTACTAACGCCCAACAAAATGCCTCCCACCAGGATTTGGTGGGAGGCACAATCGCCGACTGACTAACCTGCCGACTGACCGAAAGACAATCCCCTACCTGAACAACTCCGCGATCCTCTCCCCTACCACATGCTCCTCACCCTCGCTCATCCCGAACGTGTGAATCGTGATGCAGTCCTCCCAGTCGCGCACCCGCGTCCAGATCGGCGGATCTCCGGCCTTCAGCTTTTCTACCACATCGTGTACCGACAGACCCGTGACCGACTCGTCCACCCGCAGGTCTAGCCCGAACGGCTGATGCCCGATGATGTTCTCCAGCATCACCGCGCTAACGCCCTCGATATCCTTCACCGCATCTATGATCACCTGCGTCCTGCTCTCAGTGACCGCAAGCCGCTCCTCGTGGTTCATCGTCATCCACCGCCTCGTGGCGGCCACCGCCCCGATCATCTCCTGCCGGTCGATCTTCTGCGGCCTGCCGACCCCGCGCACCCTGCGCCCCTCGTAGGACGCAAACGCCTGGTAACTGAGCTTGCGAATCATATCCTCGGTGCCAAGCGCAAGCCCCACCGACTGCGGTGCGCCCATGTACTTCGCCGCAATGCACTGGAAGTCCGCGCCCATCCGCACATACTTGCCGAAGTTCTCCAGCGGGTATATCTGCCCCGCCGCGTCCACCGTAACCGGCACCCCATGCGCGTGCGCGATCTCGATAGTATCCTCCAGCGACAATGCATCCGGATCCGGCGTCTGCTCCACCGCGTAGTAATGCACACCCGCCGTCTTCTCCCCGATCGCATTCTCCAGGTCCTCACGAGTCGTCTTCTCGTCAGTCCCGAAGTCAACCAGTTTTGCCCCTGCCAGCTCCAGGCACCTGTCATACCAGTAGTGCATCACATATCGCTGCCGCCGCTGTATCAGGATTTCGTTCTTCATTCCGGTCGTATCCGGCAGCTGCTGAATCCTGTCGTCATCGTCCCCCGCCATCAATGCAGCCGTCGCCAGCGTCAGCGCGGACCCGGCCCCTGATGTGATGTACGCCGCAGGCACATCAACCATGTCGGCGATTGCCTGCCCTGCCCGCTCCTGCAGGTCCATCAGCGGGATGTACGCAGCATCAGCCTTGTCCATCGCCTCGCGCACCTCCGGCGCCGGTGTCGAGCCGCCCAGCATCGTCACGCTGCCAATAGCGTTTATCACCGGCGTCGCGCCCAGGTCCTTGTAAACTTCAGCCCAGTTAGAATCTGCCATATTATCCTTCTCCTATATCCTTGCGCTCTCGAACACGTCACTTATATCTATTTTCAGACCTGGCAGTAGTGGAGATTCAATTGGCTCTCCCTCTCCAAACAGGCCTGCAACTGTGAAATTACCGTCTCCCAAGACATTGACCTCGATTGTCTTCGCCCTAATGTCCGCGATCCAGTATTCGCGAACTCCAAATTTGGCGTACCGCTCTCGCTTGAGAGTGCGATCATGCCTAGATGTTGACGGCGATAGCACTTCTACTACCAGATCAGGAGCGCCCTGCACATACTGTCCCCACCTGATGATATGCATGCGTTCATTCGAAACGAACATCATGTCGGGTTGCAGCACTATATCTTCTGAGAGAATCACATCCTGCGGGGAAATAATCACCCTACCAAGCTCATGCTTAGTAACGAACTCTTCAATTACCTTAGTTAGGTAAAATAGAAATATCTGATGCTCCGGTATGGGCGTTGGCGCCATATAAAGCTCTCCGTCAATCAGCTCATACCGGTCGTCAGACTCCGGCAAGTCAAAATAGTCTTGATATGTCAGCCGAGCCTGCGTATTGGTAGCCATTGCTCCCTCCCTAGCTCAGAAACTGAAACCCGCCGTTGCTGTCGTACTCACGCGTACTGTACACGCCAAGATCGCGCCCTTGATGCACATGGATGATGACCTCTTGCCTCACAATACCCGCGGCATCAAGAATCTGGCCGTCCACAATATCAATCAGCTCATGAACATCATCGCCGGTCAGGCTCTCATCGACAGTCAGTGTCGCATGCACCATCACATCTGCGAAATGCACATCCAGACGCCCTATGCTCCTGTCTCCTTCGATCACCGTGTAGCACTCTGAAAACGGAGTGCGGCACTCACGCTGAAGCTCAAAGTCTGCCATCTACCACCCCATCCTGTCTATCATGTACATCTTGCTAGTTCTCTACTCTCGAATGTGCCCGTCGCCCAGCACAGTCCACTTGTACGACGTCAGCTCCTTCAAGCCCATCGGGCCCCTCGCATGCATCTTGTCCGTGCTGATCGCGACCTCCGCGCCCAGCCCGAACTGCCCGCCGTCATTGAACCTCGTCGAAGCGTTCACGAAAACCGCGCCCGCGTCAACCTCGTCCAGGAAGCGCATTGCGGCGCGGTGGTCCTCAGTCACGATCGCCTCAGAGTGCCCTGAGCCATACGACTCGATATGCTCCAGCGCCTCATCCAGCGAATCCACCACCCGGACCCCTGCCGTCAGCGACAGGTGCTCAGTCGCCCAGTCTTCCTCAGTCACGGGCACAGCCCGCGCTCCATTCCCCGCGCCAAGCAAGCTTAGCGCCCTCGTGTCGCAGCGCATCTCCACGCCCGCTTCCATCCAACGCTTCGCCAGCGCGGGCAGGAACGACGAAGCCTGCTCCGAATGCACAATAACAGTGTCCATCGCATTGCACACCGAGGGCCTCGACACCTTCGCATTGTCCACGATATCCAGCGCCATCTCCAGGTCGGCATCGCTGTCCACATAGGTATGGCAAACACCAACGCCACCCGTGATCGCCGGTATCGTCGCCTCCGAAGCTACCCGGTTTATCAGCGCCTGGCTCCCGCGAGGTATCAGCAGGTCTATGACGCCTTTCGCCTTCAGCATCTGCCCCACCACCGCGCGGTCCGTGGACTCCATCACCTGCACCGCATCCTCCGGTATGCCCGCATCGGCTATCGAATCCTTCACCAGCGTCGCCAGTGCAGTGTTCGAGTTGATAGCGTCGCTGCCGCCCCGTAGAATGATTGCATTGCCTGACTTCAGGCACAGCGAGCTGATGTCAATCGTCACATTCGGCCTGCTCTCGTACACCGCGCCGATGACGCCCAGCGGCACCCGCCTCTTCCCCACGGTCATCCCGTTCGGCACATTCCGCATCTCGATCATCTCGCCTATCGGGTCCGGCAAAGCGGCAATGCTCCGCACATCGCGGGCCATCCCTTCCAGCCGCTCGGGCGTCAACAGCAGCCTGTCGAGGAAATACTCCTCAAGCCCATTCTTCCGCCCGTTCGAGATGTCCCGTTCGTTCGCCGCGAGAATCTCCTCCTCGCGCGCCTTCAAGCCGTCCGCGACATTATGCAACGCGGCATTCTTCACATCCGCGCTCATAATCGCAAGCTTCCGCGCCGCCTTTCGCGCCGCCCCGCCCTTCACCTGAAGTTCATCACTCACAGCAATCCTATCCTGTCCATCCATGTTAGCCCCCGTAAGGTCAAACAATCACCATATTGTTCCTGTGGACAACCTCGTCCCCGTAGGTAACGCCGAGGATGTCCGAAATGTGCCGCGAGTGCCTACCCTTAATCGCGGCAACTTCCGTCGCGCTGTAATTCGTAATACCCAGCCCAACCTGCACGCTATTCCCGTTCACGATCGACACCAGGTCTCCACGCCTGAAGGCGCCTTCCGCCGCGACAATCCCTGCGGGCAGCAGGCTCCCGTTTCGCCGTTGCAGCACGCGCACCGCACCGTCGTCAACGCCGATCTCACCTTTGATGGAAAGCCCGCTCAGCATCCATCGCTTCCGGCTCTCCACACTGCCGACCCTCCTGGGGAAGAAAGTGCCGAGGTGTTCGCCGTCCACGATCCGCTCGATAACATCGGGCGTCCTGCCATTTGCTATGAACACATCCACGCCCGAGTTCGCCGCCATTCTTGCAGCTTCCAACTTCGTCCTCATGCCGCCGCGCCCCAGTGCATCCAGAGAAGGCCCGCCGAGCCTGTCAACTTCATCCTCGGTGATCCGCTCCACAAGCGGAATCAGGTGGGCATCCGGGTCAACATTCGGGTCCGCCGTGAACAGCCCGTCAACCCGCCCCAGTATTATCAGCAGGTCCGCGTCCACGAGGTTCGCCACCAGCGCGGACAGCCTGTCATTGTCACCGAACACCTCGCCCGCCAGCTCCTCGATCGCCACAACATCATTCTCGTTGATGATGGGCACCACACGCCGCCGCGCCAGTTCCATCAGGGCATTTCTGATGTTGATATAACCCAGCCTGTCGGATATATCCCGCTGCGAAATCAGCCCCTGCGCAATGGGAATATCCTGCCAGCTGAAAAGCTGCTCGTAGGTGTGCATCAGGTGGCCCTGCCCAACCGCAGCCAGTGCCTGCTTCAACGGCAGATTGCCGCCCTCTTCGGTTATGCCCAGCACACGCCGCCCCGCAGCCACCGCCCCCGACGACACCAGCAGCATCTCGCTCTCCTGCGAGTGCAGCCGCGCAATCTGCCCCACCAGCGCCGCCATCACCTCTATGTCGATATGCTCGCCGCCGCCTGTCAGCAGCGCCGTCCCCGCCTTCACCACAATGCGGCTGCCATCGGCACAGCCCGACCATGAAGACGAAGAGATTGCAGTGGAAGTTCGCGGTTTCAGCATAATCGCTCGGCAGCAACCAGTAGTGGTAGAAGTTGGCAGTTCAGAACTTGGCGCACAACACCCTGTGCCATTATATCAGCAACTCGTCAACCGTTCGCATCTCACGGTGCAAACGGGTCGAGCGTATCCACGCCGAGCGTATCAAAGTTCCGCACGTTTCGGGTTACCACGATTAGCCCATGCACTCTTGCGACTGCGGCGATCATTGCATCCTGTAGTAAAGTATCGGATTTGCGGTGCATCAGCCTTCCCCATTCTCGAAAGGCTGCGGCATCAACCGGCAGGACATTGTATGCACCGATCAGGCGAACGAGCCACGCCTCGAGTTCGTCGGCTTTCGCACTGTCCTGCTCCCTGGTAATTTCAATACCAGCCTGAATCTCCCCGACAGTGACCGCCGACAGGTACAGCTGTTCCCCGGGAACATCCTGGACCCAGCTCAGCACTTGCCTGTGGGGATTTGGACGCCGCAGTTCAGACACGACGTTTGTGTCTAGGAGATACACGTGGCTATTCGAAGCTCTCCGGCGCGCGCCTGCGGAGTTCCGAACGCGACGGCGTCAACGAATCAGTGCGGGCATCGGGCGCGAGCAGCAACTCCTTGAGGTCGGGCTTTGTCATATTCTCCAGTCGCCGCCACTGCTCTATCGGCACCAGCACTGCCGTCTCCACACCTCGCTTGGTAACGATCTGCGGCCCCTCGGCTAGGCTCGATTCAAGCATCTCGCTAAACCTCGCCTTCGCCTCCTGCACTTGCCATACATTACTCATGCACCACCTCATGAGAAGCACATTCCCATCTCTATCTGACTAGTTATATGACTAGATTACAGGATGGCACATTCGGTTACAACTGAGATTAATCAAGCAGTGTCTCAACTCTGGCAGCATATGCTGGAGTTCTGGAAAATTAGCCAGCAACCCTAACGCTATCGTTCGCCAGGCATTGATTAAGATCATCAATCAAGTGTCCTGCCGACCCTAAACCCCGCTCACCAGCTGCGACCACAGCTCCGTCACCGCCTCCCCATCCACGCCCATCGCAACCGAGATGTTCGGCTCGTTTATCCGCGCCTTCCGCAGGTCCGCAACCGTGAAGCCACGCGAAAACTCGCCCTGCGTC
>CAZWDM010000109.1:0-7774 GCA_964632415.1 uncultured Dehalococcoidia bacterium | reverse complement strand
CTTGCATGCATTAAGCGCACCGCCAGCGTTCGTCCTGAGCCAGGATCAAACTCTAAACGTTGTGTGTTCTCTTCCACTATCCAGTTGTTAAGGTGCATCCGCAATTGCGGTAACGATTAGACTACACCACCAAGATACGCCTGTCAACGATTTGACAGGCGATTTTTGCATTTCTTGCAAATTTGCGCCCGACTTCTTTGGCATCTTGGACATCAGGAGCGCGCTCACGCCTACCGACTGAAACACTGACTGACTGAGAGACTATCTACGCCTCCAGCTCCGCAAGTATGCCCCGCACATAGTTCACGCTGCGCCGATCCTTGTACAGCTGGTCGCCGGTGTTCGTACCCTCCAGGGCGAGATAGCCGTCGTAGCCGGCTTCCACCATCGCGGAGATGGCAAAGCGGTAGTCTATGTCGCCGTCCGGCAGCGGCACCCGGATGTAGTAGGAGTGGTCCAGCTCCGGCACATGCACGCGGTTCAGGCTCTTGCAGTGCCAGTACTTTGAGCGCCCGGCGAGAGCGGAAACACACTGCTCCATAGTCTCTTCCGGCACGTCGTAGTTCCATAGCACGTTGCCAAGATCAGGGTTGGCATGAACGAAGGGGCTGTCCGTGAGTTCCAGCAGGTGAAGCGTGGACCAGCTGTTGTCGGCTATGGAGTGCTGGTGCACCTCGACCGTGATGTCGATGCCGTTGTCGCCTGCCATCGCGCCGACCTCGCGGAGCGTCTGCGCCGTGCGGATATAGTCCTCTTCCGACGCCATCTGGCTTGATCCGTGCGACTCCGGCGCGCCGGAGGGCCCCGTGTCGAGCACTCGGTTCTGCGGTGGTCCGCTGAGCGCAGTGTTCACGATATCCGCGCCGAGGATCGAAGCAACTTCGACCGACTTTTCGAGGCGCTTGCGGTTGTGTGCCGCCGACTGCGGGTAGCACAGCGCGCCGCCCGCACGGATGGCGACGCAGGGCGTGCCATTGTCGTCCAGGCGTTTCCTGACTTCGGCGACTCTGCTCTCATCAAAGTCCAACCCGCCGTTGGACAGGAAGTTGTCCAGGCCAAGCTCGATGCCGTCGAAGCCGATGTCGCGCACCTTGCCGAGGTAGTCGGGCAGCGCGCGCTCATCCGGCAGCGACCATGCTGCGCCTGCCTCGAACGGGTAGTATGTGCTGCGTCGGAATGCGTATGCGATCTTCATTGCGGTGGCGGCCTCCTCGTCCTTGTACTACTGGGTGAACTCGAAACTGATAGTGTCCTGCCTACTTATCCAGCCCGAACGCTCCCACGGCCATGTCCACGATGTAGCGGCTGATGGTCAGGGATGAAGTTGCGCCCGGTGATGGCGCGCTCAGTACATGGATAGCATTCTCGGTCTCTGAGATGGCGAAATCCTGAAGCAGGTTGCCGTTGCCGTCAACCGCCTGCGCTCGCACTCCCGCGCCCGGCTCGCTCAGGTCGTCCATCTCTATTGACGGCACGAGCGTCTGCAGAGACTTCAGGAACAGCGACTTCCTCAGCGAGCGGTGCTGCTCGTCCAGGCCGCTCTTCCAGTGGGACATGGACATCTTCCAGAAGCCGGGATATGTGAACGTGCCGAGTGTGTCCCCAAGGTTGAAGCTCGTCTTCGTGTAGCCCTCGCGCGCGAAGGCGAGGACCGCGTTGGGGCCGGCCTCCACGCCGCCGGTGATGCGCTTCGTGAAATGCACGCCCAGGAATGGAAGGCTCGGGTCCGGCACAGGATATATTAGGCTGCGCACGAGGTACTGGCGCTCCGGTTTTATCGAGAAGTACTCGCCCCGGAACGGGATGATGCGCAGTCCCGGGTCCGCGCCCATCATGCGCGCCACCTGGTCTGCCTGTAGTCCGGCGCAGTTGATGATGTGGCGTGCGGCAATTTCGCCGCGAGAAGTTTCGAGGTACATGCGGTTGTCGCGCTGCGCGATGCCGTGGACGGCGGTGTTCAGCAGCAGGTCGCCACCGTTCTCGCCGAACGCTATCGCGTATGCCTGCGATACCTTCTTGAAGTCGATGATGCCGGTATTAGGCGAGAAGATCGCCTTGACCCCGGCGGCGTAGGGCTCCAATTCGGCGAGACGCTCGGGTCCCACCATCTCCAGCCCCTCCGCGCCGTTGGCGGTGCCCCGCTCGAGCAGGTCCTCCAGCCGCGGCACTTCCTCGTCGTTGATGGCGACGATGACCTTGCCGCACATCTCGTACTCGATCCCGCGCTCGTCGCAGAACTGGCGCAGCTCCCGTCCGCCGGTTGAGCAGAAGTTCGCCTTCTGCGAGCCGGGAGCATAGTAGATGCCGGCGTGGATGACGCCGCTGTTGTGCCCGGTCTGGTGCTGGGCGACCTCGCCATCCTTCTCCAGCACGATTACCTTGTATCGCGGATATTCCTGCGCCAGCCGCATGGCGGTCGCAAGGCCGATAATGCCCGCTCCAATTACTGCAATATCATAGTTCTGGAAGCTCATATCCTCTCCGTGTCTGGGCAGAATGCTCTGCGCGTAGTGTGCTCATGTTACGGGATTGTATCACAGCAAGGGAGACTGCCCTGCACGCCGAGACACAGCCTTACAGCCTTCACTTCTGGTTACTCCGCGCGTTTTGCAAACGCAGCGTGTCGTGATAGTCTTTCAGCAGCGATTCACAGGCTTTGACGGCGAGAGAGGGAACTGACATGGCTACTGACTATTCTGCGATTGTAGTGGGCGGCGGTCATAACGGACTTGTCGCCGCCAACTACCTGGCGCGCCAGGACAACAGCGTGCTCGTTCTGGAACGGCGCGACTTTGTGGGCGGAGCATGCATAACCGAGGAGCTGTTCCCTGGTTTCCGAGTGTCCAGCTGCTCCTACATCTGCCACATGCTGCAGGAGAAGGTCATCAACGACCTGGAGCTGCGCAAGCACGGGTTAGAGATATACGAGATGGACCCCGTCAGCTTCAGCCCGCTGCCGGGCGGCAATCATGTGATGCGCTGGCATGACGATGATCGCACGGCAGAGAGCATTGCGCGCATATCGCCTGCGGACGGCGCGCGGTACCATGACTGGGTGGCGTTCTGGGAGAGGGCAGGGGCAATCATCCTGCGCTACTTCCTGACCGATCCCCCCACGCTTGCCGAGATTGCAGCCGACGTTCGCGGCACGCCGGACGAGCCGATCTTCGAGCGCATGCTTACCGGCAGCATGAAGGACCTCGTTGAGGAGCATTTCGAGTCGCCGCTGGTGCGTGCCGCATTCATAGACGCACAGGATGCGGGCGATGTGCGAGCGCCGGGCAGCATAATGGCGGTCGCCTACATTCGCAGCGACATCCTCACGCCCGACGAGAACTTCGGCATCCCGAAGGGCGGAATGGGCGCGATAACGCAGTCTATGGCGCGTTCCGCAGAGGCGCACGGCGTGGAGATTCGGCTGAATGCCGAGGTGCAGCAGATACTCACAACCAATGGCAGGGCAACCGGTGTGCTGCTTGCGGACGGTGAGCGCATCCACGCCGATGCCGTTCTATCGAACGCAGACCCGAAGCGCACGTTCCTGTCCCTGATGGATGCCGACGATGTTCCACCCGCGCTTCTTAACGATATAAGACGCGCAAAGACAAATACGGCCTTCCTGAAGTTCCACGCCGCGCTGGACGAACTGCCGGACTTCTCGGCGTATCTTGGGCAGGACTACGACCCGAAGGCGCTGGCGTACACCCGCGTCTGCCCGTCCGTCGAGTACTTCGAGCGCAGCTGGGACGACGCAAAGTCGGGCAGGCCGTCGAGCAGTCCGATAATGTTCATTCAGATTCCGACCGTATATGACGACACCCTCACCCCACCGGGCAAGCATGTGATGTCCGTCTGGTCGATGTACGCACCCGTTCAACTTCGGGAAGGCAACTGGCAGGACGCGCGTCAGGCAGTCGGCGAGCACCTGATCGACACCATTTCCCAGTACGCGCCCAACCTCCGTGATGTGATGATCGACTGGGAGCTATTCACTCCCGTTGAGCTGGAGGAGCGCGTTGGCTTGACTGACGGCAACATTCGCCACCTCGACATCACCTCGCAGCAGATGTTCGCCGGACGCGGGAGCCGCGATATATCAGGCTACCGCACACCGATCGAAGGGCTGTATATCTGCGGCGGGGGCGCGCATCCCGGCGGCGAGGTTACGGGCGCGCCGGGCCACAACGCGGCGCACACGCTGCTCCGCGACTGGGAGCAGATTCGCTGAACATCGATAACGGGATAGAATGGATTCTTGTAGAATGTGCATGCTATAAGTTTGACTTGGTTACAGCCGCGCATGAAGCAGGTGATCATGATGGGCAAGAAAATCGAAGTTAACATGGACGCCTCGGGGCGTGTGTGCATCCCGAAAGAAATACGCGAGATATTGGGCTTATCCCCCGGAAACAAGGTTGTGATTGAAGCGAACGGAAGCCACGAAATTCGCTTGCCCCCGACCGCTATGGCTCCGAGCCTTCCCGAGAAGAAAATGTCATTGGTGGTGCTAGCAGATGATAATGGAAGCGAAGCGGAGGATGTGATAACACAAGAGCGCGAAGCCCGCCTTCGGGAGTCTTCTGAGGAATTTACGATTTGAGGGTCTTGCTCGATACATCGGTACTTAGGGCCGCCCTTTTTGAAACGCACCAGTTTCACAGCCGTGCGTTCCCGTGGCTGCAAAGAGCACGACTAGGTGAAATTGAAGGCCTTGTAGCATCTCACACCCTGGCCGAATTCTATGCACATATTAGTGGACAGCCTCGCCAATGTTGAGTACGGCTTACGTCTTAGACCTGATTACTGAAGACATACTACCTAACTTTGAAATTGTCTCGTTGGAATCTGGCGATTATCATTTTGTTCTTGAAAGGCTTGCACGCGCAGATATGCGAGGTGGGGCAGTTTACGATGAGTTAATTGCGTATGCAGGTCTGAAAGCGGATGCAGAGCAGATTGTTAGTCTGAATCAACGGGACTTTCTGAGAGTGGGTTCTGCAATCGGTGCTAACATAACAATCCCTTGAACCTCTTATCGTCTTTCAACTCGGGAGAACTTGACCATGACCACCGACATCAACTTCATGACCGCTGTCGAACTGTCGCAGCGCATCCGTAGCAAGGACATCTCCTGCGTCGAGGTGATGCAGGCGCACATTGCGCAGATCGACCGCGTGAATCCGAAGGTCAACGCCATCGTCACCTACCACCCGGATACAGCGCTCGAAGGCGCGAACGCCGCCGATGCCGCTCTGCAAAGTGGTGAAGATGTGGGTGTACTGCACGGCCTGCCCGTGGCTCACAAGGACCTTGCCGATACCGCGGGCGTGCGCACTACCTATGGCTCGCCAATATACGCCGACCACATCCCCGAGCAAGACGCGCTCATGATCGAGCGACTGAAGCAGGCGGGCGCGATCTCCGTGGGCAAGACAAATACGCCTGAATTCGGCGCAGGATCGCAGACCTTCAACGAAGTCTTTGGCGCCACGCTGAATCCGTATGACCTGACGAAGACCTGCGGCGGCAGCAGTGGCGGCGCGGCGGTGGCCCTCGCGTGCGGCATGGTGCCCATCGCAGACGGCAGCGATCTGGGCGGCTCTCTCCGAAACCCGTCCAACTTCTGCAACATCGTCGGCTTCCGAACCGCAATCGGGCGCGTCCCGGTTTGGCCGTCGCAGACGCCCTGGTCTGCGCTCTCGGTGCAGGGCCCCATGGCGCGCACCGTGCAGGACACCGCACTGATGCTTAGCGCCATCGCAGGTCCCGACGCCCGCTGCCCCGTCGCCTTGACGGACGCCGGCGAGACCTTCAATCCGCTTGTCCACTCGCTGGAGCGGGACTTCGGCAGCGTGCGTATTGCATGGAGCAGCGACGTGGGCGGGCTGCCGGTTGACCCGCGCATCGTGTCGGTCATCGAGAGCCAGCGCGGCACATTCGGCGAGCTGGGCTGCGACATAGACGAAGCCTGCCCGGACTTCTCCGACGCCAACGACGTCTTCATGATGATGCGCGCTGCGAGCATGGCTGCCACACGCGCGGACCTGCTGAGGGACCACCGTGATCAGCTAAAGGATACGGTTATCTGGAACATCGAGGAGGGCATGAAGCTCAATGCGGCGGATGTAGGTGGTGCCGAGGTGAAGCGAGCCGCCCTGTTCGAGCGAGTCCGCAAGTTCATGGAGACCTACGAGTTCATGGTATTTCCGGTCAGCCAGCATCCACCGTTCGATGTCACCCAGCCGTACCTGACCGAGGTGAACGGCGTGCAGATGGAGACATACATCGACTGGATGCGCTCCTGCTACTACATCACGGCGACCGGGCATCCTGCTATCTCCGTGCCCTGCGGCTTCACGGACGACGGCTTGCCCGTCGGTGTGCAGATTGTAGGCCGCCATCAGAGCGAGTTCTCCGTGCTGCAACTGGCTTACGCATTCCAGCAGGCGACGGGCTTCTGGAAGCAGAGGCCTGAGATTGCGGAATAAGGTTCAGATCTGAGGCTAATGCCGCTTTGTGCGACTTCCTGACCCATTGCTTGCAAATTCCTGCCCTATATGTAAAATATGGGTAATTCGCTGATGCGAAGGTGGATGGTTTGCCCATCGGGGGGTCTTGAGAGGCCCCCTTTTCATTTATATGAACCTCTTCCCGCAGATTTGACTGCCGTTTCTATCATACTTAGTGGCCAAGATTGCCACTATTTGGCGAGTAAAGGTTGGCAGATCCCTTCCGAAAAGGCCTTGCTCGTATAGGATTTCTGAACGAGATGGATGCGCAATTAAGTCGGCAAGTTGCAGACCGGATACATTTGCAGTCTTTGGTTTTACTTTAAGCTCTCTGCTGGTTAGGGATCGTTGGAATTGGCTTGAGTCAACAAATTCGGTCCCATTCGTCCACAAATTTCGGAACTCTCTCTTTAACCGCCTGTCTTCCTTACTTCCTCTGGACTCGGCCATTACGTCGCCAGTCGAATTGTTGCGGTTCAACCAGAAGTTGAACCGCTCAAGCAGGACGGACATACAGTAGTAGTAAGGATCTCTTACCCAAGTTCCATACGTGCGAACGTGCTTCTTCTTGTCAATACACACACTGATTACGCGATACTGCCACTTTCGAAGGTGGGCAAGCAGGTCTTGGCTAAAGGCGTATTCAATCCGAATATCACGTAATGCCTGAAAAGGATGACGCCTATTGACCAGTTCCTTTCTGTGAAATATCACAGGATCGTCTGGGTGTGATCCGAAATATCGGCTCTTTAGTGCCTCCATTTCCGGATACAGAGTGTGCGCCACGTAAGACAGGTCAACTATGATGCCAGTTAGGCTAAGAAAACGATGATTCGGGTCATCCGAGTTCCTTAAGTCCGGGTTCCCTGATTCATCAATGTACATTCGGTATTTTGTCAATCTAAGGACGACCCTCCAGTCTATCAACGTTGTAATCAACTATTGACGAGAGACATTTTATCGGAGTCAATGAAAATCAAGGCGTCTCGATTTTCCAGAGAGGCTACCATTATACTATTTTCAGGTTTTGGTAAGTTAAGACCCTAGGAGATTATTGGACTATGACTACCATCCTCTGCTACGACGACAGCTATCTCCGCGAGTTCGACGCTGCCGTGATGGGCCATACGTCGAAGGGCGTCGTCCTCGACCGTACCGCCTTCTATCCGGGCGGCGGCGGGCAGCCAGCGGACAGTGGCACACTCACATCCGGAGATGCCTCTTTCATGGTGAAGCGCATTTCACGGCAGGACGGCAAGCTGGTG
>CAZWDM010000108.1:0-7819 GCA_964632415.1 uncultured Dehalococcoidia bacterium | reverse complement strand
TCGCCCACCCCACAGATTGGACCATCTGAGGGGCAATTACAACATACAAGTGTGGAGAGCGACCTCCGGACTGGAAAACTGAAGGCGGTGTCCGCGACCAACGCCATGGAGCTGGGGATTGACATCGGCGGCGTTGATGCCACCGTGATCACGGGATTCCCGGGCACCATCGCTTCCAGCTGGCAGCAGGCCGGCAGGAGCGGACGGACACGGGAACAGAGCCTTTCGCTCATGTTGCTGCGCGACAATGCCGTGGACGCCTTCTATGCGCGGCATCCCGAGGCTTTCTTCGGGGCAGCTCACGAGTCCGCTCAGGTTTCGGTCGACAACGAGCAGATACTCAGGATGCACCTTGAGTGCGCCGCATGGGAGCTGCCTCTGGGTCGTGAGGACTTTGAGATATTCGGAGAGCGAGCGTTGCGCGACACGGCGAAGAAGATGGTTGGCGAGGGAAGGTTGATCGTTGACGAGTTCGGTAAGCGCAGGCTTCCCGGCAGGACTCAGAATCCGAGCTTCGGCGTGAATATCCGGAGCGCGGATGCCGAGCGTTACACGCTCATCGACCGTGACAACGGCTACAAGCTCGAAGAGATCTCACGAGTCTATGCGCTGCGGGAACTCTACCCGGGCGCGGTCTATACCCACAAGGGGCAGGCATACAGGGTCGTCGAGTTCAGCGAGAGTTCGCAGGAGGCGCACCTTCGCTTCCTAGATGAACGCATCTACACCCAGCCTGAGATCGCCACCGAGATACACATTCTTGAAGAGGATGAGCCGGTGCGAGCTGGTAGCACGACCATCAGGATCGGACGGGTGCGCGTGACCGCCGAGGTTACGGGCTACTACGAGCGGGACCTCTATATGCGCCACGACCAGGGGCAGTACCACCAGGTCAGCATGCCCGCGCTGAGATTCGACACGACGGCGGCTTGGTTCTGCCAGCGAGAGCCTGCTGGCCGCTACCACGACCAGCCCGCCCTTCATGCGATAGCGCATGTCGGGACTGCTGCGCTGGCCATGCTTGCGATGTGCGACAGGCGTGACCTGGGTGGCTACGCGCTTCCGGAGCATCCACAGACCGGGCTGGACACGGTGTTCATCTTCGAGCAGGACATGGGTGGCGTGGGCCTGGTGGACCTCATCCGGCTGCAGCCCGAACTGTTCTGTGAGCGCATGAGTGAGATTGTAAGCTCGTGTGATTGCGACGAGGGTTGCCCGAGCTGCATCGAGTCCTCGATTTGCGGCGACGAGGGTGAAGACCCGTCAAAGGAAGCTATGCTCGAATACCTTGCGGGGTAGAGCGAGATCAGACGGCAAAGCGAAAGCCCTGGCTTTGGGGGTTGGGGCTTTCATTCATGGAGGAAATTGAAAACATGAACCAGACGGACAAGAGGTTCTGCCCGACCTCGCTGGGAGATTGGCTTGAAGCCTGCCGTGAGACGGGCATACCCGCCGTACCCGCCACGCAGATCGCGAGCGTGGCTTGTGAGGACTACCTCTCGTGGGACACGGAAGGACCGCATCAGGATAGGCTTGCGGCGGTGCATCGGCGTGTAATGCAAGTGGCGCAGCGCGATCACATGGTGCGCTTCGACTGCTGCGCGGGAATCGAGGTCAAGAGCGCGATGGCGGCTGGCCGCACGGAGTGGCAGCCGGAATTCGGACAGTTGATGCTGGACGACTCGCGCCTCCTGGATATCGTAACCGAGCTGCCATACGACGAGATAGCGATATGGCAACGGCCGTGGATAAAGCCCTACATCATCTCAAATTACCCCGTGGAATACAGGGTTTTTGTGAGAGATGGGAAAATCGTCGGAATTTCCAACTACTATCCCCAGCGGCCGATACCACGGCTTGAGGTGCAGCTCGCGGTGGTGGCGAACTATACGCGACAGCTGATCAGGGTGCTCAGAACGCCGTTCGAGTGGCCAGGCGGAATGTTGTTCCATCTGAATCGCGACAAGCTCGACCTTGGCGGCATCCACTTCACTGCGGACTACATTGTCGGAGCCGATAACAGCATCCTCTTCCTGGAGGGCGGACCGCCGCATGAGTTCGGCGCAGCTTCCTGTTGCTTCAGGGAAGGCGAGATCGAGGGCATAGCCCTTGAGGACCGCAACTAGCAGCCAACACTCACGCGGATGGCGCCAGTGCCAGCGTCAGCAAAGAGACTCAATTGCCCCTGCCCTTATCGGCAGGGGTTTTTTCATGGGGAAGGAACGATGCTCAAGACGAAAGAGAAGGAAAGGGTAGAGACCAAAGTCTGCAGCCTTAGGCGCTACGAACTGCTGGGCATGCAGGTCATTTGTGTCCGGTGCGAGAACCCGACGGAGGAGAACCTCATGACCCAACCGTTTCACAGAAACGCCTTCGAGGCGACAGGGTTGACCGTCAGGGTGACGGAGCCCCTCTGCGGGGAGGTGTTCGAGTTCCAGGTCTCCGTTGAGGATGACGGGATTCTACTCTCGACCGGCTATGACTCAGACTGCGACATAAGGGGTTGCGATCCCGACCAGAGGGACGATGACGCCTGGGCCGCAATGGATGCGGCACTTGGGTTTGATGTGAGAGAGGTGGCCCTCGACAAGGGTATCGGTGCGGATTGGCCTCCCCTATCGGGACTCGGGGCCGTATCGTTCGCCCTTGTGCCATACGAGTATGCTATCCTCATTCGCAACGGTCTGAAAGGGAGGTGAACGATGTGACTGAAGATCAACGGTTTGGCCCTCGCCAACTGGGGAACTTTGTGGACGGCCTTTTGAGAGAGGGCGACACCGATAAGCTCTCAGAGCTGCTCGATGCAGTCGGCGAGATTGCGGCAGAGCATGCCGAGGGGATGGAAGAGGAAATCGTCGAGGACGAGACGGCTCCGCACAGCTAGAGCGCACTGACTTAAGAGAGCGTCGCGGCCTCGAGTGAGGTGGCGACGGCAGACCTGTCTGAAGCCCTGCCGAATAACCGGCAGGGCTTTTGCTTTGCCTAAAAAATCTGTAGTTGGCAACTTGAAGGCGAGGACGAATTAGGATAAGCAAGAATTGAGGACTGAAATGATCGACGAATTAAACGGAGGCATGTTCTCCGACTTCCACATCAGGATGGCGCTGGAGAAGGGTCTTATAAGAGTCACCCCCGCTCCTGATGGTCAGCAGATCCAGCCAGCCAGCCTTGACATCACGCTCGGCGGGACGGGTGTCCTGAAGTACAGGGACGCAGATAACCCGATGGCAGCTCCCATCATCGTCCCCGGGAGAGACCAGTCTGAGCAGATGGAACACGTACCGTTCCAGCCGGACGGCTGCATCATCCTGAAGCCGGGCGACTTCCTGCTCGGCACCACGAGGGAGCGCATCACCCTGCCGACAGGCGTGGCCGCGCGTGTTGAGGGCAAGAGTTCGCTGGGACGCATCGGGCTGATTATTCACGCGACGGCGGGCTTTATCGACCCGGGATTTTCCGGAAACATCACGCTCGAAATCTCAAACTTGGCACCCCGTCCGATAAGGCTCTGCAAGGGTATGCGGATAGGACAGATAGCCTTCGTACCACTGACAAGCTACGCGGAGCGCCCCTACGGGAGCGAGGGCCTGGGCAGCAAATACCAGGGCCAGCAGGAGCCGACGGCTGCGAGGGGCATATCATGACGCAGCAGAGTCTCCAAAAGGAACGGGAATGGCCCGGCATGCCGGTGAAGTGCATGGGCTGCGGCCTCGAATACCGTACAAACATCCCTTGCTGTCCAGAGTGTGGCCGGGGATGGGGTAATGACCAGGAGTACACACCGGAGGTAGCGAATGACGACACAGAAAATAAGGTTGATTAGCGAGCCCACCGCGAGGCTCATCACTCGACCCGCGATGGACGACCAGCAGCTTGAGCAATTCCTGATCGACGAGGAGTTGCCGCCGGCACCCGAGAGTATTCGTGCCGGAACGGACACGTCAGCTGCGATTGCGGAGGCGTCGGGACGAATCTGCTACATGAGCTATGGCAGAGGCAGGCGCGACATCGAGGCGTTCATAGGGAACCTGCTGGCACGCAAGGACGGGAGCGTCTTTGAGCATATCAACTACGGATTCGTGCTCACTGGCATCTCGCGCTCACTCTCGCACGAGCTGGTGCGCCATCGCGCCGGGTTCGCCTACAGCCAGAAGAGCCAGCGTTACGTTGACGAATCACAGGGATGCTCCTTCGTGGTGCCACCCGCCATATTGGAGTGCGGCGGTGAGGCGCTTGCCGCCTTCGAGAAGCAGATGGCACAGGCGATGGAGACCTACGGACGTCTGGTCGAAACTCTGGCTGGAAACCTGCCGGGCGCGCAGGACCTGTCCGCTACGGACAAGCGCAAGGCCGTGAGACAGGCTGCGCGGTCGGTGCTGCCGAACGCCACTGAGACCAAGATGGTAGTGACCGCGAATGTACGAGCTTGGAGACACTTTCTTGAGATGCGCGCATCCGAATATGAGGACGCCGAGATACGGCGGTTGGCGCTGAAGGTGCTGGCCGCGCTTCAGGTGGAGTCGCCACTGATGTTCGGGGACTTTACCGTGAAGACCCTCGGGAGCGGCGTTCAGGTGGCGCGCCCGCGCCACTCAAAAGTGTGAGGAAATCGTTCATTTCCGAAGGTTTGTACTACAATGAGAGAGAGCGGGCTGTCTGACTTGTGCAAGCCGGACAGCAGAGTAGATCGAGAAGAAAGAGGTGGTGATATGGGTAAAGCAATGCTGGTTTCAGTCGTCGGACTGGCGGTCGGATTACTGTTCGCCGCGGTGCTGATAGGCTTGGGCGGAATAGCCGTGCGGGACTGGCCAATCAAAAGTGCGGTGCAGGATACGATGCTGGAAGTGCAGAAGGTCGCAGAGAGCAACCGTGGCTGGGTTCTTGAGGAAGATTACGAGGGCAGATGGCCGAAGGCAGCACGGATGCATGTCGAAATGCCCGCCGGAGACTCCGGACTCATAAGGCAGGTGCTCTACGACAACCGTTATCGGGTCGACGGGGAGGTGGTGCGAGAGACTGAGATTGACGATGGGATTGTGATGATGGTCTCGCTAGCCAGAAATCCGAACTGGATTGAGGAAGGACGACTGGGGTGGTTCGAGGCGGAGATGCGGATAATCTGGGCAGTGAGCGCCGGCTTTGGGCTTTTAGCGGGAATTGTATGTGCTTTCATTGCCAATCAGGAGGTGGACAGGAAACGCCTCGGCCTGACATAGAGTGGGTCGACTGGACTTGCTTTAGTGCGGCGGCAGAACCCGATAGTAGAGGAAGGTAAGGAATGAATAACCGGGAGTCGAAGACAGAGTACCGGAATATGCCCAAGGTCATGGTGAAGGAGGTCGGCTGGGTTCTTGGGGCGGCGTATGTCGGCTCGGTGCTGTGGCTGGTTTACATAGGGGCGCTCATGGCGGTTCACATCGCCCCGAGAGGAGTCACCGGGCTGCTTTCGCTTACCACGGAAGTGAGGCCCGCCGGCTTGGACATATGGGCGGCGATCGTGGCTGGCGGCACGGTCTCGCTCCTGTTAGCGGGTGTGACTTACTACAGGATGCTCAGGGCAAAGGCTCGATTCATGCAGGAGCGAGGACATGCCCACCCGTTCCGGGGAAGTTGGGACCTGTCGAGAATACGGGACTGGACGAAAGAGGAAACCGAGGTCGCCTGCTTCGCGGGATTGCTGGCCGTAGCCGTAATCAGTGGCGCGGCTCTGTTCGTATTCCTGGAGGGGCGATACCTCGCGGCGCCACTGGTCGTGGGCTTCCCTGCGGCGCTATTCCTGGTGCGCGCGATGTGGGAATGGGATAAAAGCACGTCGCGACCGAGAGCGAACGACGTTGAGGAGGAAATAAGGTGAAGAAGAACAACTTGACTCACGCGGAGCTAGGTGGCAAGACCAACGATAAAGAGGATGAGAGGGGGAGACCGTGCGCCTCGCGCCCTACGTCGCTGTACTCGAGTGGTACAGACCGAACGGCTGCTGCGCAACTCTGTCGCCCAAGCCATTTCATAAGGTCACGAAGCCAAAGGATGTCGAGCGAGCTATCAGGAAGGTCTATCCAGATATAAGAGACTAGGCCAAACCGAACTGAGAATGGCACCAGAGACGGGGCGTGGGAGCGAGGCAGTTCTCACGCTCTATTGCTATCTTGACCGCAAGGAGGAGCCATGAGGAAATCACACGAGCTGCAGATGGGTTTCTTCAAGCCTGCGCCGATACTGCCGCCTCCACTGGCCGAGACACCGGACGCGGTTGGCAAAAAGCCAGTGTCCTATTCGGACTCACGGAGCATCCTGAATGTGGCGACGGGCTTCATCAAGAGCTTCGACTACACGCTGAACCCCGCTGTCGGCTGCCTGTACGCCTGCGATTATTGTTACGCAGCGAACTTCTCAACTCGTGAGGACGCGCAGCGGACTTGGGGCGACTGGGTGACGATAAAACGCAATGCTATCGAGCTTCTGGCCCGCAAGCATCCGGCTGGATCGCTTGACGGCAAGAGCATCTATGCCTGCACCACGACCGACCCTTACCAGCCCTTTGAGCGCAAGATGCGTCTCACAAGGGGTCTGTTCGAGGTTCTTGCCGAGCATCATAAGCCCAAGTTGGTTGTGCAGACTCGCTCACCGGTCGTGGTCCGCGACATCGACCTTTTCCGAAAGATCGAGGAGCGGGGGGGAAGAGTCCAGGTGAATATGACAGTGACGGCGCCGCCGACACGCTTCGGAGAGCGGATACGAAAGGCCTTTGAGCCTCAGTGCCCGAGCAACGCTGCGAGGTTGAAGGCGATTACCGAAGTGGCAGCCTCCGGCGTGCGGACCGCCGTGACAATGACACCGACGCTGCTCATTGACGATCCTCACGGGTTTGCCGACGAGCTACTCGAAACGGGAGCGCAGCGATTCGTTGTGCAGCAGTTCCATCTACAGCGTGAGGCTTTCCAAGCAGGAACAAGGCAACGCGCAATAGATACCCTGACCGAACTGCTGGACTGCCAAAAGGTGGATGTGCTGGCTGTCTATGCCCAGCATTACAAACGTGCGGTCGCTGTGCTTGCCAACAGATTGCCCAACCTGAGCGAGGGCCAGGAGGGCTTCAAGGTGCCGTTCTAGGGGAGGATTGAGATATTGACTAATACAGAACCAAGAGTTTGGAACATTCGCGATAAAGACAGACCGCCTGCGGTGCTTTATGTCGGAAGCGGACGTGGCAGGCGAGGCGTATGGGGTAACCCTTTCAGCATGAGCAGGCCGGTTACCGCCGTCGATGTTGCAAAGGTGAAGGAACGCATGCCGCTCGTTGCGGAGCTCGAATTGGCAAAGGTGGGCGAGACATTGACACGGGAGCAGGCTATCAGACTGCACCGAGCGTACCTGCTTTGGGCACTCAGAGAGAAGAGACTGGACCTACGCGAGCTGTTGCACATGGATTCTTCAGGAAATCTGAGGGTGCGGGATCTAGGCTGTTTCTGCGCTCCTGCACCGTGCCATGCGGATACGCTCCTTGAGATCGCCCAGGCCTATGCCTACGGCGTGAACGAGAAAGATTATACGCATGAGACGGCGCTCGATGAGGCAATATACATCCTGACGACCAGATAGAGCGCATCGGCATGCACGCGGCCCGAGAGGAGCGCGCGAATCTCATCGAACCTCCGCCCTCACTCGGCGGCGGTTCTTGAAAACAGGTGATGGAAGGGCTTTGTACAAAATCTCGTACTTGCACAGAAATTAGCACTTGAGATTACGGTTTGCACAAAAATGCGGACCGTCTGAGTACAGGGCACAGTCTCAGTCGAGCAGCGGATTGTAATAGCTCGGC
>CAZWDM010000107.1:3623-8051 GCA_964632415.1 uncultured Dehalococcoidia bacterium | reverse complement strand
GTCCCCGACGGCGCCGACGAATCCGCCAACATCGTCGTCCGCACCGAGGGCGAAGTCCCCCAGTTCGACTTCGAGCCGCTTCCCCACTGGGAACTCGGCGAGCGCCTGGACATCATCGACTTCCAGCGCGGCGCGAAGATGGCAGGCTCCCGCTTCTTCGTCCTCAAGGGCAAGGGCGCACGGCTCCAGCGCGCCCTCATAGACTGGATGCTCGACACCCACACCAACGAGCACGGCTACGAGGAGCTATACCTGCCCAACATCCTCACCACCGAGTCCGCCACCGCCAACAGCAACCTCCCCAAGTTCGCCGACACCATGTACCGCGACGACGAGGACGACCTCTGGCTGCTCCCCACCGCCGAGATGGCGATAACCAACATGCACCGCGACGAGATTCTGCAGCCCGGCACGCTCCCACTGCAGTATGTCGCCCACACGCCCTGCTTCCGCCGCGAAAAGGCAGCAGCGGGCCGCGACACGCGCGGCATCAAGCGCGTCCACCAGTTCGAGAAGGTCGAGATGTACCGCTTCGTCGAACCGGACCAGTCGGACGCCGCCCTCCAAAGCCTGCTGGGCGAGGCGGAGACGATATGCAAGCGGCTCGGCATCCGCTACCGCCTGCTCGAGCTCTGCACCGGAGACCTCGGCTTCCAGTCCGCCAAGACCTACGACATCGAGATGTGGGCGCCCGGCTGCGACGAGTGGCTGGAAGTCAGCTCTTGCTCCACATGCACCGACTTCCAGGCACGCAGAGCAACCATCCGCTACCGCCCCGAAAACGGCGCAAGGCCCCGTTTCGTCCACACCCTCAACGGCTCGGGACTCGCCCTCCCCCGCGTCATCATCTCCATCCTCGAAAACTACCAGCAGGCAGACGGCTCCGTCCTCATCCCCGAAGTCCTCCGCCCCTACACCGGCTTCGAAGCTATTGAATGCTAGCCAGTCTAGTCCCCCCTCCCTATGTGAGAGGGTAAAGTCCCTTCCCCCTTGAGGGGGGAAGGTTAGGATGGGGGTGAAACCGCAAACGCGAGCACCGTCGATTCAAGCACCTACCCCTGTGAACCCCTTGATTGGGAAAGGTTAGAATGGGGTTGAAGCCTTGGATGCCCACCCCTCACAATTGTCTCGCGCATTACTTTCGGCCATAATGTAATGCACGTAACGAATCTGATACCGACAGGAGCATCTGCTATGTTCGAGTCCAGCATAACGATCAAGGGCCAGACGACGTTACCCAAGGCTGTCAGGGATTCACTGGCCGTAAAGGCAGGTGATAAAGTTCGCTACGTCATACTTGACGAGGGGGTGCTGATAATGCCGGTACGACCCACCAGCCGTCTGTTCGGCAGCCTGCGGTACGACGGGCCAGCCGTGAACCTGGAAGACATGGAGGATGCCATTGCCGAAGGGGCAGTCGAGGGATGACCGCACTCGACACCAACGTACTTGTACGCTATCTCGTGGGCGACGTTCCGGAACAGGCCGAGGCTGCTCGTGCATTGATCGACGGTCTGACTTCCGGCGAACCCGGATACATTTGCCGCGAGGTAGTCCTGGAGATTGCCTGGGTTCTGGAGCGAAGCTATGGATTTACGCGGAACCAAGTTGCTGAGGCATTGATGGACTTGACGGCTTCGGACACTCTGGTTGTGGAAAATTCGGATGACGTAGCTGCTGCTGCCTATCGCTTTCGTCAGGGAGGTGTAGGGTTCTCAGACCTGATGATACTCAGAGCAGCCGAACGAGCGAATTCTACTCCACTCCATACGTTTGACCGCAAGTTTGCTCGGATGCAAGGAGTAAACTTGGTGGAAACTGCGTGTTGACGAACCGTCATATCAATAGAACATAGATCGGCAAGCACTAAGTCCACTCCAACCATGCACAACAGGAGTCACCTTTGGCAGAAGGTCAGGACGGGGACAGACAGGACGAAAACGGGCAAGACATCCGCGAAGAGCTCGCGTCCGTTCGCAGGCAGCTCACCGAAGCCACCACCAATCTCGCCAGTCTCAGCCTTCGACTGACTCAGCTCGAAGACCGCGTTCGCGAAGAGTCCACAGATCCGCAGTCTGAGTATGAGCCCGAAGCCTCCGCAGTCCACCCGCAGCCTGAAGCAGTCCCGGAAGCGGCGCTCGCCGCCGACATCCCCGCGGTCACGGCTGCAGTCACGGCTGACGAACCTCTACCCACTCAAACCGTAGCTGCCCCACCCACCATACAATCGGGGCCTGACTGGGAGTTTCTGCTTGGCAGAAACTGGTTCGCCATCATCGGCGGCATCGCCGTCGTGCTCGGCATCGGATTCTTCCTGAAGCTCGCCTTCGACAACAACTGGATAAGCGACACAGGCCGCATCATTCTCGGCATCGTCGTCGGACTGGCTTTCCTCGGCGGCGGCGAATACGCGCAGCGCAGGGTGCCTCGCTGGGCGCAGGCCGTAACCGCGAGCGGCGCGGCAATACTCTACCTCACCATCTACGCCGCATTCGGACTCTACCGGCTCATCCCGGCCGAACTCTCTTTCATCCTGCTTGCAGTCGTCGTAACCGCCGCAGTCCTTCTCGCCCTGCGCTACGAATCAATCGTCATCGCCATTCTGGGAGTCGTCGGCGCATTCATCTCCCCTGTGCTACTCGGCACGGACCTGCCGAACGAGCGATTCGTGCTCGCTTACATCCTGCTGGTTGACATCGGCATCCTGGGAATATCCGCATTCCGCAACTGGAGATGGCTCACGCTCGTCGGGTGGGCAGGCTCATACGGCATCTTCAGCTACTGGCTGATCGACCTCCCCGGCTACGACCCCGTATTCGCGCACATCGCCCTGTCTGGCATATTCCTGACCTTCGCAGCCGCCACACCGCTGTTCCACATCCTATGGCGACGAATGCCCGGCCCCGCCGACCTGGCGCTGATGACCATCAACGTTGCCGGCTACTCCCTCCTCACGGGCATACTACTCCGGGAAGACTACGAAGGCTGGTTCGGACTGATCGCCTTGAGCCTGGCCATCCTGTACGGAGTCTTCGCCCTCGCCGCATTCCTGAAAAGCGGCGCTTCCCCGCGCATCACGATCTTCTCGCTCTCATTCGCGTCCATGTTCCTCGCGCTGGCATTCCCGCTGCAGTTCAGCGGCTACTCGGTCGCGCTTGGCTGGGCAGCGCAGGGCACCGCGACCGTCTGGCTGGGCTTCTACATCGGGCGCTGGCAGACTCGCGCAATTGGCACCGCCGTACTCGTGATCGCCGCGCTGCACCTGGCTATCTTCGACGCCTGGATCGACCCCGAAGGTTACACTCCCGTCATCAACGCTCGCTTCGTCACGATGGCATTCGTCATTGCCGCCTTCTACGCCACGGCGTTCATCTTCCGCCGCTACGGCAAACCCGGGGCGCAGCTCTTAATCGAACAGGCGGCAATGCCCGCAATGCTGGGCATGGCAAGTCTCATAACGCTCGGACTGCTTAGCCTCGAAACGGTCAATTACCTGGACGCCCGTACCCTGAACTCGGATTCGCTGCTCGACTTCGGAGAGCGGATCACTCGCATCCGAGACGGCACGCTGCTCGCCATCACGGCGTTGTGGGCGATATACGGCACGGCAGCCGCGGGTGTCGGCCTGATACGACGATATGAACCCGCGCGCTGGGCAGGCGTCGGTTTGCTAGCCCTGGCAGTCTGGAAGCTCATCACCCACGACACATTCAACGTGTATATCGACCCGCTGGACTTCACGCCGGTGCTCAACATCCGCTTCCTCTGCTTCGCGCTGGTGCTGGCGCTGCTATCCGCCCTCACTGTCCTGTTCAGGCGCAGCAGGTCCCACCTGGGCGAAAACGAGAACGTCCTGTTCCTCGGAGTCCTGATCGCAGCAAACGTGATCGCCCTTTGGATGATCAGCCAGGAAGTGATCTACTACTTCGACAGCCTCGCCGCCCGCACCGCCGGCGACTACACGGACGCAATGCACCTGACCCTGACCGTATTCTGGGCGCTCTACGCGATGGCAATGATCGGCGTGGGCATAGCCGCCGGACACAGCCGCGTGAGACTCGCGGGAATCGGCCTGCTGGCAATCCCCGTCGCCAAGCTCTTCGTCTTCGACGTGTTCCTGCTGGAAATGGCTTACAGGGTCGTCGCCTTCATAACGCTCGGCTGCCTGCTGCTGGGCATGGGCCTCGTGTACCAGCGATACAGCCTGGTCGTCAGGGGCTTCCTCTTCGGCTCCCGCGCCGAAGCGATTGAACAGAACGACTAAGAATCACTCGCATGTATTGAGACGAGGCGTTCTGTCCCTTCCCCCTTGATGGGGAAGGTCAGGATGGGGGTGAAGACTACATCAAAAGCAACTTTAGACAACCACCAGCAAGCCGACGGCTCCGTCCTCATCCCCGAACTCCTCCGCCCCTACACCGGCGTCGA
>CAZWDM010000107.1:0-3523 GCA_964632415.1 uncultured Dehalococcoidia bacterium | reverse complement strand
AAGCCGACGGCTCCGTCCTCATCCCCGAACTCCTCCGCCCCTACACCGGCGTCGAATCCATTGAGGCTTAAGAACAAAGACGCCTAGGTGCGGACACCTAGGGCCCCCTGTAGATGTTTCCGTATCGGCTACAGATAGCCGACTATTGTCTCAAGTCGACCTTCCACAGGATTGACCTGAAGTGCCAGACCTTCGAGTGTATATGCGCCCAAAAGCGGAACGCGCATATTGTCATCCCCGAATACGACAATAGTTGGCGCGGAGTTTCCGTTTATCCTTGCCACAGCGTGTCCTAGTTCGTACTCCTTCACGCTGCCGTCCGCCAGTGACATGGGGATTGCGCCATACGGAACGATCCCCAGGCGATGAAGGACAGACGCAGGAAGAACCGAATAGGAAGCGCCTGTATCCACCATCGCTTCAATTACCTCGAAGCGAGTGCCATCAAGGTCACCTATCTCAATCGGAACTCTGAACACACCCATATCATCCCCCCATCCAGTCCATCGCTGTAAGTTCCCGCGCCTACTCCACCACCACCGGATAGCTGTACTCTTCCTTCAGGATCCGCTTCAGCACCTTACCCATCTGGTTGCGCGGCAACTCCTCGCAGAACACCACCGACTCCGGCTTCTTGAAGCTCGCCAGCCGCTGCCGGCAGTACTCCGAGATGTCCTCTTCGCTCACCTGCGCCCCGTTCCTCAGCACCACCAGCGCGCGCACTCGCTCGCCCCAGTCCAGGTCTGGCACGCCGATGATCGCCGCCTCCTCCACTCCATCGAGCGACTGGATCACCTGCTCCACCTCTTCCGGCGACACCATCTCGCCGCCGCGCTTGATGAAGTCCCGCGCGCGTCCCGCAAGATAGATATACCCATCCTCGTCCTGGTACCCCAGGTCCCCCGTAAAAAGCCAGCCGTCGCGAATCGTCTCCGTCGTCGCGTCCTCCTGGTTCCAGTACCCCTTCATCAGCCGCGCCCCGCGCGCCGCGATCTCGCCCGTCTCATTCAGCGCAACCGGATTTCCGTCCTCGTCGAATATCGCCACCTCCACATCGTCCAGCGGCTTCCCGATCGAACCCAGGTGCTTCAGCTTCTTCTCTATCGTCTCCTCGTCCCCCTCCAGCACATGGTCCTCCGGCGGCAGCATCGTAATCGTCGCCGCCGTCTCCGTCTGCCCGAACGCGTTGATGAAGTAAGTCCCCGGGAACTCCTTGATCGCCTGCCGTATCACCGGCACCGGCATCGGCGCCGCGCCGTAAGTGATCACCTCCAGGCTGCTCAGGTTATGCTCGTGAAACTCCGGATGGTCCATCAGCATCTTCAGCATCGTCGGCACCATCATCGCCCGCGTCGCGTGCTCCTGCTCCACCAGCTCCATCCACTGCTTCGCCTCGAACTGCCGCTGGATCACCAGCGTCCGCCCGCCGAAGATCGCCGCCATCACCGACTGCACGCCCGCGATATGGTACAGTGGCACCGTCAGGATATTCGTATCCTCTTCGAACGGGTCCGCAGGCGTAACCGTGCTGAGTATGTACGACGAGAAGCTGTCGTGCGACAGCATCACGCCCTTCGGGAAGCTCGTCGTCCCCGACGTGAACAGGATCATCGTCAGGTCATCGTCATCCCCCTCCGGGAAACGCTCGAAGTCCTCCGCGCTCTCAAGCAATGCGTCGTACGAGTGCCACCCCTCGACCTCGTCCTCCAGCGTGATGAAGTGCTGCAGCGATTCCACATTCGCGGCGCACTCCCGCACCAGGCGAACATATCGCCCGCCCACGAAAATCGCCTTAGGGCCCGAGTCATTCAGCATATGCGTCAGCTCATCGGCACGCGTGCGGAAGTTTATCGGCACGAACACAGCATCCAGTTTCGCCGCCGCGAAATACGCCTCGATATACTCGTTGCAGTTAACCTGCAGGATCGCCACCCGGTCGCCCGCGCCCACACCCAGGTCCGCAAGCGCATTCGCCAGCCGGTTCACCCGCGACTGCAGCGCCTCGAAGCTGATGCGCCTGTCCTCGAATATCATCGCAAGCCGCTCAGGCACGATGGCCGCAGAAATCGTCAGAAACTCCGTCGTGTTCATTATTCCCTTATACCTTCACTATCATCCCTTGCCCCTTAACTTAATGGGGAAGGGTTAGAGCCTGTCCTGAGCTTGCCGAAGGAATGGGGGTGAATCTGATCTGCTTCACCCCTGCGCCCGCAGGAATACGCGCAAACTCATGCAACCCAATATCGCGCATTGCACCAAGAAATATTATCACATGCCCCTATGTAAAGTCAGTCAATAGCGGTATTCGACAGCCGTGTAAACAAATGCAGTACAAGAGTCCCTTCCCCCTCGATGGGGGAAGGTCAGGATGGGGGTGAACGTGCGCAAACCGGCCGACTGGTACTTACACCTCCGACCACTCATCAATGGTAGGCGCGTCAGGATCCTCCAGAAAGACCAACTGCCCCTCAAATTCGCCAAACACATCCCCGCAACTGCACTTGATGTGAGGCGCTTTGGCTTCGGAGCACAACGCGGGCTCGCCATCTATATCCGTTCGTACTGAGCTTGTCGAAGGACTTTCTTTATCACAGTCATCAACTTCCAATATCACAGTCATCAACTTCCAATGGCTGCACCATGTACCACTCGCTTTGAATTTCCTTCTCTTATCCGCACATCATTAGCACTTTGAAGATATTGTAGCCTGTCCTCAAGACTCTAGAGATGGGGATGAAACCCTAATCACTCTAAGCAAGTATGGCGTGGGAACAAATTTATTTCCTATTGTGATATTGTCACTATAATGGAAATGTCAAATGATGAATGAAGGGAGAAACTGATGCCAACTGTACGCATAGATGAAGATGTTCTAGACAAACTCTGGTGGTGGGCAAAAGAACTGGATTTGCATTTCTCCAGTCCAAATGAGGTTATTTCTCGAACATTAGCAATTCTGGATGAATTGTATTTGGAAAGTTCTGAAACGGAGCAAGATTCTGTACCCCAGACGCTAGTCGCACCTCAAAGAGCAATTGTAGATGAAACTCCCAATTCTTATGCTGACCGGCAGGGAGGCAGAAGGCGCAAGCGGTCTGCCTCAGGCAAGGAGTTGCTAACGCAACATATTCAAAGCGGTCTTATAGACTCAAAAGTCAATCGAGGATACTACAGCAGAGAAGGAAATGTTTATTCGATACCTAAGGAATATCCCGTAGCATTGTTTAACCCCGAGGGTTTCGTGATAATCGAGTCTGAACAGGACATTACAAACAGTCACCGCTTAAGGCTCAATGCTATGCTGGATGTGTCCGGCGGAATTTCTTCACTCGACTCGTACTTTGCCTGTGATCATTCACATATCAACAAACAATGAAGAATGATAAACTCCATACGACGCTGTCCCACCATATTGGCGGACAGCATCTGTGCATATAACACCTGCACTAAGATAGAGAAGGACAAGCACCATGACCACCAAACCCACCACCATCCACGTCCTCGGCGCGGGCACCCCAACACC
>CAZWDM010000106.1:0-8064 GCA_964632415.1 uncultured Dehalococcoidia bacterium | reverse complement strand
TGCCCTATGTTCATTGGGGGGCTATTCGATGCCGAGGAGTGCCAGGGTGTCCCGGTGGATGATGCCTTCGAGGGGTTCGGGCGGAATTTCGGGCAGGTGGTGGTGGCGGGCGAAGTCGTTGAAGTTCCTGAGGCTGTCTATCGTCTCCTGGGGAGATGTGAGGGGCCAGTCCGAGGCGAACAGGAGCTTGTGCAGGACACCCCACTCGTAGGCGAGGCGCATGCCGTTGTAGTTTTGCCAGGGGCGGTAGAACTGGCCGGAGACGTCGGCGTACACGTTGGGGTGCTTGCGAATGACGGCGATGCAGTCCTCGTGCCAGGGGTGTCCCATGTGCGCCATTACGATCTTGAGTCGGGGGAAGTCCATCGCCAAGTCGTCCATGACCATGGGGTGGGCGTACATGAGAGGGGCGGACCTCATGGGCGCGGTTCCCTGATGGAAGACGATGGGCAGCCCTCTTCGTTCCGCGAATTCGTACACTCTGCGGGCGTCTTCGCCGAGGGGATGGAAGTTCTGATAGTTGGGCGCGAGCTTCATGCCCTTCAGGGCGAGGTCGTCTGCGCATCTTTCGAGCTCGTCCATCACGTCGGGGGCGGCGGGATGGACGGACATGAATCCTATGACCTTGTCTGGGTATGTCTGCGCCAGGGCTGATGCGGTGTTGTTAATCTCGCGCTGCGTGCTCATTACGCCCATGTCCTCTTCGCTGCCGTGAGGATTGATTGCAACGCCGAAGGCGATAGCCTTGTCGACGGGGCCCATGTCCCTGATGTAGTCGTCGAAGCTGTTGGTCAGCCGGACGCTGGCATCGGGGCGCATTATGTGGTTCAGGCCCTCCTCGCCGGGCGGGACTGCGCCGGTATGGGTTGGGATATGGGTGTGTATGTCAATGATCAACTGGCGTCTCCCGGATGGGCTGAACGGTGAATGGCAGCTTGTCTAGCCGAAGACGTTGCCGATGGTCAGCCAGTAGAAGACGATGTAAGTTCCGGCGATGAGCATGAGCCAGGTGCCGACGGGCTGGATGTAGGGCATGACCTTGCGCATGCCGCCGACCATTGCGCCCTTGAAGAGGGCAATGCCGAGCGTGAGGGTGATGATGACTGCGCCCATGCCGAGCGCGTAGAGGATGAACTGCGCGAAGGCTGCCCAGATGTTCATGTGGGCGAAGGATGAGCCGATTACGGCGAGGAATATTGGAAGGGTGCAACTGAGGGAGGCGAGGCCGTATGCGAGGCCGAAGATGAAGTAGCCTCGAATGTTCGCCTGACCGGGGTCGCCGAACTTGGCGGACATCTGCTGGGCGAGGGCTGTGTAGAGCTTGCCGCCGCCGAGCAGCCATGCGCCGGCGAGGGTGAGCAGGACGCCGATGCCGAGCCCGATCCACGGGAGTACGCTGCCGACTACGGAGCGCGCGCCTAGTCCGATGACTGCGCCTGCTGCCGCGAAGAGCAGGATGAAACCGAGGGTGACGGAACCGCCGATGAGGAGCGCCTTGCCTATGTGGGAGAGGATCGAGGAATCGTCGTCTTCGCCGACGCCGAGATAGAGGCCCATGTATGCGGGGAGCATGGCGAATCCGCAGGGGTTGAAGGCGGCGGCGAGGCCCGCGCCGAATGCGAATCCGAGGGGCGCGATGATACCCAGACCGCTGAGCTGACGGGATGCGCCGCCTGAGAGGGATTCGACGAAGAAGTTGATGCTGTCGATGTCGCTGTCACCTCGGACGATGAGCGCGCCGATGACGGCGATGCCCAGGGAGATGACTGCGGCTGCGATGGGCAGGATGACGGTGCGGCCGATGCCTGCGGAGGGCTGTTCGTCGGAGTAGGCGGTGGTGTCGTTCATTTGGGTGCCTCGTGGTGGGTATTGATTGTGTGATGATACGGTTTCGGGTTTTGGTTCAGGGACCATTATCTGTTCAATCTGTTCGCAGGCTCAGGACAGGCTTTTGTCTTACCCTGTCGAGGGCGGACAGGGGTAAGCACTGGAGAATAGTCGTACTGGTATTTGCGATTCACCCCCATCCCAACCTTCCCCCTCAGGGGGAAGGAGTTCTGGCCCCTTCCTAACCCTCCGCCAGAGGGGGAGGGGACTTTGCCTTGCTCTGTTTGTCCGCCAGATGGGGGCGGGACTTGAAGCTACGCTACGCCATGGTGTTTTCATTATATTGGATGCAGGTGGGGCCAATGGGATTTACAGTTGCCAGTGGACAGGGGATGCCATATCCTGTTTGCCTGCTGATGAAGACAGCGGAGCATACGAGCTGGACTGAGGAATTATGACTACGGACTCGATGAACCGGGCGACCGAGATGGTCGGGATGGATGATGTGGAGGCGATGCCACTGATGCGGGTGGAGCTGCCGGACCGGTTCGAGAACTTTCAGCCGTCGCGTGAGTCGGGGCTGGACAACGAGACGATGGCGGAGCACGGATTTCCGGGGAGCGATGCGGAGCGGTTCCGGATGATGGGCCGGCTGGGCGGCTATATGAGGGAGTTCGTGTCGGTGGTGCCGTCGTTCGGGACGGACGGTGTGGACTTCATGGCTGCCACGGTGGCGCATCTATTCGATACGCCGGAGTCGGTCTATGAGTGGATGTATGAGGTCTTTCTCAAAGAGTTCGAGATCAATGTCGGGGTGGACATTGGGAACAACCAGAAACTCGTGGGATCGGAACGGCTGGAGCCGTCCGGGTTCTTCGACGAGGCGGTGGCGCTGAAGGCGCTGCATGAGGACAACGGCAGGCTGATCTCAGTGACCATTGTGGACTTTCGGGTTGGGAGAGTGCTTGGGGTTGCATTCGTGGGGACGCTGGGCGACCATGTGCGGCTGCCGGAGGCGACGGAGCTTGCGGTCGCGCTGGAGCAGCGCATCGTGAGCGTGGCGCTGGGGTAGGCTTTCCGTGGCGTCGTGGTCACCAGCGGCTTGAGTCGGAATCTCTCACGGCGTCGGGCATGTCGTAGCTGATGCCAATCTCGTCATAAACCGACCTTTGCATCAAGCCCATGAAGTTGTCGGCGGCGAAGGGGGGCGTGCCCGGGAGGACCTTCGAACGGAGTAACTGCATCCGTCGCTGCATACGCAGGATTGCCAGAATGCCGAAAGTGGACTGTTTGGGGTATTCGAGGGCGTCTGCGAGTTCGTTTCCGATCAGGGCGCGAGATACCTTGAAGAGTGCGTTGACGAACTTCTTTCTTTCGGCGGGGTTTTCATTCTTGACACCGACGAGATCCGGGACCCCGTTGATCATGTCGTGCGCCATTGATCTGGCTTCCACGTCGGGGTGAGGCTCGCAGATGTATGCCACATCCTTGAGGTGAATCGCGGCCTCCTCGCTGTCGAAGCTGGTGAGGAGATCGTCGGGGACGCCCAGAAGCCATGTTACATAGCGCCAGATGTGCATGAAGCCGGCACGCTCCTCGGTGGTCAGATGGACGCCCATCTTCTTCACTGCCTGCAGGTTGATGGCGGAGAATCCGGTGGCGGCGAGCGCCATGTGCGACGCGTGTAGAGGCACGCCGTCCGCGGCGACTTCCCAGTTGTTCTCCTGGAGGATGAGCTTGCGGACCTGGGCGTGAATAAGGCGGATTCTGACTGACAGCTTCCAGCCGTCGCCGTGGCGGTCGAGGCCTCCCGGCAGGGTGATTTCGATGAGGTGCCTGGTGTTCTGCTGGACGCGGCGAGGGTTGCCCGCCATCCGTTCGGTCGCATAGAAGGTCTTGCTGACCGCGGTGCTGAAGCCGGCGATGAGTGACTCGCAGACGAGCCCGACGAAGAATACGTCCGAGTACTCATGGAATGCTCGCGCACCGGGTGCGGCCTTTGCGGGGTCGAACATGCCGGCTGGAGGGTTGAGTGATTCGAAGAATTCTCTCAGGGGTGCCGGGGCTTCCCTCATTGCCACATTGTCGTTGTTCATGCATGCGTTGATGATGCGGCGGCGCGACACCGGGTCGTGGTCGTCCAGGGACGCGATCGCGGCGTCGGCGAGGGGGTCGGCGGTCATCGTGTGCCTGACGTAGGTGTCGGCGAGATGCGGGTCGATCTGACGGGCTTTCCGGTATCCCTCGATGTATGCCGAAGGGGGCTGTACCATCCTACTAACTCCAACAATGTGGTTGGCTGCTTCGCAACCGCCGGGCGGCGCCATCATATTACCCATTAGATATATATACATAGATATAGATTATGGCAATTATCCATACTGATTGATAATACCTAATTGTATCTCACGATGTCGACTTATTTCGGGGTGCCGGTTAGCAGTGGGATGAGGTGAGTAGTGCGCGGGAAGCCAGGGGATTTTCCGTAATATGAGCGTACTGAGGGGTTCTTAATAAGGGTTTAGTGGAGTGAAGGTCTTCTTCGGAGTTGGGTGCTTGAAGAGAGTTCAAAAGGCTTGACACTTTCAGAATCGTTGTGATAGTTTTCACCAGTGTTTGCTAGGGTAGGCGTTGTGCCCCGACAGGCCCCTTGTGGGTGTATATGGCGGGACTCGGCGCGGAGGCTACCGACACGGTCTTCTTTGACAAGAAGAGGGCTTATCACAGAGGCAACGACTTTATGGAACCAGCCCCAATTGGCGCACTACAGTGGAGCGAGCTTGGGAGCATGTTGTTCGCGCTATGGATGTCGGTCATATTCATAGTGCTGTTCGCGGCGAATATGCTGATGGGGCATAACTTGCTTCCGACTTTCATCGCGACTCGGCATGTGCCGGAATCATTAGAGAAGGCGCGGCTGCTCTTTTACGCGTTTGCGATCGTGTGCTTTGCGATAGCGATGTATTTCCTTTACAGCACGATTGAGCAGGGCGACGTACTGCGTGACATCTGGGATAGCTATTGGATTTAGGGGAGTCGGCGGCTGCGAATCCCAATTCAGTTGATATGACACCTGACAGGACTATTCGGATTTGATACCAGGCGATTTTCAAACTCTTAGGCCTACGCGCAGGCAACTGATAAAGCACGGCATTTTGGGCGTTATCACTTTGGGCGTCCTGGTCGTACTCGCTTTCGCATTGACTTTTGTCATATCTGCCTGGCTTGGAAGGCCCGTGGTGTTTGCCACTGAGGGGCCGGACCAGCCGATCGCGTTCCCGCACCCGACTCACGTCGAAGACCTGGGCATGGACTGCACCTTCTGTCACCGGAATGTGACGGAGGGGGCTGCTGCGACGGTTCCCTCGGCGGGGCTGTGCATGACCTGCCATGACGTTGTTGGCGACGGCCTGGAGGAGATCGAGAAGCTCAGGGACATGCACGAGGACGGTCGCCCGATCGACTGGGTGCGCGTGCATAGAGTGCCGGACCATGTGCATTTCGTGCACGAGGCGCATATCAGGTTCTTCTCGGAGCGCGACGGCGTGGAGGAGACGGCGGTGTGCGCGACGTGTCACGGCGATGTGGGATCGATGGAGAAGGTGGAGCAGGTGCGCGACCTGAAGATGGGCGACTGCGTGAACTGCCACCGGGACAACGGAGCGCCGACGGATTGTACGGCGTGCCATTACTAGACTATAAGGATAGACGGGATGGGGAGGTTTTGTCCCCATTCCATTTACAAGTTCAGGACAGGCTCTAACCTTCCCCCGGGAGGGGGCAGGGATATAAGGAAGGGCTGAAGACAAGAGAAGATGGCTTTAACGCGAAGACAATTCCTGACACTGGCCGGCGGTTCGGCGGCGGGCGCGATCCTGTTCCAGGCTTGCGGCGTGCCGGAGGATGAGCTTCTGGTGCAGGCACCGGTGGAGATGCCGGAGGACCTGGTCACGGGGCGCGACAACTGGTACGCGACGCTTTGCCGCGAGACCCCGACGAGCGTGGGCATCGTGGTGCGCGTGATGGAGGGGCGAGCGAAGAAGGTCGAAGGGAATGTCGATTATCCGATAAATACGGGGGCGCATGGCGTGCGCAGCGAAGCGGGCTTGCAGGCCCTGTATCACCCGGACAGGATACGGGGGCCGATGGTGCGCTCAGGAGAGCGCGGGTCGAAGCAATTCCGCGAGATAAGCTGGGAAGATGCGATAGGGCGTCTATCGTTGGCGCTGGAGAATATCGCCAATGCGGGTCAGCAGCCTTCCGTAGTGATGGCGACGGATCCGATTAACGCGCACCTGGATATGGTAGTGGACGCATTCGCTTCGGCTTATGGCGCGCGGCGAATGACCTACAATCCGCTTGAGCAGACTACGGTGAAGGCGGCTGTTCGCCAGGTGTTCGGGCAGGAGATGATGCCGGACTTCGACATTGGCAACGCGGGAGCGGTACTGTCGTTCGGCGCGGATTTCCTGAACACATGGGTTTCGCCGGAGCGATATGGTCGCGGCTACGGCTCATTCCGTGATGACGAGCATGGCAGGGGGACATTCATACATGTGGACTCGCGGTTCTCGATGAGCGCTGCGAACGCGGATACTTGGGTTTATGTGAAGCCTGGCATGGAGGGCGTGCTGGCACTGAGCATCGCGCAGGTCATAATCGCTGACGGGCTTGCCGATGCGGGCGCAGCGGATGCACTTACGGCAGGCTTCGACATAAACGCATTCGCGCCGGAGGCGGTGGCGGACAGGACGGGCGTGAGCGCGGAGAAGATTCGCACTGTTGCGCATGACTTTGCGACTCATAAGCCTGCGATAGCGTTCGGCGGCGGTTCGGCGGCGGCGCACACGAACGGAATGTTCAACCTGGCTGCAATCTACTCGCTGAACTATCTCGTTGGGAGCGTGCAGCACGAAGGCGGGATTGTGTTCAATCCCGGCGCGGCTATAAGCGGGATTTCGGCGGCGAAGAGCGGGACGCCATTCTCGGAATGGCACCGGCTGTCGGACGAGATGTCGCGCGGCGAGATACAGATGCTGATGGTGCGAGGCGCGGACCCGATATATGGGCTGCCGGATGCCGTGGGCTTCGAGCAGGCTGCTTACAATGTGCCTTACATCGTGAGCTTCTCGGGTACATGGGACGATACGACGGCGGTTGCCGACCTCGTGCTTCCACAGCACAATTACCTCGAAGACTGGGGGAGCGATGTTCCTGATCCGGGTCCGGGGTACCAGGTGGTAGGGTTCCAGCAGCCAGTGGTGAGGCCGTTCTTCGAGCCGCGCGGTGAGCAGCTTGGAACGCGCAATTTCGCGGATGTTCTGATGGCTACGGCGCAGGGGCTTGAACTGGACCTCGGGTTGCCGGGCGAGACTTACCGGGAGATCCTGCAGGACGGGGCAATGCAACTGTACGAGTCGGGCGACGGCTCGGTGAAGGCGGGCAATTTCTACGCATTTTGGAACGGCGTGCTTCAGCGAGGCGGCTGGTGGAACACATCGGCACGCGCGAACGGCGGGACGCCTACACCTCCGCGCCTGATGGACGCTGCGGAGCCTACCTTCTCCGGCGGGGAGTTTCACCTGATTCCGTTCGAGACGACGGGTCTGGGCAATGGAAGCGGCGCGGCTCTGCCTTGGATGCAGGCGACGCCTGATCCCATATCGACCGCGGTGTGGCAGACATGGGTTGAGATCAACCACCGTGTTGCCGAGGACCTCGGAATCAGCGAGGGCGATGTCATTAGCATCTCGTCGCAGTACGGGAGCATCGAGGCGCTGGCGTATCCCAGCCCTGCGGTTTCGCCGGACACGGTGTGCGTGCCGTTCGGTCAGGGGCATGCGTCGGGCGGCAGGTATGCCGAGCGGCGCGGCGCGAACGTGTACTCGATACTTGCGCCGAACATTGATAATGGCACGGGCGCTCTCGCGTGGGCGTCAACGAAGGTGAATATATCCAAGACGGGCGAGTGGATTCGCCTGCCGAAATTCGAGAATACGGTTACGGAGTTCCCGACGGATGACCACCAGCATGTTATCAAGCTGACGCCGATTGACGGCAGCGGTGGTGGTGGTGGGCATTAGGCAGCGATCAGCCGTCAGTAATCGGCGGTCAGGTTAACAGGATTTACAGGATGGATAGGATGTGGGGATTCTGCCCCCTTCCTAACCTTCCCCCTGAGGGGGAAGGGATTCACAGAAAGAATGTCTTCCCCTGTCAGAGAGGGAAGGGACTGAG
>CAZWDM010000105.1:0-8189 GCA_964632415.1 uncultured Dehalococcoidia bacterium | reverse complement strand
GATAGCCGCGACAGTCTCCGCCGCCGCAGGCTCGCTTATGTCGGAAGCTACGATACTCGCACCCTCGGCCGCAAACCTTATGGCCGACGCCCTGCCGATACCCGAACCTGCTCCCGTAATCAGCGCTACCTTGCCTTCCAATCGCATATCAACTCTCCCGCGTACGGATGTGGGCTGCTATTTGCCCTCTATCTCGAAGTAATCGCCCGACCTGTACGAATGCCATGTGCGCGTCTCATACAGCGTCACGCTGCCGGCACCGAGCACTCGCCAGCCCTCGCCTTCCCTGAAACAGCCGGTCGCGCCGTCGATGCCAAGCACCGTAATCTCCTCCGGCGTCTCAACGGCTACCTCTCTCACAGTCTGGCTTTTGCTCGCGCGCTCGTGGTGCGGCAGCACCGCTACACCCGGCACGACGCCAAGCGCTCCGCTCCACTGCCGGAAGCGCATCTGCTCACCCATCACCATTGCCCCCGCGCTCGAACCGGCGAGGATCATCCCGCGTTCCAGCCCTTCCATCAGCCTGCGAAGCAGCAACGAGTTTTGCAGCACTTCCAGAAGGTGCGCCGGATTGCCGCCCGTAAGGTACACGATCTCTGCCTTCTCAACGTCTTTCGTCAGCTCGTCGTCGTTGGCGTCGTCTCGATTGACCACCATCAGCGGCGCTGCGTCTGCTCCAAGAGCCTCGAACTGGTGCACACCGTGCCGCGCCGCAAGCTCAGGCCGTTCAGTAGCCGCCGCCGTGGGCACGATCAGCACCTTCGGGCTCACATAGCCCGTCGCCTCGATAAGTTCATTGTCCATCTGCCTGCAGCTCGGCAGAAACTCGTCCCCGCCCACCAGTGCAATCCTGCCCACCATCTACCTCGACTCCTCCGCCTCGGCGAAAGTCAGCGCCTTCGCCGGATTGTTTACCAGTATATTCTCAATCGCGTTTTGGCTGAACCCACGCGCCATCATTCGCGGCACGATGCGCCCGAGGATATAGGCGTACCCATGTCCGCCGTACCGCTCCAGCCGGTTCTTGGTGCAGATATCGTGCGCCACCAGAATCTTGTCCCCATAACCCTGCCCGGCGATCCACGCAATATCGTCCATTCGCTTGGCGTCTCCCGGCATGTCGATCGCGGGGTTCGCGCCGTAGTACGACTCCTCGCTTCCGAACAAGTCCCACTCCATGTAGCATCCGCTCCCAGCGATCTGTTGCAGCGTCTCGTGCAGGAAGACAGTCCGGTCCAGGTGTCCGATAATAGTCCGCTCAAGGTCCGCGCCCGCCTCCCGCAGCACCTCGATGATCTCCAGCGGCGCGGTCTCATCCCGGCCCGGATGAACCAGTATCGGCGCTCCCGTTATCCTCTGCGCCCGGGCGGACGCGCGAAGCGCCTTCCTCTCGTTCGGCATCAGCGGCCATGAGCAGCCCACCTCCCCGATCACCCCGGACCTGTACGGCGTACCATCCACGCCCTCAGTCACATCCGCCACGATCTGCCGCACCAGGTCGTCCTCGCTCATTTCGTCCATGTCTGCCGGATGCGCCGCGTCCACATAGTAGGACGCGCCCATGACGACATGCACGCCGGTAGCCCGTGATATGCGCGCCAGCCCCTCCGCATCCCGCTTGATTCCGATGCTCGTCGCGTCCACCAGCGACCCGCCGCCATACTGCTTGTAGATGTTCGTTTCGTCTATAGCGGTGTCCACATCCGTCAGCTGCACATTGTCGAGGTTTCGCGCCCCCCAGTGCCGTATGCGTCCGGCCGTTTCCAGCGTCACCGGCTCGTAGTAGAACCCTTTCGCGCCCGCCTGCTCCGGTGGGGAGAAGAGCGGAGACATGTCGATCAGCAAGTGCTCGTGAGTCAGCGTCACGCCAAGCTCCTGGGGCGCAATCGGCCCCAGCACCGTCTGCACCCGCCCAGCAAGACCAGAGGTTGCCATGATCAGATCCTTCTCATTCCGTCTATCCTGTTGGTTGCCGCCTAGTAGCTTGGGTCTCGCCACTCGAACGCCAGCGTGGCGTACCGCACAAACACAGCGCCTCCGGGCCTCGCAACCGGCCCGTTGATCGCCAGCAGCGCAACGGTATGCTTGTCGCCCGGCTGCGGGTCAGCGCTCACAATAACGCGCTGGGGTATATTGAACCCCTGCACCGCGCCCTGTGCCAGATCGATTTCGCCGTCAATCCACACCTCGCCGTAATCATCGATGCAGGTCTCCAGCAGGCACCGCGTCCCGCGAACGTCATGCCCTCCAACGCTTTCGGGAATCGTAATCTCAGTGCGGTACCAGATAAAGGACAGCCCGTAGGTGCGCCACTCTGCGAGGTCAGTGCAGACCTCCCACCCGGAGTCATCGTAGTCGGCAAGCCGTGCGGGGCTGCCCTCACTCAGCGCCACGAGCCCCTGGTTCGGCTCGCCCGGCACAAGTCCCACCGCGTATCTCCATTCGCCGCCCACGGCATTCAGGTCATCTTCACTTTGCAAGTCCAAAGACGCTCTTGGCATTGTCACGCCTCCTTGTATCTCATTCTCGCCCAACTATATTCCATCCCGCCCATCCTGTACATCCATGTTAATATGTGCCTACTTCTCAATCGAGGTGTGATTTATGCCAGCAACAGCGGACGCAGTCATTATCGGCGGCGGAGTAATGGGATGCAGTATCCTGTACAACCTCGCCGACTTGGGATTCACCAATACGCTTCTCCTTGAACGCGATGTCCTCGCCTCCGGCTCCACCAGCAAGTCGCAGGCAATTCTTCGCATGCACTACTCCAATGAGGTAACTTCCAACCTCGCCTGGAAGAGCCTGGAAGTCTTCAAGAACTTCGAGGAACTTACGGGCACTCCCTCCGGCTACACTCGCACGGGCTACTTCTTGATAGTCGGCAGCGAAGACCGGCAGGCCATGTATGAGAACGTGGCAATGCACCAGCGCCTCGGCATTGCCAGCGAAATCGTCTCCATCGAAGACATGCGGGAGCTCGCTCCCATGCTCGCGGTCGAAGGTGACGAGTCCTTTGCCTACGAGTCCGAGTCGGGCTACGCAGACCCGTACTCGGTCACAGTCGGCTTTGCCGGTCGCGCACGCGAAATGGGCGCGCAAATTCAGGACGGCACAACCGTCACCGGCATAGAAGTGACGGGCGGCAAAGTAACCGCAGTCATCACCGCCGATGACCGCATCGAAACCGAAATCGCGGTCGTAGCGGCGGGCCCCTGGAGCGACCGGCTCCTGAGCCCCGTCGGCGTTGACGTGCCCATCCGCCCGTTGCGCCACCAGGTCGTCGTGCTGCGGCGTTCCCCGGGACCGGAGGCAGATCACCCCGTAGTCGCTGACAACCTCAACGGCTTCTCCGCACGCCCCGACATCGGTGGCCTCACCATGATCGGCGCCGGCGAGGATGAATACGTGGACGCCGACACCTTCAACCAGGGCGTTGACATGGATGTCGTTCAGCCTGCGTTCGAGGGCATCGTCAAGCGCATCCCGGCAATGTCCCGTGCCGTATTCCGGGGCGGCTGGTCGGGCGCGTTCACCGTAACCCCGGACTGGCACCCGGTGCTAGACCGGATCGACGGCATCGACGGATTGTACTGCGCCGTAGGATTCAGCGGCCATGGATTCAAGGAGTCCCCGATGATCGGCAAGGCAATGGCGGAGCTGATCACGCAGGGCAGGGCGGAGTGCGTCGACATATCGCAGCTCAACCTGAAGCGCTTCGAGACCGGTGAACTCCTGCGCTCCCGATACGCAATGCAGGTCCTGGCGTAACCACGTTCGTCGCATTTCCGGCGGGATGAGATTCGCCGCGGAGGGATTCTGCTTGCACTATTCGGCAGTGTTCCTGCCGCCTTCGATCGCCGCAATCTGGTCTTCCACGTTGCCGAGGGTGATGTAGTCTTCCTGCACAATGCAGTAGCAGCGCTGAACATAGAGCATCGTCAGTCTGCGCGCGTCCTCGCTGCCCTCCTTTATGCCGTCAACTATGCGGTCGGTCTTGTGGTCGAAGTCCAGGTGCCGCGACAGCATGGCAATGTCGGCCTCCGCCTCCTTCATCAGCGTATCCTCGCTGCTGTCCACCGCGAAGCGCAGCTTACCCACCAGCGTCGTCAGCTCGCTTAACTTGTCGCTGTCGCTCATCAGGCCGTACATTACTTCGTTGACACCTACGCTGCCCGCGGTCGGTGCCTCTTCTCCGGCGCCTGCTTCAACTGCGGCGGGCTGACCGACGGCCCCGTTATAGATTTCGGTGTACTGCTGCACCGCCTCACCGGCCGCCATCATCATGGACGGCAGGTCTGACGTGTTGAATGCGCCGGCGAACAGCACATCGTCATCGCGCAACTCTGCTAGCGCCTGTATCTGATCGAAGCTCTCCATCTGCTCTGGCGCTGGCGGGAAGGCAAACGCCGACAGGTCCTGCATGCTCGCGTCCGGAATCTGGCTCATCAGAAATGGAGGCACGTATTTCGTCACATCAACAGTGATAGGCAGAATAACGAGGTAGCTTGCCCACACCTCACTCGCGTCCATCGAGCTCCTGAAATAAACGAAGGCGTGACCCTTGGGCGCCTCTTCGCTGCCCCTCTCGAAAATAATGTCCATCTCTTCCTCGGTATATTTAGCTTCCTGTTCGCCTCAATCCAATTATACGCCATTTCAAATGCTGAACTGATTCCACTCACAGCCTGTTATTCGACCACACCTGCTTGATATAATCGTTCTATCAACATTAACAACGAAGAGGATGTAAATTGCTGATAATCAATCCCGACACATTCCGCACATTCATACGGCCCCTTCTGTTCCGGCTGCCCCCCGAAGTGGCGCAGTCCGTGGCACACGTCGCGCTTGGCCGGCATCAGGTCTGGCGCGCCGCCTCTCCACTATTGCAGGTGGAGAACTCCCGCCTTGAGGTTGACTTGGCAGGCATCAGGCTTCGCAACCCCGTCGGTCTCGCAGCGGGCTACGACAAGGATTTCGAGTCAATTCCCGCGCTCTCATCGCTGGGGTTCGGCTACCTGACCTGCGGCACCGTCACCGAAATGCCTCGGGCAGGGAATCCCCAACCCCGCGTCCTGCGCTATGAGTCCGACGAAGCTCTCGTGAATTCACTCGGCTTCCCCAGCAAGGGTGTGGACCACGCCGCCCGGCAGCTTGAGCAGGCACAACCCCTGCTGGACGGGGTTCCGGTGGTCGCGGGCGTATCCGGTGTTGCGGCAGACGAGATTACCCGCTGCCATCAGCGCCTGGAGCCGCTGGTATCCGCAGTCGAAGTCAACATCAGTTCTCCCAATACTCTGGGACTGAGAATTTTCCAGCAGCCTGACACCCTCAGGCAGCTCCTGGAGCGGCTCAACGAAGGCAGGACCAGACCCCTGTTCATCAAGCTCCCGCCATACCTGGTAACTCCCACGATCGGCAGCGAGCAGAAAGACATGGTACTGAGCCTCGCCAGAGTCTGCGTCGAACAGGGAGTCGAAGCCGTTACGGTCTCCAACACCTGGCCCGTCAGGGACTCACGCCTTGCGGTCGGCGCGGGCGGCCTGAGCGGCAGACCCGTATTCGCCGACATGCTGCAGATGGTTGCCGACATCAGGGCAGAGGCCGGCAGCGGCATTGCGATCAACGCAAGCGGCGGCATCTTCAGCGGCGAGGGCGCTCTTGCTGCGATCCAGGCCGGAGCGACAACGGTCCAGATTCTCACCGGCCTGATTTACAGGGGCCCCGGCATCGCCCGCCGCATCAACGAGCAGATGCTCACCCTGATGGACCGCGAGCACATGCCCGCTCTCACTTACTGACGCGCACATTATTTTCAGGAAGAAAGAAGCGCGGACGCTTGGATTGATCCTCCATGCGTCCGCGAAATTTTCACCGCGCCGTCAAGTGCCAATTGATCTGCTGGACGGCGCAACTGCTGCCGGAAGCTACTCGCCGAACGAGAAGTATCCCCAGCAGACCAGTCTGCCGTCGTTGCTTCCAATGGCACAGCTTCCGTGCTCGCCGCTGCTGATTGACTCGAACCTGCCCTCCGGCGGCGTAGTCTTCCCATGTTCCGGGTTCCCGAAGCAGTAGATCGATCCGGTCGCATGCAGCGCGCATGCGTGGTCCGAGCCGTAGCTGACATCGATGTACCCGTCCACGGGCTTCCCAACATCGATTGGCGGCGAAGGATCAACTCCTTGAGTTGTACCCATTTCAACGACGAGCGTAAAGTCGCCGGACGTCTCGGGAGCGTATGTAGTTGCCTCTATCGTGTATCTGCCCACATCCAGGCTCTCGAACACTATCTGCGAACTTCTGTCGTCTCCGCTGATGTCGTCATTTGCCTCGATCTCAACTCCGTCCGTTGCCCAACCCTCCAATACGCTCAGGTATGTGTCTTCGACATCGGAGGATGTGAGTGTGATTGTGACCGGCCTTGCAGTTGTTGTCTCGAAAGTGAAGTAATGGGCATAGTATTCGCCTTCGCGTCGCGGTCCGGTCCCACCTCGCCCCGATACACAGCTGCTGTCCCAGCTTGCCGAATACTCGACCTCACCGGATTCGTCGTCATCAAAGCTGCTGACCTCTGTGTGACAATTCGGGTCTATCACTCCCTCAAATTCGGTCGCATCCGACGGCGGCAGCCACGCCATTCCATAACCCCAGGTGTTGTCCGGCCCCGGTTCCCCTCTGTCCAGTGCCTTTGCCTTCAGGTATTCCGCGGCATCCACGGGTCCCATTGTCGGGAAGTTCTGCAGCACCAGCGCGGCAAGCCCGGCGACATGCGGCGACGACTGGCTCGTTCCGTAGAAGGGCCCACCGTATGTCAGCGACAGCGCGCCGTCAACGCCGACTATGTCGGGCTTGATGCGCCCGTCCAGCGTCGGCCCCTGGCTGCTGAAGGGCTCAATCTCAGTTGGACTCGACCAGCGAGCAGCCCCGACCGCAAGCACGCCCGGATGGAAGCTGTCGGCCGGCTCCGTAAGGTCAAAGCCCTGGACGAAATTCCCAATCTCTTGCGATGTAAATGCCTGCACCTGCACCCAAGCCGGATCCGCCCCGTAGAATTTCCTCACCTGCAGGCAGTAGATTCCCTTGACTTCGGCCTCAAATGCGAAAATTTCGTGGGGAAGAGGGTAGTACCTCTGATGACTGTCGCTCCTCGCCACTATTTCATTTGTGTCGCTGTTTATCAGGAACAGGTCCAGGTCGGTATTTCTGCGATCAAGCCAGACACCATCCCATCTAAGCTGCCCAATAATCCTCTCTTCTGCCTCAAGGACGATCGGATTGCATTCGCTCTCTCCGTCGAAGTTGAGGACATCATCGCCATCAGAGTCGTCATAGGATCCGAACCAGGTGCTTTCTCCCTTGTTCCCCGCCGAATTTGCCCAGAGCACGCCATTTTCCGCTGCATACGCCACGGTGTTCAGCGAACTAAAGGGGAGACTTGAGGTTCCGTCACCGGGACCTGTCCATGTCCACGATGCCGAGAAGTTTATTACATCCACGCCCTGTGAGACCATCCACACCACCGAAGTCCTGAGGTCCCCCAGGGAAAAGGGATTGGATATGTAGTAAGTCGCATTTGGGGCGATGTCGAACGTGGTCTCAGTAACCGCCGTGCCGTGGAACGAGTCGGTTTCGCAATGACTTATCTCCTGCGTAGGACTTCCAAGCCCGTTGAAGCACAAGCCATGCACGTTGGCTTCCGAAGGTAGATCAGTCCCCATAAGCTCCTGGAACCCCAGGAACCCGAGGTCGATCACGCCGATCTTCATCCCGTCACCCAACAGTCCCGCACTGTGCCATGCGTCCGCTCCGTGAAGAGACACGCCCGGGCTTATCAGACGCCCCTGCGCAGGCTCCGGCGGGACGATGGCGGACAAGGTTACAACCCCATCCTGCTGAGACAGGTTCCCCAGGGCTTCGACAGGCACGTATGCCTCGATATAGCCCTCTCCCACATTCTTCGGCGAGGCTCCGTTGCCCTCCAGGAACTGTCGCACATCCTCGACATTGTCCTCATCCAGCAGGATGGACACCGCAACCGATTCGGCATCGCTTATCGGTGCCGCTGAAGCAGCAGTCCGCGCAGTTGAGAACCCGCCTTCAACCTCCTGCACCAAGGCGTTGAGCATGGAGTCCATATTCCCGTATTTCGGCGCTTCCTTGCCTCCGCTCTGCTCACCGCCACCGTT
>CAZWDM010000104.1:4991-8589 GCA_964632415.1 uncultured Dehalococcoidia bacterium | reverse complement strand
TTTACGAAGATGCATGGGGCTGGGAATGATTATGTTTATGTGGATGCGCGGGGGGAGGATCGGGACTGGCCAGCGCTGTCGGTGGCGATTAGCGACCGGCACCTGGGGGTCGGGTCGGACGGGCTGATCCTGGCGCTGCCGTCGGAGAAGGCTGACCTGCGGATGCGGATGTTCAACGCGGACGGGTCGGAGGGGGAGATGTGCGGCAACGGGATCCGCTGCCTGGTGAGTTTCGCGTTCGATAACGGGATCGTGGCGGCGGAGAGGTCGCCGGTGCGGGTGGAGACGATGGCGGGGGTGCTGGATGTTACGCCACTAAGAGACGACGGGCAGGGCTTGTCTGGGGCGCGGGTGCTGATGGGCGAGCCGCGGCTGATTCCGGCGGAGATTCCGGTGGCTATCGAGGGCATGGATGTGGTGATCGACGAGCCGCTGGAAGTTGCAGGGCATGAGTTCCGCATGACGTGCGTGTCTATGGGGAATCCGCACGCGGTGGTGTTCCTGGATGAGCCGGTGGACGAGTTTCCGCTGACGGAACTCGGGCCGATGGTGGAGCACCACCCACTGTTTCCGGCGCGGGTGAACTTCGAGATCGTGAATGTGCTGGACGGCGGCAAGGTGCTCAAGACGCGGGTCTGGGAGCGCGGGTCCGGGATCACGATGGCGTGCGGGACTGGCGCGTGCGCGGTGCAGGTGGCGGCGCGGCTGAACGGGCTTGCGGGCGACAGGGCGACGATAGCGCTGCCGGGCGGCGACCTGACGGTGGAGTGGCCGGGTAGGGGCGAGGTGGTGATGGAGGGGCCAGTGGCGAAGGTGTTCGAAGGGGAGTGGCTGGAGTAGCCTCTGAGTCTGGATGACCAGTTTACAGATTCGTCGTTAATTCGCCGAAATGATTATGCCCGCTACTATAATATGTGGTAGCGGGCAGTTCTTCGTGCGATGTCCGCATGGGGGCTATCCTTTACGTCTGTCTGCATTTGTCTTAACATGGCGCGGTATGCTGGGGTTGCAGTTCAAGAATCCCGCCACCGCTGGGATTTCGACGAACCAGGCAGGCATCCGTTCCGTAGAGTTAATGATTGTTTTCGAGTGGAGATGAGATGAATTTCGCCAGCCGTATAGACAAGGTTCCGCCGTATCTGTTTGTGGGAATCAGCCGGAAGATAGCCGAGAAGAGAGAGCAGGGGATAGATGTCATAAGTTTTGGCATCGGTGACCCGGATATTCCGACGCCGGACAACGTGATAGAGAAGCTGCGGGCGACTGCGCTTAACGGGCCTAATCACCGCTATCCTGAAACGGACGGCTTGCCGGAGTTTCGGCAGGCGGTCGCTGACTGGTACCAGAGGCGATTTGGCATATCGGTGCATCCCGACAAGGAGACGCTGCCGCTGATAGGGGCGAAAGAGGGGATTGGGCACGCGGCGCTGTGCTTCATCGAGCCGGGCGATATCGCGCTAGTTCCCGATCCCGGATACCCGGTGTATTCCGTGGGGACCTGGTTTGCGGGCGGCGAGTGTCACTGGATGCCGTTGCTGGAGGAGAACGGCTGGATGCCGGACCTGGACGCGATACCGGATGATGTTGCGGACAAGGCGAAGGTGATCTGGCTGAACTATCCGAACAATCCGACGGGGGCGATCGCGGACAGTGGGTATTTTGAGAAGGTAGTGGAGTTTGCAAAGGCGCACGATGTCGCAGTGCTGCACGATGCGTCGTACTCGGAGGTGGCGTTCGACGGTTACAGGCCGATCAGCTTCCTGGAAACGCCGGGCGCAATCGACGTGGGGGTGGAGTTTCACTCGCTGTCGAAGAGCTACAATATGACCGGCTGGCGGCTGGGAATGGCGGTGGGCAACGAGGAGATCATAAGCGCCTTGATGGTAATCAAGTCGAACCTCGACTCCGGCGTGCCAAACGCGATCCAGTACATGGGCATGGAGGCGATGGAGCTGTCGCAGGATGCGATTGACGAGCGCAATGCAGTGTATGAGCGGCGGCGGGACCGAGTGGTGGCGACGCTGCAGAATATCGGACTGGACGCGATACCGCCCAAGGCGAGCCTGTATGTGTGGACGAGGATACCGGAGGGCTTCACATCGGCGGAGTTCACCGAGCTGTTACTGGAAGAGGCGGACATAGTGGTGACGCCGGGCAATGGGTATGGCGAGTATGGCGAGGGGTATATCCGGCTATCGCTCACGATAGATGACGACGCTATGGAGAAGGGACTTGCGAAGCTGTCGGAGTGGAAGATTCCGAGTAAGACCTAACATCGATGGACAGGATGGTTGGGATAGTTGAGGAGAGGATTTCGCCCTCACCCTAGCCCTCTCCTTCAGGGAGAGGGAACGATAAGGATGGGGGACGAGACATGGTCAAGGAGGGGAATATCGCTAGGAGACGAATGAAATCGACGCGGCCGAGGCTGGAACGGGCAATACTTGTCGGAGTGGAGTTGAGGCGGCGGAGGGGCCCGTGGAGACTGAAGGACTCGCTTGCCGAGCTGGGCGAACTTGCCCGGAGCGCGCGCGCCATAGTCGTGGGCACGGTTTCGCAGCGCATAGACAGGCCGACGCAGGTGTACCTGGGCAAAGGGAAGCTGGAGGAGCTGAAGGCGCTCATCTACGCCAAGCGGGCGAGCACGGTCATCTGCGATGACGAACTTACACCGACACAGCAGCGAAACCTCGAGAATGCGCTGGGTGAGAAGGTCAAGGTTATCGACCGCACGGCGCTGATCCTGGACGTGTTCGCGCAGAGAGCGCGCACCAAGGAGGGGCGCCTGCAGGTGGAACTGGCGCAGCACGAATACCTGTTGCCCAGACTTGCGGGACAGTGGACGCACCTGGAACGGCTAGGCGGCGGAATCGGCACGCGGGGACCGGGCGAGACGCAGATCGAGACGGACAGGCGGCTCGTGCGCGGGCGCATTCTAAAGCTGAAGCGGGACCTGGAGGACGTGAGGCGGCACCGGGCGCAGTACAGGGCGCGTCGCATCGAAATGGAGGTGCCGGTCGTGTCGCTGGTGGGCTACACGAACGCGGGCAAGAGTTCGCTGCTCAACAGGCTGACGAAGGCCGGGGTGATGGCGGAGAACCTGCTGTTCTCCACGCTGGATCCGGTGACGCGCCGCATCCATACGCCAGCCGGTCGGGATGTGCTGCTGACGGACACGGTGGGATTCATACAGAAGTTACCGACCGCAGTGGTCGCGGCTTTCAGGGCGACGCTCGAAGAGGTGCAGGAATCTACACTTGTGTTGCATGTGGTTGATGTGACGCATCCGAATGCGGCGCAGATGATCGATGTGGTGGAGAGCATCCTTGCGGATCTGGGCATATCGGATAAGCCTAGACTGATGGCGCTCAACAAGGTGGACTTGCTCGGGGACGATGTTGACGGCGAAACGCTGACCAGGGCATTGCGGCTCGCGGACGGGGAACAGGGGGGCGTGTTCACGTCAGCCGAGACCGGTGCGGGGCTGGACACGCTGCTGGGAGAGATTGACGGCGCTCTGGATAAGCAGGTTGATGCCAGCGAGATTGAGGAACCGATGGATGGGACGTTCGCCGGTCGGTGGGCGTGATCGACAGAT
>CAZWDM010000104.1:0-4891 GCA_964632415.1 uncultured Dehalococcoidia bacterium | reverse complement strand
GGCTCCAACTTGTGCCTGGCGAGAATCCGCTGCGAAATCGTCGTCGCCCCAGGATCGCCCTAGAGGCTTCATTTCAATCCGAGATGTGTCACAGGACTAGATGCGCTGGTTTTCTGACATCTTCTGCGTAGCACCTAAAGTGCCACTTTCAGTCAACTGCCACTGTCAGGTGGATACACGGATAACGCCCGCCCTGTGAAGTGCGCGCAAGAGATTCATACCGGACTCGCCAGGTCGGTCCGGATCGAAGTCAACGTGGTTCAGAGGGTCCAGGTTTATGCTCAGTCCGGCACCGTCTTCGTGCAGCATCACCACCCGGTCTTCAAAGAGGACTGACGCCGCCCCAAGCATTCCGATCATCTTATCCCGGGACGACCAGGAGTCGTCGCCGCTTCCGAATATGAGGATGGCTGCATTCGACTCCCTCATAGCCATCGAGACTTCCTGTGGAACCAGGAGCCCTGCGTCGTCATCCGGTATCTGTGGGCTGAAGGTGTCAATGCCGAAGTCCTCCAGCATTGAGGCGACATATTTCGCCGCACTAGACTCCCCGATGTGACCTATGAATATAGCCTTGTCTCTGGCGTGATGCTTCGGGGTTCTTTCCATTGGTACATCAGCGTGGCGCGTCGCATGGATTGGGTCCTGTCGCCTGTCAGGTGCAGCCTGAGCCGAGAGTGTCGTGCTATCCTCCGCATCCTCCCCAGGTGCGGTGTCGAGGTGCAGGAAGCGCTGGCCATCTGACTCAGAAATAATGCCGACGAATTCGGCATTGTCGAGGAGTATGTTGAGGCATTCCTCCGTCAAGTTCGGCGGAACAGACAGGTCTCGCTGCAGGATGCTGCGGAGGTTTGCGTCCTGGGGTATGCGCCTTCCATCAAGCATCTCGTAGAACTTGCCGAACGTCTCGGGGTAAGTGGCCGCCTCAATGACGGCACTTCTGCCCTCAAATTCGCCATTGGATGAAACTACCGCCTCCCCCAGATCGGTCAGACGAATATTGGGGTCGTTGTATCCGCCTTCGGTCAGACCATAAGCGGCGGAGGCGTTGAGACGGATGGTGAAGGCGCTGCTCTTGGGAGTCGTGCCGAGTTCCAGTGCAAGCAGCTCTCGGTCAAACGGCAAGCCCGCGTTTGCATCGTGGATGCTTCGCGCGACACTGAGGGAGTCTTCCAGTGTATAGGACGGATATGGCCTCGTAATTCGCGTGCGCCTGCCGGCATCGCTGGCTTGTGTCATATTGACCCGCCCCTACATAATTCAGATTCGGCTGAAACGTCCACCGGAGTATCCAACAGCGGAACTCCGGGACATGATGAATATATGAAAGGTCGCAACCGGTGTCAAGGCTCTTTTTCAAGAAAGCAGAATAGAAATTCAAGTCTATACAGGTGTTCACAACTTTCTATTCTGAGTGCTGAAAAGTAAGTGGGCACCATGTTGAAGTCGTGAAACGCCGACACGGATCGGGAAATCACCAACTCAGACGATGCCTGCGGGTTTACCGAATCGAGATAGAGCGAAGTGTAACGTTACTGCAGCAAGAGCGGCAAATGTCGCCATGTCGGGCGCGTGTTAGAATGAATTTAGCAGCATATCTTGCTGTAGATATCATCTGTGGGTGAATGAATTGCCTTTCCTCCAATCAGGTCTCAGACGCTGGAGCGTAGCTGCTGCCGGAGTCGCTCTGCTGGCAAGCACGGCGTGTCAAATGGGCGCGGATGTGGACGGTGAGTCTGCTCCACCGGAGGCTTCAGCAGCGACTCCTGTCGCGGCCGAAACTACGGTTGCCGCCGCAGCTACCGCTGTGAGCGCGCCGGTTGAGACGCCGACTTCCTACGCTTCGGCAGATGGCGGTACAACTGCCGTGAAAGAACTGCCGACCAGGACACCGAGCGAAACTTCGGCTCCTGACGCTCCCCTGCTCCCCGCGCTGATCCCACAGGAGATGCCGCTGGAAGTGCCGGAGGGAGTGCCCGAGGAGCTGGCGGTCGTCTGGCAGGTCTGGTCGATGCTCGCAAACGAGCATGTTGACCGAGCCACATTTGATCCGGAGATATTCACGGAAGCTTCGATCAGGGGCATGCTCGTAGCGCTCGGCGATCCGCATACCAACTACGTGAGGCCGGATGTCTTCGGCATCGAGAATGCCGACATACGTGGGCGGTTCGAGGGCATAGGCGCCCATGTTTCCATGAACGCGGACGGTCGTCTCGTGGTCGTGGCGCCCATCGCGGACAGCCCGGCGGAGATGGCCGGGATACGTCCGGGCGACATTATCCTCGCTGTTGACGGCGAAAGCCTGCAGGGCGCCAGCCTGATCGAGGCGGTGTCGAAGATCAGGGGTCCCAGAGGAAGCATAGTGAGCCTGCTGGTGCAGCATATAGGAGATCCTGAGAGCGTAATCATCGAGGTGGAGCGCGGGGTCATTCCCTTGCAAAGCGTCCTGCTGCGTAGCGAGCCGGGCCACAGGATCGCGCACATTCGCCTGACCAACTTCTACGAGGATACGGCGGATAAGCTGGCGGCGGAAATCAGGGAGGCGCTGGCGGCGGGCTCGGAGGGCATCGTTCTGGATGTACGAGACAATCCGGGGGGCCTGCTGAACTCGGTTATCGATGTTACCAGCCTGTTCCTGCAGGACGGGCTGATATTGTATGAGATGGACGGCGAGGGCAATCGCAGGGACTGGGTTGACAGGAAGAATGACGACGTGCTTGAAGAAGTGCCACTCGTGCTGCTGGCCAACCAGTTCAGTGCAAGCGCGAGCGAGATTCTCGTGGGAGCGCTCCAGGACTATGACAGGGCAACCGTGATCGGGAGGACTACTTTCGGCAAGGGCAGCGTGAACATACTTCGACAGCTGGACAATGGAGGCGGTCTGTTCATCACGTTCGCCCGGTGGTTCACGCCGGAGGGCCGTCTGATTGACCGCAACGGACTGGAACCCGACATCGAGGTCACGCATGGGGACGCGCAGCAGGAAGACATCCGACAGCTAGAGAAGGCGATAGAGACTCTGGAGTCAGAGATTCACGAGGACTCCCCATCAGCCATGAGGCCGGCAGCATGAAGAACAAGAAGAGCGCTGTGGCTAAGCAGAAGCAGGGCGGCACTGTCGTCAACAATCGTCGCGCCCGTCGAAACTACGACGTGCTGGATACGGTGGAGGCCGGGCTGGTCCTGACCGGAACAGAGATCAAGGCGATCCGCGAAGGACGGGTGAATCTAAGCGACGCGTACGGGAAGCCTGAAGACGGAGAGCTGTGGCTGGTGAATATGCACATCGCGCAGTATTCGGCAGGGTCACGAAACAACCACGACCCTACCCGCCCGCGCAAGCTGCTGCTGCACAAGGATGAAATCGTCCGGCTGTCGCGGCAGGTGTCGGAAAGAGGGCTGACTCTGATTCCCATGCGCTTGTACATCAGGCGGCACAGGGCGAAAGTAGAGCTGGCGGTGGCGAAGGGACGGAAGCTGTTTGACAAGCGAAGGGCGATTATAGAAGCGGAGCGCGAACGGGAGGCGATGCAGGCTGTACGGCGATAAGCACCGCTCTTGGCTTGAATGCCCTACCCGCTTGTACTCCGTGAGATTCGGGATGATGTGGGATGCGGATATCAGCCACCGGCAATTTAGCATCCAAGGACACTGATTTGCAGTAGCCGCTCGGGTCCTGCTCCTGGCTGACGTCGCGATCCGAAAATTACAGGAAAGAGGAGGAGCGCCGACTCAGTGAGTCGGCGCTCCTTTCATCTGGTCAGTTTCGCTGTGCTCTACCCGATGCGCTTTACTTCGAGGGTCTCACCCGGAGCGAGAGCGACTCGCCTGACGATGATGTCCAGCTTCAGAAGCCAGTAGCCGAGGGTGGCCTTGCTGACGCCGAGGTAGTCGGCGGTGGCGGAGAGTCCGTTCTCGGTAACCATCTCCGGCAGAAGCTTCTCGAGCGGCTGATTGAACTTCTCTTCGACTGCCAGCATCTTCTTGGTCTTGCGCCTCATGTTTCTCCCTCCTTTGGAGTTTGTTTTTAACTTTGGTTTAACCTATTGAACACATACTAGCGTTGCTGCATACAAAGGGTCAATGCCTTTTTCAACACTTTTCCGTAATTTTCTGCAAGTTTCTAATCGATTCATACCTATTCAAATGTTTTCAGAGTGTTTCTGCGGCATTTTACCTTCGGCAGCCGCATTGTTGTAGAATGTCTCGTGTCAGTGAGGATAAACTCTGCTGCCCGATAGGAGTGAAGACTGTTGATTCAGCACATTTTGAGGCGCGTAAGGCGCAACCACGCTCTGGAGCACGCGACCGTCACCCTGATGCTCGAGGAAGGGGTGAGCGGACCTCTAGGCGGCTACTCTACGCCATGGGGCTTCTTTATAGTGGGAACGCTCTCTTCGGAACAGCTGACGCGCATTGTGGGCCAGGCGCTGGAGAATCTCAGTGCCGGGCATAGCGAGATGGCCATATCACCGCACTGCGGGACGAATATGGCGATTGCCGCGCTGATATCCGGGGCGCTGACGAGGGTTGTTCTTGGCAAGAAGAGACAAGGCAGGTGGAAGCGCCTGCCGCTCGTCCTGGCGGCCGTCGTGGTGGGCGCGGTGTTGAGCAGGCCCCTGGGTGCGGTGATCCAGCGGCGATTCACCACCCTAGCCGATATGGAAGGCCTTGAAGTCATCGCCGTGCGCAAGGCCTGGCCCGGCGATGTTCCGAAGCTGCATCGCGTGGTCACCCGAGTGCCCTGATCCGCATATCTGCTTGACCGGATATTTGGGCGTTGCTACACTTTATTCGACATCTCAGATGCGTCCCTGTAGCTCAGTTGGATAGAGCGGCTGCCTTCTAAGCAGCGGGTCGCGGGTTCGAATCCTGCCAGGGACGCCAGATC
>CAZWDM010000103.1:6069-8597 GCA_964632415.1 uncultured Dehalococcoidia bacterium | reverse complement strand
TAGCCGCGCTGTACATATTTCGGTAACTTCAGCAACCAGATGGCTCACCGAGCTGCGCGGCGTATGGTTACCAACAGGTATCCGCCGACCACGGTTACTAGGTACACAAAAGTGGCTAGCGCCATCCAAAGGTCCCCCAGTCGCAGACGCCTCCCTCCCTGTTCGTCGCTGTATCCGGGCGCCGCAGGGCTGACTTCCGGCAATGGGATTACTCGAATATAAGCGGCAGTAATCTGTATATTTGGTTCCAGGTACACCGTTGCCGCGCCCACCATGCCGAACGAACACAGGAGAACCATAGCGAAGACTGCCATTCGGAGAACGAATCCGCCGTCAGCCAGCTCGGCACCATGTTCCTATTCATACACCATTAGAGATGTGCGATTATCTCATGAGGAGTTACTCGCACCCTGATTTAGTTCTAAATCCCATGACATCGTGCGGCAAATGATGGATAAGAGATTCTGGACAACTCTATAGACGCGAGGTTCTCACGGATAGATTAATCCGGTCCCGTAACGGGGAGCACTTCAGCACAGACCAGGAGATTGAAAGATTAGGGAGTGCTGACAATTGGGAGATGCTGACGAACTGGATGTGCAGGAAGAAATTCGACGAGCCATTTCAGCACTTCAACTGGCGCAGGAAGTACTTGCGCGGCTTGCGACGGAACCTGACGACTCGATACAGACATTGATTAGGGAGCGCGCAAAGGCGCTCGGCTTCGCCTGACCGGTGTGGAACTGGCAGTCGTTGCCAGATTTCTGATGAGGGAATAGCTTCGTCATCTTCGCCAAGCGTCTGCATGACCGTAAACCTTTGCCATCAGCGTGGTAGTTTAATTTGGATTCTGCCCTAGGACTCCAGAGCGGAACAGCTACGGATGCAGCGAGACTGAATTCTTGCAGCCAGAAAGAGCCAGGTGGTGGATTTGCTGTCCGATTGCATTCAAGGCAATATTCCCCGAGCGGGCACCGTTATCGGCCAAGGGGGCGAGTGTTGAAGTGCTAACCTGTGTTGACGCACCCAGGTAACACGATAATTCTGATGGACGGAGATTCTGGCCGACTGCAACCGGTCATTCTTAGTGGCCACTTGAGCCGGAGTTGTCCACACGAACGTGCAGCAAGTTGAGCTAAGGAATGTGAGCTCAACCCTACCGGGACACTATGATGATATCTCAGGAAGGCGAAACCCGATGCTAGGCGTCATACTGAGCGCCGGAAATGCCCAGGGCCTGATCCTCGGTGACGACGGCGTCCGCTACACATTCACTCCACTCGGCTGGAAGAGTGAGGATGTCCGACCGCAGAGGGGCTTGCGCGTCAGCTTTGAGGCTCGTGGTTCAGTCGCCGAGGAGATTTATGCAATTCATGGGCAGGCACAACCGCCTGCTCCCACACCGTATCAGTCGGCGCAACCGGTAACGACTACTCCCACTCCACCCTCTTACGGTCAGGAACCCGGCAGCTCCGCTACACCCCGCCAGCCGGACCCGCGTTCCAAGACCGCCTTAGCATCTCCGGGTGGGTTCATAAGAAAACTTGGAGCCCCCGCTTCTTGGCTGTCCAGCACAAAGTGGTGGCATTGGGCAATCGCGGCGGGTATTGTCCTGCTCATTGCCGTGGGTATTGTGGTCGCCGCTCTCCTTCAGGGCCCGCCAATCGGCAGAGAAATCACGGGTGTCTTTTACAGCGGCGCATCCTATACGCTTGTGGAATACGGCAATGACCTCGCCATTTTCGACCGGAACGGGTCGCCGGTAACCGGTCAGCGGACCGCCGACGCCGTCTTGAGCAATTATGCCTGGCAGCACGAACTCCGTTCAATTGAAAGAGATGAACTTGCCGGTTCTGCCCGCAATGCGGAATCCGTAAACGACAGCCTTTCCGGTGCTCGGAACTTTACGAACAACGTCATCGACCTTCTGGATGGACTTGATTCCCTGAGCGTAAGCCTTCTGGGGAGTAGAATCTCTGCACTCGACGTGCTAGCAGAATCATTCGATGGCTTGCGTGAAGCGGAAAGCCTGATGCGCGCTTTCTCCTCTGAGCTAAGCGACCTCGAGTCCGCCGGTGATGACCTATCGGACGCGGCCATTCGGATGACCGAAATTGACGCCGCTCAAGCCTCCGCTGGAGAGATACGCAGCCTATTTGAAGATGTTCTGCATGCCGCGGAGAATATACCGCCGGCTGCCAGTTCGGTAAGAGAGCGACTGTCCGAAGTCGAAGACGCTGCGATAGCTCTTGAGGAGGGACTGCTGAAATCCTCTGATGCACCAGTAATTGGCGACGCTCTTAGGGATTATGCCGAGACTGTGAGCAGTCTGCACCTCCGCCTGTCCCGTATCGCAGGTTTGCTGGAGAATCTCGAAACGGACCTTGCTTCACTTTCAAGAGGATTTCAAGCGTCAATGGACTCCGCAACGAAAGCCTTGGAGGATTACATGAACCGATGGCTTGAGGAGCCACACGACCCCGAGTGGCCGCCTGCGGATCCCGATCGACGACCCGAAGGTAGCACTA
>CAZWDM010000103.1:0-5969 GCA_964632415.1 uncultured Dehalococcoidia bacterium | reverse complement strand
GCCCCCGTTCGCGCTGGACTGGGAGACATCGGAGACGTAGGTGCAGGCAGGGGAGAGATTCACTTTTCGCGTCTTTATGTATGACATCCGGCGGCTTGGCGAACACGGAGGCATCTCGGTATCGTTCCCCGCCGTAAGGGAATCCGGCGGTTCCAGTGGACGGCATTCGTCAGCCGCAGCAGAGATTGAGGCGCTGGACTACACGACAGGACTGTCGCAGGTCGCGTTCCACCGGCCGGTAGCGACGATATACCACAGAAAGAACAATATGCTCCACCAAGATTCTGGCAACCGTCCTCACTTCAACATTTGTGCAAATGCACCCATTTGTGATAATTAATATTGTCGGGGGGAATCACTATGCAAGGCACAATACTAAGCATCGCAAGTCAGAGTAGTCAGGGCCTTATCCTCGGTGACGACGGCATCCAATACACATACACATATCTCGGCTGGAGGGATACCACCGTCGGTGCCCTCCCAGGCATGAAGGTTGACTTCGATATCAGAGGATCCCACGCGGTGGGAATCTACCCACTCCCCGGCGCGGCGCCATCGGCGCAGTTCAGTCCCGGTCCGCCAGCGGGGTCGTTCCAGCCACCTCCTCCAACATTTCCCGGTGGTGGAGCCCGGCCGCCCGCAGCAACCCCTCAACCTGCGCAGCCTCCTTATGTGCCGCCAACCGCACCACCCACACCGAGCGCTGAGCCACCCGCCGCGCAGCAATCCTATCCGCCGCAGGTGCCCCAGCAGTTTCCGGCATCCCCACCTCCGTCGCCCCCGCCACAGAACACTCCCTATGCTCCTGCGCCGCAGTACGCATCAGCGCCGCCCCCGTCGGCCCCTCAACTAGAGTCGGGCGGCATGCAGGTGGGCAAGATCTTTGAAGGTGTCGTCTGGATGTTCTTCCTCTCTGCATTGATATCCATCATTCTCCCTTTCATTGGTCCCATGATCGGCGGATTCGTCGGTGGCAGGAAGTCCGGTGGATTCATCAATGCCGCAATGGCTGCGGTGGTGGCCGCGGTATTGATTGGCGGTGTTACCTACCTGATAGCGGCCATGATCGTCAGCTTCATTGAAGGTCTGCCTGTCATAGGCCTCATCATTCTCGCCACCCCGATTGGAGACCTGCTTACGGGAGGCGCAGTGATCCTTGCATTGCTCAATGCACTGCCGATGCTCATATTTGCGTTATTGGGAGGCGCAACAAAGGGTTCGTGATAGCTCGGACCAACGCCGTATGCTTCAATTGTGGTTCAGTGACGAATGGAGACGGATATGCAAGGCAGAATACTGAGTGCGTCTCCGACGGCAAGCCAGGGAATAGTCCTTGGCGACGACGGCGTTCGATACTCCTTCACGCCCAGTGACTGGCAACACAACACGGTGAGAGCTACTGCTGGCATGGTGGTGGGTTTCCGGGCCGAAGGAGCATTCGCGAGGGATGTGTACACTGTCGGCGAAGCAATCGTCCCTCCAACCCCGCAGCCCGTTTACGCCGCTCCGCCAACCGCCGTCGCGCCCAGGGTATATGCAAGCCCTCCGCCGGCAATCCAGGGAGCGGATCGGTTCAATCCGGCCGCTCCGCCGAGACCCGCGCGCCCCGGCCCTCCCGAACCCAAGTCCCGCCGCAGTCTTGCGACCCCAGGCGCGCGAATGGAAGCGCGAAAACTTAGGAAGACTCTTGCACTTCTGTGCTTACTGGGCGCTGTAGGGGCTATCATTGGACACATGCAAGTGGGTACCCGAATGACTGCGGCAACCACAGTGGCCCTTGTCCTGGTTCTCATTACTCTTCCCATTCAATACCTGGCATATCCCGTTTACTTTGTCTTGGCTGTGGTCCTCCTTGCCACTGGTGACTGGAAAATCGACGAGTACGCTCACAATGTTCATTTGCTGCGCGAGCACGGACTTTTTCCAAGTAAAAAGTGCAAAGAAGAGTGTTTCCACGATACGAGGAGCATTAGCCACCCCGCCGGCTAACTGCCATTCGCGTTCCAATAGATCAGGAGAGAAATAGGCGGAGCAGAAATCTCATGGACACAGTTCAGTTCGCGGACGATCCGAAGCCCTTATGCCCCGGTTGCCCCGAATGTGAACACATCGGGCACCATGATTGGCACTAGCAGGAGTATGGCAGCACTAGAGACAGCAAAGACTCCCATACCCAATCTCATTTTCCAAGATCGAAGAGCAAATCGCTTACCTTTCACCCAAGCATCAATAGTGAGGAAAACTGACAGCTGAAATTATAGTCTCTTCAGGATGAGCGCATCGTAAGGGGATTATCATGCAGGGCACGATTCTGAGCATTGCAAGCCGAAGCAACCAGGGCATAATCTTGGGCGACGACGGCGTCCGCTACACTTACACGACCTTTGGATGGCGGGATTCCACAGCAGCAGACGTGCAAGGTCTGAGGGTTGATTTCGATGCGCGCGGATCGCATGCATTGGGTATCTACCCGCTGCCTGGGGCGGTTTTATCGCCGTATGCCAATCCGGCTGTGGCTCCTGGGCCATTCCGCCAACTACCTCCTACATATCCGTCAGGAGGTATCCAAACACCTGCACAGACTCCGCATGCTTCCGTGCAGCCACACACGCAGCCCGGGAGCGTGTCGTTCAACCCGCCCCCGTCCGCTCATGCGCCCATCAGCCCGGCTGCTTCAACTGCAAGACGCCCGCCACCGCCGGAAATACCATTGAAAGGCAACTCCACGCTGGACGGTGCGCGCTGGGCCCTCATTGGTCTTGCCGCTCTATTTGTAATCGTCATCGCAGGTGCGGCTTATTGGTACTCGGAGAATGGGTCCACAGCGGGACGGGAACTCGGAACTTCGTCCGACGCGCCGCCGGATTTCATCGCCAACGATCCCGAACTTAACCGCTCCTACGAACGCGCAAGTCTGATTATGAACGACCCCGGCGAAACCGAAGAGTCGCGCCAAAGGAAGCTCAGGGTGATGCACCAGGAAGTGGGACCGGACACGATGTCACTACTGCTTAGCCATGTGCCCGTACTGGACCTTGAAACCGGAGAGATAGGTACCTTCGGTGCCTACATGCGCGAAACGGTATCATCTCACGGGCATTCGGACGGCTCTCCAATAGACGTAGATCCAGTAGGCGCGGGGATGCGAATTCTGTTTGATCCCTCGCCTGAAAACATCACCCAGATGACTGGTATCGGCCTGTCTGACAGCGAAAGGCAGGAAGTTCTCGACAAATTCACCACTGACCAGGCACGGACCGCAGAGACGGTCAGGCAGGTCATTTCCAGCATCGCTGAGACTGCGGACGGGTATGACTCAGCAAGTCAGGAAGCGAGCAAGGGGGCTGATAGAGTGTTTCGGGGATTTGATGCTGACCGGGCCTCTCGGGAAGCCGACAGGGCCGTTCGTGAAGTCAGCAGAGAGGTTGACAGGGCGATCCAGGAGTTTGACACGGATCGGGCATCGCGAGAAGTTGACAGGGCTATGCAAGGCGCATCGAGGGGAGTCAGCGACGCAATTGATTCTCTCTTTGGTGGAAACTAGAGGAATCTCTCGCAGGAGGCAGAAATGCAGAACAGAAATCTCATGGACAGCGTTCAGTTCGCGGACAATCCCGAGCCGAGATGCCCGGTTGCCCTGATAGTGGACATATCGGGTTCGATGATTGGTCCGAGCATACGAGCCGTCAACGACGCCTTGCAGCAGTTCCGACATGAGATTTCCAGGGATACGCTGGCGATGCTGCGTGCCGAAATAGCCCTCGTAACCTTCAACCACAGCGTTGAATATCACGACTTTACCTCCGTTCAGAATTTCGTGCCGCCCCGGCTCAGGGCTTATGGCGGCACGAAGATATCCCTGGCAGTGAATACCGCCCTGGACTTGCTGGACACCAGGAAGCAGGTCTATCGAGAGAATGGCATTTCATACTTTCGTCCCATCGCGCTGCTTCTCACGGACGGCTACCCGGAGCACGACACGCCACAGGAGATTACCGCGGTGCAGCAACGCCTCATGATCGAAGAGGAAAGCCGTCATGTCGCATTCTTCTCATTCGGCGTCGCCGGGGCTGACATAAACGCGTTGTCTCAGATCACACCACCAAACCGACCACCCAGACACATAGGAGACTCACTGCAGATCGCTGGCCTGTTCCAGTGGCTTTCAAGTTCAGTAGCCAGAATCTCAACCTCCAACCCCGGCGACCGTGTAAGACTGGACCCTGTAGATGATTACTTGGATTACTAGAAGGCCATGGCGCGCCGTGGCCGTATCGAAGACGGGAGTTTCCCACGCCGAATCGAAAATCCCGTGTCAGGACGCCTGTCGATTTTTCACAGATGCGGGCACACTGATTGCGTGCGTCGCCGACGGTGCCGGGTCGTCACGTCACAGCGACAAAGGCTCGCGCGCAGCCGTGGACAGCTTTGTCAGGGCATCCCATGATCTGCTGGACGATGCGCGCGGACGCAGCCTGGTCGACATCGTAACGACAGCATTTGAAGAATCTCGTCAGGCAGTTGCCGAAGTTGCAGATGGAGCTCCTATGGATTATGCGACGACCCTGTTGGGTCTGATTGCTACCAGGCGTGAGGTGGCGGCTATTCAGATAGGCGACGGCGCCATCATTCTTGACGGCGAACTTGTCATCGCTTCCCACTCAGGAGAATATGCCAACGAGACCAGGTTCATTACTGAGAAGGCAGCGAATCCCAACACATTCACAGCGTCCCGTCGCGTTAAGCGCGTCGCGCTCATGACGGACGGCTTGGACAACCTCGCGCTTGTGAACAACGGCTACCGGAAAGAGGCGCACGCCCCGTTCTTCGAGCCAATGTACTCTTGGCTGGAGGACTCGGAAGAGTCCAGCAGGGAAGAACAACTGGGTGAATTTCTCGTGTCGGATCGTGTTCGAGCCAGAACTACGGACGACGTAACCTTACTTCTGGCGATGCGCTGATATGGCAGACTACAGGAGATCAGACGGAAGCACGATTCAGGTTGGAGGCATCCTGAGCAGCGGCGGGGAAGGCTTCATCCACGCAGTGCCGTCGCTGCCCGGGCTCGTAGCCAAGATATGGAGAGAGCCGAGCGAACGGCAGGCCCGAAAGCTCCTGGTTCTTCTGAGTCACCCCCCGGTCCAGCCCGATGAGCTCCGTGCAAGGTTCGAGTTTGCGTGGCCCACCGATGCCCTGTATGACGAGCAGGGTGTCGTGAGGGGCTACCTGATGCCCAGGGTTCCGGTTGATCAGTACCAGGAACTGGTGACATTCTGCATCCCTGCTGCGAGGAGGATGCTGGAGGGCAGCCGTGGCGCGCCCTTCAGCAGGGGAGAGCTGCTGAACATCGCGCGGAACCTGAGCGAGACATTCGGACACCTTCATGGAACTGGATATCTGATAGGAGATGTCAACCACACGAACTTTCTCGTGCGATCAGACGGGAAGCTGTTCACGATAGACCTGGATTCAGTGCAGGCGACCGATCCATCGACGGGAGAGATACATCGCTGCACGGTGGGGAAGGACGACTTCACCCCACCGAGGTTGGTAGGGATGAGATTCGATGAAGTTGACCGGACGCCTGAGGATGACCTGTTCGGGCTTGCGGTGCTGATATTCCAGCTTTTAATGGACGGCGTTCATCCGTATGACCCTGTTGACCAGACAGGCGTTCAGGGCCAGGTGCGCCAGGAGAACATAAGGCGCGGTAATTCGCCCTACGTAGGTCTCGACCTGATCCAGGTGCGGGCGATACTTGATCTTGAGAACATACCGGAACCTGAGATACGGGAGCAGCAGCGCCGGAACATCCTGGCGCTGATAGGACTAGGAGCGACCGCGGACTTCGACACGGTGTTGGGACCAAGGATATCGTCGTGGCTGGAGTTGGAGTCAGAGTTTCAGGAGATGTTCGGTCGTGCATTTGCCAGCGATCAGGGCAGCAGGCCGACAGCTGCCGAATGGAT
>CAZWDM010000102.1:0-8722 GCA_964632415.1 uncultured Dehalococcoidia bacterium | reverse complement strand
GCTCGATTCAGAAGACGATAGTATTCATCACACACGACCTGAACGAGGCCCTGAAGATCGGCGACCGCATTGCCATAATGCGGGATGGTGAGATCGTGCAGGAAGGTTCTCCGGAGGAGATAGTAACCTTGCCTGCCGACGATTACGTGATTTCGTTCATACAGGATGTTTCCCGTGCCAAAGTGATACAGGCGCACGCCATAATGCAAGAACCTGACGATGTCTTGAACGACTGGCAGGGTCCGAGAGCGGCACTGCACGCAATGCGTACCGGTGACACCGATGTGCTGATGGTGCTGGACCGGGGCCGGGTGCTCAAGGGCATTCTGACTGAGGATGAAGCCGCCAAACTTGCACGCCAAAAGGTTGAATCACTCCGAGAAGTGGAGCTGGGAGAGGTCCTGACGACGAGTCCCGACGCTTACATAGAAGAATTGATTCCCCTTGCCGCGAGTACTGAACACCCAATTGCAGTCATCGACGATGACGGTCGCCTGCTGGGCGAGGTCCATCGAGGAGCGCTGCTGACCGGGTTGGCCGACGAATCGACGGAGGCGTAGGATGGCACAGGCGGAAGATCTCCAGCGGACTTCAGGCAAAGATGGGGAAACCTCCACATCAATTACTATTCCCCGAGTTTACTACTGGCTAATCGGAGCCGGGTTCGTTGTGATTGTGATGCTTGCGTCCCTGTTGATTGGGGGTCCCGGCATGGAATTCCCCACGACGGTGTCAAGCTCGGAGGTCCCGACCACCGGCGGCAATACGATCACAATCGAGAGGTCGCTGCGCCAAGTTACGGGTCAGCGAATAGACGACTGGGCATCGTGGCTGACCAGGAACGGCGACTGGCTGTTCGATGGCGTAAAATCGGCGATCCAGTACGCGCTGCTCTACATCGAAAACACGCTCAAGTGGCTGCCATGGCCCGCCGTCGTAGTAGGGATGGCACTGCTGTCGTTTGCCGTGGGCCGGTGGAGCCTAATGGCTTTCACGGCAATCGCGATGCTGTATTTCGGCTTTATGGGGCTGTGGGAGAATACGATCGACACGATCGCCCTTATGGTGGTGTCAGTGGCCATCGCAGTCGCAGCCGGGTTGCCGCTCGGCGTAGTCGGAGCGCGCAGCCAACTGGCGGACAACATTATGCGTCCGATTCTTGATGCGATGCAGACGATGCCGAGCTTCGTGTATCTGCTGCCTGGAATCCTGTTCTTCGGTCTGGGTTCTCCGGCTGGCATCTTCGCAACGCTGATCTACGCCATACCTCCGGTGATTCGACTTACCAACCTGGGCATTCGACAGGTGTCGGAGGAGACTGTGGAGGCGGCCCGGTCCTTCGGAGCGTCGCCATGGCAGGTGCTGACCAAGGTGCAGGTGCCGATGGCGATGCCGACAATTATGGCGGGAATAAACCAGACGACGATGATGGCGCTCGCGATGGTGACGATCGCAAGCATGGTGGCGGCGGGCGGACTGGGTGACAATGTGCTGCGCGCCCTGCAGAAGAACCAGGTTGGAGAGGGACTGATCTCCGGCGTGGCTATTGTGCTGCTGGCGATAATCATCGACAGGCTCACGCAGTCTGTTGCGCGCAAGCGCCAGGAAACGCTTATGAGTGCGGGATAATCAGGAGGGGATAGCGATTTCAACATATCGGTTCTGAGCATGTCTCAGATTTACGCCTACACTGGGGCTAACTCAGTACGGGTCTGTACGTTAAAGGAAACGACACACATCGTGGAGTGACGGTTGAATATTGAAAGAGAAAAGGAATCAAGCAAGAAGGAGGATCACTTGTTTAGTAGTGGCAAGTTAATTTCAGCAGCATTATTAATGGCGGTCGTCGCATTTGCGGCGCTAGCATGCGCGCAGCCGGAGCCTGCGCCCGCGATTGACGAAGCGCGACTTCAGAGCATCGTGGAGTCCGCCGTGGCGAAGTCCGCGCCCGCACCGGCACCCGCGCCGGCGCCACAGGTTACGGCAGAAGAAATCTCTGCGATGGTCGAAAAGTCCATGATGGGCATGGCCGAGTCGCAGGTATCGGCCAGCGAGATTCAGTCGATGGTGGAATCTGCCGTAGAGTCGGCAGCAATGGAGGGCGCAAGCCCCGAAGAGATTCAGTCGATGGTGGAGAACGCCGTAATGGCCGCCACCGAGGACTCGATCACGGCGGCGGATGTGGAAGACGCGATCTCCATGGCAGTGATGGAGGCGCAGGAAAGCTCAGTGACGGCAGAGGACGTGCAGACGGCCGTCTCGTCAGCGGTTATGGAGGCTTCGGCCGAGCAGTTGACCGCAGACAAGGTGCAGGAGATCGTTGCGATGGCTCTCGAAGAGCGCGCAATGATGGAAGAGCCGCCGCGTGAGACGATCATATTCAGCGACCTGAACTGGTCGAGCGCGCAGCTTCAGAATCGCATCGCACAGTACATCGTGGAGAAGGGTTACGGATATCCGACCGATGTTGTGTTTGGCGCGACGCTGCCTCTGTTCAACGGACTGCGAAACGGCGACACGCATGTGACAATGGAAATCTGGCTGCCCAACCAGGACGAAGCATGGAATGAGGCGCAGGCGGCAGGCGAGGTGTATCCGGTAGGACTCAGCCTGGGCAAGGACTGGCAGTCGGCGTTCGTTATTCCGAAGTATCTGCAGGAGCAGTATCCGGAACTGGACAGTGTTGACGACCTGACGGACCAGCAGTTCAAGGACCTTTTCAAGACAACCGAGACCGGAGATAAGGCTAGGCTCGTGTCGTGTGTCATCGGCTGGGCTTGCGAGGAAGTTAACAAGGCTCAGGTAACAGGCTACGGATTGGACGAACATGTCGAGATCGTGAACCCCGGTGACGGGGCAGCGCTGAACGCGGATGTTTACGGCGCTTACGAGCGGCAGGAGCCGTGGCTCGGATACCAGTGGGGCACGAATGACCCCGCGCTGAAGCTGGACCTGGTAAGGCTAGAGGAGCCTGCCTACAGTGACCAGTGCTGGTTCACGACGAAGGCTTGTGCGTACGAAGACGCGACCATCCTCATCGCGGTTGCTCCCGACCTGCCCGCGCGGGCACCGGACGTGATCGGTATGCTGCAGGCATGGGACTTCAATATCGGCATCTACAAGGCAGCCGTGCAGTGGCAGGACGCAAATCCTGACGCAGACACGAATGCGACCGCACTGTGGTGGCTGAACTCCAACGAGGACATCTGGAGTGCATGGGTTACGTCAGAAGCGGCCGAGAGCATAAGCATTGCTCTTGCCGGGGGCGAGGTTCCCGACGGCTGGCCGACGGAGTAGCCTGGTCTGAGGGGCTAGTCCCCTACACCAGCGCATGAAGTTGGGGGAGGCGACTGAGATGGTCGCCTCCCCTTTCGTTTGGAACTTGGCGGACGGCTCCACCGCGACTGTGGCTCGCATCAGGTCATCATTTCCGGGGTATTGCTGATTGGTTGCTGGTGTCAGGTTCACGAATCAACTTCATGAGGTATTCACCCCCATCCTAACCTTCCCCCAAAGGGGAGAGGGACCTAACGCTTGACCCCAATATGTGCAATCAATGCCGATTTATGGAAACGGTTATAGTGTTCGCCTGCACATGTTAGAATAATCCGCAGGAGGGTATTCCCGCATGACCAGTAATTTTCGGGTGCGTTTTGCCCCGAGTCCTACCGGCGAGCCGCATGTCGGTAACATCCGCACCGCCATATTTGACTGGCTGCTTGCCCGCCAACAAGGGGGAGAGTTCATAGTCAGGGTCGAGGATACAGATCAGGCGCGTGCAGTTGACGGCGCCGTGGAGGTAATCCTCGAGGCTCTCGACTGGCTTGGGCTCGAATGGGACGAGGGCCCTGATGTCGGCGGCAAGTTCGCGCCATACAAGCAGTCGGAGCGGCTGGAACTCTACACAAGGCATTCCGACCAGCTAGTGGACGCCGGTTATGCCTACAGATGCTACTGCTCGGAGGAGCGTCTGGACCAAGTCCGTAAGACGCGCTCGAAGCAGGAGAACGCCACCGGCTACGACCGCCGATGCCGGAGTCTTTCGCCGGACGAGCGGAACCGCCTGGAAGCCGAGCTTGAGGCGCGGGGCGACAGTCCGGTGGTGCGCTTCAAGATGCCGCTCGAAGGGACCACGACCATCGATGACCTGGTGAGAGGCGAGGTTACCTTCGAGAACCGCCTGGTGGACGACTTCGTGATGCTGAAGTCGGACGGATATCCGACATATCACCTGGCACACCTTGTTGATGACAGGGAGATGCAGATAACGCATGTGCTGCGCGGCGAAGAGTGGCTGCCAAGCGTGCCGCGCCATCTCCAGCTTTACAGGGCGCTTGGCTGGGAGCCGCCTCTGTTCGCACATCTGCCGATCATACTGGCGCCCGACCGCTCCAAGCTCAGCAAGAGGCACGGCGCAACGTCACTGCTGGAATACCGCGAGATGGGCTACCTGCCGCACACGATGGTGAACTTCCTGACCTTGCTCGGGTGGTCTCTTGACGACAAGACTGAGCTGTTCTCCACGGAGTCGCTGATAAAGAACTTCTCCATAGAGCGCGTGTCGAAGGCGGGCGCGATATTCAACAACGATAAGCTGGACTGGATGAACGGGCACTATATCCGTGAGATGGCTGCGGATGATCTGGCCGATGCTCTTCTGGATTTCTGGGGGGCATATCCTCCTGCTGAAATTCCGAGGCTACCATCCCGTGACTTTGCACTGAAGATCGTGCCGCTCGTACAAGAGAGGCTGAAGACGCTGCGGGACGCCGCGCCACTGGTCGCGTTCCTGTTCAAGGACAGCATCGAGTACGAGACCGACGACCTGATCCAGCGAAGAATGGACGCGGATTCGACGCGCCTCTGCCTGCAGGCGGCTCACGACGGGCTTGCCTCACTGGACTCGTTCGACGCCGAACCCATCGAAGTGTTGCTTCGAGGGATGGTTAAGGAGCTTGATGTCAAGGCCGGGCAGCTCTTTGGCTCGCTGCGCGTCGCCACTACGGGGCAGCGTATCGCGCCACCACTGTTCGAGTCCCTGGAAGTGCTGGGGCGCGAACGCAGCCTGGACCTGATCGCGGCCGCGCGCGACCGGATTGAAACGCACGTTACGGCATAAGAGAAAAGGCAGGTCAAACATTGCCCCTCAAAGAAGAACTGACCAACAACCTCAAGGATGCAATGCGCCAGCGCGACACGGTACGGCGTGACACCATCCGCCTTCTCCTTTCGGCAATCGGGTACGAAGAGAAAGCAAAGCGGACGGATGCATTGGAGGACGACGCCGTCCTGCAGGTGCTGAGCAAGCAGGCGCAGCAGCGCAGGGACAGCATCGAAGCGTACCAGAAGGGTGACCGCCCTGACCTTGTTGCCAAGGAGGAGGCCGAACTCGCAATCGTGACGCAATACCTGCCGCAGCCGCTTAGCGCGTCCGAGATCGAAGAGATAGTCGGTGCGGCGATATCCGAGATCAATCCCACGGGCCCTCAGGACATGGGCAAGGTGATGGGCAGGATCATGCCGCAGGTGCGCGGGAGAGCGGACGGCAAGCAGGTGAGCGCGCTGGTCAACCAGACATTGAGGAACCTCTAGTCGTGAAGTTTGGCGTTGTCGTCTTCCCTGGGACCTGGAGCGATTTTGACTGCTTTGACGTGCTCCAGGATGTATTCCAGCAGCCGGTCGATTATGTCTGGCACAAGGACACTGACCTCTCCCCTTACGACTGCATCATACTGCCCGGCGGCTTTTCTTATGGGGACTACCTGCGTCCGGGAGCAATAGCACGATTCTCGCCCGCGATGCAGGCCGTGACCGACTTTGCAGATAGCGGAGGGCTGGTGATTGGAATCTGCAACGGGTTCCAGATCCTGTGCGAGGCAGGGCTTTTGCCCGGCGTACTACTGCCCAACGACCATCTCCAGTTTCGCTGCCAGTGGACGACGCTGCGAGTGGAAACCGCCGCCACATCGTTTTCCAGCGCGGCTTCGGTCGGACAGACGCTGCGAGTGCCCATCTCACACGGCGAGGGCAACTACTTTGCCGAGCCCGCCGTCATTGAGATGCTAGAAGAGCAGAGTCGCGTGGTATTCCGGTATTGCGACCCAAAAGGCGAGGTGTCGCAGGATGCCAATCCCAACGGATCGCTGAACAACATCGCCGGGATTATCAATGGGCGGGGCAACGTGCTGGGGATGATGCCGCATCCGGAGCGGTGCTGCGACGCACTGCTGGGCGGCGAGGACGGGAAGTTCATTTTCCAGTCGATGATCGCCGCACTCTCGGTCAATGCGCTGCCCGGGGTATCGGTCTAGTGCTTGGCGCGGCGCTTGCCCTCTCAGCCGCGCTCGGGTTCGGAGCCAGCGCCGTCTTCGTTCGCGTGGGAATGCAGTATGTCCGACCGACGACCGGCACTTTCATCTCTCTGCTTGTGGGCGTCGCGATCACGCTGACGCTTGCGCTCGTGTTCAACTTCGACGACATCCTGGCACTTAGCGGCATTGCCTTCGCATGGTTCCTGCTGACTGGAACGCTCAACTTTCCGCTGGGACGATTGCTGAACTTCACAAGCGTGGGCAAGCTGGGAGCGGCGCGATCTGCACCAATAGTCGGGGCATCCCCGCTGTTCGCCGCGATACTCGGAGTAACGGTTGGTGGTGAAAGCATGAACCTGTTCATCTTCGCCGGAACGGTCGCCATTATCGGCGGCATTGCGCTAATAGTGGGCCAGAGATGACATTGCTGGCAGGCATTCAGCGAGAGACTGCGCTTGGCTACGCTGCGGCTTTTGGTGCCGCCGCGTGCTACGGGACGCTTGCCGTGCTGGGGCGCAAGATCGCAACCGACATCGCGCCTCCGCTGGTGGCGAATTCGTTCTCCATGATTCTGGGGACGCTGGTGCTGACCCTTGTGTTTCAGAGCCACATACGCAGGGACTTCAGAGTGCGCCCTGAAAAGAAGGGCTGGCTGTTTGTGGCGCTTGCAGGCTGCGCGTCGACCTGGGGAGTAACCTGCTGGTTCCTGGCGCTGGGTGAAGCTCCTGCGATTCTTGTGGCACCGCTCGCAGCAGTTCACCCACTGTTCACCGTCTTGCTGGCGCTGGTGTTCCTGCGAGGGGTGGAGCGCGTGACGGCGCGAACGATTCAGGGGACGCTGCTGGTGATTGGCGGAGTCATTCTGATTACGTTTGGCATACAATGACCGAGGGGTAGCAGAGCACGATGGCAGTTTCAAAGCAGGCGCTAGACGAACTGGCGATTAGCGAAGCCGAATACGAGGCGATTGTCGAGCGACTTGGCAGGGAGCCGAACCATCTTGAGCTGGGGTTGTTTGGCTCGCTGTGGAGCGAGCACTGCGGTTACAAGCACTCGAAGCCGCTGCTGCGTCTGCTGCCGAGTGACAGCCCGCGCCTGATGGTGACGCCGGGCAGCGAGAACGCGGGAGTCGTGGACATCGGTGACGGCCTTGCGGTGGTCATGAAGATCGAGTCGCACAATCACCCTTCGGCGATTGAGCCGTACCAGGGCGCGGCGACCGGTGTTGGAGGCATTGTTCGGGACATATTCGCGATGGGCGCGAGGCCCGTCGCCCTGATGAACTCTCTTCGCTTCGGTTCGCTTGACGACGCTCGCAACCGTTACCTGTTCGGCGGTGTAGTGGCAGGCATCTCGGGCTACGGCAACTGCATCGGTATTCCCAACGTGGGCGGCGAGGTTTATTTCTCCGACTCGTACTCGGGCAATCCGCTCGTGAACGCCATGTGCGTGGGCATTCTAAGGGAAGAGGAGCTGCTGAGCGCCACCACAGGCGGCGGCGGCAATTTGCTGATGCTGGTCGGCTCGGATACGGGACGCGACGGCATACATGGGGCGTCCGGCCTGGCATCGCGCACATTCGAGGAGGAGCGCGAGCTTCGGCCGACAGTTCAGGTGGGCAATCCGTTCATGGAGAAGTCGCTTATCGAGGCGTGCCTGGAAGTTGCGAGAACCGACCACATCGTCGGCTTGCAGGACCTGGGTGCAGCGGGCCTGACCAGCGCCTCGGTCGAGTCGGCGTCGAACGGTGGCAGTGGCATCGAGATCGACGTGTCGCTGGTGCCAAGGCGCGAGACGGAGATGACGCCGTATGAGGTAATGCTATCCGAATCCCAGGAGCGGATGCTGGTGATCGTGAAGCCGGGCCACGAGGATGCCGTAAGCGCAATATTCGACAAGTGGGACTTGCAATCGACCGTGATCGGCAGGTCCACCGACGATGGACTCGCTCGAATCTTCGATAGGGGAGAAGTTAAGGGCGCGCCACCCGTGGTTACATTGACGGATGCGCCGCAGTATCGCCTGAAGGGGGTAAAGGCGCAGTGGCTGACGGAGTTGCAGGAACACGACCTGTCGCAGTTGCCGCTGCCGGATGAAACACCTTCGGATGTTCTGATGAAATTGCTTGCGTCTCCTAACATCGCCAGCAAGGAGTGGGTGTACCGTCAATACGACCACCAGGTGCAGACGAACACGGTAGCGGCTCCGGGAGCAGATGCGGCGGTGCTGCGGGTAAAGGGCACAAGCAAGGGGCTTGCGCTGTCAACGGACGGCAATGGACGGCTGTGCTATCTCGACCCTTACGTGGGGGGCATGATTGCCGTTGCGGAGGCTTGCCGCAATGTGTCCTGCGCGGGAGCGGAGCCGATCGCGCTCACGGACTGCCTGAACTTTGGGAACCCGGAGAAGCC
>CAZWDM010000101.1:0-8725 GCA_964632415.1 uncultured Dehalococcoidia bacterium | reverse complement strand
CCCGAGCTCGACCTTGCCGAAGCCGACTTCTACCTCGAAATGGCATCCGATGAGTGGGTAGAGATGATCCGCAACATCAAGGACAACGATGGCGCCGACCTCGACCACACCCTCAACACCCTTGACATGGACAGGCTCGAAGGCCTTGCCCTCACCATGAACGGCGACCAGTACCGGCAGGACTTCTTTTACCGCTTCAACCAGACCTTCCAGTACTTCTTCGACGCCTCCGCCCGCATCGACACTGAATTCAAGACGGAGGCGAAATAGCTAAAATGCCCGCATTCCCTTCAGTAGAATGGTTTGAAGCAGTCCGCGAGATCGCCAACGGCGACTCCCAGTTCACCTCCCAGGGCACCGTGAACTGCGTAATGGGCGTGAAGGCCGGCGACTCAGCCTTCGCCGTCACATTCGAGGGCTTCGGCTGCACCGCCGTCCGATCCGTTGACGAGGGCCAACTCCGCGACCTCGATTTCTACATCGACCTCTCGCCCTCAGAATGGCGCGACCTGCTCGACAACATCGCCGGCAATGACGGCTCCGACTCCGCCCACACCCTGAACACCCTTGACCTGACCATGCCCACCGGCTGCGTCAAGTCCGGCAACGAACTCCGCCGCGCAGCCTTCTTCCAGTACCACCTCTCGCTGCAGGCATTCTTCGACGCCTCCGCAAGAGTTGAAACCACCTTTGCATAGCAATCGGACGATATTAGAATGCCAATATATGAATACAGATGCGAAGGCTGCAACCGGAAGTCCGACGTGCTCTGGCGCAACTTCTCCCCGCCGGACGCCATCGATTGCAAGACCTGCGGCAGCGCCGAAACCCACCGCGTCATCTCCAGCGTCGCCCTGCACAAGTCCCTGAAGACGCAAATGTCCGAGCTCGATTCCAAGTACGACAGGATGCTCGACGCCGCCGACTCCACCAACCCCCGCGCCGACCCCAACTACTATCTCAGTAAGGCAACCCCACTGAGCGAGGGCGTCCCTGACTAGCCTGCGAAGGAAGCGCTCTATATCCCGGAGCGAGGATGTTAGGGCGAAAGCCCCTTCCCCCTTGATGGGGGAAGGTTGGGATGGGGGTGAAGTCCGTCAGCATGTCGCAATCTCTCCACGAGTTCTGCCACCCGCCGCTCCACCTCATCCCGGATCGCCCGCACATCATCCATGCCTTTGCCCGCCGGATCCGGCAGCCCCCAGTCCTCCACATCGCGTAACAGCAGCGCCGGGCAAGCATCCGCATCCACCGCGCACCCCATCGTGATGACCTGCCGCGCCCGTTCCACCATCTCGTTGGTCATCAGTATCGGCTCAGCGTCTGATATGTCGATGCCCAACTCGCCCATCGCCTCCGCGACGACGGGATTCACGCGGTCAGCCGGATCCGTCCCACCAGATTCTGCAACGAGTTCGACTCCCGCTTCCCCCGCCAGCTTGCTGAAGAACGCCTTCGCCATCTGGCTTCTCCCGGCATTATGCACACATACGAACAGAATGTCGCTCATTCGCGGCCGTCCTTTGTTACGGCAGCTGGCTCGTATTCGGTAAGCGATTCCGTCGAGCCGTTATGGGGCATATTGTCATCTCTCTCCGCTGGCAGACCAGGTTTCAGAAGGAACTCATGCACCGCGGCCCCGATCGGCGCTCCCACGAGCGGCCCGACGATATACGCCCAGAAGCCGCCCGACGGACCCGGAATGGCGATGCTCCCCCAGCCCGCAAAGAACGCCACTATGCGCGGCCCGAAGTCCCTTGCGGGGTTCCACCCTGCCTGCGTAATCGGCGCGAACACGCTTATGAGCACTGCGACGGTAAATCCTATGAAGAAAGGGGCGAGGCCCTTGTTCGGGAGCGCGGCGTTGCGCCGGTCAACAAGCGAGAATATCACTAGCGCGAGGATCGCCGTCCCCAGTCCTTCAACTGCGGCTGCGACCGGCGCCGACACCAGCGCGCGCGAGGCTTCATCCACGCCGATCATATTCGCGTCAGGGAAATACTCCCCGAAAATCATGGCGGAGTGCTGGCTGCCCGGCATGCCACGCACGTAGTCGTTTTTCTGCTCGAACCGCTCGACGAATGGTGAGAAGACGGCGAGAACGGTCAAGCCCGCGACGATGGCGCCAAGTAGTTGCGCGCCCCAGTACGGGAACATCCTGCTGAACGGAAACTCGCTTCTGCGGAATATGGCAAACGCGAGACTGATGGCGGGATTCAGGTGAGCACCGGATATGGCGGCAGTCGTGTAGATTGCCAGCGTTACGCCGAATCCCCAGACCACTGCCACCTGCCACAGTCCCACTTGCGCGCCGGTTATGACTGCTGCCGCGACAACACCGGTGCCGAACAGCACCAGAAGGAAAGTTCCTATTGTCTCTGCTATCAGTGCGCGACCAAGCGGCATACTTAGTGTCTCTGTGAGGGTCTTCTTAGCGTTGTCGTAGCCCTGTATGTGCCGCTGTGCAGCGCACACCTGTTGCGGCGGACTACGTTCGATTCGGAGCCGATTACCAGCAAGCGAAATTATTCTATGGCGCCAAGATTAACGTGGCGTTAACACGCCGTTATTGGCAAACGAAAGAGGCGGCTCGTTAATGCCGCCCCTCTCAAGCAAGTCGGAATAGCAGGGTTGCTAGATAGCGTAGGACTCGATCATGTTCTCAACCTCGCGAGAGAATGACTTCTCATTGATGACGTCGATGCGGTCCTGGAAGGACGGCCTGTCGCTGTCCTTGTATATGACACCTACCGGCACTCCACCCTGGTTGATTATGTCGTGCGCCGCTTCATAGTCGCTGGGGTCGTGATGCTCGGGGATATCCCATGCGAGCGGTGGAATGCCCTGGCGCGCATTGCCCTTCAGTTCCATGAATGTGTTGTTATACGTCGTGCAGGGGGACTGCACGTGAACGATTGAGAAGCCCTCGTGATCCATTGCGTCAGCAATTACATCGCCCAAGTCCCTGACTTTGGTGGATACGTGTGAAGCAATGTAGGAAACGCCTAGTGTCAGGTATAGAGCAAGTGGGTCAAGCTTGGCTTCAGGTTTGCCGTAAGGCGTGGAGCTGGTGATTTCGTCAAGCTTTGTGGTAGGCGAGCTCTGGCCCTTCGTCAGACCGTAAACAGCGTTGTCCATTACCACGACGGTAATGTCGAGATTACGCGCGGCCTGTGGAGCGATATGCTCGTTTCCAATGCTGAGAAAATCACCATCACCGGCAACCACGACGACATTGAGATCAGGGCGTCCCATTTTGACTCCAAGGGCAATAGGGAGCGACCTGCCATGAATCCCGTGAATCCCGTAGGGCTGAGGTCCCTCAAGTAGATGGACCATGTTTCCGGAACAGCCGATGCCTGCAACTACGACGTTGTTTTCGACCGGCAGTTCGGTCTCGATTCTGCGCTTCTCTATTGCGGATTCCAGGGCACGCCTCACACCGAAATCACCGCAGCCTGGGCACCACTTGAAATCGTATTCCGGGTTTTTGACGCTCATATTGCTACACTCACTTTCTGCTCTTGCTCAAGGCGCTCCGTCACACGACCGGCAAGATCGGCGACCTTGAAGGGTAGTCCAGTGTATTGCGTGATGGACTCCGCCTTCACGCCCTGCGACCGCAATACGCTGGAGAATTGTCCCATGTAGTTTAGCTCGGGAACCAGTACCAGATCCTTTTGCCTGAGTTCTTCGAGGAGTTCCTTCGGCAGCGGATTGAGGAACATCGTGTAGTACCAGCCGATGTCAACACCATCGCCGATAATGGCGTCATAAGCAGCCTGCGCCGGACCCTTCGAGCCCCCCCAAGGCATCAGCACGACACTGGCGTCGGGGTTACGGCATTCATAGTCTTCGTTTTCTAGCAACTTCAACTTGCTGAAGCGCCTCTCAGTCATCTGAATGTGGCGTTCCGGAAGATGCGTTGTGTCGCCCATCCCGTCGTGTTCGCTGCCGTTTGCGACATAACTGCCGGGGCCACCGGGCAGGGGCATCGGCGACAATTCCCAACTGTCATATCGATTATAGCCATTGCTCCCTGAATAGGCTTTACGATCTTCAATCACCAGTTGACTCAACTCGGGCTTCGGGACATTCTGCTTTCGCTCAGACAGCATATGTTCGCTGAGCAGAATGACTGGGCCCTGGTAGCGCTCCGCCCAGTTGAACGCCATGGCTCCCGCGTAGAAGCACTCCTCAACTGTGCCAGGAGCAATTATGGGCATGCTGACATCGCCATGTCCCGGCGTTATTGCCATTAGTAAGTCAGACTGCTCTGTCTTCGTTGGCAGCCCAGTCGAAGGTCCCCCGCGCTGCACATCTACTACAACTAATGGAATCTCCGCCATCCAGGCGAGCCCAAGGCCCTCACCCATGAGAGACAAGCCTGGACCGGCAGTGGCTGTCATTGCTTTCTTTCCCCCGAAACCGGCGCCTACGAGGGCATTGATTGCCTCAATTTCGGAACTAGCCTGATATACGAACTTCCCTTCTCCTGTGAGATTACGCTCCATCCAAAGTAGTATCGATGTTGCCGGCGAAATTGGGTAACCGATGTAGAAGCCTATCCCGGCTGCACACGCACCGAGTGATATGGCCTCGTTTCCGTTGAGGAGAATCTGGTTCCCTTCGGGCATTATCGGAGGTGCAAGTTCACCGAGGACGAAGCCGCTCTTCTCAGCTTCCAATCTGCCAAGTGTCAGGGCCTCAATATTGGAGGAAATGATCTGCTCGTCGTTAGGCCGACCCCTGGTGAAGCGCTCCCTAACGAAGTCCTCGAGTATGTTCTGGGACATGCTGACCAGGTGAGCGAGCGCGCCCAGCACGATCATGTTTTCCGCGCGGGCGTTTCCGGTGGATTTGGCAAGGTCGGCAAAAGGCATGCCGAAGCTGTTTGCGAGGTCATCCGGTTCGAACTCGCCAGAGTTATATATGACCACGCCGCTGTCGCTTATCTCATCCCTATGATTCAGATACGCCTCTTCGTTGAAGCAGACCAGGACATCAATGTCGTCTCCGGAACTCAGTACGGGAGTTGTAGACACGCGAGCCTGCGCCATTGTGGGGCCGCCCATAATCTGTGATGGGAACGTGACGAACGTTTGGACATGGTAGCCCACGTTACTCGCGGCTTGCGCAAGACCCTCGGACGAGGTGACCATTCCCTGCCCACCTTCACCCGCGAATCGAACTACAAAGTCAGTTTTCTGCAAGTCAATCCTCCTGGGGTTGCCCCCGAAATATGGCGCGCGCAATCATCCTCGAGAAACGATGCAAAAAAGGGATGATGCCCTAAATCTAACGGCACCCAGCCTGTCTGATTCAGGTTCATAGCACAGTAGGAAGCTTGCGCCGCCTGATGTAGATGTTCTGCTCGCATTATCGGCTCATGTGAGCAATGGGAAACGATGCGAAGCTCAGGTTGAGCTTGCTCTATATTTCACGCAGTGGACTATAAATATATCAGCAGCGTGCATTTACTGTCAATTTAGTGAAGGGCCGCACTAACGCTTAACGTACACATTGGCAGCCACAATTTCCGATGTACTAATCCGTGTCCATTGTAGCACCAGATAGGATTCTGTAACAGGCTCGTAAGCGTACCGTTAGCAATTGCATGCGGCCAGAATGAGAAGTAGTTGAGCGGTTTATTCCTCGACTATGACCTGGAATGCAAAAGGACATACGACCAGGAACACGGCATCAAATGCGGCTAGGAAGGGTATCCAGCGGTCTAGGGAGCTACTTCCCTGTACTATGGATGTCGTCGCTTCGACAGCAGCAATCAACGCCGGCACCAGAGCGGGAAACAGGAGCAATGGAAGCATCACCTCCCGGGATCGCGTGTTGAGCGCAATTGCGGAAAAGAGCGTTCCGACGGCAGATATGGCGAGTGTAGCAAGAACTGCGACAGGTATCAGGCCGGGCTGGACAAGTGAAAAGTTGTAGAGAACTGCAAATACAGGGAAGACGGCGATTTCCACCAGCAGCATGAAAATGAAGCTGCCCAACATCTTGCCGAAGAATATCAGGTCGCGGCCAACGGGAGCCAGCATCAAGCCATGAAGGCCTCCACTCTCGCGTTCCAGCGCAATTGAGCGATTGAGCCCCAGTACGCCACCGAATGCGAAGGCTATCCATAGGATTCCGGGAGCGACGAACGCCACAGTCTGTGGTGTGGGCGTAATGGCGAAGTTGAAGACGACTATGACCAGCAGAGCGAAGACCAAAGTACTTGCGACGATGTCCTTCGTGCGCAACTCCAGTATGACATCCTTCCATAGGATTGCGGTCACTGCAATGATCGAGGCGCTCACGGTCTGAGAGCCTCAGGGTGAACATCGGAGGCAAGCCGCTGGTACTCTTTCCTGGCAGAGCAGGTGTCCGGCATTCCGTGGTAGCCAATGCGCCCACGGGAGAGTATAGCAATGCGGTCGGCGAGCGCGACGCCACGTTCAAAATTGTGAGTTGTCATGAGTATTGTCCGCCGGGCAGAAGTGCTGTCAGAGATCAGATTGTGAAGCAATTCAAGTGCCTGTTGGTCGAGACCGCTTTCGGGTTCGTCCATAATCAGGATGCGGGGGGAGTGAAGTAGGGCGCGGGCGATGCTGAAGCGGCGGCGCATACCATGAGAGAGGATGCCAACTCTGGCGTCAAGGTGGTCCGTGATGCCCAGCTGCGCCGCCGCAAATTGGATGCGGTCGTCGATGTGGTCGAGGGCGAACATCCTGGCATAGAATCGCAGGTTTTCCGCGCCGGTGAGGCCGTCGTAGAGGAGCGGTTCATGGGTGACCACTCCGATGGAGCGGCGGACTGCCGTCCCGTTGCGGCGGGTGGATAGGCCGGCGATGCGGATTTCACCAGAGTCGGGCTTGGCCAGGGTGGCAAGGGTCTTGAGCAGGGTGGTCTTGCCGGAGCCGTTGGGGCCGAGGATGGTAAGGGTCTGTCCCCAGGGAACCTGCAGGTCGAGGTTGCGGAGGACTTGGGTTCGGCCGTAGGACTTGTTGAGCCCCCGGATGTCGATGGCGAGGTTTGTTCCGCTGGGGGGCATCGCTGATTCACCTGCCAGATGCAAGGCGGCGGACGGCGGACTCGTCGATTTCGACGCCGAGGCCGGGGCCGGTGGGGACCGCCAGGAAGCCGTCCTGCTGGTCGAAGGGCTGGGCGGTGATGCCCTCGCGGATGCCGCTGGGGGTGCGGTCGAATTCCATGACGGGCTCCTGCTCGTAGGGGCGGGGGGTGTGGGCGGGCGGGCAGGGTGGGATGGTGGCGGCGAGGTGAAGGCTGGCGGCGATCATGACTGGGGAGCCCCAGACGTGGGGGTTGACGAGGATGCCGTTGGCGTTGGCGGACATGCAGATGTTTCGCATTTCGGTGATGCCACCGGCGTTGACTACGTCGGGCTGGGCGATGTCGTAGGCGCGGCGGGCGAAGAAGTCCTTGAACTCGTAGCGGGTGCGGAGGTTTTCGCCGCCGGCGACGGGCATGGGGACTGCCGCCTGGACCTGTAGGTAGGCGTCTATGTCCTTGGCGTTGACGGGCTCCTCGAACCAGGTGATGTCGAGGTCGGCGAGGAGGTTGCCGATGCGGATGGCGGCGGCGGCGGGGTATGCCTGGTTGGCGTCGATCATGAGGCGGATGTCGTCGCCGATGGCTTCGCGGAGGGCTGCGACGCGGCGGACGTCCTCGGCGATGGGGAGGCCGCCGACCTTGGTTTTCATGCCCTTGAAGCCGAGCTCGATGTACATGCGTGCCTCGTCGAGGAGGCGGGTGGGGAACTCGCCTTCGGTGTAGTAGAGGCCGGTGGCGTAAACGGCGACGCGGTCGCGGATTCTGCCGCCGAGCAGGTCTGAGACGGAGAGGCCGGTTGCCTTGCCGGCGATGTCCCAGAGGGCTATGTCCACTGCGCTGATTGCGCTGCCGCCGAAGCCGCCGGCGTTGTTGCCGTTGTGCAGGCGGGCGTACATTGCTTGCCAGAGCCTGTTGCGGTTCATCGGGTTTGCGCCGATGAGGAGGTCGCCGAAGTGCTGCTTTACGAAGCTGCCGCCTGCGCCGACGTAGCCTTCGCCCCAGCCGGTGATGCCTTCGTCGGTCTCGATCTTGACGAGGTCAACTACGCGGGCGGATATCCAGCCGTTGGACCAGCCGAAGGGCCGCTCCAGGGGGGAGGATAGGTTGAAGCCTTCGATGTTGGTGATGCGCATGCGGGACTCCTCGCAGGGGTTGGCTGCGGGAAGTCTAGCGATGGGCGCTGGATTTTGTCAATTGTGGTGAGCTGCGAGTGGTGAGTTCCGAGTCTCGCGGTTCCCCTGAACAGGCCGGGTGAGGGTAACATCCATGGGGAGGATTGGGAGGATGTTCACTTCCCCCCTCACCCTAACCCTCTCCCCAGGGAGAGGGGACTTTATTCACCCCCATCCTAACCCCTGCTTTCGCCAGGGGCAGGCTCTTACCCCATCAAGGGGGAAGGGATTTTTATTAGGGGCTGCGGATGGTGGGGTGTCGGAGGGTGCGGGCGAGTGGGTTGGGCAGGAGGGGGACGCCTTCGGCTGCGGCGGCTTCCTTGATTTGCCGGAGGGCGATGGCGTGGCTGCGGCGGGCCTCTTCTGTTGGGGGGACTATTGAGATTTCGTCCTCTTTGTAGTCGCCTGATTCGATGAGGAGTTGGTGGTCGAAGATTGCTTGCTGGTCGGGGGTTAGGGGTTCGTAGTAGCAGTCGGGGGTG
>CAZWDM010000100.1:4152-8851 GCA_964632415.1 uncultured Dehalococcoidia bacterium | reverse complement strand
TGCAATTCGCGCTCTTCCGGTCAGCGACAAACCCAAGACTTCCAGCCAGGACGATTCCACATGATTGATCGCCTCAAGAACCTCGCCCTGAGCGGCGCACTACTGCTCGGCATTGCCGTGGTGATAGTTTCGTGCGGTGGCACACCCGAGGATATGCCAGTGGCAGAACGGCCGGCGGTAGCCCCGGCTGCAACGGCAACAGTTGTGACGCCGCCTACGGTTGCTCCCCAGCCTTCTCCGACGGCAGTGCCCACGCCCTCGGCTTCTACGGCGAGTCAGGCGACGGCCGAGAGCGTGGCGTCCGCGCCTACGCCCACCAATCCGGAGGTGGAGCGTCTGTCTGAAAGAGGGATGGACCTGCTGACGACATTTACCGAGGAGTACAGCCCCCGGGAGAGCGGGACGGACGGTGAACGCGCAGCGGCGGAGTTCATCGGTGGATACCTGGAGGATCTGGGCTACCGGGTCGAGTACCAGCCGGTAGAGGCTGAGCATATTCCCTGGGGCGACGAGTTCGTTTCGCTTGCCGGGGACGGCAGGCCAGAACTGCAAGCGGTCCCGCTATCTATGACGGGGTTTGGAGATGTTACGGGGCCGCTCGTGAATGTGGGGAAGGCGTTTATTGACGAGCTCCCGGAGGACGGCCTGGATGGGGCAATTGCCCTGATTGAACGGGGTGAGATCACCTTCGAGGTAAAGGTGAATCGTGTAGCCAGCGCCGGCGCCATTGCGGCGATCATATTCAACAGCGAGCAGGGCAACTTCAGGGGCGCGCTGCAGTCCGACGGTCCGATTCCCGTGGCATCGCTGTCGCGCCAGCAGGGTAGGGAATTGGCTCGGCTGCTCGAAGAGGAGCCCGGATTGGAGGCGCGGGTCAACATACAGACCGTCCTGCTCGAATCGCAGAATGTCATCGCAGAACTGGGCGATCAGCCGGAGGAATGCGGCGTCGTAGTGCTGGGTGGTCACTATGACAGTGTTGCGGACACCGAAGCTGCTGGCGATAACGGCACGGGCGTTGTCTCACTGCTAGTCATGGCGGAGGAGCTTGCCAGTGCCCAATACGACGAAGGCGAACCGCTCCCGTACGCGGTCAGGCTCGTGTTCTTCGGCGTGGAGGAGATCGGACTCTACGGCAGCAAGCACTATGTCGATGAGCTGAACGAGGACGAGCGTGAGGAGATATCCGCGATGCTCAACTTCGATGCGATGGGCAAGGGCAGGGCTTCGATGGAAGGCAGCGATGCCCTTGCGGACATAGCCGCCGAAATCGCGGAGGCCAATAATATCGCGTTGGCTGCGCGCAGGATAGAGAGAGGATTTGGCAGCGACCATGCCTCGTTCCTGGCGGTCGATATACCGGCGCTCTTCTTCTATGGCGACGACTTCTCCATCATCAACTCGCCGGACGATGTGCTGGAAGAGGTTGATCCGCTGGTGATGGGCACGAATATGGCGGTTGGTCTGGGGATGCTGAGAGAATTGGAGTGCGAGCCGCAGGGATAGGGGCGCTGGCATTTTCAAGATGAACATAGGGCTGGGCATAATAATCATATCCCCCTTTCTAGGCCTCGCCCAAAGGGGGGAAGGGACAAGATGAATGGTGAATATGCCCACAGCTAGTGAACTGTGACGGTCTTGTACCAGCGTTGGGTGGTGAATTATACTATGGGTGTATGTGCCCAACACGATTGAGGAAGTCAAAACGTGACGACAGAAGCACAGGCACCAACTGACGAGTCGCGGCTAAGTGCCGTTGAAGCCGTGTTGCCGCATTTGGCTACGAGAGAAGAATTGGCCAAGATAGTAGCCGTACTTTCTCATCTCGCCTCCAAGGAAGATATCGCAAAGGTGGAAACCAAAGTCTCGGAGTTGGAGACGAAACTGGTTGAGACCAAGAATGAAATGTTGCGGTGGATGATTGGCTCCGTAGCTGTGGCTACAACAACTCTCGGCCTGATAATTGCTCTAACTGGTTAGACTTGGACATTCAATTCGTAAGATATGACCACTAGCAAGCAAGATTACTACGACCTGCTCGGCGTGCACCGTGGCGCCTCCGACGAGGACATCAAGAAGGCGTTCCGCAAGCTTGCTATGGAGTTCCATCCAGACCGCAACAAGCGGGAGGGCGCTGCCGAGAAGTTCAAGGAGATCAACGAGGCGTACCAGGTCCTGTCCGACTCGCAGAAGCGCTCCGCCTACGACCGCTACGGCCATGCGGGCGTGTCCGGGAACGGAGGCGCCAGGGGCTTCGAGGGCTTCGATAATTTCGCGGGCTTCGGCGATATATTCGACGCGTTCTTCGGTGGAAACACGCGGACGCGACCCAATGCTCCCAGAAGAGGCGCGGACCTGAAATACGCGCTCACCGTTGACCTGGAAGACACTGCATTCGGCATCGAAAAGGAGATCAGCCTGGAGCGGATTGAGGTCTGCGGGGACTGCAAGGGGAGCCGCAGCGCGCCGGGCAGTTCACCCACCATCTGCACGAACTGCAGCGGATCGGGCGAGGTGCGGCGCGCCCACGAGAGCGTGTTCGGCCACTTCGTTCAGGTTGTCCCGTGCGGCGTGTGCCGTGGAGAGGGCCAGACTATCACGACTCCCTGCGATACCTGCAGGGGCAGCGGCAGGGAACGGCGCTCGCGCACGCTGGAGGTCGCGATACCCGCGGGTGTGGAGGACGGCGTGCAGATCAGGCTGCGCGGCGAGGGCGAAGCAGGGCAGAACGGCGGCTCACCCGGAGACCTGTATGTGCTGATTCGCGTTCGGGCACACAAGATCTTCCAGCGAGAAGGAAACGACATCCTGTACACGCTTCCCATCAATATGGCGCAGGCGGCTCTTGGGTCGAAGATGACCGTTCCGACGATTGCCGACGAGGAGGCCGAACTGGAAATTCCGGCCGGCACTCAGACCGGGGCGTACTTCAGGCTGAAGAACATGGGCATCCCATACATTCGCAGCAGCCGCAAGGGAGACCAGATCGTAACGGTCGATGTGCAGACTCCCAAGAAGCTGACAGAGGAACAGCGTGCGCTCTTCGAGGAGCTTTCCCGGAGCTTTGGCGATGACGGGTCAGGCATGAGCGATCAGGACAAGGGCCTCTTCGACAAGATCAAGGATGCGATCTCAGGCGAGTAGGATTGCAGGCCGGCGGGAATGTCCGGCAACTACCCAACAAAGAGATAGAGAGATACACGAGGGCGCACTGCGGTGCGTCCATTTCATATACGGCAGGTTTACGGAAGGGGTACATCAGTTGAAGTGGCTTGAATTGAGCGTTCGAACGCCCCCGGAGTTCGTGGAACCCCTTTCGCAGATATTCTACCGCTACGGTCATGGTGGCGTCGCGGTGGAGGTGGACGGCGGCTTCAATCCCGACGAGGGTGAGTCGCTCTCGGGCGACGAGTGGGCAATGGTAACAACCTACCTGCCGATGAACGAGTCGCTTGACGAGCGTCGCGGAAGGATAGATGTGGGCGTGCGGCTGGTTGCGCATGTGTCCGACATTTCGCCGCTGCAGGAGCGCGAGGTGGAGGAGGAAGAGTGGCAGAATAGCTGGAAGGAGCACTTCCATGTGCTCAGGGTTACCCGCCGACTCACGATCTGCCCGACCTGGCGCGAACATGAGCCGGAGGCCGGCGAGCATGTGATAATGCTGGACCCCGGCATGGCATTCGGCACGGGGCACCACCCGACTACGCGCATGTGCCTGGAGCAGCTTGATGAGATTGTCGAGCCGGGCGTCGATGTGCTGGATGTGGGCTGCGGCTCCGGCGTGTTGTCTATCGCGGCTGCGCGGCTTGGCGCGAGGCATGTCTTCGGACTGGAGATAGATTCCGTCGCCGTGAATGTGGCGAAGCAGAATGTGCGTGACAACGGGGTGGAGCATACCGTGCGGGTGCTGCAGGGGACGCTTCCGCACGCCGACGTGAAGCAGTCTGCCTATGGATTGGCGGTTGCCAACATATCCGCCAAGGTGGTGTCAGAGATAGCGCCACACATGGTCGGCGCGGTCCACGACGGCGGCAAGGTCATTGCATCAGGAATCCTGGTGGAGAACAAGGACGGTGTGATCGAGGCGCTGAATGCTGCCGGTGCTGAACTGGAGCAGACGCTTGTGGACGGGGACTGGGTAACACTGGTGGCGGGCGTAAAGGGGTGATGGCGTGCATCGCTTCTTCGTCCCTCCTTCCTGCATACAGGGCGACCATGTAACGCTGCCTGCAGACGCCTCACGACAGCTGGCGCGGGTGCTTCGTGCCCGTCCGGGCGACGGGATTATTGCCCTGGACGACAGCGGGCATGAGTATGCGGTAACGCTGGAAGCGGTAAGCTCGCGGTCGGCGAGCGGGGTTATCACTGACCGCCATCCCGGGAATGGGGAGCCGCGGCTGTGGATAACGCTGTACCAGGGCCTCATGAAAGCGGACCGCTTCGAGTATGTGCTGCAGAAGGGCACGGAACTTGGCATATCGCGCTTTGTGCCGATGGTCAGCGAGCGCACTGTTGCACGCAATGTGATGAGCGCCAGCCGCAGGGAGCGGTGGGGAAGGATCATACGCGAGGCGGCAGAACAGGCGGGACGATGCAGGCTGCCCGCGCTGGATGATGTTGTTTCCTTCGCTGAAGCCTGCGATACCATCGCCAAGCCCGCGATCATCGGCTGGGAGCTGGAACGCGACTCCGGTATCCG
>CAZWDM010000100.1:0-4052 GCA_964632415.1 uncultured Dehalococcoidia bacterium | reverse complement strand
CCGCTATGGGTATTTCCACTCCGAGAGTTCCAGCGACTTTGACCGCTCCCTTTATCGTGTCCACACCCTCCGCTACACCGTCCATGGAGGCGCGTATGGAATCCGCCGATTCGCCTGCTGCGAGACGCCTGCCGAAGTAGTGGTTGCGGCTGAGGGCGCTCGAACAGGTGGCGATCAGATCGCCCATCCCTGCGAGCCCCGAAAGGGTGAGAGGATTGGCGCCGGCCGCCTCCGCTAGACGGCCTATCTCCGCCAGCCCGCGTGTGATAACCGTCGCCTTCGCGTTGTCGCCGTAGTTCATGCCGTCGCAGACCCCTGCAGCGAGAGCGATGATGTTCTTCAGCGCGCCTCCGAACTCGACACCGACGATGTCCACGTTCGTGTAAACGCGGAAGAGGTTGGAGTTGATGATAAGCTGCGCCTTGCGCGAGGCATCGACATTCGTGGACGCGATGACGGTGGATGCGGGTTTGCCGGCGATGATCTCTCGTGACAGGTTGGGGCCCGAAAGGGCGCAGATGCCGCCGGAGAATGATGGCGGCATTTCGTCGGCGAGAATCTGGCTCATTCGCTTGCCCGTGTCCGTTTCCAGTCCCTTTGTCGCGCTCACCAGTATGGCATCTTTGGGAATCGCGTCGCGCACTTGCCTCACATTGTCTCTGAATGTGCGGGACGGAACGACGAAGAGCACCAGATCGGCGTCCGACAACGCCTCGCACTGCGAAGCGGTTACCGATAACGAACCAGGGAAGGCAACGCCGGGGAGGAAGCGGGCATTCTCGCGCGCAGCGTTCAGGCTTTCGGCTTCATGCTCGGTGCGCGACCAGATGCTCACATTCAAGCCCTGCCTGGCGATGATGACGCCTAGCGTGGTGCCCCAGCTGGTTGTACCGACTATGCCCACTTTCGGCATATTTCGCCCCTGAAGTCAGGATTTATCCGCAGAGGAGTGAGGCGGGTATTAGGGAAAGCCCTTGTGAATCAGTCCGTTGGAAGCGCGGACTGTCCTATTTTTCGCTCGGTGCCGCTGATGAGACGCTGGATGTTGTCCTTGTGCAGGCCGATCACCAGCGCCGCGCCCACGATGGCGAACGCCAGGTATTCGATGGGTGCGCGGCCCAGCGCGATAAGCACAATGAGCGTTATCACACCGGACAGGGTGCCGAGAATGGAGCCGAGCGACATGTACCTGCTGAGCGCCACGCACGGAAGGCCCACCAGCCCCGCAACGAGTCCCGACACCGGAGACAGCACGATGAGCGCACCCCAACCCGGCGCCGTGCCCCTGCCGCCCTGAAATCGTATGAAAACCGACCAGTTGTGGCCCACGAGCGCTGCGATTCCGGCTGCTGCGTGCGCTCCTGGGGTGTCTCCAAAGAAGATGAGCGCCAGGACCACCGCCAGCATAGCCTTGCCCATGTCGAGCGCTAGGGCGAGCGCTGCGGCAGGTATGCCCGCCGTCCGCATTACGTTGGTCATGCCCGTTTTGCCGCTGCCGTACTCGCGCACGTCCACGCCGCCGAAGAGCCTCCCAAGTATCAGGCCGAACGGCAGCGCACCCAGCAGGTATGCGAGCGGTATCATCACGACATATGCAATCATGGATCTGCCCTGTCTCCCCGGCCTTTGAATCGCATTCGCAAGGGGCTTCCCCGGAACTCATAGGCGGCTCTAAGCGCGTTCTCCAGATAGCGTCTGTAGGAGAAGTGGACCATGTCCGAGTAGTTGACATAGAAGGTGAAGCTGGGCGGTCCCGTGTTGTCCTGAGCGACGCTGTAAATCTTCAGCGAACGCCTGCCGGACAGTGCCGGTGGGTGCGTGGCGACGGCGCCCATTACCCTGCGGCGGAGGTCGTAGCGGGGCACGCCTTTCGTCCATTCCTGGAAGACCTGCCTTACCGTGTCGAGCAGATTCGCGATGCCCATGCCTGTCAATGCCGAGGTGAAGCATATAGGGGCGTAGGAGGCGAAGCGGAACTTCTCCCGTACCTGCACAAGTGCTTGAGCCTGCGTCAAACCTGCCTCCGACGCGAGGTCCCACTTGTTCACGCCCAGGATGATGCCTTTGAATCCATCGAGAATGTACTTCGCTACGTGCGTATCCTGTGCGCTGGCCAGTTCGGTCGCATCCATCAGCAGGATTGCGACGTCGGCGCGGTCTATGGCGCGCATGGCCCTCAGCACGCTATAGCGCTCGATGCCGCTTTCAATTCGACCGCGTCGTCGTATGCCCGCCGTGTCGATGAGCAACACCGACCAGTCGTCGAACTGCAACAGGCTGTCGAGCGAGTCGCGGGTTGTTCCGGGTATGTCGCTTACGATTGCGCGCCTCTCGCCGGCGATAGCGTTGAGGAGCATCGACTTGCCAACATTGGGGCGTCCCACGATTGCAAGCTTCAGGTCTGCCTCGGGCTCGAGGAACGCGGGTGCGCCGGGGAAGTTCGCAACGACTTCGGTCATGAGGTCGTCTATACCGGTATTGTGGAAGGCGCTCAATGGTATTGGTTCGCCGATGCCGAGTTCGTAGAACTCCGAAGCGGCCGTGGCGAGCCGGTCGTTGTCTGCCTTGGTCGCGGCGAGCACGATGGGCTTTTCGGTGCGGCGGAGTGCGTCCGCGACATCCTCGTCGGCCGGCGTAATCCCTGCGGCGGCGTCCACGGCAAAAACGATGACATCCGCGTCGCTGATGGCGAGTTCTATCTGACCCTTGACCTGCTGCCATATGTCCGTCTCCGGGAACAGGTCCAGTCCGCCGGTATCGACGAGAATGAAGGCATGCTCAGCCCAGACCGTTTCGAGCATGACGCGGTCGCGGGTCGTGCCGGCGATGTCGGACACGATGGCGGTGGGTCTGCCGATGAGCCTGTTGAACAGCGTGGACTTGCCCACATTGGGCCGTCCCACGATTGCAACGAGCGGTTTAACGGTGGTGGTCATGGTGGTTCGTCAGCCTGTTGGTGTGTCGGTTCGTCAGAATGAAGTTCGACAGCGCTAATCTCGTGAAGTGGAGGGTCACAGGATGGGGTACGCCCCCATCCTGACCTTACCCCATCGAGGGGGTAGGGACTTTGAGCCTGTTCAGTCGCCGAATATCGCGGCGAGGACGGCGTTCTGCGCGTGCATGCGGTTTTCCGCCTGATCGAATACGACGGAATTGGGGTGGTCGATCATTCCTTCCGATAGTTCCTGCCCTCTGTATGCGGGCATGTCATGCATGAATAGGAAGTCGGGCTTTGCAAACTCTGCCAGGGTCTCGTCAATCTTGTAGTCGCCGAAAATGGCGATGCGCTCTGCCTTCTCCTCTTCCTGCCCCATGCTAACCCATGTGTCCGTGTAGAGGACATCGGCGTCGCGTGCGGCTTCCTGGGGGCTGAGTACCCAGTTAACGCGGGACTCTCTTGGCGTGGCCCTGCGTTCTGCCTCTTCTATGATGTCGGACGGTATGCGATAGTCTTCGGGGGATGCCAGCGTGAAGTTTGCCCCAACGGATGCGCAGGCGAGGGCGAGGCTTGCGGCGACGTTGTTGCCGTCGCCGATGAAGGCGACATCTAAGTCTGCGAGTCTGCCCTTGTGCTCCTGCATCGTCAGCAGGTCGCCCATGGCCTGGCAAGGATGCTCAAGGTCGGACAGGGCGTTCACGATTGGGATGTCGCAGTATTCGGCGAGCAGTTCGAGGCTTCGGTGCGAGAAGACGCGCGCTATGATGCCGTCCACCCAGCGGTCCAGAACGCGGGCTATGTCCGCTTCGGGTTCGCGCACGCCAAGTCCCACATCCTGCTGGCTGAGGTATGTGCAGGTGCCTCCGAGCTGACGTATGCCAACCTCGAAGCTGACGCGAGTGCGCAGCGAGGGCTTCTCGAATAGAAGCGCGAACTCCTTGCCTTCCAGCGGTCGCTCGCCCTTGTCTCGCTTCATCGTGTAGGCGCGCTCAACAAGCTGCGCAACGCCATCAGAAGACAGATCCGCGACCGACAGGAAGTCCTTACCTTTCATCCATCCCTCCTTACTTGAATGGCGATATTATATTACCTGTGTCATCATAAGCAAGGGATA
>CAZWDM010000099.1:3127-9179 GCA_964632415.1 uncultured Dehalococcoidia bacterium | reverse complement strand
GCAAGGAAATTTATAAGACTATCGTCGAGAACCAGTACAACATCGGCATCGTCGGCCTGTCGCCTATGGTGCAGGGCGTGCTCGTTGTGAAGAACGAACTGAAGAATGTTCCTGACGAGGCGGGCAACGACTGGCCTCTGAGGACGCCCAACACGGGCTTCCCTGAGCAGTGGTACTTCTCCTCGCAGTAAACAACAGAAACTATCATTGATGGACAGGATGGGCGAAATATTCATAATGCCCATCCTGTCCATCTTCACCCCCGTCCTAACCTTCCCCCGGTCAAGGGGGAAGGAATAGTTATGACGAGAATCAACTTACACTAGCACGACTGACGAGCTGAGAAACTCCAATGCTCCAGTTCATAATCAGACGCTTCATCATATTCATCCCGATGCTGTTCCTGATGTCTGTGGTGGCGTTCGCCATCATTCAGGCGCCGCCCGGAGACTTTCTGGACGATTACATCGCTCAGCTTCAGGCCCAGGGCGAAAATGTGGACGAGGGGCAGATTGAGGCGCTGCGGTCGCACTACGGCCTGGACCAGCCTCTGTATGTGCAGTACGGGAAGTGGATTTGGGGCATCCTGCAATGGGACCTGGGACTCTCGCTTGAGTGGGGACGCCCGGTGGTGGAACTGGTGAACGACCGTCTGGCAATGACGATTGTGCTGGGCGTTGCCACCATCCTGTTCACTTGGACGCTCGCCATTCCCATCGGCATCATATCCGCCGTGAAGAAGTACACGGTGATAGACTACTTCTTCACTTTCCTGTCGTATTTCGGCGTTGGAACGCCAAACTTCATGATTGCGCTTGTCGCGATGTGGTTCGCGTTCAGCTGGTTTGGCATCAAGGCGACGGGGCTGTTCTCCGCTGAGTATGTGACGGAGCCGTGGAGCATCGGCAAAGTTATTGACCTTCTGAAGCACTTGTGGCTGCCGATGCTGATACTCGGCACTGACGGTACGGCGCGCTTCACGCGCATAGTGCGGGCGAACCTGCTCGACGAGATGAGCAAGCCCTATGTGGAGACTGCGCGTGCCAAGGGGCTGCCTGAGTGGAAGGTCGTTCTGAAGTACCCTGTGCGAATAGCGCTTAACCCGTTCGTGAGCACGGCGGGGCTTGAATTGCCGCGTCTGATCTCCGGTCAGCTCATCGTGGCGTATGTGATGAGCCTGCCCACGGTAGGGCCTCTGCTGCTTCGGGCATTGCTGACTCAGGACATGTATATGGCAGGCTCCATCGTTCTTATCCTGACAACATTGACACTAATCGGGGTCCTGATATCAGACATCGTTCTGGCGCTGATGGACCCGCGAATTCGTATCGGCGCGTAAGTGGCAGAGTCCTGCTTCGGCAGGCTATGGGGCAAAGATGGCTGCACAGACAGAATCGCTCCCAATTCAGAGACCTTCTGAAGACGAGCAGATATTCGTAGCATCACAGTGGAAGCTGATATGGTGGCGGTTCCTGCGGCACCGCGTCGCTATGGTTTCCACTGTCATAGTGCTCGGGTTCTACTTCGTTGCGCTGTTCCCTGAATTTCTGGCTATACACGACCCGCGCCAGGAATTCGCCACGCGCACATTCGTCCCACCGCAGGGCATTCACTTCTTCGACGGCTTAAAGCCGTCTCTGCCTTATGTCTATGGACTGAAAGGCGAGCGCAACCCTGAGACGCTCGGCATGGAGTGGGTGACCGACGAAGAGACGAAGCACACCATCAAGTACTTCGTGCGAGGTCACGAATACGAACTATTCGGACTCATAGGCACCAATTGGCACTTTATGGGGCTGGATGTGGATACCAGCACGGAGCCGCAGCCGTTCTACCCGCTTGGCACCGATAGAATGGGGCGGGATATGTTCTCGCGCCTGATGTATGGTACGCGAGTGTCAATGTCCATCGGGTTGGTGGGCGTGGCGCTGAACATATTCCTCGGGTCGTTGCTGGGCGGCATTTCGGGTCTGCGCGGCGGCCTGTCGGACGCGATTATCCAGCGTGTCATCGAATTCCTGCGCGCGATACCGACGATACCACTGTGGCTCGCGCTCTCGGCTGCCGTGCCGCGCGACTGGTCGATGATGCGCGTCTATTTCGCCATCACGATCATCATTTCGCTGATCGAATGGACGCGTCTGGCGCGCGAAGTGCGCGGCCGCTTCCTTTCAATGCGCGAAGAGGACTTCGTGCTGGCGGCGAGGCTGTACGGCACGAACGAGATTCGCATCGTGTTCCGCCACATGCTGCCGTCGTTCCTGAGCCACATCATTGCGGCGACGACGCTGGCGATTCCGGGCATCATCATCGCGGAGACATCACTGAGCTTCCTCGGACTGGGGCTGCGCGAACCGGCAATCAGCTGGGGCGTGCTGCTGCAAGAGGCGCAGACTCTCCAGGCGGTGGCTGAGGCGGCGTGGCTGCTGCTTCCGGGCGTGTTCGTACTGATAGCGGTGATGGCTCTCAACTTTATGGGCGATGGCCTTCGGGACGCTGCCGACCCGTACGCAATACGCGACAACTAGACACTTAACGACTCCGGGGAGTGACCCTGTTGCAGGCGACCGAATCAAATCAACCGTCAACGCTGCTTGATGTGCGCAACCTGAAGACTTACTTCTACCTGGACGAGGGGGAAGTAAGGGCGGTGGACGACGTTACCGTTCGCATCGACCGCGGCAAGGTGCTGGGTGTGGTTGGCGAGAGCGGCTGCGGCAAGAGTGTGCTGGCGCGGTCCATCATGCGTATCGTAAGGCCGCCGGGCAGGACGGTTGACGGGGAGATAATCTACTATCGCCCGCAGCAGAATGGAGATGGCGGATACGAGGAGATAGACCTCCAGCAGCTCCCACAGGACGGAGAGCGCATGCGGCGCATACGCGGCGCGGACATTACGATGGTCTTCCAGGAGCCGATGGTGTCGTTCAGCCCCGTGCATACGGTGGGCGACCAGATCGTGGAAGGCATACTGCTGCACCAGGATGTGTCGAAGGAGGAGGCGCGAAACATTGCGTCGGATACGCTCAGAAAGGTCGGCATCCCGAATCCTGACCAGCGTGTCGACGCGTACCCGTTCAATCTGAGCGGCGGCATGCGGCAGCGCGCGATGATTGCGATGGCGCTTGCATCCAATCCGACTCTGCTCATTGCCGATGAGCCGACGACGGCGCTCGATGTCACGACGCAGGCGCAGATCCTGGAGCTGATGGCGTCGTTGCAGCGGGAACTGGGCATGGCGATGATGCTGATCACGCACAACCTCGGCGTTGTGGCGCAGATGGCGGAAGAGATCATCGTGATGTATCTCGGCAAGATTGTGGAGCGCGCGGATACAGCGACTCTGTTCAGGGACCCGAAACATCCGTACACACAGGAACTGCTGAAGTCTATTCCGCAGATGCGCCGGGAGCGGCAGACGAATCGGCTGACGGCAATCAGTGGGACTGTTCCGCCTCCGTTCATCAGGCCGCCGGGCTGTCCTTTCCACCCGCGCTGCCCGCAGGCGATGCCCGGCGTGTGTGATGTGGTGGTGCCGAAGACCTTGCAGATGGGCGAGGGCCATACCGTGCGCTGCCTGCTGTACGATGACGAGGCGAAGGCGGTTGCAACGGGTGCTGATGCCGACACTCAAGAGGGACAGGATTAGTCTATGACGACGGAAGTGAACGGCAACACCCAGATTCTCGATGTCGATAAATTAAAGGTCTATTTCCCGATTATCGAGGGCTTCCTGCGGCGCACGACCGGCTATGTCAGGGCAGTGGACGAGGTGAGCTTCAGCCTTGAGGAAGGTGAGACCTTCGGGCTGGTGGGTGAATCGGGCTGCGGCAAGACGACGACGGGTCGTGCGATCCTGCGCGCCATAGAGCCGACGGACGGTGAGGTCCGCTTCACGATGAAAAGCGGGGAGCGCATCAACACGGCATCCGCGGACCGTGAGACGCTTCGGCTGTTGCGGCAAGAGATGCAGCTTATCTTCCAGGACCCGTTTGCGTCGCTAAACCCGCGTATGACCGTCTTTGATGTGGTCGCCGATCCCCTCAGGGTGAACAGGATCGCAAGAGGTTCGGAACTGGAGGACCGCGTAGCCGAAATGCTGAGGCTGGTTGGTCTATCCGTGGACTATGCGCGACGCTACCCGCACGCATTCAGCGGAGGTCAGCGGCAGCGGATCGGAATCGCACGAGCGCTCGTTGTGAACCCCCGCCTCGTAATTGCAGATGAGCCGGTGTCGGCTCTGGACGTGTCTGTGCAGGCGCAGATACTGAACCTGATGCAGGACCTGCAGGAGGAACTGCGGCTCACATACCTCTTCATCAGCCACGACCTTAGCGTCGTGCAGTATATTTGCCACCGGGTTGCCGTGATGTACGTGGGCAAGATAGTCGAGGTCGCATCGACCGAGGAACTCTTCACGCAGCCACGCCATCCCTATACTCAGGCACTTCTGTCTTCGGTTCCGGTGCCCAATCCCGTGATTCAATCGCGCGGCATGGTGCTGGAGGGTGAGGTTGCCGACCCCGCGAATCCTCCGACGGGCTGCTACTTCCACCCGCGCTGCCCGTTTGCCAGGGACATCTGCCGGGAACAGGAGCCGCCGCTTGCTGAGGTGTCGCCGGGACGGTATGCTAGTTGTCACTTCGTTGATGAGATTGAACTTCCGGGCGTGCCAGGGTAGTTGACTTTGCCAGATGTACAGGATGAACATGAACAAATGCCACATGTGAATCCTATTCATCCTGTGTATCTATGCTAAAATCCCCCAATATCAATTTCCTGTCCGATTGGCTGAACCGAGCGCCGTTCCACTACGCTTGGGTTATAGTGGGCGTTCTCGCCCTAGTGCAGATGGTGGCACTGTCTGTCAATTTCGCCAGTGGCGTGCTGGTGGAACCCCTGACGGATGCCAACGGCGATTTCGGCTTCAGCGCGTCCGGCGTGGGCTTGTCCTTCACCTTGTTTTTCCTGAGCGGTGCATTGCTGGCGCCGATTGTGGGCTGGATGGGCGAACGCTATGGGCCGCGCAACATGATGATTGTGGGGGCTGCGGGGTACTGCGGCGTCATGCTCCTTGTGGCGTTCGTGAGCGCCCCCTGGGAGTTGTGGCTGTCGTTTGGCATACTGCGCGGCGCGGTGCAGGCGATTTTCATGGTGCCCCTGATGGCGGCGATCTCCGGCTGGTTCAGGCACAGGCTAGGCCTTGCGACCGGCTTACTCTGGGCAGCGGCGGGCGTTGGACCCGCGGTGATGGCGCCGGTGCTCATCAATCTTGTGGAAGGCATCGACTGGCAGAGCACATTTATCTACTTCGGCCTGGCTGCCGGAGCGTTTATCCTGTTGCTGACGCTGGTGTTCAGAAGCAGGCCCGCAGACATGGGCATATCTTCGTATGGAACACGAGAGGGCGAGAGCTCCGAGAGCGGGCTTTCACAGGAGCAAGAACGGGCTCGCACCAAGGTGTTCAACCAGCATGTGCGGCGAACGAAGGCGTTCTGGAATCTGCCGGCCATACATGGACTGGGCTGCGCGGGACACGGTATCGTGCTGCTGTTCGTGGCGCCGTTCGCCATAAGCAAGGGCCTGAGTTTCACCCAGGCCGCGCTGATTCTCAGCATTCTGTCCCTCGTGAGCATACCGAGCCGCATGCTGACTCCGATAATTGCGGAGAAGTACGGCACGAAGACGATTATGGCGACCTGCCTGATGATCCAGGGGCTGACTGTAATCATACTGTTCTTTTCGACGGAGCTGTGGCACTTCTGGGTGTTCGCGGTGCTGTTCGGTATCGGTTTTGGCGGGGAGTGGACAGGGTATCTGGTCATCAACCGGCAATACTATGGTAATGGGCCCATAGGTTCGGTCTATGGCTGGCAGATGTCCGGCGCGCAGATGGGACACGCATTCGTGAGCTATGTCGCGGGGGTGATGCTGGACCTGACCGGCTCGTACACTCTGCTGTTCGTGCTGTCGGCGGTGATGAGCATAGGTGGGGCGCTGGTGACGATAAGCCTTGAAGACACTTCGAAGCGGCTGATTGGCGACTGGGAGG
>CAZWDM010000099.1:0-3027 GCA_964632415.1 uncultured Dehalococcoidia bacterium | reverse complement strand
GGAGGAGGCTGTGCCGGAAGAGGCGCGTCCGGCAGCGGGTGCGGCTGACTGACGGTACCGAAGGGTGCTCCAGTCATTCTCAGACCGAGATACCGAGGAACTGTTCCATTCAGGCAGGAGTCGTCGATTCGACTCCGTATCACGCGTTGCACTTAGGAAGCTGATCCAGCTGAATCAGGCTTGATCACTTGGTGATCTGGCGGTACATCCCGGCAATCGCCTAGAGCCATTGAGGGGCAACAGGTCAGGTTTTCACTCCATCAGAGTCAATAGTCAATGGCGAATTGTCTTTCGGTGGACAGAGACGGGCCCTGAACGGGTTGCGATTGTGGATTACCATTGATAGTGTATCTATAACGTTATGGGATACGACAGGGGTTATTGCAGATGGATGATCCGATAACGCCAGGTGAGATTCTCCTTGAAGAATACCTGAAGCCGATGGGAATTTCGCAGAACGCGATGGCGCGTGCTATAGGCGTATCTCCGCGTGCTATCAATGAGATTGTTCACGCGAGGCGTTCCATTACCCCTGCTATGTCGATTCGTTTCGGCGCATTCTTTGGGCAATCGGACGAGTTCTGGCATGGCATACAGGTAGAGTGTGATTTCCGCAAACTGGGGTCAGATAGACATCGGCTTGTTGCGGATATCCGCCCTGCATCGGCTCTGATTAAGGCGGCGGGCTAACGCAAATTGCTCCCGCCAAGACGAGCGGTGAATTCTGATTTTAATGTGCCTGTGGTTTCTTTGCCAGAGGCTCCTTTCGCAAGCTATGGCAGGGCGGGTTCGGTTATTTCGACGACCTGGTTGGCGGGGATGTTGCGGATGACCTGGCGGATGCCGCTGGGCCAGAAAATGGTTATCTCGTCGGCGGTCTCAGCGTCCGCCATGCCGAAGTGCAGGTCTAGGCCGGACATGGAGAGGAAGCTGGAGCCGGCGGTTACGTCGTCGGTCTGGATGCGCCTGTTGCCTGCGCCGTCGGAAGTGGAGACGAAGACCCGCGCGCCGATGGCGTCCGCGTTGCTGCCCGTGCCGTCCTCTGCCATTCCTCCCTTGAGGCGCAGCGTGAGCCAGTTGTTTTCGCCGCCGCCGTTCATCCAGACGAAGGTTGGACCCTTTGCGAAGTCCAGCTCGTCGCCGTTGCCGGTGAAGATGGGGCCCGCGCTGTTGGTGCCGATGAGGTCTATGTAGCCGTCGCCGTTGAGGTCGCCCTTTGCCAGTCCCTTGCCGTTCTCGTGGAAAGCGGTGTCGATGCGCTGTCTGTCGCGGTCGAATCGGGGGCTGAGCGGGTCCAATACGCCGTAGTCCACATCCTTGATGTTGAGCAGGCGCGCCTCTACGGTGATGTCCTGGAAGCTGCCGTTGCCGTCGCCGCGCAGCATGCGCCCGGCTGACGGGAACCACTTGCCCTCCGGGGACTCGCCGCGTCCGAGAGCGGAGCCTGTCCAGTAGAGGTCCTGGTCGCCGTCGTTCTCGAGGTCGAAGAACGCCGCGCCGAATCCGAAGTCGTAGGCGGCAAGGCCGGTGGGGACGCGCCAGTCCCGCCAGATCCGCACCGGGTCGATGGAGTCGGGGGGCATGACGCGGCTCGGTTCGATGGGGATGGAATCTGCGACATCCGGGAAGAAGCCGACCTCGCCGAGGCGGGGAACTACCATCGTGCCGTCGTTGCGCAGCAGGTAGTGGGCGCAGGTGGATATCGAGTAGAGCTGCTCGCTGGAGCAGTCGCCGCTCGCGCCTTCGAAGGGGAGCGGGCGGGTCTTGGGATGGTAGCCGATGTTGGTTACGAAGACGTCGAGGTCGGCGTCGCCGTCGTAGTCGCCGAGCGCGAATCCCATCCAGTTGCCGCGCTTGTCGAGTCCCATGGGGCGCTCGACCGGCGTGAAGCGCACGATTTCATCCTCGGTGTCGTTGCGGAATATCCTGACGGGGCCTCCGTCGTCGGCCGTCCAGAGGTCGGGGTCGCCGTCGTCGTCGAAGTCGAAGAACAGCGTCGCCCATGTTACGACCTGCTCGCCTCGCACGGCCGCGTCCGCGCTAATCTCTTCGAAGGTGCCGTTGCCGTTGTTCAGGTAGAGGACGTTCTCGTTGCCGCGGGTGGGCGCGCCGGGGTGGACTGCGTCCATGTCGGAGCGGTTGGCGACGAAGATGTCGGTCCAGCCGTCGCGGTTGATGTCGGCGCAGGCGGGGCTGGTGCCCGTGCGGAAGTTGGCGTCGTCGCCGAACGCGGCGGCAGTGATGTCGGTGAAGGTGCCGTCGCCGTTGTTGAGGAGGAGGCGGTCGCTGACTGCTTCGCGGAGCTCGTCGTTGTTGATGGCGTCCTCGAAGTCCAAGCCGTCGCCGATGATGCCCTGCGCGCTGACATAGAGGTCCTGGTAGCCGTTGTTGTCTATGTCGCAGGCGACAACGCCGGTGCTGTTGGATGCGTTGGCGGAGACGCCCGCCTGTACGGCGACTTCGGTGAACTCTTCACCGCCGTCGTTGCGGAACAGCAGGTTGGGGTTGCCGCGTGATTGCGTGATGTAGAAGTCGAGGTCGCCGTCGCGGTCGTAGTCGAAGATGGCGACGCCGGTTAGGTCGTTGGCGACGGATGAGTTCTCACCGAGCGCATCTTCGGCGATGTTTCTGAAGGGTACGACGTCATCGGTTCCAATGCCGATGAAGCCGGGCTGCTCGTAGCGGCGGGAGCGTATGGCGCTGTCTTCGGAGGACTGCCCTCCGGCAGGGTCGGGGCGAACGGAGCTGATGACTAGGGGCTGCGGCGTGGCAGTGGGGACGGGGGATGCTGTGGGCGGCGGCACCGGCGCGGACAGGGCGGGCGTTGCGGATGGCAGGATACCGCCTGAGGGCGGCGGAATGCGGTCGTCGCCGCATGCGAGCGTGGCGAGTGCGAAGCCTGCTGTGGCGATGACGGTGAGCAGCGGGGTGATGGTGGTCAGGCGTGTGCGTATTTGGGATGTGATATTGAGATTCTTCATCAAGATATTGTAGCGCATGTGAGTTTTGAGTCGTCAGTTTTGAGTT
>CAZWDM010000098.1:0-9292 GCA_964632415.1 uncultured Dehalococcoidia bacterium | reverse complement strand
AAGGCGATAGCCCAAATCAGTGCAAGCAACAGCGCGATCTGCCATGGTCGTGTTTGCTGAACGACCGTCACGATCAGCAGAAACAGGAAATCGGGCAAGGGAAGCGCCATGACCAGTGGCGCCACGAATGCGCCCCCAATAACCACGGCCAGCAGAATCAACATGGACACCTGCAGAAGAAACAGCCAACTCCCCAATAGAGAGATGATGTTTCGGGTCCAGCGCCCGAGTCTCCGCATTGGCTCTACCTCAGACTTAATGGCGACGTGAACAGGATGCGTGTTTTCTACAACCCCACATCATCAAACACCCACCGGCACTTACAACCCTATCCACGCCATGATCTGGCTGCACCTTAAAGGCGCAGCCGTTCGGTGTCCTCGCGCGGAGCGTGTGTGAACAGCCTCAGCCACACTCCGCTCGTGCAAGGGCTCAAAGTCCGCCCCGAATCTCTACCGTAGACCTGCACTCTATTCATAGCTTAGCTCACGACACCCGCCGGCCGGCGACCCGACAAGGCATCCTGGCAATTGGCGCGGCCAGGCCAACGAAACCCTAATCGCCACGAGTAATTTCCTGGGTTCCACTATCCATTGTCCTACCCACGCGCAGCACAACTCAACCGGAGACGTTCAGATCTCTCCCCTGTCGTAGTCGACAGGCTCGGTCATTGTTCGGGTGAGACACATCGCCCAGCAATAGGCTCACAGCTCCTCGTCCCGGACCTCAATCTCCCCGTCACCGACGGGATACTCTTTGAGCAGATTGGCGGTGTCCTGAACAAGCAGGGCCAGCCGCGCCTGACATTGTCCCGCGGAGAATGACACAGCCCCCGCGCCACGAGCGCGTCTGGAAAAACGCCGTAATTGACGTCCGGATCAACAGAGAACTCCGGCTATCCGAATTACAGTCTGTGGTCGAAGAGCTGAATCCGCTCGACGGCATCCTGAACCAGAATCACACCTGCCATAGTCCCCCGTTCTTTCTTCCTTCCGGTACTTGCCGATCCAGAGCCTCGACGTATAGCCGGCAGGCCGCCTGTTCACCGCCAGCTCCATCTCCTACCCCTTAGCCGTTGATCCACCCATCCTGAACATCGTCGTTCCGCACTCGCCGCACTTGCCGCGAGCAGCCGCCCGCCCGTTCTTCAACGTCACCTCCTCTGCCTCCTGCATCTCCCGGTGCGCACGGCACTTCAGACAGTATCCGCTCATCGTCAATTCCTTTCCGGTTGGGTCGTCATCAATGATTAAGTCGTCGCTTCCGGTCGAGGAAGCCGGTCTGCATTCCCATATCACGCCTCGCAGCCGCAGCCCGGCAATTCTGCGGAACCGGTGCAGGCTCGACATAGTTGGCGCCATACACCCTCACACGCTGAGCCATCTCGACAGCGTGCTGCTTGTGCTGTGTCGCGTGGGCCTGAGCTTCAGCGACGAACGACGCGGACATACCCGTTGAGGCGTTCCTCACTTCGGCGGACCTGTCGCACATCAGGCACGACATCGTCAGACTTGTTTCTATCGGCCTCGACATAATATTCGCCGTCCTCTATTTCAGCCACTCGCGCAGAGCGGCTGCTTCCATCTGCTGAGATTGCATCTCCTGCCCATCGGTATAGGTCGTGATCCGGACGGCAAGGCACTCGTATGCTCCAAGCTCTGTTCTGTGCATCCTCGAACATCACTCCAGCACCGTGATGCCTGTGCTGGTCGGCGTCCGGTAGGGCTGATACTCAGAATAGACGAACTTGTGGCGCACTGTCATGACACATTTCCCCGCGACAGGTCTGCACCGCCAAGTATACGGTCGACTTCGGGCGAGACCACCCTCAGGACCAGTTCGGTCATCGATACGCGTTCAAGGAACGCGGCATGCTTCACCCGCCGGTGGAATTCGTCCGTAACGTCCACGACGTTCCTCCGGTCGGGTGTGGCGTCGGCATCGATCGCTCATCTTGGACCGCGCTTCGCGACAGGCCCGCTTGCGCTTCGTGCCCGCACCTTGCCCTTCTTTGAGCGCATTGGCATCTGCCCTCCTGAATCTCCACATCCCAGGCCGCGTGCATACCGTAGACAAGACGACAGACCTCACCCAGTTCGTTCGTAGCATTCTTGTCTGATGCCCCGTACTCGTCCACCAGCATCCCATAGGGCGTGGCCCTTCTGATCGCCGCGCGCTCCCTTACGACCAGTCCCGAGCCCTTCACATGCTCAAATCGCCTGAGGACATCCTGGGTCGCCGGCACATCCAGGCTCGCACCGTGAGTGGGTGCACGGTTCAGCACCACGTCAAGGCGTAGGTCCTCGTTGACCTCGAGCGAGTCCAGCTGATTCCCTTGAATCCGCAGTCGTCACGAAATCAGGTTTTCGCCGGGCCTCCGCGGAGAGTGGTTCGCCGGATGTGTCAGACCCTGCCTGTCACATCGGCGTCAGATTCGATAGGTGCAGCAGCCTTGGTACGCTGGTGAAACTCATAGGCAATGCGCTGCCAAGCGGACATCTCCGTGTACCATGATAAAATCCGCCCAACTTGAATGCCGGGGCACAGACGATGATGAATTCAAACAACGGTATGATGGCGCAGCGCAGCCTGCTTCTCGACGACCCTGACTCCAAGACCAAGAGTCCTGTGCTTAGCGTGTTGTACGCGCGCTCCGAGCATACCGGACTTTTTGACCGCGACAACATCTTTGGCGGCTTCACCTCGATGAGAGCGATGACCTACAGCGCGAGCATCCCGATGATAATGGGCCTGCTACGCGACTACGACTACGAGTGCTTCGAGTGCATCTTCGGACATGGCGGCATACTGGGACGGGAACCTCGCCAGATCATCCATTTTCAGCAGCAGGTAGACGAACGGCTCAGCAGGGGCTTCGTCGCCATAGCCGGAGTAAGCCCCGAGAGGCGGGAGATTCTGCATGATCGCGTTGCCGACGGCAGGGCTCGCTTCTTCGTCGTGAAGGACGCCATTGCCCACGCGAAGATCTATCTGCTTGAGCGCGACGGGCTGCGGAGAGTCGTCGTCGGTTCGGCAAACCTGTCCGAAACGGCCTTCTCCGGTCGGCAGGCGGAGACACTTGTGGTGTATGACAACGACGACCTGGCCTGGGAGCATTACTGCGGCCAGTACGAGGATGTGCTGGCAACCGCGGTTAGCAGCATGGCGTTGAGAGATAAACCCACCGTTGCGGGCGTGATGCCGGTGGATGAAGCGCCGATATTCAAGGAGGTCGAGAATACGGGCCGCGACGTCACGATGTACGTGCCGCCAGAGACCGAGCAGGAGGCCGAGTATGGTTCGCCGAACATCCTCGTAAACGTCAACAACGTGCCCAATGTTCAGAGAGCATCGATGCCCGAGCTGGGTCGTGGCAGAAACGGCTCCCCGAACGTTCCCATTACTCTCGCCGTGGTCAGGCAGGCACGGCGCATGCCCGTGGCGCGCCCTGAAGAGGAAGCCGAAGGCGCTTCTCTGCCATCACTGTCATATAACAGGCGTGGAACTTTCACGCTGCAGGGCGCTGAACTCAATCTCGATGTGGATGCTGATGACGTCAGGCGGGATGCGCAGCAGCTGCTTGAGTTTTTCAGCAACTACCGGGACGACTTCGTTGGCGACGTCGAGAGGCTGCAGCGCGACTACTTCGGCTTCATGTCCTGGTTCTACTTCGCTCCCTTCATGTGCGATCTTCGAAACGCCAACATCCGTCAGGGACTGGAGTTCCAGCAGCCGATGTTCGCCATACTGTACGGACGGAGCGACTGTGGCAAGAGCAGCCTGACGAACACGCTGATGATCTCGATGTTCGGCTATGGTAAGAAGGGATTCGTGCCGAACAATCTCTTCACTCCCTCTCGGGTCAGGGGGCTGCGGCAGGAGTTCAGGCGCCATCCAGTGGTTTTCGACGACGTTTCCAACAACAGGTTCCGTCAATATGCCGATGAGGTCGTCAAGGACGGGGAGGTCTCCCACGGCGACGAGTACCCGTGCATAGCGCTGCTGATGAATGTCGATACGAGGCGATTCAAGCCCGAGATCATCAAGCGCAGCATGATGATATACACGCAGACTTCGCTTCCGGGCAACAGGCCGGCGGCGCGGGAGAGGTTGCAGGCATCTGTTTCCAGGATACAGGACACGCTGACCACTTCGTTCTACCGGCAGTATCTAAAGGATATGTCCACGATACTGGAGACGATGCCCGAGGACGCATACAGGGACGTGGATGTCCTTCAAATGTCGTCCAACCTGCTGTGCCGGCTGTTCGAACGTAACCTGCCGGAAGGAGAATCGGCTCCGGCGTGGCTGGAGCCCGTCACGCTGAGCGGTGTGCAGAGCAGAGCGTATGAGCGTTCCGAGAAGGTTCTTCTTGGATTGCTGAGCGCTGACAGGTACACGAAGGAGCGCCACCCTCCGACCGGTCAGTGGACGCTGTCCGGCAGGCATGTGTTGATTGGGGTGGACACTCTCTCACTTAGGGATCTACGCGAGGACATACCGAACTGGGTGATAGACGACGCGGCGAGCGTGTCGGACCAGATAGTGCTGGACCACGAGGAATTGGAAGAGTTTCTCGGGTCTTCCGTCAGGAAGCCGACTCGATGGCCCTTCGGGTTGGGTAGGCAGTGACGGTTCAAGAGCGTCAGCCAAAAGTAAGTCCTAGAGAACCCCAATAGTCATCTGACGCCGCCGACTATCCCCGCGTGGGGAAGGATAGGGTGGCGGTTCATACCAAAGTTCAAGGCAAACCGCAATTTACCCCGAATCATTGTATCCCGCGCCCCCATCTGTCAAGTATGCACCGCTTGGACCTGCACCGTGACGATGTCTATGCCTTGGTATTTGCAATGCTGCACTGAAGAGGCGTAGTGGCGCAGCAAGCGAAATGAGACCTGCGGATCATCCTGTATTTCAGCTTGGTCTTCGAGATATGCCAGCCTGTCCTGAATATTGTTCTCGCCCTGCATGAATATGAGACTGAAAAGGACGACTGTATATGATGCCACCACGGGCCTTGGTGTCGCCAGCAGCAGCGCAAGGGCCTTTGGTGATAGCGCCACTATCACCAGCATTAGCCCGGCGCAGACACCTGCGGTCTACGCTGCAACACCCGTGATTTAGACGCCACCCACACTGGATGGATAAAGCGTGTTCGCAATCGTCTCGGCGATGCCGGAGAGGAGGTTGCACACGGCCTTACCGTTAAGGGCGCCCTGTACCACACGAAAATCGGTCGCGCGCGGCTCTCTCCTCGATACTGGCTGAATGGCAATGCCGTTGCCCACAGTGATAATTGATGAGACAACTGCCACCATCAGAAATCCGGGCAGTATTTCCCAGAAGCCCCCGCCAAAATCCAAGTTGAACCACTGCCATGCTCCAACATCTGGGTCGCCCACCCAAGGCGCCTCTGCCACGCCTCGGAATTCTGACATTCCGAAAGCCGTCGCAATAGCCCAGCCTGCTACGATTACTATCAGAGGTGACCACTGCTGCCAGAACTGAGGTGCCCGCAGTGTCATGAGGACCGCTAGCGCAAGCGTGGTTCCTGCGATTACCGGAGCGGCGTGAGATGATATGCCATCGGGCCTGTATCTCATCAGATCGAACAGGGATGGCATTACTACCGCCGCAATCAACATCAGCACGGTTCCAGATACGACGGGAGTAATCACGCGTCGCATGGCCGCTAGCCTGGCTCCTATTGCGAACTGTAGCAGCGACGAGAGGCGATGATCAGCGAGGACAGCTTGCCCGGTCCACCGCCGGAAAGGGCAGTTATGGATACCGAGACGAATACGGGAGACGGGCCTAGTATAAGCACAGGGGCCGCTCCGAAGCGTCCATGCCGAAGGGACTGCAACACGGTGCAGGCGCCTGACACCGCAAGCGCCGCAAGGAAACTCCACGACAATTAGCCCGTAGTCTGGTCTGCGGACTGCACAATTATGAGAGTCACCGCCGCCATCGTAGTAAATGTGATGAGCACGAACTGGAAGCCGACACCCGCGGATGTCAGGAGAGGACAGTCTTCATCTGGCTCATATCGCAGGTTTCTATTCATCTGCATTGTCACCGGGAGGCTCCCCGGACGGAGACATTTCAGGACTCAATCAGCCCCTTCTGCGGCATCGTCCACGGCAGATTATATAGAGGCGCGAACTGCGGCGCGGGCGGAATCGGCATATCCCCAAGAGGCACATCAATCACCACCGGCGCCTCGCGTTCCAGCGCAAGAGGAATCAGCGTTTCCAGCTCCATCGGATCATCTGCCCTCATTGCCACCGCGCCGAACGACTCCGCGAACTTGACGAAATCTGGATTGTGCAGGTCGGTCTCGTAAGTACCGGCAAAAGCCTCTTCCATGTCACGCGCAACATTGCCGTAAGAGTCGTTATTGAACAGGACGGTTACCACATTGATGCCGTACTTGACGGCAGTGGACAGTTCCGATGCGTTGAACATGAACCCGCCGTCGCCGACCATGCACAGCACAGGGCGGTCGGGCTTAGCCACCTTCACGCCCAGCGCCGTCGGGAATGAATAGCCCACATTGAACGAGTAGCCCGAGTCTATGTAAGTCTTGGCATGGTTCACCGGCCAATGTGTGCGGGCGTAAAAACTCAACTGGTTGATGTCCCAGACTACGAAAGCATCCTCAGGTATGCCCCTGCGCATTGCCTCGATCACCGGATACTGCGGCTCCTTGAGCCCGATATCGTAGTAGGCAATCAGGCTGCGCGCCTGATGTGGCTCTGCCTGCCCGTGACCTGCGCGACCGGAGTGTCCCGCCTGATGCCAAACCAATCGTAGAGGTCGAATAGCTTCCTGCGGTCTTCCTCGTAGCGCCTGGCCCTCCTGATCGCAAGGCCGGTGGTGACGTTCTTCTCCAGGTTCGTGGGCTCTCCGGGATTCGTCACGATCGTGTCCTCGAGATTCAGCCAGTACCAGTACACAGCCATGTCGCTCGTGTTCATGACGTCCAGCCCTACCATGTCGACGACGACCGACTTGTCCTTGCGGCTGGCGTACCTCCCGGCGATCTCCTCTGCGATGCACAGGTCGCACCTCGTGCCTATCTCGTCATAGCCCAGTTCGTGTCGGCAGCTCTGGCAGAGGGTGCACTGATTTCCCAGGCACTCTACCGGGGATGAGTGATGTCCTGTTCTGCAACCATCGGGTTTTCCTTTCCGGCGTCGATGCGCCGACAATGAGAGAGCCCCCCGCGATGAAAGGCAGGGGCTATGGATGAGTCGTGTGATATAATCTGTGGGCGGCGCCTTTAGCGAGGCGCTCCTTCTGGGTAGGGGGTGATGGAATGGCGGTTCACGCCCCCTATCTTTTCTTCTCTGATTTACTCTTTCCGGTCTCCTGGCCGTCCTCTGCGCCTGTGTTTGCCGAAGCTTCCTTTGGTCATGTGTACCGTCCTTTCCGGCGCGTGGTGCGCCAATGATGCGAAGTCCCCCGAGGCGAATTTCCAGTAGGGAAGTGCAGGGTGGTTGTTGCCGGTGGTGATGCCGGTTGCCCTGTCGCTCTCCGGCGGGAGACGCGACGATAGAAGACGGGTGAGATGCCGTCAGAAATAGGGGTGGTGGGAGAGGGCGCAAATCGCCAGGGGGCGTCAGGGATAAGGTGGTGTTGCCGTCAGGCAGGGAGGGAAGGTGGGGGCGTAAAGTCCTGGTGGGAAGAAGCGGTTTGCGGGGAGTCACGGACGTATGCGCGGGGCATTCGATCGCTGTGCGCGAGTTGTCGCGGACGCAGTGCAGAGCAACACTGTTTTTCGGCTCTTTGCTATATACGGTGTGCAGAGGCTTTCTGGATTGCACCGGAAGGAGCGCCTTGCGCTGCGACTTGGCTGTCGCCATTTGCCGTCACTGCCCGGTCTCAGGAGCGCGTCGCGCTGCGACTGGAAGACCAAGGACTCCCGGAAACGGATACGACTCCGATAGTGACGGCTACGGCCGCTCAAAAGCTGCGGACGTAACTTGGGCGTGTGGGATAGATATATACACCCTTGTTCTCTCACGGGATATGGCCAAGTCAAGCACAATGCACTGAAAACGGCGCAAATTGTCCCGATATTCGTCATATTGCTCGCGCTTCGCGCCGTTTGCGACGCATATCGGCGTTTTGGTAGCATTAGATGCTACCGACCGCAACAGTGGCACGATTCGAGGCAGGTGAACTGCCTGGGTTGGGAACACCAGGGTTCGCACTTCTCTGTATATGCGAGCATTGACAACCAGTCGGTGCAGTCCCGCTACAAGGAAAATCCATCAGAAGATGCTAGCCGCCGGCAAGCCGCCGAAAATTGCCCTCACAGCCTGCACGGGAAAGCTGTTCGTGATCCTCAACTACATGAGGAAGCATCAGTCGCTCCTAGTGCGAGGTAATCACCCAGTTACAGCATCACAGTAGGCAAGTTCTACAGTCGCGACCGGCAAGAGTCATTGTCGCGTATCAGCTACTTCCGTTGGGCGAGATAAATCCCCACGCCAACTAAGAGTACGAACAGCACTGCCGCTACTACATATTTTGCCATCTTGTCCTCCTACTACATATTCGCCAGGGCACTCACCCGCTCCGAATCCACTCAATCAATCCGTATATCACCAGCGCACCGATACTCCCGAAGAACAGGACGCCGAGACTCTGCGACAGTAGATATGAGAAAGTTGAAACGAAGTCGGACATCCCATTAGCGCATCAGCACAGTGGCGACATTCTTGTGAGTGTGGATGCTTCGCAAAAGGTTGTTCACCTTTATGACTCTGACGCCGACTCTAAAGCCATAACGAGTCGGGCAAGCAGAACCGTACAATAATAACGGTTTGATAGCAAGTCAAGCAAACCGCACGCCGCTAAGGGATAATTCACATGGGGAAGCGATGGAGACTTGTGCGCTCCCTCTACCGAATTGAAGAGCGGAACCGCGTTTCGTCTAGTGGACGGGCTTCCAGGTGGCGCCTTGGATCGGCATCCGCTGGTATGTGTCGATAGGTGTGAACACCAGGGTGGCTCACTACCGAAACGAACCGGCGAGTCGGTGGGCATCGACATGGGTGTGAGGACAATGGCCACCCTGTCGGACGGATGTGGAGGACAAGGTAATACCGGGGCGCGAAACCGATCTGGCGGCGTCAGTGAAGCGTCTATTGGAAGCATCTGACCTGCCTGTGAGATTAGAGCACATCAGCGCAGATTAGCATATATTCCAAGGACCCATTGTATGGTATGACTTAGAGTATAACGTTACTCCTTGTTTACGTCTCCTCCTCCATTCCGTCCC
>CAZWDM010000097.1:0-9481 GCA_964632415.1 uncultured Dehalococcoidia bacterium | reverse complement strand
CGCTCAAACACTGGCATCGGGAAATCTTCGCCGTTCGATATGAGGCGCAAGCCCTCTGACGCGGGCATGATGGTGCCGATTACGCTGGCGGGTATGCCTTCAGCTTCAAGCATAGCGACGAGGCGTTCGGCGTCTTGCGGCGTGAGGGTTGCCAGCAGTGAGCCGGACGCTATTAGGCCGAGCGGGTCCAGAGCGAGGGCATCGCAGATGGCGCGGCATTCGGGAAGTACCGGTATGCGCGCCGCGTCAACGGTCAAGCCGACACCTGCGGCGGTGGCGAACTCGAGGAGCGCCGTCGCCACGCCGCCCTCCGTCGGGTCGTGCATCGCATGGACATCAACAGAGTCGCAGGCTATGGTCGCGGCTTTCGACACGCTTATTCCGGGCGTGAACAGCAGAGACTTCGCGCGCTCGGTGATGGTCCGGGGCACGCCCCTTGCGGCGAGGGTAGCATCTGCCTCGCGGGCGAGGATGGATGTGCCCTCGATCGCGATACCCTGTGTGAGGACGATGCTGTCGCCGACCTGCGCGCCGGAGGATAGCACGACGCTGTCCTTCGCCACCTCGCCGAGAAGCGCGCCCATCGCTATGGGACGGGGCAGGTCGTATGTGACTTCGGTATGTCCGCCGACGAGCGTGATCCCGAGCGAATCGCAGGCCTCCAGCAGTTGCGTGAAGACCGCCTCGGTCTGCGCTTCCGTTGTTCCCTCCGGCAGAAGCAGTGTTGCCAACAGCCAGCGCGGCGTTGCGCCCATGACGGCGAGGTCGTTGGCATTGACCTGAACGAGATACCAGCCGATCAGGTCAGTGGCGAAGGTGATGGGGTCGGTCTTGGCGACCAGGTAGCGGTCGCCCATGTCGATGAGGGCGGCGTCTTCCCCTGCGCGAGCGCCCAGCACGACGCGAGGGTCGCGCACATCTATGTCGGAGAGCAGTCGCGACAGCAGCTCAATGGGGAGTTTGCCGGCAAGCATGATAGTCGGTCAGTCTTTCAGTTCGTCAGTCGATTGACGATAATGTAACATGGATGCGCATGCTAGACAGGATACTGATGAACTGACCGACTGAAAGACTGACAAACTCCTTTGATAACTACCGTCTTCTTCGATCTGTACGGCACACTTGCCGGTTTCCGACCGTCACGCTTTGAGATTCAGTCTGAGGCACTTGCGGACTTTGGCATCACCGTGACGCCGGAGGGCATCCTCAGCGGCTACTATCTCGCGGACGCGTTCATGTCTCATCAGAACGCGACGAAGCCCGTGCGAAGTCTCAGCCGGGAGGAGAACAGAGTATTCTTCGCCGAGTACGAGCGCCGTGTGCTGCGTGGCGCGGGCGTGGAAGTGTCGCAGGACCAGGCATGGGAGATATGGCGGCGCATCCGGAAAATCGACTATGGGCTCGCCCTGTTCGACGACGTGATACCCGTGTTGACAGAGTGCAGACGGATGAAAATGACGGTCGGGCTCATCAGCAACATGAACCAGAGCGGCGACCAGCTGGCGGAAAGCATGGGCCTGCTGCCCCATCTGGACTTCACTGTTACTTCGCAGGAGGTTGGCGCGGAGAAGCCCGACCCGCGCATATTCGAGCATGCGCTGGGCCGTGCAGGGGCGCAGCCTGAGAACGCGGTACATGTGGGCGACCAGCTTACGTCTGATGTCGCGGGTGCGCTGAATGCGGGCATCAGGGCCGTACTGCTGGACAGAGACGGCAATCACAAGGGATACACGGCACAACCACGCATATCCGAGCTAACCGAGTTGCCCGAATTGCTGGAGCGATTCACGTCCTAGAGGTGTGGCAAAGGCTCACTTACGTGGTCAGAAGGATTGAGGGCAGGGCGGCTGCCTGCGGAACCTGGCTACCCGGTGCTGGTGGCGGCTAGAAGTCGGCCTCAGCCTTGCGCCTGCGCTTCTTGCCTACGACCTCTACCGTTTCGGCTGAAACGACAGGAGATATGTAGGAATCGCGCTTTGTCGCCTTCTTCCTGGGCTTCTTTGCCTCACGCTTAGGGACACTTCCTTTCGGCATATCTTTCACCTCCCTAATTGGTGTTGGCCCCACTGCCGTCCATTCGACAGCCGGATTGACAGAGTTTAGACGAGATTCAAGGATATGTAAAGTGAGACTGCATAAGGCTCAACTACTGGCAGGCCCTGCATTTGCCCTACATTCCGAAGACGAAGGGTGGGGGCTGCGTGCCATCCACATCCGTGAAGCCGTATTCTAGGGCGAGCTGTCCCGTCTTGTATGTACTGCCGCTGCGTCGCATTACATCGGGGTCCGTTGCAAGGGCGACAACGGCGCGCCCGGCGTATCGAGGCGATTCGGAGGATGCAAGTTCATCTTCCGACGCGAATTGCTTCACGCGCTCCGTGCGTGTCAAGCCGGGGTAGATAACTATGGCAGCGATGCTGTGCTGTCGAAGCTCCAGCGCCATCCCAAACGCCATGCGGTCAACTGCCGCCTTGGCGATGTCGTACAGAACTTGTCCGCGGAACTTGCCTTCGTCGCCTGAGGATATGTTCACGATAAGCCCTTGCTTGCGCGGGATCATCAAAGCCGCGGCGAGGCGACTTGCAGTGTAGTGGGCGCGGACGCCTGCATCGAACATCAATTGCCAGCGCCACAAGGGCTGTTCCCAGAATGGTGCAGCGAAGTTCGCAGCGTTGAAGTCCTCATATCCGCCCCAGACGTTGTTCACGAGGATGTCCAGCCGTCCGTGCTCGATCCGTATGCGCTCGAATACGGCCTCTACCTCGGAGTCAATGGTATGGTCGCAGCGAACGGCGATGCCGGTGCCGCCTGCTTCCGTGACCAGTTCCGCCGTGCTGTGGATGTTGCCGCCCAGGTCCTCAATGGTAGAGTCGTCACTGACGCTTCGCCCGGTGACATATACCGTAGCGCCGGCGACGCCAAGCTCATGTGCGATGCCTCGCCCTACGCCACGACTCGCGCCCGTAACCAGCGCGACTTTGTCTCTCAAGTCGGTCATCTCGCCGCCGATCTTCGTATGTGGTAGTTCCGCCAATGCATCAATGGGGCGGATACTCAGGACGTCGCGGTTCGCTGTCCATTGGTGTGGGCTGTCTCCACGTCAACGAGCTGCGACTTGTTGGCAGCGATTATTTCCACGTCGGGAGTAAGGTCCAATGTGAGGTGGCCTTCCTTCTGCATTCTCGCATTGAAGGACAGAATCTCCAGGTTCTCCACCTCGCCAGTGACCGGATTATAGCGAGCGACTATATCATCGCCGTTCAGATGATCCGATTCCTGTTCCGCGTATGGACTAACCCCATTGAAGTCTATACTGAGAATGTCACCTATTCGATCGTATGCGAAGGTTAGGCTCTTTGCCATTCTATTGATGCTCCTGACAGTCTTCTGGCGATGTACGCAGTTCTTATCCAGTGCCGTAATGCCGGCACGTCATCTGTTCTGACCACCACCACGATGTGCTTCCCGATCAACTGCTCCGGAAACCGGGGTGAGAACAGGCGCACATCCGTCTCCCTCGAACTCTGTTGAATCACATCCGGAGCTTCAAGTGCATTGGCTATGCGCGCCAGATGTTCCGGTAAAACGTCGGGATGCCTGATTTCTATATGAGCCATTCGCTCGTCGGTCAGTTCGACCGGTGCGCCCAAGTACGGGCACTCAAAGAATCGCATTGAACTAATATAGCATGGATGAAGAGGGCCGAAGCGGCTAACAACTAGTGGGCGAGTTCAGGTACGCGGCGGCTTCGTCGTGTTGACACTGGATGGTGCCAGACTACAATAGGCCTATCCTACACAGACGGAGGTACTTCATGATTACGAAGTTCGACAGCCTGTATGCCGGACATATAGATATGGACAACATCGGCTACGCGGGGACGGCGGTGAATGACCGGCTGTTCGAAAACGAGCAGCTGGCGGGAGTGTATGCGAAAACGGATGCCATCGCGAAGACGATGGATGCGAATGGCTACGACACATTCTGGCTGGCGGAGCACCACTTCCAGCCGGAGGGGTACGAGTGCCTGCCGAATGTGCTGATGAGCGCGGTGCATCTGGCACACGTCACCGAGAACCTGAACATCGGCTGCGGCTTCAACATCGCTCCGATGTGGCACCCGCTGCGGCTCGCTGAGGACTATGCGACGGCGGATATCCTGACCGGCGGGCGCGTGAGATTCGGCGTCGGTCGCGGATATCACAGCCGTGAGATCGAGACCTTCGGCTCGCCGCTGTTCGACCAGGGGGGAAACCGTGACCTGTTCGAGGAGCAGGTGGACATCATATTCAAGGCGTTCAACGGGGAATCGTTCTCCCACCACGGCAAGAATTACACCATCCCGCCGTCCGTGCCGTATCGAGGCTACCAGCTCGAGGAAATTACGCTGGTGCCGCGTCCGCTGCGACTTCCGGTGGAGTGCTGGCAGCCGATACAGAGCGCGACGCCGCGCGGACTGGACTTCATGGCGAAGCATGGCATCAAGGGCATCATCGGCGGCGGCGTTGCCGAGGGCGGTGCGATGCGCCGGGTGGTCGAAGCGTTCCGGGATGCCTATGGTCGCACAGGCGTGAACCTCGAACTCGGGGAGAACCTGAGCTTCGGATTCCACTTCTACCTGGCGGAGACCAAGGAGAAGGCGATTCGGGAGGCAGGCGCGCTGTTCGAGGAGAATCTGAAGATGTTCGGTCCGCTGCGGCTGGTGCGCGCGCTGAGCGAGGAGCAGATCGAGGCGATGAGCGACCCGAAGCGAGCGCCGACCTTCGACCTGCCGCATATCGAAGGGGCCGTCGAAGCGGGCGGCTTCCTTTGCGGGCCGCCGGAGGTGGTTATCGAGCAGCTCAAGCGGCTGGAGGAGATGTATCCGGGGCTGGACAGGGTTAGCGTGAGCCAGCCGGTCGGCACATCCGAAGCCATCATTACGGAGCAGCTGCAGTGGTTCGCCGAAGAGGTGATGCCGGAGTTCTCGGCGAAGGTTGCGGAGCCAGTGCCAGGGGATGACTAGAACTCCATCGGAAAAACTATTCCGCAACCAATCTAGAGATCTTATCTGACAAGGAGAAAAGCATGGCGAACAAGAAGGGCAGTGCCCTGCTGATGGTCTGGACGGAAGTCCCGGCCGACAAAGAGGACGATTTCAACGCCTGGTATAACGAGGAGCACATCGGGGAGCGACTTGCCATACCGGGTTTTCTGAGCGCGGCGCGGTATGAGTCGGATTCGCCGGGCGCGCCGAAGCACCTCGCGATGTACGAGCTGGAGAACATCGGAGTGATGACTTCGGATGCGTACCTGAGCGTGCGCGCCAACCCGACCGAGTGGACGAAGCGTTGCTCGCCGGATGTTATCGCCACGACATACATTCGCAACACATACGAGCAGATATTCCCTGCGGAGGTCGAGGAGGGCACTGCGCAGAGCGGCATGGCTCCCGCGTTGCAGATCGGGCGCATGACCGTACCGCCGGAGCTGGATGCGGAGTGGAACGAGTGGTACAACAGCGTGTATGTGCCGAATTACATGAAGGTGCCGGGCTGCATCCGGGGCAGACGCTACCGTGCGATCGTGGGCGAGCCTGCTTACCTGACCGTGTACGAGTTCGAGGATCCCGACGTGTCAAAGACGGATGAGTGGAACCGCCAGCGTGCCATAGACCCGCGCAATGTGCGCTGGCAGGACACGATGGAGCATGCCGTCGGCTCGCCAGGGGTGTGGGTGAAGACGTTCGAGCTAAGTGAGTAGAACATTAAGCTGGGTTATGCAGAGCGCCTCTACTATGCAGTGTAGAGGCGTTTATTTCGACGAGAGGCAGCCAAGCGCATTAAGTTCTAAGCGCTGTTGACAATTGCGATAATCAGGGCGATCAGAGCGCCAATCAATGCCACGATTATTGTGCCGCCGATACCCAATATCGCAAAGAACAGCTTTACGAACCAGCCTCGTAGTTCTCTTGCGTTGGTATTTATCTGTTCAAGCAGATAGGCGTGCGATATGGAGTCGTGATTTGGTGGTTGCCCCTGTTGCTCGACAGCCATGTTGTACCCTTAAGGATTATTATATCGGATAAATGTATTGTGTGATAATAGCGTACCATATGGCTTGAATCGTCGCATTGTAGTCTAACAGTATGCAATCTACAGCTAATTCCCCCAAGTCCAGCCGGCCTACTTGGACTTAACTCCTCACCTCAGCGCCATAAGCCCGATGGATGGCGGTTGTGATAGGATGCGACTCAGATACTGCCAGCGAGCAAGAATCAGGAGGCGCACCGATGACTAGCAACGGACACCAGACACATATCTATGTCGGAATTGCGGGTGAGGGCGATGCCATCGGCCCTGGCGGCATGATTCGGCGCACGCTTGGGGACTCGGAGTGGCAGCCTATCGCGAAGGGGCTGCCGGAGAACCCGCAGGTTCGCGCACTGGCGATTCATCCCGATAACCCTTCGGTGATTTTCGCGGGGACGCAGGACGGGCCATATCGAAGCGACGATCGCGGCGATCACTGGGAGGCGCTGGATGCGCCATCTGGCGATGTCTGGTCGCTGGCGTTTCGTCCGGGAAATCCTGATGTGCTATTCGCCGGCTACGAGCCGTGCGGGATCGCGCGATCCGAGGACGGCGGGGCGACATGGCAGAAGATGGACACGAGCCGCGTGCGCTACCCGGATGTAACGACTTACATGCCGCCCCTGGGCAAGCGAGTAATCGGGCTGTGCGCCGACCCGTCCGAGCCGGACGACATATACGGCGCGATCGAAGTCGGCGGGCTGATAGCGAGCAGGGACGGCGGCGATTCGTGGGACTCGCTGACGGACGGGCTGTACCGCGATAACCACACGGTTGACCTTCATGGTGTTCAGGTGAGTTCGGCGGCGCCGGGCACGGTGTTCATCATCGCGCAGGTGGCAATGTTCCGCAGCCGCAACAAGGGACGCAACTGGGAGCATATTCGATTCGGCGAGATGTTCCCGGGCGGGTCGTACTGCCGCGGGCTGCTTGTCGCGCCCGACGACCCGCAGACGATATACCTCGCGGCGGGCGCAGGTGGTGGCGGCGCACCTTCAGGAACGCAGGAAGCGGGCGCTCTGTTCCGCAGCACCGATACCGGCGAGAACTGGGACCGAATCGATATCGGCGACGAACCGCCGGGCAGGATGTTCCAGATTGCGATTGACCCGAGGGCGCCGGGCAATATATTCTGCACGACGAATTACGGGCACTTCTTCGCAAGTACCGACAACGGCGAAAGCTGGACAGGCGACAAGATTCCGCTCGACCTGCAGCGAGGCTTCCATGTCTATCCAATGGTAAGCGGCTGATGTCGAGTTCTTACACACCAAAAGGAGAATACGATGGCTGACCGGACTCTCACAATCGACTCGCAGGTGCATGCCTACGAGCGAAACAGCCCTGAGCGTCCCTGGCAGGGATTTCTCGATGGTCCTGATGAGGTTACGGGCGACGATATGGTGGCGGCGATGGATGCTGTGGGCGTGGACGGCGCGCTGCTGGTTTCCCCATATTCCATGTATCGCTACGATCCGAGCTATGCCCTGGAAGTCTATGCGAAGCATCCGGGCAAGTATGGCCTGATCAGGCCGTTCGATCCGGAGTCCGAGACGATTGACGACGACATGGCGGAATGGACAAGCAACCCAGGCGTTGTTGGCGCGCGCATCATGCTCACCTACGGCGAATACGACGACGGTTCGCATCCGGGGTTGAATGCCATCGCCGCTGCGGCGGGACGCGCGGGCGTTCCCGTCAACATTATGTCCACGAACAGGATGCACGTCGTGGCGGAACTTGCTCGCCGCAATCCGAATACGCAGCTGGTGATTGATCACGTTGGCCTGGAACAGCCGCGACACCCACCCGCGCCGCCGGAGCCGTGGGCGGACCTGGACAGCGTCGTGGCAATGGCAGATTTCGACAATGTCGCCATCAAGATTTCCGGCGCGTGCACACTGGCGCAGGAGCCGTTCCCGTACCCGGACATCTGGGAGCCGCTTGGCCGTCTGTTCCGCGCGTTCGGGTTCGAGCGTTGCCTGTGGGGGACGGACTGGACGCGGGCGATACATGTGCTGACCTATGAGCAGGGCGTCGAGGCGTTCCGCGTAACGGACACGCTTTCGGATTCCGAGCGCGCGATGCTGATGGGCGGCGCGCTGACGAAAGTGTACGGCTGGTCGCCGGACGCGGGCGAGTAGGACTGCATATAGCGCAGTGCCGGTTGTTTGGCGGCTAAGTTACATCCGCGCGCAGTCCGAGCGAGGGTTCTGCCCCGATTTGCGAGAGTGGACGGATCATATCTCGTGGCCCTGCGCGGTCAGGACGATCATCTCCATGACTTCGTAGCTGGAAATGGAGCCGATGAACTCGCCGGTCTCGGAGTCTATAACGGGCATGACGGTTATCGAGTTGTCTGTCAAACGCTGCAATACATCCTCTACGAAATCGTCAGAAGAGGCTTCAGGCGTCTCTATGCGACGGATTACGCTGCCGAGCGTGGTGTGCTCCCAGTCGCTCTGGGGCAGGTAGCGCAGCATGCCAACGGACACTATGCCTGCAAACTTGCCCTGATCCTCGATCACATAGTCGTGCTGTTCGGGCACCAGCCAGCTATCCGTGAATGCCCTGACGGTCAATGACTGCTCGGGATGGCGTCGGGAAGTATCCAGGACGTCGCCTACCCTCATCCCATCCAGCGCAAATCGAACGAGGGACGGCGGCATGGCCTGGTCGCCGTTGACGCTGCTGGTGCTGCTCATTCTTCTCAGGGCGTATACCATTCCCATAGGGGTCAGCAGGATGTAGCCGAACATAATGAAGAGCATCAGCGAAAAGACTCCCGAGTCGATTGCGTCGGCGTGCAGCAGGAGAATGAGCAGCGCGATTTCAGCAACGCCCTTAGCCATCAAGCCGGTCGCCATCGCAAAGGGAGCTTCGAGTCGAGTTACGTATGAGCTTATGAATGCCGCGGCGAATTTGCCAGCCAGTGGGACCAGTATGAGCGCGGCGATCGTGAAGGGTGGCAGTTCCAGAAAATCTAAGCTGAGATGCAGGCCCGCAGATGCGAAGAACAGCGGAACGAACAGCCCCTCCGCCGTGCTGCGCAGCCCCGGCATTATGTCGCGGCGGACCTGATAGGGGAGTATAGAGAGCGCGGCGCCAAAGAGAAGCGCGCCGATAGAGCCGTGCAGGCCGACCTCTTCCGCCGCAACGACGACCAGGAACAGGCCGCCCAGCAGCAGCCCGAACGAAAGCTGGGGCACCTGCAGAAAGCGGTGCAGCAGGACGATCAGCTTCGGCAAAATCCTCGTGGAGATAAACCAGATCGCCACGCTGAAGCCAATGATCTGCCCTATCAGGATCGCCACGCTGAGTGGATCAGGGGCGTGAGCGCCTTCGCCCTCTCCGGTGAACTGCTCGCTTATTGCAAAGCCAACGACGAAGAGTGCGAGTAGCTCGACAAT
>CAZWDM010000096.1:0-9517 GCA_964632415.1 uncultured Dehalococcoidia bacterium | reverse complement strand
GACCGTATCTGGGCGCGTTCGGAGCGAAAGGTGACCATCTGCCCTTCAATGTACTGCTCTTCCACATAGCGGGCAGCCAGGATGTTCCCGAGAAGCCCGCGCCCTCCGATCATCAGTCCGGCAACTACCAGGGCAAGGACGCCCGCCAAGGATAACGAGAGTATAATGAAAGGCATATTTACCGTGACTCCGGTCGCTTCGAGCGCCACCACGACCGCGGTGACCAGGATCGCGGCGCGGACGACTCCTGCACCAAGCGACGGAGGGATCGTTCCATGACGCTCAAGGGCCGCACGAGCAGCGTGCGCGAGTCGTTCGCTGAGTATTGCGCCTACATAGAGCACGACCAGGACAATCAGTAGAATCGGGGCAATCTAGAATACGCGGTCGATCACCTCTGCAACGGCCGTGAGCTCAAGGATGTGGGCGGCTTGTGCCGCAGCTACGACCATCGTATTCCAGCGTACGAGTTGCCTCAGCGCCGCGCTCGGTGTGGTGTGCAAGCCAACAAAGTTGGCCATCTGGCTCAACCTTCTGTCCGCGTTGGAGCCGTCGATGTGTAGTCTGTCACAGGCCTTGCCAACCAGAAGGCCCAGAAGCCACGCAACGACGATTCCCCCCAGGACAAATGCCAGCGCGCCCATGATCTGCGGTGGTACGCGAGACACTGCATCTGGCAGGTAAGTTAGGCGCTCCAGGATAACTTCCATTTCACCCCCTAGTCCTCAGCGGCGAGGTCATCAACATTGTGGAGAGTTCTCCGAGTGCCCTCCGCCGGTACGACTGGCGACGAATAGCCCGTACAGCATCTACGGCCGGGGTGCCTACTGGATCTCTTACATCGCGTGTCAGCAGCCGGGCAAGACTGATGCAGCGGGCTTCTCTGCGGACCTGTTCCTGGCAGTCAGTGCAGCGTATTGCGTCAACCTTCTCGGACATGCCGTCAAGCGCGGCACGCGCCGCCTCGTCGATCTGGTCGTCGTCCAAGTGCCTGTGCTCCACCATGGATTCGACTAACTCCATTTCCCTGCTCTTGTGCAAGATGTCGTATGAGAGCCGCGCGAGCCCGCTTCAGTCGCATCTTCACTGCGCCCTCTGTAATGGAAAGCATCTCGGCGGTCTCCTTGATGGAAAAGCCCTCAACATCCCGTAGCACAATGACTGCGCGCTGAGCCCGTGGAAGGGCGTTTACGTGAGAGCGAAATCTCTCTCCAGCGTTTCCATGCTCGCAACGACAGCATCCGGCCCGGGGCCAGTATCGGGCTCGTCGTCCGGCAACTCTTCCAGCATGCCGCGCCTCAGTTCGTCGATCGCGAGGCGGACAGCAATCTGCCTGAGCCAGCCGCTGAATGCTGCCGGTTGGCGGATACTGGCGATCCTCTGATGCGCACGAAGGAACGCGTCCTGTGATATGTCCTCGTTGACCGCGTGATTACGCACTATCCTGAAGACAGCAGCGTACACCATCGCTTCGTGGCGCTGAATGGCAACGCTTGCCGCCGCCAGGTCGCCGCGCTGCCAGCGCTGCACGAGCACCGCATCGGATACGTCGTCGAACACAAAAACCTCCGCCTCTGTCTGGGCGCTGCTGTGGTCAGCCGTATCCTGTGCTCGACTAATTCCAATCTCAGCCACTTCCTCGCCCCTTGCTACGCCTTGCCGGCCACAAACAATTCTGCGGGGCAGACTGCCCCTACCGCGAAGTCTGACAGGATGCTCCTGCCGACAAGCGAATTTCTCGCTATCCTACTCATACTTACGAGTGTTACGAGGTAGGTCCGCACATTGTCCACTCCCTACTAGGTAAGACGGATAGATTGGCGGAAAAGTAACGCATGTACCCTGACGAATCAGAAGTAGGTAATGCGGCCTGTCATGAAGAGGTTCTCTGTCGTGAAGAAGAGGGGAAACACGGGATTGCCGTGAACGGTACTTCGGGCAACTCATGCTCTCGTCCTTCCCCGCGTTACTTTTGCAGCCGGTCTACCGTCTATTCTAGTGAGTCGATGCAGCCTGGTTGCAGTTACGCTGACAACTGTCAAGGAAGGGAATCTATAATATGAAGACAATCGCGCCTGAATGGTGCAAGGTGATGTCCGGCGAAGTAGGCACACAGCTGGTCGCGGATTGGAGCTTGCCCTTAACCGTTCTCACTTCTCGGGCCGAATGGCGCAAATGGGATGTTGAATACGCTTAGGATTCCATGTGCGCACCCAATCTCCGGCGGCGTCACCATCGTCGAGCCAATAAGGCAATACCCTTCAGATGCAAAGAGACAGTAATCACAGGCCCGACAACCCTGACCACGCGGGGACAGATTCCGTGCTGGGCGAAGCCGCCAGCAGAGCGGTAAGAAGCGCGCGCACCGTGGGATTTCGGGCGCATTCGGCTGCTCGCAGCGCCGCGGGAAGCTCCGCGCGGGCGGTAGGAGGCATCGGCCTGGAGGCGGGCGCCCTTGTCAGGGATGCCGTCATCAGCGTAGTCGAGGGAACCGGTCAGGTCGTTTCCGTTACCTCACCCGCGATAAAGGAAGTGGTGGCGGGAGGCCTGAGAGGAAACAGGAACGTGAGCGGAACGGACCACTCGGGCAGCCAGGTCGTTGCCGGGGCGATAGTCGGAGCCGAGTCAGCCGGGCTGGACACGTCAGAGGCCGTGGTGGCGGCAGTCGCAGGAGCCGTCGAAGGCATCACAGAGGACGGAGGGGGCCTGGAACAGACTGCGAGAGTGGCTGTCACAGGAGTCGTCTCCGGAGTAGCAGAGGTCGGAGGAGATGTGGCGGACGCCGCTCAAGGAGCCACGGAGATTCTCGTACTGCACGCGGTGAAGGCTGACAACAGCGTTTTGGAGATAGCAGACGTGGCGACGACTGCCGTAGATGCGGCCCTGGTCGAGACGGACAACAACCCGGAAGTTGGATCTGACGTGGTCGTCGCAGCTGCCATAGGAGCTGTTGAAGCTGCCTACCAGATGGACGCATCCCACGGGGATGTCGTCAGAGAAGCGATTCTCGACCATGTGACCGAACAGGCCTCAACCGCGTCGTCGGGTCGCCGAAGGAGGCTGGCCGAGATTGCCGAGCAGCTATCGGAGGAGCTTCCCAGGGGCCGCGCGGCATGGCGCGGCAAGGCGATATTCAACGCGGTACGGATCCTCTACTTCGCCGGTGGTGTTGACCTGGCCGGTTCGCTTGCCTACTTCACCATTCTCTCGCTATTTCCACTTATCGCCCTGAGCATTATGGGAATCATTCTTCTGGGAGATCCTTTGGGTGCCCACCAGCAGATTACCGACTTTCTCCACTACTACTTCCCCGTTTCAGGCGACGTCATTCAGGAAGTTGTGAACGGGCTCTTCAGCGGATCCTTCACATTCGGCTTTGTGGCTCTGCTCTGCCTGTTTATCGGAGCTAACGGCCTATTCAGGGCTACGAACCGGGCGGTGAACAGGGTATTCGGCGCCTCCTTCAGGAGTGCGGTCAGAGCCACGGGGGCGGAAATGGCTGTAGCCGCCCTCCTTGTTTTCGTCTTTCTTCTGTCCCTGTACATTACGACACTCTTCTACATGGCGGTTGGTATCGGCGACAGCTTCGAGATTTACTTTGGTGAGGGTAGACTCCTGATCGACATCGTTATAAGCGCCATGTCCACAGCACTGCCCGTCGCGCTCACCGCGTTTGTTTTCACGTTCGTATATCGGCACCTGCCGAACGCACCAGTGGAGTGGCGCGACGCAGCGTTCGGTTCACTGATCGCCGTGGTAATCTTCGAAATTGCCAAGCACGGCTTCTTCTGGTTCATCGGTCTCGCCACTAACCGGAACGCCGTGTATGGTCCTGTCTCCTCAGTGGTAGTGCTCCTCATGTGGGCTTATCTCAGCGGCCTTATTTTCCTCTACGGCGTCGCGGTCACCAGGGCAGCCTCAGACCTGCGCCCATTGGCGGAAACTGACGACATACTTTAGCCCTGCCCTCGTGGATACAGCCGGAAAGGCCTCTGCCGTTGAGCTGTCACCCGGGTATTCCTGCCGCCTTTGTCCTCGTAGCTTGTCATGTCAGACCAGCCCGTAAGTCGGGACGGCGCAAGTTACATCAGGAGCGCAAGAGAAGCAGTTGCGATTCCGAGGAACAGAACGAACCCCGCGACGTCCGTAACGGTGGTCACCACCACAGCAGAAGCCACCGCGGGGTCAACTCCAATGCGCCTCAATAGCAGCGGCACACCCGCACCGACCAGTCCTGCGATAAGCATGTTACCCAGCATGGCGACGCCGAGAACAAGGCCCAGGCCTATATTGCCCTTCCATAAGATTGCAACTACCGCTACCAGAAACCCGAGCAGAATCCCATGAATCAGCCCGACCACCGCCTCGCGAACCAATAATCGTTGCGCGCTTACGCCGACAAGTTCTCCCAGCGCGATAGCTCTGACGATGAGCGTAAGGGTTTGTGTACCCCCAATACCTCCCTGCCCGGCGACCACGGGCAAAAACGCCGCCAGAACGACCAGTTGCGTGAGAGTCGACTCGAACAAAGCGACGGTGGCGGCAGCCAAGAATGTGGTCCCAAGGTTTATGGTAAGCCAGGGCAGACGGGTACGAATCGAACCAGAAATCGGCCCGTCGGCGGCCTCTCCTGCAACGCTGGCGACCTGAAGCATCTGACGGGTGTCTTCCTCGACCACCGCTCCCAATAGCGACTCCGCCAGGATGACGCCGATAAGTTTGCCTCCGTCATCAACCACGGGCAACTGACTGAGATTATAGTGACGGCGCAGACGGGCGCACTCATCCCACGGCGTGTCCGGATGGACTACACCGATGACGGGAGTAGCTATGTTCTCCAATGGCGTTGCGCCATCGGCCAGCGCGAGGTCGACCATTCTGACCTGTCCCAGGAGCCTTTCCTCGTCGTCCAGAATGAACAGGTATGTATAGCTGTTCCTGCTTTCGTCCATGTCCCTCAGGATGTCGATCGCCTTTTCCACAGAGTCATTCGCCAGAAGGTCTGGAAACTGCACCGACATCAGAGCGGAAGCGGTGTCGGGCTGCTCATCGAGCAGTTCAACATCCTGGACAGGTGCCTCCGAAGACGCGGTCGCCTGCCGCGAGCGCAGTATGGGCAGCCTTCGCACAGTTGCCAGCGCCTGGCGCGGGTTGACCTGGGAGAACACGACTGAAAGCGCCTCAGAGCCCAGGCGGGCGCCAACCCGCCCCGCCTCCAGGGGGTTCATGTAGTGAAATATGTGCACGACGGCATCCGGTGACATCACACGGAGCATGCGCTCTCTGCCCGTGCGGGGCAGCCCCGCCACAATGCTGCCTATGTCAGCAGGATGAAGGCCGCGAAGACGTTCCCACGCAGAATGCTCGTCTCCCGCAGCGATGAGCTTCTGGACCTCGCTGGCTATGTCCTCAATCTGATCCAGGGTGATTGCCCTCAGACTGCCGACAGCCCCCTGCCTCTGCCTGATGTCCTCTGGAAGTTTTCGCTCACTGGTCATCAAGAGACTCCTCTCTGGAACTGTACGTCGAAATCTATCCCACCGTACCGGCGGGTGGACAGCTTGCTTGAAGCCGTCAATGTCGGACTTACGATAGGGCATCTCATATGGTTATGGTTCCTGGATATGTAATCGAAGCGGTGGAGACAGGAGCGTGATACTGGCCTCCGAGAATCAATTTTCCAGCGACTACAGATCGGAATGCCCGGACGATATAGCGTCTTTCAGCTCCGTCGCCGTATCAACTTCCATTTCGCCAGCCGCTTCGAGCATCCCTTCCACCGCCTGCTGCGCAGCTTCCTCTCCGTCCACACCCATTTCGGTTGCCAACTCACGGGCGGCGTTCATTGTGCTTATTGCGACGATGTACATATCCGCGTCAGACTCATAAGCTCCCTGGACGATTCCTTGCGCTGCGCTTCGTATGATGTTCATTGGGTTCGATGCCGTCCTACCTACTGCCCGAACCGTCCCTCTGACCGCACCTGTGGTCAATGCTTGCAGGTCCTGCTCCGTCTCGAAGACCGCGTGCATCGCGCCCCTCGCCGCGTGCATCGCAAGCCTTGCGCCCTCGTCACCGGCTTGTCCGGCGCTCCTTACGGTCTCCGAGACTACACGTCCCACTCCGCGTGACACCCTGTCCGCTGAAGTCCTGCTCTGACTCGCGGCGACCGCTGCCGCGCGTGTTGATGCCGCGATCTGGTATGCCGATACGCCCACAGCTACATCCACGCCCGGAATGTTCTTGAGATAGCCATAGGGAATCTGAACAGCTAGCGAGAGCCCGGGCACCGTATTGATCATTCGCGCCATTCCTCCAGAGTTGGACAAGAGTTCCTCCATGGCGGCGTCTCTGCTCGATTCCCCCTCTTCCTGCACGGCATTCAGTCTGCTGAGTGTGAGAAAGCCCGCCAGGAATGCGACTGCGAATAGGAAATCGAAGCCGGTCAGGCTGAAGGCGGGCAACTGAATAGCCTGTGTCGGATCGATCCACTCCACGTTGACGTTGAAGGCGCGAACGCTGAAGAAGTCGGCGAAGCGCCCTCCCACCAGTGGGCTGATGCCCGCGCCGAGATTCGCCGCAAGCGACGCCCCTGCAAGATACGGAGTGGCGTTCCCCTCAGGGGCAAGCTTCATGCCAATCGTGCCCATGGCGACGTTGATACCCGCCAGGCCTATCCCGTAGAACACATGAAGAACGGCAAGCATCGGCAGGGTGAAGGCATGTTTCTCCGGCATCGTTGTGAACGTCCAGCAGAGCACGACCAGCGAGACGAGTGAGCCGCACACCGAGAGCACAGCCTTGCACCCAAGCCTGTCCGCCATCGGCCCCCACACCCTGAGAAAGAAAACGGTGGCGACCTGTGCCAGTATCGTGAAGCCAATGACGGCAGAGAGGGGTAGCCCGATGCGCTGGAGCATGTAAACGGCAAAGAAAGGGGCTGCGAGATTGGTGGTGAATCCTCTCAGAAACAGGAACATCATCAGGCGCCTGTAGTTGACGTCCTGAAATGGCAGCTCCAGTAACTTGAAGGGCGATACCCGCGCTCCCGCGTCTGCTCTCATTCGCGGCTCAGGGGTCAGCGCCATGAACACGGGGCTTGCCATAGCGATGAAGACCGCCCCCAGGCCGATCACTATCGTGTATCCGAGCACTTCGTCCCCTGCCAAGCCTTGGCTTTGCCAGAAGTCGATGAACAACGAGCCTGCCAAACCGATCACTATCGAGGCGATCGTCGCGTATGTCAGTCGTCTTGACGCAAAGCTGGCAAGAAAGCTCCTGGGCACCAGGTCGCGCGTCCAACTGTCGCGGTTGACCACCATCGTGGTGCTCAGCAGGCTGCGGACTCCTGTAAGCACGAGTAGCACCGTCACAGCCAGTCCGCCCGGGACATCGAGCGCGAGGGGAATCAGAGCGACCGGGACCCACATAAACTGCCCGATGGCCCAGGCCCAGACCGCAAGCAGCTTCCTGCGTCGCAGACGCTCTACAATCGGCGTCTGAAGCAGCTGAAGGGGCTGCACTATGAACGGCAGCGCCGCCAGTATTCCTATCTGCAGGTTGTTGGCGCCAAGCAGGAGAGCGTAAGCGACGATGAAGCCGCTCGACATGATGCTGCCGAAACCCATCGTGGAAACACCCTCCCACACGAGCCACGTCATCCCGCGCGCTCGGTCCCGCTCGGACAATTCCAGATTTGGTGACAGAAATCTCATAAGTCGAATAACCTCGTGACGAAGTTCGCTGCCTTTCAGAGTAGCAAATAGAGAGTGGGAACCCACATATGGGCCACGTCGACAGTCAATGGTCCGTCAGAACTCCAACTTATTCTCTGACTCATCTGACGAGCCCGGGATGCCCGTCGTTCGTCTGAGATGAACCGGTCATATCAGTCTCATGGGCGATTCCGTGCGCCAGAAGACCTTCATACGGCGGGAGGTTCAACTTCCTGACTGGGTAGTTGATCTCGATGCTTTCGACTTTGAAGCGCGCGTGCAGGCTCATGATGATCCGGTGCTGTATCTCAATTGTGGCTACGCGATCTATGCCCTGGAATATGATGCGAAAGTTTATGTTGGAGTCGGCGAATTGTAAGAAGCGAAAGAGTGGCTCGAACTCTGCATTCGCGTTTTCAGACTTCTCGATCACCTTATGCGCAACCTCCAGAGCAACCCGCTCTACATGCCTGAGGTCCGAGTCGTAGCTGAACGCCGTTTTCGACAATTCCGGTCACCGCGGTCGTCGGAGTCGTGTAGTTCGTCACGATGCTCTCGGTAATCAGGTTGTTGGGCACCAAATTACATCATCGAACCTGCTGCGCAGCACCGTGCTGCGCCAGCGAATGCTGGTCACGAATCCAGTTCTTTCGGAGTCGAACTCCACGTAGTCGCCCTCGCTGATGTTGCCCTCCGCAACGACGCAGGTGCCTGCTATGAAACTGGCTATCGTCGGACTGAGAGCGAGAGCGATGGCAATGCCGCCGATTCCCAGCCCTGCGAGCAGCGGCGTGACCGGAATACCCATGATGTCCAGGGCAACAAGCGCGCCCAGGATGAAGATGATTATCGATGTGATGCGCAGCAGAATCGGCCATATGACAGTGTTGAGAGCCGTGCGTGTTTCATTCGGAGCGCGCGCGCCGTGCCAGCGCATGAACGCAGTGACGAGGCGAGACGGCGTGTAGCAGGCAAGACCTATGGTCGCGATGGTCCACACGTTCTGTCTCAGTTCATTTAGATCTGACATGAACCCAAGGGACTGCGCGGAGAATTCGGGCAGCAGAGTGAGCGCCCGTCGAACGCCGTACACGATGATCAGTAATGCGATTGGGATGCAGAGCGCACCAATAACTCGGATCTCAACGGATCTGAGGGGGCTATCGTTTTTGTTTGCGAGCAGGTTCAGGGGAAGACCTAGTACGAAATTTACCAGCAGGGCCGCTGCGGCAAATGCCGCGACAGTGCCCAAGGCATATAGGAGTGATAGCCCTGTGCTCTGCATTAGAGATTCTGACAGCATCGTTACCCCGGTACTCGCGACTGCCCTCTGCCCCTGGTGGGACTCATCAGACCGCGGGGACCGAAGAGGGCTCACAAGCGCACGTCGCGTCACCGCAGCGGGCATATTCTTAATTTACTGGCTTTCTATTTTAGTGCAATTGACGCACAAGTGCTAAGAATGCCGCCACGAAGCAGTAAGCTGCCGCGTCCCTAACAATAGGCGTTGCGGCAAGTGTTCTCCAGTCTGGTTATGACACCATGGCCAGGCTACCGGTTGGGTCCGGCACGAGCTCCAGGTAGATTAGCGTCGTCTGGATCGAGCTGTGACCCAGGCAGCGCGAGAGGTAGTTGATAGGGATGCCGCTCGTAAGAAGATGCCGGGCGTAGCTGTGTCGCAGGGTGTGGTTGGAAATCTTTCGACCGGGCGCAATCGCTCGTCTCGCTGGGCCGCGGCAGTCGCCTCTCTGATCCAGCGGTCCGCCGTCGAGCGTGACGCCTTCACGATCCGCTCTTCCTGG
>CAZWDM010000095.1:7805-9709 GCA_964632415.1 uncultured Dehalococcoidia bacterium | reverse complement strand
TCGCAGCCTGCTACGATTCAATCTCTGGACCTCATAAACGATACTCAGCTAGTAGGATGCAAAGAGAGCGTATTCTGCACCCGTGATACGCTGACGAATGTAGATTCTGACCTGTTCTGCCAGTTCGGACTCCGGTTGCCTTTTCGTAGGTTTCACTTACGAGCATGAAGTTAGAGGGCACAGTTTGAGCAGCAACGAGAGGAGTGAATGGAATGGTCAGTGACCTGTTAAACTTGTTGCAGCGATTCAATAGAAAGGAGCGATTCTTTCTAGTTGGACATGCGCTAGGGAATAAGGACTTTCGACTCCCGGAGGACTTCCGCCTGAGCCTTAGTTCCGCAACAAACTTAGGCGAAGAAATACCTTGTGACGCGTTCGCCGCGATGGACTACCACTTGGATTGGGCGGCGGCAGCCCTTTCCGCGTTTGCGAGTGAAGACATCAGCTAGACCTTCGTAAACAACGAGGGTGGCGGGAAGAATCTGGTGACGGGAACTCACGGAGACATCGACCTTCTCGTATGCTTCAAAGGCGGCGACGACAATTACAGGCTGATCTTTCTGGAGGCGAAGGGTTACAGCTCTTGGAACTCTAGGCAGATGACATCCAAAGTAGCGCGACTGAAACTCCTCTTCGGAGACGATGGTATTTCGGTTCACCGAGTGAGACCTGTCTACTGTCTTGCCTCACCCAAGCCTCCGAGGAGGCTGAATTTCAGTGACTGGCCCGACTGGCTGCTCAACACCGATGAATCGCCACACTTCCTAGAGCTGCCGCTTCCCACTGACAGGCTGCAGGTTACACGGTGGGATGCCGAAAAGTGCGAGGCTTCTCAAAATGGAGGAGACTTTCGCATACAGAAATCAGGAGATGCCAAGGGTAAGACACAGCCTCAGGTTGGCTGCCGCTCATGGCCAATGAGCAACACTGGATGCTGTTCAGTCAATACCGCTAATCAAAAACCGATATATGTCGGGGCACCAGTGCTACCTGAGACTCTGGAACGACACTCATGAGAGGCATCTCGCCACCCCAGTTTCCAAGACGCTACGAGGGACTTGCGACTCTGGAAACGACTTAGGCCAACTAGCGTGTGAACGTTCTGCTGGAGGTCGACTTCTGTGCTGGTCACTCAGACTGACATTTTCCTGAGCAGCGACACCCTGATGGTCCAAAATCACCCCGCGCTTGACAAGTAGAACTCGGCGTCTAGTTCAGAACGCCGCAGGCGATGCGCCCTCCGGCACCCCCGATTGGCTGGGTGTTGTGGTCATCGCGGTTCTCGTGAATCACGATGGCGGACCCGTCATCGTCCATCAGCAGGTCTGGCTCAACTAAGGTCGTGAATAGTTCCGCCTGGACGGATCCGTCAGCGGCGGCGTAGATATTGGGCAGGTCGCCATTGTCCGGGCCGTCGGGGTTGAGCAACCCATGCTGTCGGTTGTCCACGTTGATGTGTCCACCCGACGCCTTGAAATCGGGCATGCATGTTCCGACCGAGTGGATGTGGATGCCGTGCGGGCCGGGTTCGATGCCCTCCACCATAACGGTCACCAGGAATCCCCCTGAGCCTTGCTGCATAACTACAGTGCCTATAGGTTCGCCCTCAGCGTTTCGCATCTCGGCAGTGTAGCGCGCATCGCCCCAATCGCTGCTACCGTTGCTGCACGCCGCGACCACAAGCATCAGTGCAATTGCCACTGTTAAAACGAAACCTAGGTTCCCGATCCTCGTCTGCATTCCGATTCCACCTCCGTTAAGAGTCGCCGTCTTGCAACAACGGGGAACCCTTGATGAGAACCCGTGGGCGTCCCTCAGATGTGTCGCAGCATTGGTCACCGTTCAATCTGGTGCACGATGACCTGAGTAGGAGCGCCAAATTCCTCCGCAAGATCATCCAACTC
>CAZWDM010000095.1:2916-7705 GCA_964632415.1 uncultured Dehalococcoidia bacterium | reverse complement strand
GGGAGAACTACACACTCACCCATCATCCATAAGCCTACCAACGGTCTGGGTAGCAAATGGATAGCCAGACTACATACTCTGAATATCAGCAAAGACACCGAGCAGACAGTCGACATCTCCGGTCGCAAAGAGACGGGACGAATAGGCAATACTGCGACTCCAACGCGCAGAAAGCCCACGCCGTTGCACACGGCCAGATTGAGGGCGGCGCAGAAGGCGAAGCGCAAGGGAGTGTCCATACGTGAGATCGCCCGTGAGCTGAACATACACAGAAACACCTCGAGGAAGTAAATGGACTCCGAGTACCGACCAATTGCGCGCGGGCGCCCGAAGTCAACGACATCGTAGTCTGGTACTATGGCAAACTACACCAATGGACAGAATCGCCGCGCACTCAGCCGGACAGAATCGCTGCACATCGACACCACTATAGCCAACAAGGGAGACCGCCATGATTTCCGACCCGGTGACAACCGCCGACCGCGTTCTCAAACTTTTCAATGCAGCCGGACAGACGGAGTACCACGGCGAGCAGGTCTCACAGCTTGAACATGCGCTGCAGGCAGCCCACCTCGCCGCAGAAGACGGTGGAGACGAGCCGGAAATCATCGCCGCCCTCCTCCACGACATCGGCCACATCTGGCCCGTCGAAGGCCGACAGGTGACCGGCGTTGGCGTCGTCGAGCACGATGAAGTCGGGGCACAGGCCCTCAGGGAGCTGGGCTTCTCCGATGACGTCGCCGACATAGTCAGCGGCCATGTCGCTGCGAAGCGATACCTCGTCGCCACTGACAAGGACTATGCGTCGAAACTTTCCGACGTCAGCGTCGAGTCCCTTCGTCTCCAGGGCGGCCCCATGTCAGCCGGGGAGGTGCAGGACTTTACACGGTCACCCAACTGGCAGTCCAAGGTACGCGTCCGCACCTGGGACGATCGCGCCAAGACCCCCGGCGCCAATGTCCCCGGCCTCGAGAGCTACCGTGAACTGATCACGGCCCACCTATCCCGCCAGCAGGGAGGCGACTGACGTTTCCGCTCAGCGGTCCGCCATCCAGAAGTCAGCATCCCTCTTGTCGAACTTCCCGTGCCCCGCCAGATCGTCCAGCCATACCCAGGTCTTGTTCAGCCACCTCCACCGGAAGTTCCTGATGAAGAAGCGTGGTATCGCATACATCTTGTGTGGCGGTTTGGTCCACGCACACCTGCGGACGCACGTGCTGCAGGTGCTTCCGACACGGATCTGGAACGTGCTGCACTTCTCTGCATCCACTTTCCACGAGAGCACTCCCTCTGAGTTGCTCTTGGCCAAGGGTTCGAAACTCCGGTCGCCCGTTGTGATGGCTTTGGTGCCACACTTCGGAACGCACTTCTGACATGCGTTGCAAAACTCGGTGATGCCTGAGTCCACGGCTCCGGCGGGCTCCAGCGGAAGGTCGGTGAAGATCTTGGAGATACGGCAGCGCGACCCCACTTTTGGGTTGATCAAAAGACCGTGTCTCCCAAGCTGCCCGAGGCCCGCGTCGACAGCCAGTGGGATGCTCAGGGCCGTGTCGTTAGCCATAGGGATTGCGTTATACCCCAGGCCTCGTATGAACTCAGCCGTCATCCATAGCGTCGGCGCCATCCGGGCGTATGCCAGTGTGCTGAGTCCCTCGGTAAGAAGAGTTGGTGCATACTCCGTGCCGTCGATGTCCTTACCCCACTCGTGGAGCATCACTACCACATACTTCATCTCCTTCGGGATGACTCGGGTTCCGTCTTCGAGGCGAATGGGCTGGTCGTACCGCTCATACCCGGGCTCATCGGAGAACTTGATGGGGTAGGCATCCTTCGTCTCTTCGTCAAAGTAGTGAGAGTACACCCAGCGACGGTCCAGCTCAGCAAAGCCAACCTGGTCCGCCCCGAACATCTGGGCGGCCTTCCTCACAGTCTGCGATGCCCCTTCAGGGGAAGTTTCGGGTCGTCCGGCGGGTGAGGGCTCTATTTCAGACTGCCAGGCATTGGCTGGCCTGTCCGACTGGTTCTTCGAGAAGTCCATGAGATTCAGCAGTGACTCAGATGCGTATTCGAGGCTCCACGCGGAGGCATCGAATCCGACGCGTCCCTTCTCAGTGAGCTGTCGCTGCTTGACTTTCAGCTTGTCCCTTTCAGCCTTGGACCGGGCATCCCAGATCATCTGCGAACCCATATGGTCTCTCTGATTGAACCGGACGTAGGAGTCCTGCACCTGGTACATTTCGGCGGCCGTGACGTGGCCGTTTGTTTCTGAGTCCTGTTGAAAGTGAGATTTAGCAGGCCGCCGCAGTCCAAGTTTCATTGCATGAATCCTCCTACAGGTAACGCATTGTCACATGTTGCAGCCTGACCGACTTTTTTGCAAATGCTCCGGTAACCACGAACAGATAAGGACTCGGTAGTTATATCCCAAGCCACCGCGTGTCCAGGCTATTGTCAGTGACCGAGGCCGATGGTACAACTGAAGTGGCGCCCTCGATCAGAAGAGGTGCAATTGGAGATCGACCGAGTCGGTCTGCCCTTGACTCGAATCACAAAGGAGACTCTCTTGATTATCGTTCGACGAACCTACACTCCAAAACCCGGCGGGGGAGGACTTCAGCGACACCTCCGGGACCTTCAGACGGCCACGGTTGAAGCCGGCTTTCCTCCTCTGAGCGTGTACCGGAAGGTACTTGGCCCCCACGGGACGATGGTCACCGTTCAGCGCTGGGAATCCGTAGCGGCCTACGACGCATCACGCAACGAGGTCCGCGCCACGCGATCGATAACCGATATCTTCGAAAGAATCTACCCAGCGCTGGCGTCCACTCATGAGACGGAGATATACGAAGAGATCGTGTAGAAGTACTCGCGTTGTCTCAATAAAATTGTTACCTGACTTTGGCTATTGCCTCACGTCGGTGTTGCCGAAATAAGGTCATTTCCTCACGATGGTGTTACCCGTATTGGAGGAGGCACAAGCCATGTCTATGATTCCGGGACTGGAGAGACCCGCACCGGTTCCCAATGAACTGACAAAGCCCTTCTGGGACGCCTGCAACGAGAGACGGCTGGTTCTGCAAATCTGCACCTCGTGCGAGAGGCTGCAATATCCGCCCACCCGGCGTTGCGACGAATGTGGTTCGGCCGACGGTTTCGAGTGGAAAGAGGTGCAGGGCAGGGGGCACATTGACGTGTATTTTGTGATACGAGACTCCCGCATCAGGGGGTTCCGGTCTGCCCAGCCCATCAACTTCGCGGTGATAACCTTGGACGAGGACCCGGGTATCAACTTCCTTTCCAACCTCCCGGGTACCCCACCGGGTGAGGTCCCGGTCGGAGCGCCGGTCGAGCTGATATTCGAAGAAACGAGCACCGGCCAATTGGTCCACGAGTGGCGGGTGGTCGGCTAGCCCCGCCGGATCTATGGAGATGTTCGAAAACGCCGTGGCGATAAGGGAGTCGAGATGATTGGCGACACAAGCTGGATGAGAGACCGGGAAGGTATGGGAGTCTGGGAGCACCGAGGCAAGGTCGCCGTTGTAGGGTGGGGACAGTCCCACATGGACCGGCGATGGGACGGAGTGACTCTTGACAGGAGTTGCGGCGGCTTGAGCAAGGAGGCGTGTCTGAAGGCAATCGCGGACGCGGGCCTGTCGCTGGACGACATTGACGGGCTTATCACGAGTGCAGAGACCCGCGCCGAGCAGACCTGGGCGCCTCGCCCTTACTTCGACCCTCCCTACGACAGCGAAGACGGTCTTACCAGGGCTTCGGCGGAGTGGATGCAGAGGGAGTTGGGTTTCAGGAACATAAGGTATCTTGAGTCCGACGCGCCCTACATCGGGCCGATGATGGGACTGGCCGCCCAGGCGGTCGGCGATGGTCTATGCGAGACCGCCCTGGTGTGGTATCCGATGGTCAACCTCTCAGGACGGTACGGGCATAACAACCCACAGAATGTCGGCAATGAAGCCCACGGGAACAGTGCATTCACGATTCCGTGGGGCTACCAGAGCGGTGCGATGTTCAATAACCTGGTGGTTTTCCAGCAGTACTGCCAGAAGTACGGCAAGTCCCACGACGGGCTGGCACCCCTCTGTCTGAACTTGCGCAGAAACGGCCTCATGACACCCTGGGGTTTCTACGCGCTGCACGAGCCCTATCAGCTTACGCTCGACGACTACCTGAATGGGCGCGTGATCGAGGAACCACTGGTGATCTATGATTGCGACAGGCCTGTGAATACGTGCGCGGCCTTCATCTTCACCACCGCCGAGCGCGCAAAGGACCTGAGGCAGAAGCCGATCTATGTCCTTAACCACGCACAGCACAACAGCAGGGGCAGGAGCAGCATGGCGACCCTGGAGGAGCATCAGGAGGCGGTTGCCAGCCTTGCGCGGAAGATGTGGGAGGGTTCAGGGCTGGGTCCCGAGGACGTTGACATATTCAACCCATACGACGGATACCTCACGTTTACGCAGCAATTCCTGGAAGGCTTCCAATGGCACGGCGTCAAATTGGGAGAAGCCCACGACTTCTATGCCGATGACATCAGGGTCGAAGGACCGCATCCCTTCCTCTCCAGTGGCGGAAATAACGGAACGGGACGCAACCGTGCCGTCCTCTACGCTGACAGTATTCAGCAGCTCCGGGGAACGGCAGGCGCGCGGCAGGTGACGGTACGAGCGGAAACTGCCCTTGCGGGCTGTAATACACCCGACAGCAACGGGTTCATGATGTTCAGCAAGTATCCGAGCTAGAAGTCATTCCGGCGGCGCCATTCGTCGAT
>CAZWDM010000095.1:0-2816 GCA_964632415.1 uncultured Dehalococcoidia bacterium | reverse complement strand
ACACCGCCGACTTGACCATCAGCACCCCTGTCTGATTAAGATAGACTTAGTATTTGTAGAAGGGACCTCTAGCCATGCACTCCGCCATCACTCCAGATCTCGTGTATGAACTCGTGAGCGTTGCCTCTCCGTCGGTAACTCCGGACGGTAAGAGACTGGCTTTCGTTCGATCCCATGTTGATAGGGACAGCGCCGAGACCAGATCGCAGATCATGATGATGGACATTCCATCGAATGAAGTCGCGACCTTTACCGGTGGCAAGAGCGACTCCAGTCCGAGATTTTCGCCCGACGGGTGCCATCTCGCGTTCGTCCGACCTGACGCCGCCGGCAAACCCCAGATCTGGACCATTCCTACGAATGGCGGTGAGGCGCATAAGTTGACAGATATTGATGGAGGCGTCACGGACATCGCCTGGTCTCCAGACTCCAGCGCGCTCGCATTCGTATCGGACGTCGACCCTGACCGCGCCCCGGACGACCACGATCATAAAAGAGAGCCTCGTGTTAGTGTCGCCAGGCGGATCAGGTACAGGGCGGACGGCCTCGGATGGAGGGGCGATGCTTTCAAGCATATTTTCGTGGTGAACCTCGATTCAGGCGAGACGCGGCAACTCACCGAGGGTGAAGGTGATGACAGTGCCCCCATTTGGTCACCCGACGGCTCGTCTATCGCATTCATTGCAGATAGGAGGCCTGATCGCGAGACGGCGACCCATTCCGACGTTTACGTGGTGCCGGCCTCCGGCGGCCGAATAGAGCTGATGTCTCAGGATCTCCCCAGCGTTGCCTCGCTTTGCTGGTCGCCATCCGGTGATGCGATGGCGGTCGGAGGCTCAGACGACGACGCAGTAGGCGCAGGCTGGCAGTCCTGGCTGTTCGTGATCGGACGCGAACGCTCTCCACGCAAGCTAACCGATGATTCGATCACCCTGGCGGGAGGATACGCACCACTGGTGCCCGCGCCAGAGATGCGCTGGGGAGATGACGGTCAGATATCGTTCATCGCCGCCGCAAAGGGTGAGTCGGGCATATACCAGGCCGATGCCAATACGGGCGATGTGCGAAAGGTCATGGGCGGTGGCTTGATGTCACAGCTCTCATTCGATGGAGACGCAAAAACCGCGGTTGTTGTGACGACACCTCCAGGGTCCGCGGGCGATCTGCACTATGTGGACATCGCTTCCGGCTCTGTCAAGCAACTGACGGACTTCAACAGCGCGTACTTCGAGGAGCACCCGCCAGCGAAATTGGAGAAATTCACGCACAGTAGGGCTGGATTCGAGATACAATCCCGATTGCTGCTCCCACCTAACTTCGACCCAGGTTCGAGTTACCCACTTGTTCTGGACATTCACGGCGGGCCGCATGGGGTCTTTTCTGACAGCTTCAGCGCCCAGCACCAGGTGTTGGCAACAGCCGGGTATATTGTGCTGGCGGTCAATCCGCGTGGCTCCTCCACATACGGGTCGGACTTCATGAAGGCTGTGCTGTGCGACTGGGGAGGGGAAGACTACCTGGACATTATGTCGGCAGTCGACATTGTCTGTGAGCGCGGCTACGTGGATGAGTCCAGACTCGGTATCACCGGGTACAGCTACGGCGGCTTTATGAGTTCCTGGATTATAGGACACGACACTCGATTCAAGGCTGCCGTTGTCGGGGCTCCTTGTATCAACCTATCCAGCATGTATGGGACGTCAGACATAGGCGTCAGGTTCGGAGAGGTACAGTGGGGTGGCAACCGCTGGGACGCGTTGGACAAATTCCTCGAACACTCCCCCCTTACATACGCGCCCAATGTCGAAACTCCGGTGCTCCTCATGCACGGCGAGGCCGACCATCGCTGTCCGATAGAACAGTCTGAGCAGTATTTCGTGACGCTCAAACGGCTGGGCAAGGAGGTCGAGTTCGTCCGGTTCCCGGATAGCTCCCACGGTTTCGTCAGGACCGGTCACCCCAAACTCAGGGAGGAGTATCTTTCGCGACTGCTCGGTTGGATGAACAAACACATTCCAGTTACCGGATAGATCGCTGCCACCGGCCTCTCGACTTCAACTCATCCACTGGGATATCGAGGTCGTATTCAGCCATGGCGCAAATGACTAGTCGCTCGTCGTGCTGGAGGGCGTACGGAAGCCCACGGTGTTCTTCCGTGCCGACAACTCACGCAGGACTCTCATCGCCTTGGGACTAGGACTTGCTGCCTGCCAGAGGGGGCTGACGGTGGGCTTAACTGATAACCGTTATTTCGGCTCATTGGACTTGGCCGGATTGATGCTCGACCTCGGATACGACTAGGCTTAGCACTTTCAAGTCCGATGCAAGAAATTTGCCCCCTCTTTATCGCATCCAGTCTTCGAGCCCCTAGCTGAGCCAATCCCTTAAACTGGACAACCTCCAGTAGAGTCGCAATGTTGACTCGGGGAGAATCTCACACGGGAAATTGCAGGTAGGACGCCGCCTGCGTCGCTTAAGTGCGAATACTGCGGCTTTGACTGCAACTAACTGTGCATTTGCTGCACCTTCGCCCGCGATCCGCGCAACTTCTAGGTCAGTATGGCAGCAGAACCTACCACCGCAGTCTCCCGGCGTCGCAGGCCAAGAGGACGTTATCCTATTGCGAACTGTAGCAGCGACAAGACGGTGATCAGCGAGGACACCATGCCCGGTCCACCGCCGGAGAGGGCAGTTATGGATACCGAGACGAATACGGGAGACGGGCCTGGTATAAGCACATGGGCCGCTCCGAAGCGTCCACGCCGAAGGGACTGCAACACGGTGCAGGCGCCTGACACCGCAAGCGCCGCAAGGAA
>CAZWDM010000094.1:3496-9716 GCA_964632415.1 uncultured Dehalococcoidia bacterium | reverse complement strand
TCCGGCATTCGCGCTGATTGGCGGGCTGGCGGTGCTTGCGCTGTTAGTGCTGCTGCTGTTGGTGCCGGTATGACGGTTCCGGCGATGAGAGGATGAGAGTACGAGTACAGAATTGACCACGACCACCGCATTCCAGGTCTCCCACTTAAGCCCCTCCGACTCCGATGAGCTTCTTAAGTTCATCAAGCTTCGACAGGGCAGCGATCCCCTGCGCCCCGTCACCGTGATTGGCCCAAGCGACAACTCGAACCTCTCCCTGCGCCACCGCCTCGGACTCGAGGGCATAGCGAATGTGCGCTTCATGGTCTTTCCGCGCCTTGCCGAGCTTCTTGGCGCCCCCCTGTTATCAGAGCAAGGCAAGCGCCCCCTGACATCGATCATCAACAGCGCGGTAGTGCGCGAAGCAGCGTCACAGGCAACAGGGATGCTTGAACCTCTGCGCGACCATCCGTCCACGCACCAGAGCCTGCGGCGCACATTCCGCGATCTGCGAAATGCCACGGAAGGCGCCCTAAGCAATCTCGAAGCACAGGGCGGACTCCGCTCCGAGACGGTCGCGCTTTACCGCGGATATCGCGGGCAGACCGAAAGATACTACGACGACGAGGACCTTGCGGGTGCCGCCACCTACGCCGTCCGAAGCGGCAGTGCATACGGACTGGACGACCTGGGCGATATCGTATTCTTCCGTGTACACGGACTGACACCATCCCAGATTTTTCTTGTTCAGGCGCTCGCGGAGGCTGGCAAGTGCTCAGTATTGCTTGGCATTACCGGCGACCCGGACGCCGACAGGTCCACACTTGCCCTGGCTGAATCCGCGTTTCGCAGCGAAACCCCTCACCATCCCGTGAGTCCTGTCAGCCCCAGCGCCCACCTGCTGATCGCTCCCGACGCCCACCAGGAACTGCGCTGGGTGATTCGCCGCATGATGCAGCGCGCGGAGGATGGCACGCCCTTCCATCGCATGGCCGTGCTATACCGCAAAGACGAGCCATACGGCACGCTCATTCGCGAAGAACTCGAGCTTGCCGGCATTCCAGTCGCCGGCCCCAACACCTCGTCGCTCGCCGACACCGCCGTCGGCAGCACGCTCACCGGGCTTCTGGGGCTACGGGAGGCCGAATTCTCCCGCGACGCCGTGATGGCATGGCTGACGGGCAGCCCCCTCAAGCCGCCGTACGGCATAAGCCCGGAGTCCTTCAATCCGACCCTCTGGGACACCATCTCCAGGAAGGCGAAGGTGGTGCGTGGCGCCGATAGCTGGGAACAGCGGCTCAACCAGTTCGCCGACAACCAGGATACCGCAGCCGCCGAATGGGAATCGCAGGATGAGATATACGAAGCCCGCGCCTTCCGCATGCGCTCCGATGCACAAGTGGCGCGTCGGCTGACGCGCTTCATTGGAGACCTGATTGCAGCAACAGACCCGTCAGGCAATACATCCTGGACAGACTACTCCCGCTGGGCAAAGAAATCGCTGGACCACTACCTCATCGACCCCGAACATCTCCCCAACGCCGAGCAGTCCGCCTATAACTGGGTGGAGCGAGTGCTGGACGAATTGCAGTCACTAGACAGCGTCTCTCCTCAGCCGTCTTTCGACACATTCCGCCGCGCCCTGGGTGAGGCATTTTATGCTTCGGTCGGACATCTCGGTTCAGTCGGGCATGGCGTCTTCGTCGCGCCGTTCAGGAGCGCAGCCGCGATGAGCTTCGATGTCGTGCATATCGTCGGCATGATAGAGGGCGCAGTCCCGCCGCCATCCCGGGACGACCCGCTCATACCGGAGCGCGACCGGGAGCGCGCCGGCGGCACCACAGCGGGCCTGCCGCTTCAACAGCAGAAGAAGGACGACGAACGCTACCAGTTCCTTGCCGCGCTCGCCACCGCGCCAAAGCGCACTATGTCCTATCCCGTCGCCGACCCCGCCGGACAGCGCGCGAACTTCCCCTCGCGATGGTTCCTCGAAGAAGCTTCGCGGCTGGAAGGCAGGAATGTGTTCTCATCCGACTTGCCCGGACTGAGCGGCAAGCCCTGGATGACCGTCATCACTTCGATGCGCCACTCGCTCGCGACCACGCGGGACATCAGCCACGCCGACCCACACGACTACAGGCTGGAACGCCTGAATTCATGGAAGGCAGCCGGTCTTCCCGTCCAGAACCATCCGCTAGCCGGCGACGGCGCACTCGCGAACGCCATGCGCCTGGACGCCTCCAGGTTCAGCGACCGGTTCACGGAGTGGGACGGCAACCTGAGCGCTTCCGGCGTGGACCTGTCCAGCATCCTCACAGAGCGCCCGCAGTCGCCGACAAGTCTGGAGCGCTGGGGGAAGTGCCCGTTCAGCTACTTCCTCGGCAGCGTGCTGCGCCTTAGCTCCGAAGAAAATCCCGCAGACATTTACGACATCTCGCCAATGGATCGCGGCTCGCTCGTACACAACATCCTCGAAGAGTTCATCGACGCAGCGCGCAGGCAGGGCAGCCTGCCAGGGCCGCACGGCGAATGGAGCGCGCGCCACCGGGACGAGCTGCGCGAGATCGCCTCACAGCACTTCGCAGAAGCCGAGGCGAGCGGGGTAACGGGCAAGGCAGTGCTGTGGCAGATTGCGCGTGACGAAATACTGATAGACCTCGATGCCTTTCTCGATGAGGACCTGCGCATCCGGGGGCAGAATGGCCTGACACCGTTCGGCGTTGAGGCAAAGTTCGGAATGGATGACGATGGCTGGCAGCCCGCCGAGCTCACGCTGCCCGACGGCACCGGAGTCCGGTTCCGCGGGAAGATTGACCGCATCGACGCGGACAGCGCCGGCAGACGCGCGCTGGTGCTGGATTACAAGACGGGCGGATCGAGCTCGTATGGCAAGTTGAAGGACGACCCCATCGACCGCGGCAGGCTCCTTCAGCTCGCCATATACTCGCTCGCGGCGCGGCAGGCGCTGGGCGATTTCGCGGAAGTCAGCGCGGCGTACTGGTTCGTCACCAGCAGGGGGAAATTCGAGATGGTCCCAACGCCCCCCGTCAATATCGAAGACGAAGGCGTGATGGATCGTTTCCGCGAAGGCATGTCAACCATTGCCGGAGGCATCCGAAACGGCCTGTTCCCTGCCAACCCCGGCGAGCCCGACAGGGGCGGCTTCGCCAACTGCCAGTACTGCGACTTCAGGACGCTCTGCCCGTCGAGGCGCGATGTGCAGTGGAGCCTCAAGAGCAATTCACCACTCCTCGCCGACTATGTGCGGCTGGCGGAAGGCGAACCTAACTCCCCGACAGAAGGCCAATGATGGACACAGTGAGCACTGCAACAACACCGATGATCAACCCCCACAACTGGGCTTTCATGAAGGTCAACTCTCTCTCCAGATATTCCAATCTGGTCTCGTTGCTTGCGACCCTTTCTCTCAGGGGCCTTTCGAACTGCGGTGTTGCCATTACACAAACTCACTGAGTATTGATGGTAGGAGCGGCTGCTATTCTGACAGCCGCCTTATAATTACAGGTTTCAAAACATATAGAATAATACCATATATTTGCAGAAATGTACTCTACGGTATCGGTCTTAACTAGTAGTGTAGTAAAACTTCCATCCTGTACATCCTGTTAATCCTATGTTCCAACCACAAGACAACGCAGAACGAAATCGCATAACAGGCTCACTCGACGAGACGCTGTTCGTTGAGGCCGGGGCGGGTACCGGCAAGACCACCAGTCTTGTCGGGCGCATCCTCGAACTCGTTGGCAGCGGCAAGACCACCCTCGACAGGGTCGCCGCCATCACATTCACCGAAGCGGCTGCGGCTGAACTGCGAGACCGCATCCGCACCGCATTGGAAAAGGCAGCCGACGACACCGGTCTCAGCGACGAAATACGAGAACGCAGCAGGCTGGGCGTCGAGCATCTTGACAGCGCGGCTATCCAGACGCTGCACAGCTTCGCCGCCGCCCTGCTGCATGAGCGTCCGCTGGAGGCGGGACTGCCGCCGGCATTCGACACGATGGACTCCATCGAGAGCGAACTCGCCTTCGACGAGGCGTGGACGCAGTGGATCGACGGCGCACTCGACGACCCCGACTTGCAGCCCCACTTCCTGATGACGCTGTCGCTCGGCCTGAGATTAGACGGCTTGCGTGGGATCGCCCGGAAGTTCCACGAGAACTACGACCTGCTCGCCGGTGTTACCTTCGACGCGGGCACCACCGACGGTTCCCGTGCAGCCGAAGCCGTTCGCTTGCTCCTTGAATCCGTCCCTGAGATGGAGCGGCTCTGCCATTTCTCCCAGATCGGCGACGAAGACCCACTGTACAACCACACCCAGGCGCGGCTGGCATCCATCCGGCAGTTTGCATCGTTGGACGCAAGTTCGCCGCCTGCCGTGCGACTGCTGACACGCCTGCTTCCGCTCAGTCGCAATATAGGCCGAGTGGGCAACTGGAATATGGACGATGTCTCTGACAAGAACGCCTGCACACGCCTGAAGGCTATTCAGAAGGAGTTACAGGCTGAAGTCGCCGAGGCCGTCGCACAGACACGCACCGCCGCACTGATGCCCCTGCTGGACGCGCTCAGGGAATTCGTGCTGGCGTACGCGGACGACCGCAAGGCGCAGGGTCGCGCCGGCTTCCACGACCTGCTGGTGTGGACGCGAAACATGCTGCGGGACGACCTCGACGCCCGCGACCACTTCCGCAGACGCTTCTCCCACCTGCTCATCGACGAGGCGCAGGACACCGACTTCATCCAGGCTGAAATCGCCATGTTCCTTGCCGAAGACGCCGACCCTTCCACGCCCTGCAGAGAGAGACCCCGCGAATGGAGCGAAATAACACCGGAACAGGGAAAGCTCTTCGTGGTCGGCGACCCGAAGCAGTCCATCTACCGATTCCGCCGCGCCGACGTGCGCCAGATGCGCCGCCTGCAGGAGCGCATGGGCGGCGAGACCCTGCGCCTCGTGCAGAACTTCCGCTCCCAGCGCCCGGTCATCGAATGGGTGAACACGCTCTTCGCAAAGTGGATGGCAGAGGGCAGCGGCGAACAGGCCGACTACACACCTATAGATTATCGCTGGAGCGCGAATACCGGCCACAGAGCCGCGCCTAGCGTGTGGTCAGTAGGCGATGAAGTGGAAGGCAAGGTAGACGTTGCGCGCCGCATTGAAGCCGACGGCATTGCGATGCTGCTCCACCAGATCATCGGCGAGCAGTGGCAGATTCTCGATTCCGAGCGACCTCTGGACGACTGTGGCAACGAATGCTACAAGAACGCCTCCTACTCGGATATCTGCATCCTGATGCCCACTCGCACCGCCCTGCGCACGCTGGAGCTGGCACTCGACGATGCGAATGTCCCCTACCGGCTGGAAGGCGCGTCGCTGTTTTTCGACACGCAGGAGGTCCGCGACCTGCTGAACTGCCTGCGCGCCATCGACGACCCCGCCAACGAGATCGCCATCGTCGCCGCGCTCCGCTCGCCCGCATTCGCCTGCACCGATGTGGACCTGCTTAAGTTCCATCAAACACACCGCACCTTCAACTATCTCCACAAGATGCCCCTTCCCCCTGAGGGGGAAGGTTCGGATGGGGGCAAGACCGCCGACCAATCTCCCGTCGCTGCGTCCCTGTCCGTACTCCGGGATGCCCACGACCGCCGCATGTGGACCGGAACGGCGGAACTCGTCGATGGCTTCATACGGGAACGCCTGCTGATGGAATCCGCGGTAAGCCGGCGCCGCGAGCGGGAACAGTGGCGCCGCTATCGCTTCCTGGTCGAGCAGGCGCGCGCCTTTGCGGCAGCGGGCGGCAACTCACTACGCGCTTTCCTCGACTGGGTGCAACGGCAGGCAGAAGAGGGCGCGCGCGTTACGGAGACGCCCGTGCCAGAGTCGGACGAGGACGCCGTGCGCGTAATGACGGTGCATGCCGCCAAAGGGCTGGAGTTCCCGGTCGTCGTCCTCACCGGTCTGAACAACAACCGAAACAGCCGCGTGGACAAGGTTCTCTTCGATGGCGGCGAGGTCGAAGTCAGCGCAGGCACCAGCAACAGCCGTTTCCAGACAGCCGGCTATGAGGCATTGGAGGAGCGAGAGAAAGCGATGGAAGATGACGAGCATGTCCGGCTGCTGTATGTCGCAACGACACGCGCTCGCGACCATCTCGTGCTGAGCATGTACAGGCCAGACAGCCGGAACTCCCGCATGGACTCCACGAAGATTGCCGAG
>CAZWDM010000094.1:0-3396 GCA_964632415.1 uncultured Dehalococcoidia bacterium | reverse complement strand
CTCGAAACGGGCGAAGGCATCGAGAACACCGCCCGCGCGCAGGCGACCGCCGAGGGCATACCCCATCTGCAGTCAAGAATCGAAGAACTGGCGCAGACCGCAATCGACAGCGACATCGTGCGCCGCGCAGTCTCTTCCGGCAAATACTGGCGCGAGGCGCACATAGCCGCTCCCGTCGGTGAGGGCGTGCTGGAAGGTTTCATCGACCTGCTCTTCGAGGAGAACGGCGAGCTCGTAATCGTCGATTACAAGACCGACGCCATAGACGCCGGCGCCGCCGAATACATCGCCAACGACCGCTACCGAGAACAGGCCGGGACATACGCCCTCATCACCGAGCGAGTCACCGGAAAGACCGTCAAGGACGTCGTATTCCTCTTCCTGAGTTCCAGGGAAGAGGAACAGATGAAGAACCTTGAAGCACTGAAGGAAGGTGCTGAGCGTGCCGCGGAAGCGTACCTACATGGATAGGCGGGAGAAACAGGCTTTTCCATCCTCCCTATCCTGTACATCCCGTTCCTTCTACTCCCAGATACTCCCCATCTGCCAGATGTCGAACGACGCCAGCCGCGCACTGCTGCCGCGAGCAAACAGAGACACACCCGCGCTATCATCGCGCTGCGGATAGACGCGCAGTGTCAGGCACTGCCGGTCGTTTGCGAACACCTCCACGATGCTGCGGTCAACGAATACGCGAAGCCGAAGCGGTTCTCCTTCAGCCATCTTGATAGGGCCCGTCTCCGGCGTCCGCGCAAACACTTCCGGGTTCAGCGACGCCTCCGCGCCGTCGATCTGCAGCGAGCTCATGTCGAAGCGCCGGTTGTCCTGCGGGTACAGCGATATGCGCGTCCGCTCCGAACCGGCCGGCGAGCGCAGCACATACAACCCAACCTCGCGGGCGTCCCCCGGTTCGATTGTCGCCCGGATCTCCACCGTATTGCCGCCGACGCCGTCCAGCACAACCTCACCGCTCGCGGGTATGTCCATCGGTTCGACCTGCCTGTGGTCGTGTCGCAGCGACTCAACATCGCCCGCCACCGACATACCCAGCGTCCCGCCTTCCGCCAGCCAGTAGTGGCGCGGCAGTGACATGATATCGTCCCATCCGGCGGGCGGCTTGCCCTCCTTCACATTGAAGATCGCCGTGAACCGCCCGTCAGGTCCGATAGCAGCGGACGGCGCGTGCAAGCTGCCCACGGTATATGAGCCATAGTTGATCCGCTGGTGAAAGTCGGGCGTGAACTCATGCGTGGCAGGATCGTAGTCGCCGACATAGCAGCGCCCCGAACGCTTGTGGCTGAACAGCAGCAGCATGTGCTTGCCGCTCGGATTGCCGGCGATGTCGCTCAGCGGCCAGAACACCGGCACCGCCTGGTCCTCGCCGCGCTCCGCAAAGAAAGTGTCCTCCAGCAGCGCGCCGATATGCTCCCACTCCGCCAGGTCCCTCGAGCGGAAGAGGTGGTCGATACCCTGACAGTCCTCCCCGCGCACGCCGTCCTTGTATGTGCCGGACACCGAGTAGTAGTAGCCGTCGTCCTGCTTCCAGATGCACGGGTCGAACACGCGATACGGCAGGCCGTTATCGTCTATCGGCACCATGGGAATGATCGGATTGTTCGGGTGCTTCTGCCAGTTCAGCAGCAGCGGGTCGGATGCAGTCGCAATGGCGTTACCCGACTCCGTGCCGTGATAGATGGCGATTACGCGGTCGTCCTCAACCAGGTTCTGCCCGCTGTAGCAGTCCTTCTCCGTGTCCGGGTACAGCGCAAGCGGCAGGTCGCGCCAGTGAATCAGGTCGTCGCTGACCGTATGCCCCCAGTGAACGCGGTCATCCGCGCCGCCGGGCCTGTACTGAAAGAACAGGTGCCACCGCCCCTGCCAGAAACACAGCCCGTTCGGGTCGTTCATCACATTCTGCGGCGGTGAGAAGTGGTACGCCGGCCGGTGCGGGTCAGTCGCAAGCCGACGCCGCGCATCCGCAAACGCCCGCAACTGCGAATCCGACTCCAGCGCGCGAAGCTGCTCGTCCAGCGTATCGGGGTATGACGGTCCCGACAGCGGTGGATAGTTGATAATTGGCAATTGCTTTCTCCCACCGATTTTGCCTTGCAGTAAGGACATTACCAGATACGATTGATACCATACTCATCGAACTGTCGTTCATTTGACAGTAAAGCCAAGCCGCGGTTCAATGCTTGCGCTATGAGTATGCGGTCGAAGGGATCACGGTGGTGTTCAGGCAATCGTCCGGCCTGTTCGGCATCAAGAACCGTTATCGGTAACTCAATAAAACCCTGATCAGCAATGTACCAGGAAACATTCTGAACCAGAGCATCGGCTTCTGGAAGCCTGCCTAGCCGGTTCTTCGTCGCAATCTCCCAAGCCGAAGCCGCACTGATGAATACAGTACCCTCACTGTCTGCTATCGAATTGTATGCCGCCGTGGTAAGTTTGCTGTCTTCCGACAACCACCACAGTAGAGCGTGCGTATCGAGTAATATGCTCACTCGACAGAGCCGTCCCAACGCGCCAGTTCTTCATCTGGCAATGGCTTGGCGAACAACTCGTCGTCGATACGGATCTTTCCCTTCAATACGCCTGACCGTCTCACGCCTCTGGGAGGCCTGTCATACTGCGGCGTCTGGTAGCCAATTAGACGCGCAACCGGCTTCCCATTGCGGGCTATGACGATTTCCTCTCCCGCCTCCGCCTTCGCAAGGAGCTTGGGCAGTTCTGCTTGGGCTTCAGGGACGGTTACATACGGCATGTGCATCCTCCTTAGCGCAGACCCCAAAGCAATTGAGGCTGGCATCCCCATCCTATGACAGAAAATGCCAGCCTTCAATGCGAGCTATGCTCGAATGGTCGGGGAGACTGGATTCGAACCAGCGACCCCTTGCACCCCATGCAAGTGCGCTACCAAACTGCGCTACTCCCCGGCCAATCATGAGAATAGCACAGCATATATGCGCCTTCAAGAGAATCGCCGACGCCCGGTGAACGCCAGACACCTCCTCCAGGCGGCACCGACAGCGTCCCACCCCACCAGCCTGCAGCGCCGATGACACATGAACATTGGACAGCGTGTTACAATGACCTCCTAGGAAGCAGACAAGCACGGAGGAGCAGCATGACCAACACGGCAGAGCTTACGCTGGACGAAGTGTACGAGGCGCTGAGGGACGTGTACGACCCCGAAATCCCGGTAAACATCGTTGATCTCGGCTTGGTGCGCGATGTCTCACTTGCCGAAGGCAACATCGACATGAAGATGACCCTCACCTTCGCGGGCTGCGGCATGGGACCCTATATCGCGCAGCAGGCGGAGTGGCGGCTCGCCGAACTCGAGGGCGTCGAGGACATCAACGTCGACCTCGTATTCGACCCGCCCTGGAC
>CAZWDM010000093.1:0-10376 GCA_964632415.1 uncultured Dehalococcoidia bacterium | reverse complement strand
TTCCGCGGTGCGCGTGTGGACCGTCCGGCTGTCGCTCTTGCGGACAATCCGCTGAACTGGCCGGGCTGCCAGGGTGGTTACTGCGAAGTGTGTTTCGAGCGCTACTGGCTGGAGCTACGTGATGACATGACTCCGCGCGAGAGGACACAGGTCTGGCGTCGGCGCTCTGAGCTGGGCATGGAGATCAGTGTCTTCGAGGCATGACACAGAGTGATGCGTACATTTCCGCTGAGCAGTTAGCGCGGACGGAATCGCTGAGCAACGACACGATTTCGCCCATTTTGATTTGGCACTAACACTACTCACATGCTCCCCGAGGCTCCGGCCTCGCCAGTGGTATAATGGCGGCAATCGCAATCGCTCAACTCACTCAGTTCCGGAGATAACCGCGATGACCAGCAGGACGACCACACTCACGAAGGAAGCGGGCAGGCTCGAACGCTTCCCCGAGTATCCGCCGCGAGACGACATGCAGAACTGGCTCCACCTCTACGAACCTTCGGTAATCACGTCGCTTGCGATACACTACGCCGACGAGCCGAATGTCACGGTGGCGAGCGAGGTTCCGGTTACCCTTACCTCACCAGTGGGAGTGGATACACGGATACCGGACCTGATGTTTGTGCGGGACGGCGACCGGGAGCTGATGGAGGAGCAGCGGGGGTATGCGATAGACCGACAGGGGAAGGCGCCCGACTTCGTGCTGGAGGTTGCGTCACAGAGCACGGGCGAGGCTGACTACACGGACAAGAGGGCTGACTACGAGCGGTTCGGCATCGGAGAATACTGGCGGTTCGATCCGAGCGGTGGGGAGTACCACGATGCGGCGCTTGCGGGAGACCGTCTGGTGGATGGGGCGTATGAGCCGATAGCGATCGGGAATCTGGGCGACGGTCGTCTTCGAGGGTACAGCGATGTACTGGGACTGTATGTATGCTGGGAGGATGGGAGGTTGCGCTTCTTCAATCCCGTGACCGAGACTTATCTATACTCTCACGAGGAAGAGCGAACCGGACGGACGGCGGCGGAGTCTCGCGCTGAACAGGAACGAGCTGAGCGTCTGGCGGCGGAGTCTCGTGCTGAGGATGCCCAATCTCGCGCCAACGTCGCCGAGAATCGTGCTGAGACTGCCGAAGCTCGCGCCACGGAGCTTGAGGCTGAGCTTCGCAGGCTGCGTGGCGAGTAGTTCACCCAAACTTCGGCTCCGCTGTTTGCACCGGCTTCTCGCCGATCCGCGTGAAAATCGGCGATTTCAGCCCGACTGCGCAACATCCCGTCGCCGGCAAATCGCCGGGGCGCCTAGTCCGAGAACGGATTTAACACCCGAAGTCCGTCATAGTTCATCTGGTGGTTCATGTCCTCAGAGTAAACTGCATCGCATCCAAGCATCTTAGCCGCGGCAAGTATTGCCGCGTCCCAGTAAGAGAGACCAAACCTCTGCTTGATTTCGGTTGCCCTGTCGAATAGACCAAGTGTGATACTCTGCGTCGGTAGCGTCCTCAGAGGCCTGAGGAAGGCCATAGCCTGTTCGTGGCTCAGGCCCGCCGGTCCTTGCGGTCTCGTGGCTTGATAGTAGAACTCCTGGAGAACCTGTATAGACAGCGCAATGTCGGGTTCCTTCAAGACCGTCGTCGCTCTCGACCGCTTTGCAGAATCGGCATCACGATTACTAACCGCGTACAATAGGATATTGGTGTCAACGAGTCGCATTTCTGTCGTACATCTCTTCCCGGCTCAGAATGCTGCCGGTGTCCACGCCTATCCCGTTGCTTCTGAAGTCATCGAGCACTTCGTCCAGTAGCCGACCGCGCCTTTCGTGTTCCGTCTCGGCGGGTTCGGCAGCAGGGCGCTGTAGAAACTCAACCAGGAGGTCGCGCATCATTGCAGACACGGTGGTTCCAGTCTCTGCAGCCCTGATTCGCGCCTGCCTGTGGGTTTCAGTCTCGACCGACACGCTGATAGTCTTCATGACTTGCCTCAATAATTTATTGTCTTATTGCTCTAATCTAACACGTCGGTAATGGCACTTCAACCGAACCCATAGTCATTGAAGTACATGGGATGGTGCCCGAATTCAGTCTCAGGTCCAGCGCCGGCCTCGATGTCCTCAAACACCCGCCAACCCGGAGTCTCGGGTGGCCGAGCTGGAAGCCGAGCGTCTTGAGGTGTTCCTTCCAGTCAGGCTCACGCAGGTCTGACCCACTGTCGTCATGGGACGCAAAGAACTGCCTGACGTCCTCAGAAGAGGTGATTTCCTGGCCAATCTAAATGCCGTATAATTTTACTTATACCGCATTTAGATGAGGCAGCTCATGACACTCCAGAGTGTCGGATTCTCCCCCACGGTCATCATCGACGAGCAGCATTGGCGTGTGCCAGTTGCCATTTATAGCGAGTTTAGCGAGTTTATAATTAGTTTGTAAGATACATAAACTTGCTATAAAATATCCGTATGGATCCAATTCGCAACCCGTACGCGCCTGGCGCAGGTACACGTCCACCAGAGTTGGTAGGGCGTGAGGATCTTCGGGATGCTGCGCGTATTGCATTGGCGCGTATCGCTTCAAGGCGGTCAAGCAAAAGTATCGTCATGGTCGGCCTGCGGGGTGTAGGTAAAACCGTGTTGCTGGACCAGATACGCGAGGACGCAGAGACGGAAGGAGTCATTACGCTTCCGATCGAAGCGCCTGAAGGCCGGTCGCTACCCTCTATACTGGCTCCTCAGCTGCGAACTGCGCTGATTAAGCTCTCACATAGAGAGGCTGCGAAAGCGCTCGCCCAACGTGCCCTGAGGGGACTCGCAGGCTTTGCAAACGCCCTGAGGGTCAGGTACGAGGATATTGAGGTGGGTCTGGACTTCAGTCCGGAGCCGGGCTTAGCTGACAACGGTGACCTTGAGATGGATCTCCAGGACCTGTTTGAGGCGGTAGGCGTAGCTGCCAGGGCAGACGATAGTTGCGTTGCGCTTTTCATAGACGAACTTCAATATGTGAAAGAGGACCAACTGGCGGCCTTGATTACGGCCTTGCACCGTACTGCACAGAGGCAGCTGCCGGTAACGATGGTTGCAGCGGGCTTACCTCAACTGCGGGGTGGTATGGGCAATGCCAAGTCCTACGCTGAAAGGTTGTTTGATTTCCCTGAAGTCGGTCCTCTACTGGCCCACGACGCCAGAGTAGCGATCGAGAAGCCAGCTCAGGACGAAGGTGTCGAGATAGAGCCTGAAGTCCTTGACGCCATCGTCAATCGAACGGAGGGCTACCCATACTTTTTGCAGGTATGGGGGAAGCATCTATGGGACGTTGCCGAAAGGTCGCCTATTTCCAGCGCCAGTTTTGACAACGCTTCTGAGCGGGTGATTGCTGATCTCGACCAGAGTTTCTTCTTGGTCAGGTTCGATAGGCTGAGGCCATCGGAGAAGAGATACCTAAGGTGTATGGCGGAGCTCGGACCGGGCCCTCATCGGTCCGGTGACATTGCCCAGGTGATGGGCCGGGAGGTCACCTCGTTGGCCCCCACACGCGCTCAGCTAATCCACAAGGGCATGATCTGGAGCCCCAGCCACGGTGACACCGCCTTTACGGTGCCAATGTTCAACGAGTTCATGCTTCGTATCATGCCTCACTTAGACACCAGTTCATCATGCTAGCCAATATCCGGTCGAACAATCAGAGCTTACCGACGACTCTCACCGACGAGCAGCGCCGGCGTGTGGCGGACGCCCTCGAGGACGCACAGTCAGAGAACACCCGTAAGAACTACGCCAGCCAGGTGCAAAGGTTCCAGGCGTGGTGCGGCCGCGAGGGCTTCATACCTTTGCCTGCACCGCCGGAGGTTGTCGCGGCCTACGCCGCGGAGCTGGCCGATGATGGCAAGAGCATGTCCACGGTGCGGCTTGCGGTCTCCGCCATAGTCGACGCGCACAGGAGCGCGGGCTTGGAGTCACCGGTTACCGTGGGCGTCAGTGAGACTCTGCGTGGGTTGACCAGGCGGGTAGGCGCGGCACAGAAGCAGGCCAAGCCACTGGATGCTGACGCTCTGGCGGCGATAAGAGCGACGGCGTTTATGCCAAGAACTACTCGTGGCGGCTCTCTGGAGTTGGAGGAGACGGCACTGAAGCGCGGCCGGCTGGACATCGCCCTGGCGTCTGTGTTGTCAGACGCGGGCCTGCGGATCTCTGAAGCTGCGGCACTATGCTGGCGTGACGTCCTCGATGCTGAGGACGGTGCCGGTCTTGTGTACATCGAGCGCTCCAAGACCGACCAGGTGGGTGAGGGCGCCTACGTAGTTATCACGCCGGACACGCTGACCGCACTGAAGGAGCTGCGACAGGATACCGAGGCCTGGACCGACGATGAGCCGGTCTTCGGGCTGTCGGAGTCGCAGATCAGCCGTCGTATCGCGAGCATGGCGCGGGCCGCGGGTCTGGGTGATGGATACTCGGGACACTCCGGGCGTGTGGGCCTGGCGCTCAGAATGACGCGCAGGGGAGCTCCGCTGCAGGCGGTACAGACACACGGCCGCTGGAAGTCACCGGCGATGCCGGCGAGGTACACGAGAGGCGAGAAGGCTCTTGAGGCGCTGGAGTGGCTCTGACTTTTGTCAGCTTGCCTTCAGGCTTAAGCAGGTTCTGTATAATTCTCTTGGCTGAGTGCGATATGTTCGCTCGATGAGGGATGCCCGGAAACTTCGCCGTATTCGTCATTGCCCCAGCAGTCTATCACTACGATTTGGCCTTTGTCGGTAGGTGCTGTCTGGCCGACCGAGGCCCACATCTGGATAGAAATCAAGCTGCGTAAGTCTGCGATTTACGTCTTCGTCGTCAGCAAGTAAATCACTCTTTAGAGACACCTGCTGCTGCCCACGTCGCCTCCTCTCGCCTGATCCGCCCTGCCTCAAACCACTTCCCGTGATGTACGTTACATCGTACAACATGGTCATGTTCACCATCTTGAGAAGCGCCACCTTCGACTGGTGGCTTCGCAGGCTGCGGGACCGCCAGGCGGCTAACCGCATAGTCGCCAGGTTACTGGCAGCCGAAGGCGGACATCTGGGAGACGTGAGGTCTGTCGGCGATGGGGTTGGTCCGAGATGCGAGTCCATCATGGGCCTGGATATCGGATTTACTTTATCACGCGAGGCTCTGAGGTGATCGTCCTGCTATGCGGCGGCGACGAGGATAGCCAACGGCGAGACATTGAGCGGGCCAAGAGCATGACGAAGGAATGGAGGAGTTGATGTCTGAGGAGTATCGAAAGTTCAACGCAGAGGACTACATCGAGACCGACGAGGATGTCCTAGGACTTCTCAGAGCGGCTGCGGAGGAGGACCTTGGTAACGGAGCCGTGATTCGTGCCGCTCTCAAGCATGTCGCTCGGACACGGAACATGAGCGCTCTCGCCTGCGATGTCGGTCTGAACCGCGGCAACTTGTACGAGGCTTTGTCTGAAGACGGCATTCCCACTCTGGCAACGCTACTGAAGATCGCCCACGCCTTAGGGTTGAGAGGCTACGTCTTGAGCCTGTGGAAAGGCCTGAGCGGGTAGTGCAACCAGCCCCGCTGGAATCTCCCAGAGGGGATCAGCATCAACGTAACCCTGACATGGGCAGCGTACGCTAACATGTTAGGGCTAGGCTACCTCAACTGCCTACGCCGCGCCCCTCAGAAATCAGAATCGTCCTGCGCGGAGCACGACGCCGAGTCGGTCATGCCCTGCCTCGCTGGTATGCACTTTGCTCCGTATGTCTTGCGCGCGACTACCATTGGCATACTTCTGCGGACTGGCGCCCATCTGTTCCAGTTCTGCCTAATCAAGTACATCACCCCCTAACATTTCTTACTGCTTTCTCTAATAACATAAGAAATGACTTAATGCTGACATGTAAAAAGGATTTAATTTCTAACCTAAAAGCTGCTATCAGTTGTTCCTTTCCTAATTTAATGTGTAGAAAATCCCTAGAGGAGATTGTCATGATAGTCGCAGTGATCGGAGAAAAAGGTGGTACGGGCAAGACCACTGTCGCGGTCCATCTGGCGTGCTGGCGCGTCATTTCGGGCCGGGAAGTGATGCTGATAGACGCCGACAGGCAGGGATCGGCCAGTATATGGATTGAAATCCGCCAGGAGACATCGTCCCGCGTTCCGACGAGCGTGCAGAAGTTCGGTCGGGGCCTCCGCGGGTCGGTCATGGATCTGTCTCGCCGGTATGACGACATCGTCGTCGATATCGGGGCGGGCGACGGTCCTGCAATTGAGAGCATCCTGCGCATCGCGGATTCCGCCGTCATACCGTTTCAACCCAGCGAGATGGACATCTGGACGGCGGATCTGCTCAACAGCCTCGCAGGAGAGGCCAAGGAAGTTAACGACGGCCTCGAGGTGACGGCGTTTCTGAATCGTGCGCCGGCGCACCGGACTGCCAAGGATGTCCGGGCCGCACTGGAAGCCCTGCGGAGCTGCACCGAACTGACCACGTCAGACTATGTGGTTCGCGAACGGACCTCGATACGGCGAGCCGTGCCGAGCGGTCATCTGATAGATGAATGGCGGCCGAGAGATCAGAAGGGACTTGACGAGCTGGCGCAGATCTACACGCTGGTTTTCGATGAGTCGCCCCCAATACAGGAGTGAAGTGAGGGTTTCGAATGGATAAGAACGACGTGACTATGGCAGTGCGCCGGCGCAACAGGCCGGCGGGTCAGCTCGCGACAGGGCCGGGTGCCGTGAGAGGACGGACCCGGACGGTGGACATCGACGAGAACAACTCCTACTATCCGCTGTCGCTGAAGATCTCAAGCCGCATGCGACACCGTTTGCGTCTTGCCGTTGCGGCATCGGATATGAGCCAGCTTGAGTTCATCATCCGTGCGTTGGAACCTGCGATAGACGAGGTCCTGGCAGCGCACGGCATTGAGATCGAAGGTGATTAGGCGAGTGAACTTCTTCCTGAAGAGCTCTTAAAAGTAGGAACGGAAAACATTAAAGCATTTCAAAATGCTAGATATTGGCCACTGGTGAAGATGGAGTTAAGGCGTATCCCTCAGGGGGGGAGTTGATGTGTTCGATGCGTTCAATGCGCGAAGTCGAGGGATACGCCGCTGAAGTCAGTATATCATTTGGTAAGGTAATAACATACTTAATACACGTAAGTTGTCTTTGAGCGCCTGGGTTCGATGTCTGAGTCGAACCGGCCCTGGGCGGCGGACCCCGAGGTTGCTGCCTCTCGTCCTGCGACATCTCGCCGCTTGCTGCCGCCTTCCGGCTTGAACACGCCTTTAGCCGAAGATTCCCTCTCCGGCAAGGACGGCTTCACCCGCCATCCCGTTGGTGCGCCTGAATCACACTCCCTGCCCACTATCGAGCAGATCACGTGATAGGCGCGGTTTCTCAGGATACGCGCAGCGTTAATATCCGCGTTCAGCGCATATCCACACGAGAGACACCGGAACACCGCTTGGCTTTCGCGGTTGTTCCGGTGTCTGTATCCGCAGGCCGAGCAGCTCTGTGAAGAACCCTGCGGCCATACGGCATAGACTGCTATGCCTGACTTTCTTGCCTCAGACGCCATCACTCCGATTCTCTCGGAGAGAGCGGCATCCCTGAGTGCCCTGTTCAGTCCCGACTTCGCCCTGATTCCCGTGCCGGGTCTTTCGAGAGTGCCGCGAGCGGACAGTGACAGACGTTTATGGCTCTTGTCCTCTACGGCTATCGCCTTCGGCTTCACGGTTGCGTAGATGTTCTTGACCTGGGCAAGCAGGACTCTTCTGCGACTGGCACGCGACTTGCGGGCATCGGCTCTCGCCTTTCTGAGCATACGTGCCTGCCTCTTGGAACCGTGCCTTTTGCCTTGTGCCCTGGCCCTCATACGGCGCTGACGGGCAACCTTTCCGCTCTCGTCGTGATGCAGCACATCACCGTTGCTGAGGGTGATCTGCCGCTTCACCCCGTCGTCTATGCCGAGTATCTCGTCCGGCGACTCTATGGCTTCAGCCTTGGGCGGGTCGGGGTACTCCACTGCCACCTGAAGGTGCAGCGCGTACCGGCGCTTGCGCAGTGCGCCGCTCGCTCCCCGGCAGTCCCTCCTGACCTCCACGATCTGGAACGAGCGGATGTCCAACTCCTCGGGCACGGGCTTCTTCGTCTGCAGAACTACGTCTCGCGCGCCCATTATCGTGAAGGCGCTGTCGTCAAGCCTGACAGGCGGAGTCAGCGATGTGAGCGTCGAGGGGCCGCGCTTTCGGCTGCGCCTCGCCAGCGTCCTGCGATGCTGCCTGTGGTCTGATGACTTGACTGAGCCGTTCTCAATCCGATGGAGGCGAGCCTTGCGCTCTTGTTTCATCAGATCGTTCGCCATCCACGCCTGCTGCGCTCCGGCTTGGTGAATGACGTAAGGCGCTTGGGCGCGGCGGTCCTGATGTCGCCACACGGTTATCTGTCCAAGCAGGCCTTCAGGATGTGCGGGAGACCGGCGCAGGGATATGGCCGGTGTTCTGTTCAGGATGTTGACGGCAATGTTGTAGGCGAGGCGCTGCTGGGATGCGAGGTAGCCTATACGCCCGCTCGTCTGCGGGTTGTGACGCAGCCTGTATATCCTGGTCTCGACAGCCTTGACCATTTCCTGTCCTTCGTGAATGTCCTTGTTCCATTATAGAACATCCGTAGGGATATGTCTCACCACACGTGAAACAAGTATGTCATTACCTATCATTTTGGTGGCTTCGTTTCCCTATGGTCGCCGCCGTTTCGCATTGTTGTGGTGACCATTCGATGTTAGGGTGGAAGGTGGCATAACGAGTCTACCCAAAAGAAGGCCCCCCATGAGTCTTAACATTAAGAACGAAGAAACGCACCGCCTGGCAAAGGAGTTGGCCGAACTGACCGGCGAGACAATGACTGGTGCCGTCACGGTCGCTCTCAGGCAGCGACTCGATCGTGAGAAGCACGAACGCAGCGTAGAGTCTCGCGTGAAGGAGCTGCAGGCAATTGGCCAGCGCTGCGCCCAATTACTAGGTGACGGTCCCTCGGCAACTGAGCATGGGGATTTCCTGTATGGTGAGAATGGTCTGCCGAAGTGATAGTCGACACGTCGGCACTCCTGGCGGTGCTGTTTGCCGAGCCGGACGCGAGGCTCTATGCTGAAGCGATTGCGGGAACGCCGAACTGTCGAATGTCGGTGGCAAACTTGCTTGAAGCAACATTTGTCGTTGAAGGTCGTGCGGGAATCGCGGGCGGGCACGAGCTCGATCTTTTTGTCGAGAGAGCCCAAATTGAGCTGGTTCCAGTAACCGTGGAGCAGATTCGGGTGGCCCGATTGGCTTGGCGCAGGTTCGGAAAGGGTAATCATCCCGCTGCGCTGAACTTTGGTGACTGCTTCGCATACGCCCTGGCAGAGGTCAACCGAGAGCCTCTTCTCTACAAAGGCGATGACTTCGCTCTCACGGATGTGGAGCCTGCCTTGTAAACTAGGCGCGTTGCGGAAGGCTACCATCAAATTCGTCACCGGAGAGAAGATATATGCCTTTGATGAACTATTCAACCAAAATCGCGGTCGACAGAACGGTATCCGAGATCACAGCAATACTGGCGCGACATGGCGCGAGCCAGGTCATGCAGGAGTATGACGGCAGCGGCAATGCCGTAGGCCTTAAATGGAGCCTAGACGGGCCTTACGGGCGTCTGGGCTACGCAATGCCCATCAACTATGAGGCTGTGTACGCCGTGCTTACGGAAGAGGGCTTGGTCTTCAGGAGGGACGACGACCGTCGGCAGGAACAGGCCCGCCGTGTCGCCTGGCGGATTCTGAAAGACTGGATCCAGGCGCAGATCGCCTTGCTCGAATCAGGCATGGTGGAAATGGAAGAGATATTCCTGCCGTATATGCTTACCGGAGAGAGTGACAGGACGCTCTACAAGGCTCTGGCCGACAGCCAATTTCGGAACCTGCACCTGGCCGCAAGTGACGCGATAGCACTCCCGTCTCCAGAAGATCCGGCATAGAAGTAAAAGGGCGTCGTTTTCGGAAGTGATGTGCATCAATGTTCCCGAAAGAAATCCGATAGCCTTGTAGAGCACCGCATTGCAGCACTATTGCGAAAGGATCGGTATGATGACCCTCTACCTGGAACGCTACTCCAGCAATTTTGACGATGATGCCCGAACTGCCGAGGAGTTGCTGAAAGTATTCTACGGCCGGCGAGATCACACGGTTGAAGAGATGTCGGACGAGGAAGTGCTGCAGCTCGCCTCGATCCACGCATCTCTCGCCCAGGCCCACGGTCTGAGGGCGCTGGACAAGTCCTTTTGAACATGATTTCCCCCTTGTGTTCAGTAGATATTTCGGGCAAAAGAAAAGCCCCCGCAGGTGGTGTGCCTTGCG
>CAZWDM010000092.1:8975-10665 GCA_964632415.1 uncultured Dehalococcoidia bacterium | reverse complement strand
CCCTGGTCCACATAGCTGACGAGCAGGCGCGGCGGCGCGTCCGCGGCAATCCAGAGCCAGCACGGGCGCGTTACGTGTTCGACGTTGCCGACGGTGTCCCAGAAGATGGGGTTCATGTTGCGATAGTCGTAGAGCAGCCAGCCGTTGATGTTCTGCGCGCGCATGTATTCTTGGGCCTGCGTGATAACGTCTTGGATGGGCATTATGGTTGCCTCCGGTGTTGTCGTTGAAGATTTGTGTAAAGGGTAACATGGGTGGTGGGGATGAACAGGTAAAATTGCTGTACAATCTTCTGTGAGATTGAATATAGGCTGGAGTTAGGGGTGCGGGATGGTTGAGCAGGCGACACTCGAAAACATCATCGACCGCATAGTCGATGTTGCTGCTCCGGAGAGGATTATCCTCTTCGGGTCCGCTGCGCGTGGTGATCTAGGGAAAGACAGTGATGTTGACCTGCTAATAGTCAAGGATGGCGAAGACGCGCTCACGCTGATGTCACGTATTTACAGAGAAATGCACGGTGTAGGCGTCGCAGTCGATGCGCTGGTAGTTTCGACCGAGGACGTTGAACGCTATAAGGACAGCCATGCCTTGATAATCAAACCCGCTCTTCAAGATGGTGTGGTGGTGTATGAATCGGCGTGAGCGATATTCGTCCTCGCTCTCTATACTGTGCTGCTAACGTGCCATCCCATACTGAAAGACCAGTGAATATCTGGGATACACGGCTGTCGCGGATACTCAAGAGTGACACGATTCGCTTCACCCCCATCCTAACCTTCCCCCATCAAGGGGGAAGGGACGATATGTACGTCGATTATGTCCAGGCCGAGGATAATTCAGGCCATTGTACAGTGGGCTGAAGAAAACATGCTTTCATGAAGTTCGGACTGTTCACCCATGTGCCCTGGCCGGAGGGCGAATCCCCGGCGCGGCTGTTCGCGGAGAGCGTTGAGCAGGCGGTGTTCGGGGAGCAGCTTGGCTTCTGTAGCTACTGGATCGCCGAGCACCACTTCTCTCGTTACAGCCTGGGGTCGTCTTCGCTGGTGCTGGCGTCGGCGATCGCGGCGCGCACCGAGCGGATTCGGCTGGGCACGGGCGTGCTGATACCCACGCTGCACAATCCCATACGGCTTGCGGAGGACACGGCGACGCTGGACTGCGTGAGCGGCGGTCGGCTGGATGTGGGATTCGGGCGCGGGACCTTCGGCTACGAGTACGGCGGATTCGGCGTGGACGAGGATGAGGCGCATGCACGATTTAGGGAGAGCGTGCGGATCGTGCAGGGGCTGTGGACGACGCCGGAGTTCTCGCATGAGGGCGAGTTCTACACGCTGAACAAGCTTAACCTCGTGCCGCCGCCGCTGCAGTCGCCGCACCCGCCCATCTACATCGCCGCGTCGTACACGCAGGCGACGCTTGAGTTCCTGGTGCGAAACGGCTACGGGCTGTGCATCGCCGTAGTGCAGGACACGCAGCAGTCGCTGGAACTGTGCCGGCGGTATCTCGCGCTGTCAGCCGATGCGGGCAGACCCGCGACGCTGGAGGATGTGCCGTTCTTCCGGTACTTCTACGTGGCTGAGACGGAGGAGGAGGCGCGGGCGGACACGGCGGCGCACATCAACTGGATACTGGACATCATGCAATGGCGGCGCATCTTCAGCGAGAGCAGCGAGGTGCCGTACAGCAT
>CAZWDM010000092.1:6041-8875 GCA_964632415.1 uncultured Dehalococcoidia bacterium | reverse complement strand
TCGTCTGCCTCCAGTTCGACCTCGAACCAGTCGTGGTCGTCATAGTAGTTGTACACTCCGGTCACGGGGGTGCTGTCATCGACGGTTATAGAAGCCCAGGTCGTGTCGTTGTGCGGCAGATCGCCTTTCTGAATCTCGGAACCGTCCCAGGTCATGACCGGATCGTAAACTATGCGAATCTCGTACTCGCCCGTCGTGCCGTTGGCAGCGGACACCTCGATGTAGGGACCGGCGTGGCGGGTTGGCCTGACGTAATACGAGATCAGGCCGTCCTGTGGACTGGTGAGCTTTTCGAGTGTCAGGAATTCATCCCTTGAGTGGTCGCTAGGGTAATCGATGTGGAATGCGCTGACCTGAATATCATCAGAATCGGAGATTGATACCGGCTTGATGTCGATCCGGTATCTTGCTCCCGCATCGAAAGAGAGAATCCCCGTTTTGAACCAGTCAACGTCGGTCGCGCTGCCGATGAATTCGCTCACGAATGGCGACTTGCCGGCTGCCCTGGAGTACGGCAGGCGTCGAGCCGTGTAGGCATTGTCACCCGCCTTATCGGGTATGACAATCTCTTCTCCCTTCACCGTAATTTCATACACATGCGTTTCGGAGGCGTTCCAGGTTCCGCCGTCCTCATAGGTCCAGTGGTTGTCGGCAATGCTCCAGTCGGCAAGCCCGCTGTCGTTTTCCTCCTTGCCGGAGGTATGGAATAACAGGATCAGACCGCCGCTTATGTGAAGGAAATACTGGGTGTTCGGTTCCAGAGTGGCGCTTTCCGGTGCGGCAAGAGAGAGCCTCGTCAAAACCTGGTTTGTCGGGACATCGTAAGTCAGATCGTAGATTGTTTCGCCGGGTTCTCCGGAGCCTGTTGCTTTGCTGATGCTGAAGCTGAGGTTTTCGGTATGGCTCAAATAGTTGATCAGGACCTCAACGCCTGTCAGCTTGTAGAATCCGCCGCCGGTGGTGAATCCCTGCGCGGTGATGTCAGATGGTTGATGGGCAATGTAAGCCGAGCCTTGGGTGCTGTTCGATACGAGGATCCTTTCGTTGCCGGCGCTCTGGGCGAGCGCGGAGTGTGTGAATAGCGCCAGTGCTGTGAGTGCTGAAGCTGCCGCCGCTAACAGCGGTAACCTGAATCGTAAGGTCGTGGACATGGCTGCACCTCGTGGCTGTATAGCACAGGATAGAAATCGGCCCCACGCGGGGTTTGATCTCCTGTTTACACCAGAGGCGGAGCCGTGAGAAGAACCGCAACGGTTCTCACAGGCGGAATGCGCTTGCCGTGAGGCGCAGTTTTAAGGGGTGGGGGTGCGCCGTTCTTCTTATTCGGTCCTGGTGTTGACCTGCAGGCGGTACCTGGAACCGATGAACGGCGACGCGCCCGTCTCGAAGCCCTCGGTCAGGCCAAGAATTGCGAGGAAGTCCGGGTCGTCGTTGAAGTTGGCGTATGAGACATCTACATAGTAGGTCCCGCCTTCTCCTGCCGGAATTGTGTACTCCATTTCGTTAACCACCACTCGGGAGTTGCCGTAGGTGATCGCCAGCTGATCTCCATCAGAGTTGAAGAGCCTTATCACCGTGCCGACATCCGGCGTCGTAAGCCAATCATCGGGCGGAGCAGTGACAAAAACGTAATTCTCCTCTGCAACGAGTTCCACTTTGAGCCAGTCGTGATCGTCGAAGTAGTTGTACACCCCGACTACGTGCATGTCATCGTCAACGACTAGCGTCGCCCAGGTCGTGTCGTCGGCGGGCAGGTCGTTATCGAGCAACTCGGTGCCGTCCCATGTCATCTCGGGGTCGTTGACGAAGCGGATCTCGTAGTCGCCGGTGGTGCCGTGGAGGTCATACACTTCGAGGTATGGGCCGGAGTGCCTTGTCGGTCGGACATAATAGGAGAACACGCCCTCTTCGGGGTCGGCTACCTCTTCCAGTTCGACGAAGTCATCCTCTGAACGGAGCGGAGCGTAGTCGGTGTAGAACGCCCGGAGACGGAGGCCGAACGAATCTTCAGGCGAGGACGGCCTGATGTCGATCCTGTACCTGGCGCCGGCATCAATGGATAGGAGGCCGGTGTAGAACCAGTCGATGTCGTCCGCGTCGTCGATGGTTGCACTGACATAGGGGGACTCGCCCGCGGACCTGGAGTATCCCAGCGAGACTGCAGACGATGTCTGCATCGATTCCCTGTCGGGCACTGCCTCTTCCCCAACGACACCCATAAGGGTCATCACCACGACGCGCTCGGTAGTGAGTATCTTCCACTGGTTGCCATGGTACTCCAGGCTGTTGTCGTCGATGGTCCAGTCCGGCAGGCTTTCCTCGGTTTCCTCAGGATCAGAGGTGCGCCTGATGTTGCTGAAGCCGGACTCCCTGGTGATATGCACGAAGTACTTGGTTCTGGCAGCCAGTTCCGCATTCTCCGGAGCCGTGAAAACGGGCTCGGTCGAAGCCGTCGTGGGTGTCTCCAGGGCATGGAGGACTTCGCCAGGGTTCCCGTCACTATCGGCTTCCCTGATAGTGACGATGAGCTCCGTAGAGCCGGCGTTTCCGATGTGCTGCAAAGTCACGCTGGTGAGGCGTGATGGCTCGAAACCGGTCGTGAACTCCTGTGCAAGCTCGTCACCCGCATCGATAAGTATACCAATGGAACCGCTTGAGGGGGACTGCACCAGGATCCTTGGATCCTCCGCCGCCTCCTGTCGGGCGATGGGCGGATCAACCGTCTCGGGAGTGGGCGTTACCTTCTCTATTCTGGGCGGCGGGAGGCTTCTCCGGTTAACAGTTCGCGGCGTCGCGGTGGCTGTGGGCGTGCTCGTTGCGGTAGCCGTGGGCGT
>CAZWDM010000092.1:1233-5941 GCA_964632415.1 uncultured Dehalococcoidia bacterium | reverse complement strand
GGTCGGTGTGGATGTGGGTGTGCTGGTTGCGGTTGCAGTCTGAGTTGGCGTCGGCGTGAAAGTGGGCGTACTTGTGGCGGTAGGCGTACTTGTGGCAGTAGGCGTGGCAGTAGATGTCGGCGTGTAGGTAGGTGTGGGCGTGAGAGTTGGTGTGGGCGTGGATGTCGCAGTCGCGGTAGCGGTCGGCGTCGAGGTGGCAGTCGGTGTCGGCGTGGCCGTTGGCGGCTTCCTGCGCGTCAGAACACCGTAATTGGACACGGAAGAAGCTTCCTCGCCGCGAAGCGCCTGCACGCGGTACGCGTAGCGCGTGTTGTTGCTGACGCTGTTGTCATCGAATATGGTTTCTGTGCTGCGCGTATTGTTGAGCCGTGTGCCGAGACGCGCGTACCTGTCAACATTTCTGCGAAGGATGCGATAGCCGGTGACTGACGATGCGTGCTCCGCGGGCGGGTCCCATGTGAGGAGAATGCCGGTCTCGGTGTTCTGCAGGCGGAGGTTTCTTGGGGCGGGCCTGGGTGTCGCCGTCGGCGTGCGCGTGCTGGTCGAGGTGGGCGTGGATGTCGCGGTTGCGGTGGATGTGCGGGTCGCAGTGGGAGTCAGGGTAGCAGTTGGAGTGTATGTAGCAGTTGGCGTAGGTGTAGGGGTCAGGGTCGCCGTGGGTGTGAGCGTTGCGGTGGCAGTTGGCGTATGGGTCGGGGTATGAGTCCTCGTTGGGGTGGGAGACGGTGTGTGTGTAGCGGTCGCCGTCGCCGTCGCCGTCGCCGTTGGGGTGTGTGTTGCGGTAGATGTCGCGGAAGGCGTGGGCGTAGGCGTCGCTGTGGACGGCCTCTTGTATTTCAGGGTGGCAGTATTCGATGCCACTGAGATTTCCGCGCCGCGCCGCGCCTGTACGCGATATGCGTAGGTGATGCCGGCGGTTACTCGTGAGTCAAGGTAGGTGGTGCCGGAGCTGCCGGTGTCATTTTCGAGCACCGCGAAATTCGGATACCTGTCGGTGTTTCTCCGCAGAATGCGATAGCCGGTAACCGACCCGGCGTTTGCGGTGGGCGCGTCCCAAGTGAGCAGGATGCCGCCTGCCCTGGATTCGACTCGCAGGTTTCCCGGCGGACTTCCTGAAGCGATATCCTGCGCACCGGCGGAATAGGTGGATAGCAGTAGAAACAGCAACAGGCCAGGTAGAATTGCCGCGAGGAGCAGAGACCGAAGGCGAAATCTCATGTATAGTACACAACCTAAAAGATTGATATAGGAAAAGGTTTTTAAAATCAAGGATGATACACCATTAACGCATTATACTATAAGTGATAACGAAATGTACCAGTTGCCAGTTAATCAGCGCCAAACGGGCACGGCAGTCCCCCTACAACAGCGCCTCTCCATTGAGAAGAACCGCTATGGCACTCTTCAATCGAATTCCGCAGTGCTACTCTACAAATTAGGTTAGGTATATGAAGTGCTTGCTAAAGTATAGATATTTCTATACATACTAAGGACTGCCCCGATCCGGATGATTGCAAACTTTGTAACTGACCGGAAGGTGCAGCTTCATCAAAGGAAGAGTGCAGGAAGGCCACGGCAGCGAGCCGCCGGTTGACCGCAAGCACATTGAAGCTAAAGAGGTGTGTGGGCACTCTCCCGGAGTTCGAGTGACTGGCAAATTAGCGGAATTGCTGCAGGTCGCCGAGAGGAGTCCCTGCCGGGGTGACGTCCGGCAGTTACAACTCGCAACCGTCGGTGTTTCAAGAGGACTCGAATGGCTGAATACATCGCGAATCGGCTTGCTCTCCTGGCGCAACTGGATTGCCGCGAAAGCAGGGAACCGGAGAGACATCGCAATGCCGGGACCCGAAGCCTAATGCGGAAGGCAGGAATCCTTCCACCGGGCCTAACCCTCCACTCAGAAATGCGTTATGATGAATATAGAATTATTTATATCAAGAATCACCGCATAGATACACATCTATTTGAAAGATTCGAGTGGCTACAGGCTCTTGGGGACGAAATGCTCTGGCAACAGTTGATAGGCAAAGACTATGAATCGCGCGAAGAGCTCGCGCGAGACCTTGGTCTGGCTCTGCGGGAACAGCGGACCATAGCCGGGCTTACGCAGGCCGAACTTGCCGAGCGAATCAACGTGGATGAAGTGTCTGTCCGCCGCTGGGAGCTTGGGCTTCGCCTACCGAGCATAGAGACCCTGTTGCAGCTGGAAGCAGTCTTCCTCGAGGAAAACCAATAACGCCGCGAGACTCTTGACAGCACTCCGTACCCGTTCCCACTCGTTATCTGCTTCGCCACACCATTCCCCTTGCCCTTGACGCCAACATGCGCCGACTGTAGCCTCACATTGTGAGGTGCATATTGCCTGGATTGGCCGTTGCCATTGCCCGGTTAACCACGGTTATGCTGCACCCTCAACTTCTGAGATCAAGGGTGAAACGAGCATGGACAGTATAGGCTTGGCCGTTATCGGATCAACGGGGATCATCGGCAGAGTGCATATCGAGGCGATGCGTGGGCTGGACAGCTGCCGTCTGGTCGGGATAAATGCCCGGCGGCAGGAGCCCCTGCGCCGGCAGGCGGATGAACTCGGCACGCGGCTGTATCCGACGCTGGACGATGTGCTGGCGGACGATGAGGTGGATGCGGTCGTCATCGCCACGCCGCACCCGTCGCACCTGGAGATAACGACTCGCGCCGCTGCCGCGGGCAAGCATGTGCTGGCGGAGAAGCCGCTGGGCGTTACGCCGTCCGAGGCGGATGCGCAGATCGCCGCTTGCCGGGACGCAGGCGTGAAACTTGGCGTGCTGTTCAACAACCGCTTCAGGCCGGAGGCGCAGAAGATGCGGCAGCTCATCGATGACGGAGCGATCGGCGAGGTATATCGCTCGGAGATGTCGTCGGCGATGCTGCGCAGCCAGGACTACTACGAACGGCTGGACTGGCGCGGCAGGTGGGACGCCGAGGGTGGCGGCGCCCTGCTGAACCAGGGGATTCACGGCATCGACATGTACCAGTGGCTTGCCGGTCTGCCTGAGACGGTGTTCGGGAAGGTGTCCACGCTGAAGCACGACATCGAGGTGGAGGACTACGCGACGGCGCTGCTGGGCTACGCGGGCGGCGGGCACGGCGTCATACACTGCAACACGGCGCAGGCGCCGAACCAGCAGCGCATCACGCTCTGGGGTGAGCGGGGCGCACTCTATATGGAGGACTGGCGCATCACGCTGTGCACGCTGGAGACGCCGGTGCAGCAGTTCATTGACACCGACAAGACCATCGCATTCGTCAGCCCGTCGGACACGGAGGCGACCTTCGAGTTCGAGGAGGTGGGCAGGACGCACAGGCCCGCGATAGACGATTTCGCGCGCGCCATCATCGAGGACCGCGAGCCTGCCGTCAACGGCGAGGATGCGCTTGGCGCGCAGGAGCTCGTTGCGGCGATAACGCTGTCCGGCGTTCGCGGCGAGCAGGTGCGCCTGCCTGTTGATCGCGCCGAGTGCGACGCGCTGCTGGCGGAGCTGCGGCAAGCGGGCAGGCTGCCCGGCTAGAGCCATGAAGCTGAGCGACATTCTCGCCCGCAAGCTACCGCCCGAACCCTGGGTCGAGGGAGACAACATCCCCTGGCACGTACCCGGCTTCAGCCGCCGCATGTTGCGCGAGCACCTGACCCAGTCACACGACCTTGCCAGCCGCCGCAGCGAGAAGATTGACGCGCATGTGGACTGGATTCACCGCGAAGTCCTGTGCGAAGTCCACACCAAGATTCTGGACCTGGCATGTGGGCCGGGACTATACGCGAGCCCCCTTGCTCGGCTTGGGCACCGCTGCGTCGGGATCGACTTCTCGCCCGCTTCGATAGAGCACGCGAGGGAGCGGGCAGCCGCTGAAGCTTTAGACTGCGATTACATTCACGCGGACATTCGCACGGCCGAATACGGCTCCGGCTACGGGCTGGCTATGCTCATATTCGGCGAGTTCAACGTGTTTAAGCCGGAGGACACCGGCCTAATTCTGCGGAAGGCGTATGACGCGCTGGATACCGGTGGAGTTTTGCTGCTGGAGGCGCACACGAACGAGGCCATCGAAGAATTCGGAGAGCGACCGGACTCGTGGTATTCGGCGGAGAGCGGGCTGTTCTCGGACGCGCCGCACTTCTGCCTTCAGGAGAACTTCTGGGACGCCAGGAGCGAGACGGTTACACGCCGCTACTTCATCGTTGACGCGGCAACCGGCGAGGTAACGCGCTTCGCTCAGAGCTTCAAGGCATACACTGATGAGCAGTACCGCGCCGCTCTGGAGAAGGCGGGATTCAGGGATGTGCGCTTCCGCCCTTCACTCATCGGAACTGAAGATGCGTCGCAGTCCAGCCTGCAGGTCATAACTGCCCGGAAGTGAAAGCCTGAAGGAGAGGAGCCCCTCTACTCTTGGGGGAGAGAAGGCTAACCCTGTTCCCGAGCGGAGCAGATCATTCCTGCATCTTGCCGGGAGGCAGTAGCTCCCAGAACTCGATGTAGGTGTCCTCTATGTAGGGTTTGAATGCGTTGCCTGCCTCGATACCGTCGGGCGGCCTTACATTGCCCTCGCGTGACGGCGACTGAAATGCGGCGGTCTCCCACTCCAGGATGACGGTATTCGTCTCGCCCGGGCAGGTGCCGGGGTTGTAGGCGACCCTGAACTCCTCACGGTGGCCGGCGTCGTGGTAGATCTG
>CAZWDM010000092.1:0-1133 GCA_964632415.1 uncultured Dehalococcoidia bacterium | reverse complement strand
CGGTGGCCGGCGTCGTGGTAGATCTGAACCTGCTTCTGCACAAGGGTCGCCACTCGGCGGGCTTCCCCGGGCTTGGTCTTGTAAGTCCTTCTGACTAGGTACATTCGTGTCTCCTTAATGAAATTTGACGGGTTGGACAGGACGGGAAGGGTATTTCACCCCCATCCTAACCTTCCCCCATCGAGGGGGAAGGGACTAACTTTAGGAATTGCGCCTGCACATCTTCGGCGCTGACGGTCGTCTGCAGTTCGCCGTTGGCGTCGAGGCCGAAGTTATCCGGCGTGTGCAGGGTGTCGGTAAGTGCGTCAACGATGGCGGTCATGTCGGAAGCGGACTTGGATGCTGCAAGTACGGCTGCGTTGGCATCGGGACCGCTTGCCAGAAGATCGGGAATCGCCTCGGCAAGCAGCTCCTTCTCGACGACGGCGCGCTGGATGTCGGCGAGTGCGTTCATGTGCTGTCCGAGGTAGCATCCGCCGTATGTCCACACCTCGAACTTCTCGCCCGCGAGCTCGGTGTTGTACTGGCGGCGCGGCTCAAGATGACGATCCTCCAGGTAGCTGCGAATATCGGCGTCCTCGGAGTGCGGCTCGTCTTCATTGAAGAACATCAGCACCGTGTGCATGTTCCAGTCTTTTGGCTCGATCCTGATAATCATGGCAGTATCTTACACCTTTCCACTTCGGTCTGTCAGATTATCATCAAGCCATCTGTTTATCTCGACTTCGGCCCGTCCTTCGTAAGACTTGGCAAGAAATGGAAAGGGGAGGTCGAGGTGGAAGTCGCTGTCGGTTACTGCGAGGGTGCCGCTGAAATTCACCAGACCCGCTGCTCTGAACTCGAACTCCATCGTGTCGCCCTGCCAATGATGAGAGGCGTCCGAAACGGAGTCGCCGAACCGCTGAAGCATCTCGCCGAGCTTGACATCGACCCATGCTTTTGCCTGCTGCTTCGTGCGATTGTGCTGTCTGGTGATCTGCAAATTATCGCCTTCCGGTAGCGGGCAGATTGACAAAGTCGTCAGCTTCTCCCGCATCCAATAGGAGTACGCGCTCGGAACGGCGCTCCATGAAGAGCGCGAAATCGTCGAGCATATCTCGGCCAAGTAGGGAAGGCGCGCTGTTCGGCCCCGG
>CAZWDM010000091.1:3961-10824 GCA_964632415.1 uncultured Dehalococcoidia bacterium | reverse complement strand
GGGTTGATCTTTGTCCAGGCGTCGTCGGCAGCTCCGGGGTCCGGGACGTCCCAAGTCAGGGATTTTGATTCCATGAGCCGCGTTGCGGTGCTTTCACCGTTCGAAGTATAAACTCCAAGAGGGACCTTCCACAGCGTATCGTCATCTGCGCTGTCGTCGAGAATCGAGTCATACACAAAGCGGCGCTGCATCAGGTGATGGCTGATGTTGCCGCCGCTGCGCTCGACGCCGACATCAAGCATTGGGTAGCCTGTCTGCAGCACCCAACTATCCATGATTTCAGCGACAGGTTCGCCGGAGACGTCGGCCAGCGCGTTCCAGAGGTCGGTGCGTTCGGCGTTGTCGTACTGGTGTGTGGTGAGATACTTGTGCAGACCTTGACGGAATGTCTCCTCTCCGAGGAAGCTCTCCAGCATTCGCAGGATCGACCCGCCCTTGCTGTAGCTGATAGCGTCAAAGAGTTCGCCTATCTGCGCTGGGTTTCTGACTTCCTGCTCAATTGGGTGGGAGCTTCGCAGTCCGTCCAGGCTGAGTGCGCGGTTGGTGTCGCTGGAAACGAACTGAGTCCAGACTTCCCAGTCAGGGAAGAGGTTGTCGGTAGCCTTGTCACCCATCCAGGAGGCAAAGCTCTCATTCAGCCAGAGGTCGTTCCACCATGCCATAGTAACGAGATCGCCAAACCACATGTGAGCCATCTCGTGGGCAATAATGGCGGCAACGATCTGGCGTGTGCCAACAGAGGTGTTTTCCGGATCGACAAGCAGCGCAGTCTCACGGTAAGTTATCGCACCCCAATTCTCCATTGCGCCGGCTGCGAAGTCCGGAATCGCGAAATGGTCCAGCTTTGGCAGGGGGTACGGGATGCCGAAGTAATCGTTGAAGTACTTGAGCAGGCGAATCGATGTTTCCAGTGCAAAGCGTCCTTGCTCTTCTCGCCCGCGTGTGGTGAACACACGCATCAGTGTGCCGTTGTCCCCGACCTCCTCTATGTAGGAAAGATCTCCGACGATGAATGCGAGAAGGTAGGTGGACATGATGGGAGTTTCGGCGTAGCTGACGGACTTGACGCCCGGTCGCATTTCTTCCTCGCGGGTGATGGGCATGTTTGAGACGGCCGTCATGTCCGCCGGGACGACAAGCGTTAGGGTGAAGGTTGCCTTGAGTGAGGGTTCGTCCCAGCAGGGGAAGGCGCGGCGAGCATCCGTGGCTTCAAGCTGCGTTGTCGCCATGTGGCGCTCGTTTCCGTCGATGTCGGTGTAGCTGCTGCGATAGAAGCCGCGCAGTTTATCGTTTAGTTCGCCGGTGAATTCTATTGCCAGAGTAGCCTCGCCAACAGGCAGATCTGAGGCGAAGGCAAGTGTTGCAGTTTCCGCCTCTTCGTCAAGAGATATGCTCTCCGCCGGCATCTCTGTACCACCCAGGGGCGTCACGGTGCAGGAATGAATGTCAATCTCGATGGAGTTCAGAGTGACGGTCGAAGTCGAGGATAGCACCTCAATTCGAATCGTCTCACTGCCCTTGAATTTGAAGGTGCTGAAGTCCGGCTCCAAGGTGATGTCATAGCTGGCAGGCTTAACGTTGTCTGGGAGCAGGACAGCATTTGAAGTCGTCATCGCGTCCTCTCAATGGTGTCAGATAGGTGTGAAATCAGCTTGCTGTCCAGTTGGGCTTGCGCTTTTCCGAGAAGGCGAGAGGGCCCTCGACAAAATCGTCGGAGGCCGCAGCTTTAAGCTGTTCGGAGAAGTTGCGGTTTAGCGCTATATCGAGGGGCCAGTCGTAGCCATTCGTGGCCATCTGCTTGCTTGCTCGTGCAGAAAGCGGAGCGACTTCCAGGATCTCGTTTGCCCAACGCTCTGCGGTTGCCATCAGGTCTTCCAGTGGAACGACCTCGTTCACGAGACCAAGGCGATATGCTTCCTGTACTGGAATACGCCGGGCCGTGAGCAACATGCCCATCGCGATCTTGTAAGGCACATGTCGTGGCAGCCTGTGGACGCCGCCCGCGCCCGCAATCAGACCAACGCGAGGCTCGGGCAAACCGACTTCCGCATGGTCGGCGGCGATGATGATGTCGCAAGCCATAGCCAGCTCCAGGCCGCCACCGAGCGCGTAGCCATTGACGGCTGCAATGATGGGCTTCCAGCACTCGAAGTTGGAGGTGATGCCACCGAATCGCGCAATCTCGCCGGAGCGATCGCGTCGGCCGCGTTCCGCGGTGTATCGGAGGTCATTGCCGGCACTGAACGCCCTGTCGCCGGTGCCGGTGATAATGGCAACCCACACATCCGGGTCATCCCTGAAGTCTGAGAATGCGTGGTAGAGCTCTGCGTTGGCGGGAGGGTGGAGCGCATTCAGGCGTTCGGGCCTATTAATGGTTACATAGGCGATTCGGCCCTTCTTCTCGTATGTGATGAATTCGTAACTCATAAATTCTCCTGGTTCAGATGTCTGGTTGGCAGGCGCAATTATAGCAGTTTCACGACGCTCAATTGGCGTTGGCCCAGCCGTCCCAGTGGGTAACATCTTCGATCGGCTTGCGGCGGGTGGGACCGTAGCGCACGCCGTCCGCGGGATAGCCAATCGGAAGCAGTGCCGCCGTTTCCACGTTGTCAGGAATGCCGAGAATCTCGTGCACCTCGTCTTCGTACTGCTTGTGGAATGTCGTGAGAACGCTGCCCAGCCCTAGTCCGCGCGCGGCCAGAAGGATATTTTGGACTGCGGGATATATGGATGAGCCTGTGGTCAAGTTGGTGGTGCCACCGTGTTCTATACAAGCGAGGAGCAGCACGGGAGCGTCGTCCATGTGCTCCACCAGGTGTGTAGCAGAGCGAAGAATGCGTGGGTTCACATCCTGAAGCCATTGTAGGCCGGGCAGTGCATTTCGTCCTGCCCGGCGATAAATGCCAGCGAGCTTGGAGCGGAGGTCGGCGTCCTGCACGATGATGAAGTGCCACATCTGCCTGTTCGTACCGCTTGGAGCCTTGGATGCCGCTTCGAGTATCTTGTCGATAGCCTCTTTCGGCACGGGGTCGGGCTTGAAATAGCGAATCGCGCGCTGTGTTTGCATTGCCTCGAACAGTCCGATTTCAGCAGTCATGGTCAGCTCCTGATTAGTCCTGATTATCATGGTTTGTCAGGGGAGAATTATATCTCATGCAACTGCCGCTTTGTGTGCGGACGGATTGACGCTCTGATAAGATGAGCGGCAGGATTTCACAGAAAACGGAGGCTGTTCAAGATGAAGGTTGGCACAGGAATGCAGGGCGGGCTGGTGTCGGACATTCCGCATCAAGTGCGGAAGGCTGAGGAACTCGGCTACGACTTCTTTTCTACGAGCGAGACGAAGCATAACCCGTTCGTAACTGCGGCTCTGGCGGCGGAACATGTGGAGCGCGCGCAGGTGCGAACCTCGATCGCGCTCGCCTTCGCCCGCAGTCCAATGGACACTGCATACAATGCCTGGGACCTGCAGGCGCTCTCCGGCGGGAAGTTTCAGCTTGGGATGGGCAGCCAGGTTCGCGGACACATTGTGAGGCGCTTCAACATGCCGTGGGGCAGGCCGGCGGCGAGGATGCGGGAGTACATTCAGGCGCTCCGCCACATCTGGGGCAGTTGGCAGAATGGCACACGTCTGAATTTCCAGGGCGACTTCTACAACTTTAACCTGATGCCTCCTTTCTTCACGCCGGACCCGATAGAACACCCAGACATCAAGGTCTATATCGCCGCAGTGAATGAGCGAATGCTGCAGGTGGCCGGTGAAGTCTGTGATGGGGTGCTGCTTCACTCGTTCGGCACATTCAAGTACATAAACGAAGTTGTAATACCCAACTTGCAGAAGGGCGCAGACAAAGCGGGCAGGTCACTATCTGACATAGATATCAATGGCGGTGGCTATATCATCACCGGTCCCAGCGAGGAGCATATTGAGCGGAGCCGCAAGGAGGTGAAGAATGCGATATCGTTCTACGCCTCGACGCGCAGCTACGCGCCCGTGATGAACCACCACGGATGGAACGACACCGCGCAGAGGTTATACCGCATGTCCGTGGAGAACAAGTGGGGAGAGATGGGTGCGCTCATCACTGATGAGATGCTGGACGAGTTCGCAATCGTTGGAAGCTACGAGGATGTGGTTGACCAGATCAAGGAGACCTACGGGCCTTTCGCGAGTTCGCTCAGCTTCTCGATTCCGGTGAGTACAGGCGAAGATGAGGAGATACTGAAGGACATGGTCGCACGCCTTCAGGCGGATTAGCGCGTATTATAGAGCAACCGTGCGCGGTGGTTTTCGCAGGCGCTCGCGTTCTATGATGTCCTCGACCTCAAGTGCTGCCTTATCCGTGGCATCGGTGTGGTGCACGACGGTGTAGTCGAATTCTACCGCTTCCTGCAGTTCGTGGCGTGCCTTGTCGATGCGAGCGGCAAGGACCTCGTCTGACTCAGACCGGCGCCCTCGCAGCCTTCGCTCGAGTTCCGCCTCGGTGGGGGGCGCGAGGAAGATGAATAGCGCCTCCGGGGCGATCTGGCGAACCGTCTCTGCTCCCTGGACATCGATCTTCAGAATGACATCCTTTCCGTTCCGCAGCGCGTCCATGACCTGCGCCTTTGGCACGCCGTAGTAGTTCCCGTAAACGTTCGCCCATTCAAGCAACTCGTCCCGGGCGATCATGGCCTCAAAGTCCTGCTCACCCATGAAGTGATAATCCACTCCATCCAACTCCCCATCCCGCCTTGGACGAGTTGTGGCCGTGATCGTGAAGTGGTACGGTCTGCCGATTTCTCTCAGGCGAGAGAGCAGCAAGTCCTTGCCGACGCCGGAAGGGCCGGACAGCACCAGCAGTAACGGGTTCTGAGTGACGTTAGTTGCCATCAGCGGTTGCGCAGGTAATTCCAGGACTTCTTTTTTTCTTCGCTCCCGCCGGTCATCTGCTGGTACCTTTGGGTCAGTTTCTCTCCGAAGAAGGCGGTAGCCATGGATTGCCCGGCTGTCGGGAGCGCGTTTTCGCCAGTATCGACGACCGCCCCCGCGTCCCACCTGGCACGTCCTTCCCATGCCTTGATGAATGTCTCGACGAGCTCATCATTGGAATCTTTGATCATATTGCGGTACGAGTATAGTTCGCCGATGTACTCGTCGATCCAATGGACGAGCGCCTCGATGTTCGTGTAGCAGGACGCCTCGTTGTCGATGGGATCCTCAGCGGCAAGCCGGGAGTATTCGGCAAAGGTAGCAGCGGCGAGCTGGTGCATTTCGCGCCAAGACGTGCTTCCGGCGGTCGTGGTCACAAACGCAGAAGAAAGCACAGTGGGAAGCACCTCCATGGCGACCGCGTAGCTGTCGTGCTCGTGCGGGTCAAGGAAGAGGGGCTTTGAGCCTATGAGTTCAACCATACCCACAACTGTCTTGACCGATGTCTCATCGGCGGAGCCTGCCGGCGATATGGCGTAGTGCGCGCCCTGGAACAGATCGGCTGATGCGTCTTCTAGTGTGGTGAAAGGTTTCCGAATCAGTGGGCGACCCGCGACGAAACTGACATTGTCCGGCAGGAGCTGGTTGGCCCATTCCATCGCCCTTACCTTGGCAGTGCCGGTGTCCGTTACGACGCAGCCGTCCTCGATAATCGGGGCGATGGCGTCGAGTAGGTCCCGGGTCTGGGTGAATGGTGAATCGAGGACGATCAACTGCGCGCCGCGCACCGCATTCCGTAGATTGGAAGTCTGTGCGTCGTAGGCTCCGGCGTCATACGCGATTTTCAGGGCGTCTCTATCTCCTGAGCTACCCACTACCTCGGTGTTGCGAAGGTTTGCGCGCATAAGAGCGAGTCCGATGGAAACGCCAACGACGCTTGTCCCAATGATCGTGATGCGCTCCAAGGTCACACCTCCTGCTTCCGTCTGTCGATGCCGATATACAGTATATTCATGATGAAGAGTCTATCATAACTGGTAAGGCGACCGCTAAAAGCCCAAGAGCAAGCGCACGACCAACCTGATTGCCGGAATCAGTACCTGGCTTAGGATGCCAATTGGTGTGAAGACATCGACCAAGACTATGACCATCAGTAGCAGCATTCCGATTCGCTCGGTGCGCTCGAAGACGGATGCAACGGGTCGGGGTAATACCCCCAGCAAGACCTTGAAACCGTCGAGCGGAGCGATGGGCAGCAGGTTGAAGATCGCCAGGACGACATTCCATAGAATTAGGGCTTCAAGAAACTGTGAATCGATGCCGCCACGAAACGTAACAGTACCCAGTCTGAATGGCAGCGCAGCGAGCGTTGCCACGATCATGTTTGAGATTGGACCTGCGAGAGCAACAAGCGCCATGCCGGGTCGCTCGCCAATGCGAATATTGGAAGGTGTTACCGGAGTGGGCCTCCCCCACCCAAAGCCTGCAACGAAAATCAGCAGCGTTCCGAGAGGATCAAGGTGGGCAACTGGATTGAGGGTGAGCCTACCCTGTCCTCGCGCCGTATAGTCGCCAAGCTGGGTTGCGGACCAGGCATGACTGAACTCGTGAACTGTAATGCCGACAGTAAGCGCGACGGCAAACGCGGTGAGAGTGAGGAGCGCGGCGATAGGGTCTGTCTGGAACTGGCCGAGTAGTTGGAAAAGCAATTTGATCCCCGGAAAAGAAACGGCAAGCGAAAAAACGGCGGGACGAATACATCATCCCGCCGTGCGGTCTGTTTCAGATATAGGGTGGGCCTAGTGGCCACCGCACCCGCCGCCGCAGCCTCCTCCGCCACCGCCTCCGCAACCACAGCCGCCGCCGCCGCAAGCGCATCCACCACCACCACTGCCAACTTGGAAGTTCGGGTTGCTGATTACGAAGCCACTGCGCATCAGTCCGTCGACGT
>CAZWDM010000091.1:0-3861 GCA_964632415.1 uncultured Dehalococcoidia bacterium | reverse complement strand
ACTTGGAAGTTCGGGTTGCTGATTACGAAGCCACTGCGCATCAGTCCGTCGACGTAATCTATCTGAGCGCCCTCAACAAGAGGGGCACTCTCAGGATCTACGAGAACCTGCACGCCGGGAGCATCGACGACCAAGTCGTCGGCCTTGGCCTCACGCTCCATTCCAAGCATGTACTGAAAGCTGCCGTGTGGGCCGGGGACGACCATCATTCGCAGCAAAGCGCCCTGTTCGCCCTGTTCGTTCAGTATCTCTTCGAGCTTCTCAGAAGCCAGGTCAGAAACTTCAATAAGAGGGGTTGTGGTCACAGTTACACCTCCGGGCAATATGCCTCAGTATGCAGACTTCGCTGCTTGTCCGACAATCGTAACATCAGCGTAATGGAGGGTCAAGGAGCGCACCGAAGAGCGCCCTTGAAGGCTAGGCCGGATATTGACGCGCCAGATTCAGCTTATAGTCCTGATCATTCGAGAGTATCTGGCCACGCTTCAATTGCTCTTGGACAGTCAGAATGCGTGGAGTCCGGGGATTGGGTGGAGCGGTGCCAATCGCGTTGCGTGACTCCATTGCGGCAATCTGAGAGTCAGGCACCCCTATCACATCGGATAGCACGAACGAGTTGTGCTCGCCCAGCGTTGGAGCGGCGGAACGTAGATTACCGGGCGTCCTGGAAAACTTCCACGACCTACTTGTGTAGGGAAGTGGGGGCATGCCGGTGGATGGATGGTGTTCCGCGACCTCATAGAAGGATCGTGCCTTCAGATGAGGATCGAATAGCAAGCCCTTGCCGTCAAGAACCGCGCCCGCCGGAACGCCCCTCGACTGTAGCTCGGTCATCAACCATTGCTGGCTGCGGCACTCGGTCGCCTCAGAGATAAGGGCATTCAGGACGTCTCGGTTCCTCCAGCGCGATTGAGTGTCGGTGAATCGTCCGTCTTCCAGCCATTCGGGTTTACCGAGGGACTCGCAGAGGGCTAGCCATTCCTCATCAGCAGACACCGCGATGGCAATCCACTTGTCATCTCCCTTGCACGGGTAACAGCCGTGGGGGGACATCATCGTGTCCTGATTCCCGAGACGCTCCTGCACGCGTCCGTTGACTGAGTAGTCAAGAATTGCTTCGGGGATCGTAGAGGTCAGAGTTTCAGACTGTGAGACATCGATAAACTGGCCCTTGCCGGTCCGTGCGCGGTAGGCGAGGGCGGCCATGATCGCGAATGCGGTGTGCTCCGCGGCCGTGTAGTCTGCGTATGGAATCTCGGGTAGGACCGGAGGCCCGCCATTGTAGCCGCTAATGTGGGAGAGCCCCGATGTTGCCTCGGTGGTGTAGCCGATTGCGCCATAGTTCGCCCAGGGGCCCGTGTACCCGTAACCCGTGGAGGAGACCATAATGATGTCCGGTCGAATTCGTCGAAGGTCTTCGTACTCCAGCTTGAAGTTGCGCATTACTCGCGGTGTGAAATTCTCGGCGAAGACGTCGCTGATGCTGATTAGCTCGCGAAGCGCGGCGATGCAGTCCTCATCGTTCAGTTCGAGCGTGAGGCTGTACTTGTTGCGGTTCTGCTCATAGAAGTTTGCGGCACGGTCCCAATGACGACCGTCGCCGCTGTTCTCGTAAAATGAGCTGGTTCGGTAGTTGTCCAGCCGGGCGCAGGACTCTATGCGGATCACTTCTGCGCCCATATCGCCGAGCAGCTTGATGGCATGCGGTATGGCGATGAGCTGACCCATTTCGATGATTCGAATGCCTGCGAGAGGAAGTTTCATGCTAAACGACACCTGCTGAGGTCAAGCGAATGAGTTCTTCAGGAGACAATCCAAGACGGTCGCAAAAGATCTCGGTGTTGTGTTCACCAAGAAGCGGCGCAGGTGAGGCTGCATTCCAAGGAGTCTCACTCATAATGAAAGGTGCGCTGGGATATGTGGCTTCACCGATGATGGGATGATCGATGTCCTTGAAGTAGCCGCGGGCAGCGTACTGCTCGCTGGCAAGCACTTCTGCCGGACTGTGGACTACGCCATATATGTGGCCGCGCCTCTTGTGCGCCTCGCGCATCAGATCGAATTTGCGCCAGGTAGCCATGCCAACTTCCAGCGCCTCCTGCAACCCTTTGGCGTTGTCGAGGCGGCCCTGCGGAGTTGAGAAGGCTTCGTCCTTCAGGCCGGGAGCGCCAATAAAGTCTGCTACCCCTTCCCAGTCGACTGCTCCGCCGAAATGAATGGGCACGATGTAGCCATCTGCGGTGGGCACTGGATTGCGAGGCATATCTCCCGTGTACGCCGGCTGCCGCTGCCGAACGCTGCCGGCATAGGTGTATAGGGATGTCGTGTCACGGAGGGCCGATGCCACACATTCCTGGATGGATATATCAATATGCTGACCTTCGCCGGTAAACTGTTGATGGTACCAGGCGATGAGCGCGGCGGTGGCTGCGTTTGTTCCTGCCTTGAATTGCGACTGGCGAAGGGCGTGCTTTAGCGGTTCGAGGTCCGCGGAGCCGAATATGTACATCAGACCGCCGAGCGCGTAGTGGATAATGTCGGCTGCCTTGTAGTCGCGGTAGGGGCCGGTCTGCCCGAAATTAGAAATGGAGACCGCTACGAGTGACGGATTATGTTCGGAGAGGGCGTCGTAGGAGAGACCAAGCGAAGGCATCACGCGAGGAGAAAAGTTCTCGACAATGATGTCTGCGTCTTTCAAGAGCCGCTCGAGAAGCGATCTGCCGCTGCTGGTCTTGAAATTGAGAGTAACGCTTTTCTTGTTGGTGTTGAGGTAGGCAAACAGCAGGCTTCGCTCCGGGTGAGGATTGTCATCGGGGAAAGGCGGCAGGCATCGGGCAGGATCGCCGCCCGGTCGCTCGACCTTGATGACGTCCGCGCCGAAGTCTGCGAGGAGCTTTGTGCAGTAGGGGCCCGCGACCTGGTGCGTCAGGTCGAGGACCCTGACCCCGTGTAATGCTCTATCTTCCACTTTGTTGGCGATTGTCCACTTTAATGTAATGGATGAGGTAAAATTCCACGGGAAGTATATCACGCAGGCGTGGACATGCAGATTTGTGATATTGCGGGCTCCGACAGTCGAAGTTGGTTGACAACAAAGGCGGCCTCAAATTGCTGGTGGTAATTGCTTGACTTGTGCTGGTTCGTGTTTTAGACTAGCAGGACGGTTGAGTGCAAAGATGACTTTCATAAATTGACATAGAGCACTTTGGTAAGCCTTTCAGTACGGCTGGGGATTACCAGCCGTTTTTTTGTGTACCTTAACAACTGAATCCTGTCTAACAATAGACCGAGTAAATGATCCTTAATGTGGGTCAAGTTATTAAGAGTCTACGGTGGATGCCTTGGGGCCAAGGGCCGAAGAAGGGCGCGGCAAGACTGCGATAAGCCTCGGTGAGCCGTCTGGCGAGCTTAGCCGGGGATACCCGAATGGGGAAACCCATCCTGGCTCATACCAGGATACCCCGCGAAAGCGGGGAGGTAAGTGGGGGAACTGAAACATCTAAGTACCCTGAGGAAAATAAATCAACAGAGATTCCCCTAGTAGTGGCGAACGAACGGGGAATAGCTCAAACCTGTCGGACTTAGTGGACTGGGGTCCTATGTCCGATGGGGGTTGCAACACATGCCAGTTCAAGCCCCAGCGCGAGCAAGGAGTAAGAAACTCAAACCTTAGCTGAACGAATCTGGAAAGGACGACCGAAGAGGGTGATAGTCCCGTAAGCGAAAGGGTTTGGGCTCCTGGCGTGTTGTTGAGTACCACGGGACACGTGAAATCCTGTGGGAAGCTGGGGGGACCACCCTCCAAAGCTAAATACCCTTGGCCACCGATAGTGAACCAGTACCGTGAGGGAAAGGTGAAAA
>CAZWDM010000090.1:0-10972 GCA_964632415.1 uncultured Dehalococcoidia bacterium | reverse complement strand
CAATCGGCAGTCCCACCACTGCCGAAGTGATGCCTCCGAGAACATCTCCGCGTAGAGTTTGGAAGTCGTACCTAAGATTCAAAATGAAAGTTTCTCAGAAGATGTTTCGAAAATCTTGAATGACAAACATGGGAGCTGATGTCAGAAGTTATGGGAATTGGAAAAGCGTGAGCAGGAGAAAGGGCGTATCCTTCCGGGTGGAACAATCCGTCGGTGAGACGAAAAACTGGAGGGACACGCCATGCGGGAAGTATATCAGTTCCAGCCTGATTACAGTCGCAAACACAAGCACGTCACACCTGTGAGCGATAATTAAAGCTGCAAAAATCGCGGTAACATATTCCGATGAGGCAACAGGCAGTGACGAGACGAACTATAACAGTAGCATCAGTGGCGGCTTTGCTAGTTGCAATTGCATTGCTGGGCGGCATCCTGCTGACCAGAGAACTTAGCCAGCCGCAGGACGAATGTGTGCTGCCCCTCAATTCTGACAGAGTAAGCGGCACCTGGGACGACAGTTGCCTCTCCACCAGTCCCGCACCTGGCGTAGGTGGAGATAGATACGCGCGCTTCTACGGCTTCTCCCTGGACGGCGAGGCGCCTGTGGAGATCAACCTGACTTCAATCGAGGACACGTACCTGTACATACTGCGAGGATATGGGGACCAGGGAGCGATCGTCTATGAAAATAACGATGAGGAGCGCTCTGGAAATACCAACTCTATGGTATCGGAAATATTTCAGCCGGGAAATTACACAATAGAGGCGACAACTCGCCACCCGGGCACGACGGGTGAGTTCCTCCTGACGGTCTCCAGATTACCCGAATCAACACCAACACCCATTCCGCACACTCCGGAGCCAGATACCCCAGAACCCTCGCCGGAACCCGGTACGCAAGAGCCGGTTCCTACCAAAATACCTACGGTCATGCCACTGCCAACTGAGGCACCTCCGATGTCGATGCTGGATGGTGCATCACGACATGCCTGTGGCATATTGGACAACGGCGGTATTGATTGCTGGGGAGATGACGAGTTTGGACAAGTTTCCGGGCATCCGTCCTCCGGCCGGTACATTGCGCTGAGTCTGGGAGCGAGACATTCCTGTGCCCTGAACCAAGACGGGGGCATCGTCTGCTGGGGAGCGAATGATGAGGGGCAGTCTTCTCCGCCTTCAAGGCAAGCGTACCTGATGCTGGTGAGTGGCGATAGCTACACCTGTGCTCTGCACTCTAACGATGAGGTCGATTGCTGGGGTAACTTCACTCATGAGCCTGTGGCTACTCCGACATCGGAGCCAACACCACTTCCTCCGACGCCCGAACCGACGTCACTTCCTCCAACACCGGAGCCAACGCCACTTCCTCCGACTCCTTCACCTGAACCCGATCCCACGGCTACTCCGACTCCTGTTCCGCCATGCACTGTAATAGCGCCAGGTGCAAACCTCCAGAAGTGCCAGTTTGACAATAGGAACTTCAACAACCTCAATCTGACGGAGGTAGACTTTTCAGCTGCACATCTTGTGGGAACTAAGTTCACGGGAGCGATTCTGATAGGCGCCAAATTCACAGGGGCAAATCTCACAGGCGCAGATCTGAGCGACGCTGATCTTGAAGGGACGGACTTGAGGGATGCCGATCTCAGACAGGCCAACTTGACCGGCGCAGACCTGAGCGGAGCGGACTTGAATGGTGCAGACCTCAGACACGCTAAGCTCTCTAGCGCAATCCTGGACCGCGTTACGGTAGCCGGTACAACTTTCAGATCAGGGAATAGAAGAGACGACAATGCCATGTTCCGAAGCGCAATACTGACAAACGTCGTTTTCGATTCGGAGATCGAGCTTGCAGGAATCGGGTTCATCAACGCAGATCTGTCGGGCTCCAGGTTTGTAAGGGTTGATCTTCACCAATCGGATCTCAGAGGCGCCACACTATTCGAAACCAATTTCAGCAGCGCGAATCTGATTGGAGCTAATCTCAGAGGCGTAAATCTCAGACCGGCTATCATTGACTCCAGAACCCATTTCAGGGGAGCAGATCTAAGGAGGGCAAACCTTTCCGATATGGATGCCCCCGACTGCAACTTCCGTGGGGTTGACTTCGAGCAGGCGAACCTCTCCGGAGGGACCTTCACGGACTGTGATTTCAGGGGCGCTGATCTCACGGAAGCCAATCTGACGGATGCGGACTTCACCTATTCCGAATTCGATGATGCCGACTTCGAAAAGGCAGACATAGAGGACGCCGACTTTGAGAGGGCGGACCTTGTAGGCGCAAAGAATCTGGATAAGGCGGAGAACATCCGTGACGCTGATTTCGATGAGGCGAAGTGTCCCGATGGTACCGATAGCGACGACACTGAAAGCGAGAGCTGCTACCCGAACAATCTCGTGCAATAAGAGTAGGACAATGATTGTCAAAATCACAGCAAAGTGCCAGGTCACTCTCCCGGACCACGTCCTAGAAGCGATGGGCGTACGCCCAGGCGACCAGCTGGAGCTCATCGAGACCCCGGACGGATACCTGCTGCGCCCAAGGCGCATCGACTACTCGCGCCTGGGCACTCTGCGCGACAAGATTCCAGCCGATCAGCCACCGTTCGATATTCGCCAATTCCGCGCCAAGCCTTACGATCCGGCTCTGCGACAGTGAAACGGCTAGTTTATAATCTAGCCAGATTATCTAGGCTAGAGGTGAGTAATGACAGAATGGCCGTTACAGGATGCGAAGAACAGGTTCAGCGCGTTAGTAAACGCCGCGCTCGCAGGCGAACCCCAGCACGTTACCCGACGAGGAGAACCCGCCGTAGTGGTGCTGGCAGCGGACGAGTATGAGCGGCTGCGCCGTATGGAACGAGCTGACGCTCCCACGTTTGCGAAACTGCTTCTTGAAATCCCGCAAGACGATCAAGAGTTTGAGCGAATGTCCGTTCCGGCACGGGAACTGGATCTGTGATGTATCTCATCGACACCAACGTTCTATCAGCCCTACGCAGGCGAGAGCGCAATCCCGCGGTTGTCGGCTGGATAGAAGGCCAGCGAATGGCGGACCTGTATATAAGCGTGATCACGGTCGGGGAGATCGAGCGAGGCATAAAGCAGCAGCAGCGATACAACCCGGACTTTGCGAGGGACCTGTCCGGCTGGCTTGACCGGATGCTGGATTGGTACGCCGACCGCATCCTTTCGGTCGATACTGCCACGGCACGGCGGTGGGGGCAGTTGTCCGCGGCACTCGGCCATGAGAGCGCAGACCTTCTCCTAGCCGCAACCGCTCTTGAGCACGGCCTGACCGTCGCCACCCGCAACGTACGCCACTTCGAGCCAACGGGAGTGTCGGTGATTGATCTTCGTTGAAGGGAAGTGAAAGATGGCGGAACGCAATGACAACAGACGAGACAAGGACGACAAGCGCAGGAACGAAAAGCCCACGCTCGATGAGGTCTGGCCAGTCCACTCCGCTGGCCGCAAAAACTGCCCCTCGACAGATCTGTAATCCACGAAGGTAGGACATAAGCCTTGAACGTGCATCGTCCAACCACCGAACCAGCTCCGCAGAGCGACTTCATCAGTATCGCTCCCGCGGTGGCAGAACGCCTTCTAGGTGAGCCGTCGAGCAGGTCTTCTCGTGAGTGGCGATGGAGGAGCAAGGGCTCGTTCCGGCTGAAGCTCGATACCGGCACCTGGAACGACTTCGAGGCCGGAGAGGGCGGGGGAGTGCTGGCACTTGTGATGCGCGAAGAGCGTGTCGACAAGGCGGGGGCACTCGCCTGGCTTGAAACCCAGGGTTTTCTGCGGAACAGGCACGAAAGCGGCAAGATTGGCGCTTACGGACAGGATTCCGGGAAATCCGCCGCTGTACAATCGCCGTACAGCCCCGCAAATAAGGGCAGTGGTGTAATGACACCTGACCGCTCTGGAAAAGACACACTGCGCTGGATACGCAGCCAGATACTGCCCATCGCGGACACGCATGACCACCCGATCCGTCGCTGGATGGCAAAACGCAACCTCTGGCGGCCGGAGCTGCCTCTGCCACCTTCTCTGCGCTGGATTCCGGCCGATGCTTCGGTCTTCCGGGGAACGCATTCAGGGATCGGCGCAATCGCCTTCCCGATCGCTCCAATCGAGTCCTGGAGGGCAAGCTATCCTGATACTCCGCCGCCGACCGCGGTGCAGCTCGTTTGCATCGATGCCGACGGCGAGCGAGCAGACTATGAAAACTCCCGGGGCCTGCGCGTGGATAAGCCCAAGTTCGGCAATGCAAGGTTTGCCGTATGGACCGTCGGCGATATACGAGGGGACAGCGTCGCGGTCTGTGAGGGAGCTGCAGACGCCCTGGCAATCGCGGCACGCAATCCGGAACCGGTGATCGCGACCCTCACGACGCCTCGGCCATCCACCGCCTGGAAAGTTGCCCTTTCGGGATTCAGCTTCGTGACCCTCTGGCCGGACATGGATGAAGTCGACGCTCGCGGTCGCCGGCCCGGGTTGGATGCCGTTATTTCTCTGGCACAGGCACGAAAACTAGCCGGACAGCCTGTTGAGGTGATGGGCGTGGATATCGGGAAGGATGCCGCCGACGCAGCCCGCGAGGCTCCTCTGGCCGAGATTGACCCGGATGAACTGAAGGCCTACACAAGCGATCTCGAAGTCGAGGGGATGACGCACTTTGAGGCACTGAGATACGCATCTACGATGCTGAAATCAGGATGGTAGCAGCATGACGCCGAGCTACCATGCGGCGGGCAGCAACTTCGACTTCGACTCGAATCTGATCAAGGAGGTGCTCAGGGCATGAGAATCGCGATCTCCCTGCCAGACTCACTGCTTCACGCGGCCGATTCCTTCGCCGAGCGAACGGGCATGTCTCGCAGCGAGCTGTTCCGCGAAGCAATGAAGGAATATCTTGAATCTCACAAGCACGACCAGGTACGGGAAGCACTGGACGCGGTCTATGCGGAGCGGCCGTCGCAGCTCGATGAGGAACTGATGCGGATGCAGGTCGTGTCCCTGCCGAAGGAAGGCCGGTAGTGCGGCGGGGAGAGGTCCGGTGGACGTCGTTGCCTGATCCTCTTGGGTCTGGGCCCGGCCGCCGAAGCCCCGTTGTCGTAATCCAGAACAACTCCTTCAACGAGAGTCGCATCAACACTGTGATCGTTGTGGCCATCACATGGGACATGAAGCTTGCAGCCGCTCCCGGCAATGTTGTCATCGACCAGAATGTCTCGGCGCTTCCGTCTGATGCCGTTGTAAATGTCGCTCGGATTCTGACCCTAGACAAGGGCTTGCTCACCGAGCTCGTATGCGAGCTACCTGACGGAATTATGGAGACGATCGACGATGGGTTGCGGCTAGTTATACGTGAGTAATACATTGAAGACATAATCTAGGAACTGGAATAGCACACTTTGAGGTGATACAGCCCTGACAGTTCCCTGTGAAGACCAAGCGGAGCGTCAGATTTGGAGGCGGTCGCATGACTACGAATGGACACTCAGGGGATCTCGCGGCAAGCCGCATCCACGTTGAACCCACCGAGCGCCAGCGGGCCGCAAACAACCTTGCCGCGGCGTTCGGCGATACCGGCATCATTGACTGGGCCCAGGCCGAGGCGAACTTCAAGGCGCTCGCCGAAACCGCCGGGTACGAATCTCCCACCATCGAGATGGGCAGACGCGCAGTCGCCAGGATCAACGAGGCCCTGCTGAACGGACAGGAGCCCCTGCAGACCGACTTCGACGCCGTGCAGCTCGCGCTCGATGCCAGCCGCAAGGCCCAGCCGCTTGAACTGACGGACGGCATACCGGCTCACTACTGGCAGGGCTGGCTCGTGGAGAGATGGCTTCCACGGAGCTGCGTTGCGATGCTCACCGGGGACGGCGGGGTGGGGAAGTCCAGGCTCGCCCTGCAACTCGCCTGGGCCCTGAGCGGCAGTGGGCAGTGGCTGGGCGAGGCAGGACAGATGCCGGCTGCAGGAGCGGACTACGGGAACGGCTTCGAACCGCTTGGCCCCAGCACAGTCGTGTACGCCACCTGGGAGGACAGCCCCGAGCAGATCCGGGGACGTCTCTACTGGCTTGAGCAATCCGGAAAGAGCGGCGACGGGGAGAACTTCAAGATCGCCGATATGCGCGCCAGGGGACACCTGTGGGCCGCGAATGAACGCTACGCCGTGCCGGGGCTCACGCCGGCGGGGCAGGAGTTGCGACTTGCATGTGAAAATCATGAAGCTCGGCTGCTTGTAATCGACACCCTCGGAGTCGCCAATGGCGCAAGCGAGATCGACCGCGCACAGGTCGGAGCGTTCTTTGCGGACTGGGCCGCCTGGGCCGACGAGCACGACTGCGCCGTGCTGCTGATCGCCCATCCACCCAAGACCGCAGGCGTAACGTACTCGGGATCGACGGGTGTTCTGGGTGGTGTCCGCGCGATGTGGAACATCGAGTCCGTGAAACGCGACTGCCAGGGTGACTGTGGCTCGCCAAAGAATTGCTCCTGCGAGCCGGCCTACGCATACCGCCTGGTGAACGCGAAGCAGAACTACGCCGAGAGCACGGGCGCAGTCTGGCTTACGAACCGAAGTGGCGTCTGGCTGGAAAGCGCGGGCCGGGCGGCCGACTACGGAGAGAATTACTCTTCTGAGGAAGCAGGCCAAGAGAGTACCGAGTCAAGCGAAATGGGAGGAGTGTTCGATGGCAGAATCTGATATGGGAACGCCTCTCCCGGATGAAGTGTTTGAAGAACTGGTGACGGCTACCTGGAGCCATCTATACGGCGACCAAACCGTACCGGCGAAGTCCACGCGCAAGGAATTTGAAGAGGCATTGAAGGGCGGAGACCTGGATGATGGCATTCCTGAGTGCGGGAAACGCCTTTACAACGTTGTAGTCAAGAACGATTGCCCACCTTACTTATGGGGATACGTGGCAGAACGGCATTCTCTACAGATACCTGACCATCTCATATCCGATACCGGTACTCACAACAACATAATCTCAGCCATAGATGACTCTAATTTACGCATTGAGACCAGGCGTGCATTGATACACACTTCCATCGTGATGAGCCACGCACTGTGGGAAGAAATGCTTGTTTACAGCCCGGATCTCAAGCACCCCCTTGCACCGCTCATTGCAGAATGGTTCAGACACATCGCTCCTGATGCAGAGGTTCGACATCCGAGCTCTCGGCTTGGAGACGAGAAAGGCCGTTCGATGTCAACGTCTGATGTACCGGCTTCACTCACTGAGGAACTTTTCCGGGAACTGGCCGCATCAACCTGGCGACAGAGAATCAGGCAGCGCGACGACGAAGACATGCCCGATCTGCCGGACCTCGCTTCTTTTCGCGTCGCCATAATGGAGGGCGAGCTCGACGAAGGGCTTGCGGAATTTCATGAACGCGTCTTTTCCGTGGAGGAGGTGCATGGGCCCGACAACTTTTCCAATGCCGATGAAGCGTACATCCGCATGGAGGGCAGGAATGAGTTGTACGTTGTTGTGCAAGGCAGCAAGATACGGCTGGATGCGGCCCTCATAGACAGAACGGACAGCGTACTCATCGCCTATGGTCTGGATGATTGCCATCACGCCTGGACGACGGCGTCGAAACTGAAACCTGAACTCAAACATCCCATAGCGCCACTCATCGAGCAGTGGTTCAAGCGTCCCGTCCATATAGAACCCTCCAGAAAGCGGGTGGGCATCCTACCGGTCAGCATGGAAAGCGCGGGCGGCCTCGGATACCTGCCGGGCTTCGCTCCTGAAGAAGCGCCCCTGGGCAACCAGGAAGGTCTGGGAATGCTGCCCGGCTTTGCCCCCACTGACAGCACGATAATTCCAGGTGCCCTGGTGCAGACATGGGCAGCAGGCGGCGGCAAAATGGTCAACCGAGGCCGCGGGGCACCCGTGCCGCTGCGTATCTGGTTCGGGCTACTGACATCGATATCACATGAAGCTCGACGGGTGCCCGGACGCAAGCGCCTCGAGATGACGCTGCGCGACATGCGCGACCTTATCTACTTCGTGCCGGAGGGCAAACGCCATCACTTCAACCCGAAGCGCGACATCGCCAGAATGCGAGGCGACCTGTGGGAGGTCGATCAGATCCGCATCCGAACAATGCTGCCCGGATACAAGGCACCAGGACTATGGCGCCCCGTCGGCGTCACACTGATGCCGGAAGCCAACCTCGATAGTCCCATAGTCTTCGATATCGAACTTCCACCCGGCAGCGTGGGAGGCGCAATGATCGACCGGAGCGCCATGCGATACTTCGGCGTGAAAAGTGCCCCTCAGTACGCCGCGGCCATCGGCCTCCCATATTACTGGGATAAGTACGGGACTCACCGGCACGGCACGAGGCCGATCCAGGCGACACGACCCAGAATACTGCGCAACAAGGAGGGGCTGGCGCTCGGCGAAGACGAAGAGGTCCTGCTGGACCAGCGCAACCAGCCCATCGCCGGCTTCAACGACGAGCGGCTTGTGTTCCTCGACGCATCCAAGCGCCCGGTGCAGGGCAGGACACTCAGCGAACGCAGAAGACTCGCAGCTCGCGAGCGCAATCCATACGCCGACCGGTATCCCGCGCTCCTAGACCAGGACATCCTACAGCTCTGTTTCCCGGCGGACGCAGCCGACGTGACAGGTAACCTGCGCTTCCAGCGATTGCATCGCGCCAAGCAGGCCCTTCGAGCTATGGAGAAGGTCGGCTACTGCATCATCGAGCCTGCCGCCGGCGAGCTCGGCGAACGAGCGTACCGTATTCTGCCGACCGACTGGAGCAACTTCAGCCAGGCGTAGATGCCGGATCAGGGGTGTTGATTCGGTGTCACAATTCTGCGTTCCGGCGATGTTGGTTTGTTGTAAGGAATCTGCGTTTCAGCGATGTTGATTTGCTGTCACATTACGTCCTTTAGCATGTTGTTCAGCTGTCATGGATTTGTTGATTCGGTGTCATGGATTTGTTGGTTCGGTGTCATGTACATGTTGAATAGCTGTCATGCCGATGTTGTTTACGTGTCATGACTTTTCCTCTAAATGCCTGTAATACCTAATAAAAATTCCCACCCCATGTCTCTTCCCCCATGTAACCCCAGCATGCCCAGCATGCATGGGGACATGTGCTGGGCCGGGACAGGCATGCTCTCGCCTGCCGGTCCCAGCACATAATTTTTTCCAGACGCTTTTTAATTCTTAGGCCCAGGGTGAGCCAGTCAGGCGTCTTGCTTCTGATGTTGCAGTCATAGGATGAGGCAACAGGACCGGCCATTATAAATGTAGTTGTTCAAGCAGTTCCTACGTGGGAGATCAACCCCGAGAGATCTCTTTGTATTGCGACTCGACGTATGAAAGTACATTGCAATTTCTCCTCGCCAAGCTGTCATCCTTCTGGTACTCTATCTTCCGGCGCATTCTTCTGAGTCTAATTTTGGATGGTCACGATGGTCGCAGGCCAACGATCGTTAGTGGCCGCTACTCACTCCAGTCCTCCACTCAGAAGGTGCGCCTTTCACTCGAAAGACAGTTGTTGCCGGGTCCTGTCCAGAGCTGCTATCGGGGGCTTTTTCATCGTCAATGACGATCGTCCTAGAACCTCACTCCGCTACCAGAAGGTTTGCAGCCTGATTTTTCGGTAATCCGATAAAAATTCCTTGATGAACGTTGAGTATCCAGGAACTTCCGAGCAGGGTCGCCTACGCAACCTTGCTCATATTTCCGCTGAGTCGTGGACTGGCCATACTCGCGGCGCACGATGAAAGGCATGCTCTCAACGCGGGGATATCTCCCAACGCGCGCAGGTAGATCCCACGCGCTCCATTGTGGTCACGGTCCATCCGCTCGCCGTCCTGACCCACCACGACGGACGAACCACCTACGTCATCCAGCAGCTCGCCGGTCCAAGAGACCGTCTTCGTCGTATAGGCCTCGTTGACGCTCAGGACAGATACGCCATATTCCGCAGCCTTGTGCCACAGGAACATTCCGAACCGGTAGTGCGCCAGGCCCAGCAGGTTGCGCACCGTCTTGCTTCTGATCCTGCGTTTCCTTCGCTCTACCATCTCTGAGGTCTCGAATGCCGGCAGCAGGATGACGTCGAAGTTGTTGACCAGAAAACGAGCGGCCTGCCTGTGCAGCTCGTTGATGAGATTCTCTATCCTGAGGCGCATCCTGCCGGCGGCACGGCGCATGTTTCGCCGCTTCCTCGATGGAGCCTTAGCCGCACGGCTCAGCAGGTCGTCAAGCCTCTCGCACAGTCTCTGTATCCTGAAGAACGCGCCCTCGCCTATCTTCCCCACTGAGTCCGTGCAGTACCAGGTCAGAAACGACCGCACCCCGGGGTCGAGCGCTACCACCCGCGCTTGGCTCTCGCGCTCAGGTGGCATCTTCTCGTCATAGGGCACGGCCAAGTGGTATTGGCCGTACTTCAGGGTCAGGCGGCAGATGTTCCGGTTCACGGTGACAGGCAACTTCTCTGCCATCAGCATGTCACCGAGCTTCGTCCGGTAGATGCCTTGTGGAGTTACGCAGTTGGCCTGCACCGTGAGTACCTGACGCGGATTCTTCCGGGAACGAAAGCGCACTCTCGAGAAGTTCTTCTCTGCGCCCTCGCTTTTTGCCAGTTGAGCATTGCGTTTCTTTGCGGCACTCACAGCACGACAGGCATCAAAGATCGCGCCCACCAGCACCTCACGCGGAGCGCTCCGGTGCCAGGACGGCAGTGTCGGCAAGATGATGTCACGGACCTGAGTCTTGACGGCCTTTGGAGCATCGTCACCGGTCAGCAGCTCCACGGTCTGGTTGTAGGCGTACCGCGCAGCCCCGAACCAGCGGTGAAGCTCAACCCTCTGTGCTGCGTCCGGGTAGAGACGTATCTTCCTTGATTTCCTTACGGTATCGCCACAGCCCGTTGACCCGAGCGCCGAAGACAGCGAAAGTGGCGAGAAGGTCAGTCGTGAGCT
>CAZWDM010000089.1:7735-11192 GCA_964632415.1 uncultured Dehalococcoidia bacterium | reverse complement strand
TCTCGCTGTCCTTGAGGGATTGTACGATGGATTCTGCCCAGTTCATGGATTGGTCCTTGGTGTGTAGGTGTTCCTGCTGTACAGTTTTGAGTCTTATACTATTAGAGATTCTAGCAGACTGCACCACGTGTATTACTTATTTCATCGGGAACGTCCGACCACGCTCTCGGTCTGCTTCTATTTCGGTTGACACTGATAATTGAGGGGGTATGCATTGCCAGTGTCTCCCATTCATGCCCATGCCGGAGAATCATCATTGCCATTTCTTGAAAGTCCTTCGGCGTAGATGTTTTCCATCGGAGAAGAACAACCGACAGCCCTTGAGCTGGATACTGAGCGACATAGGCTTGCGAGGGTATTCCCATGTCGCGCGTGATGAGAACGCGGCTGTGCAGCAGGACATGCTCCATAAGTGCCTTATCGGGCCGCACGGGGGCATCGATTTCGTCGAAGGTAGCGATAGGATATTGTAGAGTCTTCAGCGCCTGAATGACCGGAAAAGGAACATCGGCATCAGCGACGAGCATTACGCTGCCTGCAGGTATGAAATCTCGTAGTCCCGGACTTCCGTAATCTGTTCATCGGTCAGTGATGGATAAGCGTCTCTTGGATCGCCCCCTGACTCAAGGACCGACATAACGGCACGAGTTGAAATTCGCGTTCCCTTTACAATGGGCGAACCTCCCAGGATCTCCGGGTCGATATCTATGTGCTTGTATTTTTCGCCTGGCACAAGTTCATCGCGCAATTCTTCTATGAGATCGGGGAAGAACACCTCTGCGATTTTCTGAGGACCTTCGGACGCCGCTACGGGATTCCATTCGGGCAAGTGCGAACCCGGAAGGACTGCCATAACAAAACCGTCTCTGACTAATAGTCGTGCCCTCTTCCACGCATTGCGGTCACCACCCGCTATGTATTCGATAGTGTCAAGGGCAACTCTGATGGACTTTGTCGTTGCGCCTTCTTCTTTCAACCTGACAATGAGCCTAATAAGCAGAAGGTCGTCGTAGGTATAGGTGTTTTCAAATCGGTCACCGATATTGGCTTTATGAGGTCGCAACAGGTTTGCCTTAATCCAAGCCTGAAAGCTCTGAGGGCGAACTCGGGCAATTCTGGAAGCAGTTTTAGCGGCATACATTCCTGGTGCCGTTGTAGTTGCATTTGTCATTTCAGCCACCATGAGGAATTGGGGACCTCGTTTCAACTATATTCCCATGATGTTGTAGCCGGTGTCCACGTGGAGGATTTCGCCGGTGATGCCGCCGGATAGGTCGCTGCAGAGGAAGAGGGCTGCCTTGGCGACTTCGTCGGTGGTGATGTTGCGGCGCATTGGGGAACGCTCGGCGTGGATGCGCTTCATGTCGCGGTAGTGGCTGATGACGCGGGAGGAGAGGGTGTCGAGGGGCCCGGCGGATATTGCGTTGACGCGGACGTTCTGCTCGCCGAGGTCGGAGGCGAGCTGCTTGACCTCGTTTTCGAGAGCCGCCTTCGCCGTGCCCATGATGTTGTAGCCGGGGAAGACGCGGTTTGCGGCCTGGAAGGTGAGGGTCAGGATGCTGCCGCCGCTCTGCTCCATGAGGGGTGCGCTGTATCGGGCTATCGGGAGCAGCGAGTATGCGCTGATGTCGAGTGCGAGACGGAAGCCCTCCCTGCCGGTGTCGAGGAAGGGACCGCCGAGGTCGTCGCGGTTGGCGAAGGCGATGCTGTGAACGACGATGTCCAGCGAGCCGAAGCTGTCGCCTACCGTGTCGAAGGCGGCGGCGACATTGGAGTCGTCGCTGACGTCGCACTCGATGAGCGGGGTGTCGCCTTCCCAGTCCTCGACGAGCCTGGCGACGCTGTTCTTCACGCGCTCGTTCTGGTATGCGATGGCGAGATTGGCGCCAGCCTCGTGGAGAATTTCCGCTATCGCCCAGGCGATGCTGCGGTGGTTGGCGATGCCGAAGACGATGCCGTGCTTGTCCGAAAGGTCGATTGGGTACATGTGATGCTCCGATAGAGATTGTGTGTGCCGGTTCAGTCCGTAATCTGCAGGCTGCCCATGGTAACACTTCCTGCAATTATGAGGTCGGGTGGTCCATCGCGGGACGGGAAGTTGGAACGCGTGTCCTTTGCGTCTGCCATCGTGGCGGAGTTGGCGATCTGCACTACCCATTCGGGGGGCACGCGGACTTTCACCTCGCCCATAGCGACCGAGACATGGAGTGTCGCGGGCCTGTCCTCGATGAAGGCCTGGCGCATGTCGAGCGTGCCATTGCCCATCACTATGCTGATGCTGCCGCTCCTGAATTCTCCGGAGATTACCCTGTCCTGCGATGCCGCAACGGCGTGCAGCATGTCGTCGTCGTCGTCTGGCGAGGAAGAGGAAACATCCACGTCAATTATGGTCGATGAATGATGTCCGGTCGCAGATGAGTTGCGTCTCCGGTTTCGCCTGCGGATGCCGCCCGCGAGAATGAGGATTCCGGCGGCGATGAGGGCAACGGGCCAGTAGTCAGTCAGGTCAACGTCGAATCCGAGCTCTCCAAGCTGAAAGAAGGAGCCGATGGCGATCAGGAGTATGGGCCAGAACAGGCTGCGGAACCTGTTGGCGATAAGTCGCCAGGCACCGTAGAGGATTATCAGGGAGGGCCACCACTCGAGGAGGGTGTCCAGGTCGGCGATACCGGTCTTGTCCAGGAGGAAGAGGACGCCCACTACGATGATAAGGACGCCGAAGAAGAACCTGCCTCCAAGACCTGAGCGCCGCGTGCGGCCTCCTGATGCCATTGCCTGAATCCTTCGATTACTGTTAGGGCCACCCTGCTAGACAGCCCGTATTGATGTGGCGCGTCAGCGTGGCGAGCGAATGGCGCGGCTGAGTATGACTGCACCGATGATAATGAGTAGGACGGGCCAGTAGTCCAGCAAGTCTATGGCAAGTCCGAGGTTGCCCAGCAGGAAGATAGCCCCTATGCCGATGAGCACGAGAGGAGCGACGAGCCTGCGAAATCCGCTTGATATGAGCAGCCAAACACCAACCGCGATTAGTATGGCCGGCCACCACCGAAAAATGCTGATGTCAACATTCACCATGCCGAGATTGCTCGCCAGAAACAGGAGACCTAGTGCGAGTATCAAACCGCCGAAGAATACACCCGAGCCCAAGCGACCGGGTCCACTAATGCCTGGCATCATCACTTCCGCCTCCACTCCTACTCATGGGTAATCCGAAATTCCCAACCGGCAGCGATTCGCTGCGTCCGCCGGCGTTGCCTTGGGGGTCGGAAATGACGATTCCGAGCGCGCCTTTCGGCAACCGGTGCTGCTTACATTATAATCTAATCGGAAATTGTGATGTTGACGCGTTGTTGTTGCGGTGAGTCGAAGATCTGCCGGCGTCTTCCGGTCTCTCCGGCGCAGGTTTCGTGGAAAGTACATTGACTCAGTGCTGCCGATAGGACTGATGCTGGGG
>CAZWDM010000089.1:4370-7635 GCA_964632415.1 uncultured Dehalococcoidia bacterium | reverse complement strand
CAGGTTTCGTGGAAAGTACATTGACTCAGTGCTGCCGATAGGACTGATGCTGGGGTCGGCTACCTGACGATACTTTTCCTTCCTCAGTATGTGTGGATTGCGGCCGGGGCACTGACAGCCGTCGCACTAGTGGCACAGGCAGTTACGGGAGCGCGCGCAAGTGGGGCAGCGAGCTGAACCGGACATCGAGGCTCTCGACGACGAGATGGCCGCGCTCAACGGGCTGCTAGAGCACCGGGTCAGGCTGGCGACATGCGTGCTGCTGTCGAGGCACGACGCGCTGACGTTCACGCGGCTGAAGCAGGCGCTTGGCGAGGCGGATGGGAACCTGGGGGCGCACATGCGAAGGCTGGAGGATGCGGAGTTCGTTTCGGTGGAGAAGACGTTCCGGGGCCGACGTCCCGTTACATGGTACAGCCTGACGGCTCAAGGTCGCTGACGGTTGAGGCGACAGATTGACGGGCTGACGCAGCTGATCGAAAGGGCGGATGCGTGACAATCTCCACAGAAGTTGTCCTTCGACAGGCTCAGGACGAACGGGATTTGCGGACGAATCCGTTCATGGGGAGCATTTCGTCAAGCTCGGCACAGGCTCTGTGTTAGGGCCGAGCATAATTCATCATATCCCCCTTCCTAACCTTCCCCCTAAGGGGGAAGGGATACGAGGAACGGCAATTATGCCCATCTCTAACTATGTAAGCACTGATTGACATTTCTTCGGCAACGACTACTACACCGCCTGCCAGTAGCGGCGGCCTTCCATGCGGACCAGGGTGCCGAAGCCGGGCGCGGGGAAGTGGCCGGAGATCAGCATGGCGTTGTCGTTTTCGATTCGCTCCAGCAGGTTCTTGCGCGACTCGGCGGAGACGTCGGGCTTGGAGTCGGCGCGTGGGCTCCAGTGCGTTTCCACCGTCTGCGCGCGGGAGTGGATGGCGTCGCCGGTGATGACGGCGCGCTCGCCCTGCGATGCTACCAGGAAGCTGGTGTGGCCTGGGGTGTGGCCAGGTGTTGGGAGCGTCGAGATTTCGCCGGTGATCTGCCGCTCGCCCTCGAAGAGTTCGAGGATGCCCTGGTCCTGCAGGGGCAGCACCTGCGCGGGGATGTAGGGGCGCTTGCGAAGGGCGCCGCGAGTGAAGACGCGCCAGTCGGCGTTGGCGACCCAGTAGCGGGCGTTGGAGAAGGTGGGCACCGGCTCACCGCTGCGCTCCACCTCACTGCCCTGCCCGTCCGCTCCGTCGTCGTAGAGGAAGTTCCAGCCGACATGGTCGAGATGCAGGTGGGTGATTCCTACGAAGTCCACATCTTCGCGGCTGACGCCCTTCGCTTCCATGTCGGCGAGCAACTTGCCGCTGTCGAGGGTCTCCAGATGGCCCGTGTCGATGCCCAGACCCGTGTCGATCAGGATGGTCTTGCCCTCGGAGCGCAGGAGAAAGCAGCCGAGATTCATTATCATCTCGCCTTCGGGCGTGAAGTACTCCCGGTAGGGGTCCCAGGCTTCTGCCGGAATAGAGGGGAAGAAGTCGTCGGGCGTGAAGCGGATGCTGCCGTCGGAGAGGGCGAGAATCTCGACGTTGCCGACGCGGGTAGTGTAGTTGGTAGCGGTGGGCATAATTAATTTCACCCCCATCCTAACCTTCCTCCATCAAGGAGGAAGGGACTATTTTGAGTAAGCATACCCATTGGTGTAATCAGGCATAGACCTTGACCTCTGCGTCTTCGATGGCGGTGTGGTAGTGCGGGACTATCTCGTTGCCAAGGATTTCGAGCTGCTCCTGCATCAGTTCGGGCGGGCATGCGGGGCGCATGACGAATTTCTCCGCGCCTGCCTCGATGTACTCGTCTATCAACTCGCGGATGACCTCGGGCTTGCCGAAGGAGGAGAACTCGCGCCAGTGGATGTCCTCGCGGCGGCGCAGCATGTGTGGAGTGGCGATGCGCTCGGCTTCCTCGGGGTCGTCGTCGATGAAGAAGCTGGTGAGGACGCCGTAGTGGTCTTCCTCGATGTCGTTGTCGTACTCGACGGCCCAGGTTGAGATCTTGTCCACGCCGTCCCTGACTTCATCGGGAGTCGCCTGCGAGACGAGCCAGCCGTCGCCGATGCGTGCGGTGCGCCTGAGCGCGGGCTCGCTGCGACCGCCGATCCATATCGGGGGCATGCCGTCGGGCGGGAAGACGGGCTTGGGCTGCACGGTTACGTTATTGAGGGTGAAGTGCTGGCCGTGGAAGGTTACGTTGTCTTCCTTCCACAGGAGGCGCATCACCTCGATTGCCTCTTCGGTGCGACTGACACGGCGGCGGCGGGTGGTGCCGCATGCCTCGTACTCGGCGGCGTCCTCGGTGCCGAGGCCGACTGCGGGCAGGCTGCGCCCGCCCGACAGGAAGTCGAGGGTGGCGATCTCCTTGGCTAGAATGGCGGGATTGCGGAGTGGAAGGGCGATGACGCTCGTGCCGAACTTGAGGTTCTTGGTGCGGGCCGCCGCGAAGGAGAGGGCGACGATCGGCTCCATGTTAAGGAGGGGGGAGACGATGCGGTCGCTGAGCCAGATGGAGTCGATGTCCAGCTCCTCGCAGGTGTCCACATATCGCCAGAGGTGTTCGGGGTCGTCGCTCGGAAAGGGCCAGCCGCCGAATCCGACGCCTATCTTGATGGACATGGTTTTGCTCTCTTCCTGACTAGGATGGATCTCGCGGCTGCGGCGTCATGAGGTTGGAGGCGGCTCTTCGAAGGGCAGTCCCTGAGCTGCGGCCTCCTCGCGACGGTGGTTCCACGCGGCATAGACTTGTAACCCTTCCTTAAAGCCGTCACGGAAGCCCTCGCCGTAAGTGGACTTATAGCTTTCTTTTACGCCCTCTTGCCGACCCTTTTCATGCGCCTCATAGCGAATTTTGTCGAGTTCTTGATTTGTGAACTGCTCCCGTGCTGCGAGGCTCATGTCCTCAAACCATTCCTTACGCCGTTTTGCCTCAAGTGGTTTGAGCCATTTCTTTTCCAAGTACCTTTTCGTGACCACGACAAAGCCCTTCTACGCTTCATCAGCGTCTTTACCTTCGTCACTATCGCCAGGATACGGCTCATCGAAGGGGATGCCTTTTGCTTCTGCCTCTGCGCGCCTACGCTCACGCTCAATCCAATATCGGCGTTCCTGCTTACGTCCCTGCTCACGTCCCTGCTTACGTCCCTGCTCACGGAACTTGTCCTGGAGTGGCTTAACCCACTTGTTCGTCAGATACCTTGCCGTAACCACGATATAGCCTCCTCCATATT
>CAZWDM010000089.1:1310-4270 GCA_964632415.1 uncultured Dehalococcoidia bacterium | reverse complement strand
ACCCACTTGTTCGTCAGATACCTTGCCGTAACCACGATATAGCCTCCTCCATATTCCAGCGCCGTAACTATCATTAGAGAGTATATGATAATCAGGAACTCGCCGGGCGCGCTCGCTCTGATGATGGCGACAATCGTCTCCAGTGTGCCCCTGTAGTTGGCACCTTCGATTATCGTCCAAGCTACCAGAGCAGTCCAGGCAATCGTCAGGACGAAGATTAGCCCCAGACACCAGGGCCACCAAATGCGCGCAACTGTCAGGATTGATAGACGCTCATCCTTGTCTTCGCCACGATTGTCACCTGCCATATTGTCGTCGGGTGGTGCGTCCTTTGTCTTACTGCCGTCCGTCGAGTCTTCATTCATCCGACGATTATACTACGCTCCTCTGAAGCGTGTAGGGCTAAAGTGCTCGATGAGGTCGGGCTTTGCGCCGGTGATGTGCTCTGCCATGAGCTTGCCCGTTATCGCGCTGAGAAGGATGCCGCTGCGGAAGTGACCGGTGGCGACGTGCAGGCCCTGCCAGCCGGGGACGGAGCCGATTATCGGCGCATCGTCGGGTGAGCCGGGACGCAGGCCTGCCAGCGCCCAGTTGAGGCGGGCGTCTCGCAGGGAGGGCACGAGCATTTCGGACATGTTCATTATGTCCTGGACAGCGCCCGCCGTGACGCGGTCGTCGTAGTCGGCCTCCTCAACGGTCGCGCCGGCAATGACCGAGCCATCGTTGCGCGGCACGAGCAACCCCCAGCCGCCATGGATGACTGTGCCTATGCTGCGGCCGACAGGCTGAAGGTTCAGGTTGACGCCGCGAACCGGACGGGCTGGAACGTAGCTGCCCAGCCGCTCGGCGATGATGCTGCTCCAGGGGCCGGCGGCGATGATCACATGGTCTGCGAGCAGTTCACCGTTGTGCAGGCGAGCACCGCTGATGCGGAGTCCGCTGCGGACCATGCCGAGGACATCCGCATGCTCGCGTACGGTTGCGCCGAGGCGCTGTGCCGCGCGCGCATATGCGGCGCTGAGGCGCTGGTTGTTGATGCGGCAGACCTCGGGCATGAAGATTCCGCCTGCTATGCGGTCGCTCAGCATCGGCTCCATCTCGCGCACTGCGGTGCCGTCCAGCCATTGCGCTTCGGGGCTGCGCCAGCCGCCGTCCACTACTGCCGCGTGCAGCATTTCGGCTTCGTCTTCGCTGAGAGCTAGTTCGAGTTCGCCGCTCCGGACGAATTCGATGTCCACGCCTGACGCCTCGGCGAGTTCGGGAGCGAGGTCGTGGAACATCGCGAGGCTGGTGTTTACGAGCCGGGTGTAAGGATCGGCTGGATTGCCGAACAGGGATGACAGGATGCCGGACGCCGCGTTGGACGCTGCCATGCCGATCTCACCGCGCTCGAGGATGGTCGTCCTGACGCCTGCCTTTGCGAGATGGTAGCCGATTGAGCAGCCAATGACTCCGCCACCAATTACGATTGCGTCGGTGCTTTCGGTCGTCATCGACTACTCCTCCCTGTAGGGCAAGGTGTCGGGCAGCTTTGGCTCGATACCGTCAACGAGGTAGTCCGCCAACTGTACGAAATCAGTTGTCATTATGTCGGGTTGATGGGGCGTCTCTTCCATGGGAAGGCCGTAGCGATTGACGTAGGCGGCGCGGTAGCCGCAGGCGCGCGCTCCCATGATGTCGAAGGAGTGGGATGCGACCATCATGAGTTCGCCCACTTCGGATTGCAGAATCTGCGCTGCCTTTCGATATACGCCGGGGTGAGGCTTGAACGCGCCCGCCTCTTCGACGGAAATGACGGCGTCGAAGTCGAACTTGATGCGGTTCTTCACGAGGTGGTCGAGATACCACGGCTCGCCGTTGGACAAGCCAACCAGCTTGTAGTGGCCTTTCAGGCGGTGCAGGCCGCTCACGGCGTCGTCGAACGGCTTCAGCTGCTGCCAGACCTTCATGAACTCATCGGCTTCCTCTCGCTCGAAGGGGATGTTGTTGGAGCGGAGCGTGTACAAGAAGGCGTACTTGCAGGCGGTCAGGTAGCCGCTGTGCCCGAGCATAAGAAGGGTGTCCTGGTACTGCTCGACGCGCTGTCGGAGGCGCCACTGCGCCCAGAATCCCGCCGCGTCCACGGGGGACTCGCGCTTTGACAGGAAGTCGTCTATGTGGGGCATGAGGCTGCCCGCGAGGTCGAGAACCGTGCCGAACAGGTCGAAAGTCAGCGTGTTGACGCCATCAACGGCGTTGTTGCTCATAATTAATGACTCCAAGAAAGGATAGAAGGGTGGGTTAGACTTCGTGGTACCGGAAGAGCCTGAAGGCGTAGTACGCGCCGCTGACTAGCGTGGCGAGCATGACGGACAGGCCGACGGAGTACGTCCACATTGCCGATCCTTCCGCAGAGCCGCTGGCGACGAGGTAGTTGTTCCTGACCTGAATATCGAAAATGTTGGCGTAGAGATAACCGGCGAGTGAGCCAAGAATCGCCAATCCGAGAGCCAGGACGAAGCTGGTTATCATCACCTTGCGAGTGGATTCCGGCTTGAACCAGGACACGAACACCGCGAACCCTATGCCGATTCCGATGAACAGCGCGGTGAGGGTAAGCCTCTCACCAAATGTAGGTGGGATTATAGAAGAAAACAGGGCCAGGCTGATCAGCCCTAAGAAGAGCCCCAGAAGGAATGACAGGCCGCCCCGGAGAGACATTGCGAAGAATTTTTCCAACCTAGCCTCCGTTGTGAGGAAATCGCCTATGAAGCGTACCTTCTATTATAGACGAAACGGCGGGCGCAAGTCGGCGCGGCATCGGGGATTGGGCGGCGCAACGGGTACAGACGCAGACGGGGCAGGCGTGACGCCTGCCCCTGGTCTTCACTTTACCTGATCGAATTGTTGATTATTGGACTTTTGGCTGTGCCGCGCTCTGTGATCGAGCTGAAGGAGATCGACGCCTAATCGTCGCCCTG
>CAZWDM010000089.1:0-1210 GCA_964632415.1 uncultured Dehalococcoidia bacterium | reverse complement strand
AGCATGCTGTTGCCGACGAGGCAGTCGAGGCCCATGTGTGCGAACGCGCGCACGTTGGCGAAAGTGATTGCCGAGTGCTTCAAGCCCTTGAGCTGGGGCACACGGTCCTGTATCTTCTGCATCAGCTCGGGCGTGATCTCCACGCCTGTGGACTGGGGCAGGTTGTACACGAAGAGGGGTAGGTCCGCCGCCTCGCCCACTATCCTGTAATGCTCGACGATCGCGTCGTCGCTCTGGCGATAGAAGAATGGCGGGACGCAGCAGATGGCTTCGTTGCCAGCCTTGGCTGCGTGCTCGGCGAGCTTCGCGGCGCGCTCGGTGGTTGCCGCTCCCACATGCATTATGTTGTTGACCCGGCCCCGGTTCTGGTCTGCCGATATCTCGGAAATGCGCATGTTTTCCTCGTCGTCGAGGAGTACGCTCTCTCCGGTGCCTCCTGCTATCCAGAACCCATGCACACCTGCCTGGATGTTGTATTCCATCACCTCGCGGAAGGCGGCTTCGTTCAGTCTGCCGTCCTCGCCCATTGGCGTGATGATTGCGGGCAATATGCCTTCAAAGTCTGCCATATCGAATCCTCCATATTATTAAGGTGAGTTTGAGTCGCCCAGCCTTGGGCGGGGGCCTTGATCCCGACCATGCGAATAATATCATGCCGCCGGGCGGAATGCCTGTGCCGCCTCTTATCCGGGAATCCGGCGGGAATAGTAGACCGGCACCTGAAATTCACGGCTTTAGCGGCAGATTCAGCGCAGATTCAGGGCGGATTCGCAAGCGGTCTCGTGCACAAAATTCCCGAAACTCCGACGCCAAGCCTTGACTTGCCCTCAAAATGTATGTTAAATATCCACCAACCTATAAGATAGGCTTTGGGACGGAACGCTTTGAATACAGCACTGGAATCGAGACTAGGAGGGAAAAGATGAGACCTAAGTGGTTAGGAAAGAAGCTCCTTTTCGGGGCAGTAGCAGCGACCGCGCTGATTGGCGCCGTCGCGTGTGGCGGAGCGGCTCCTGCACCGGCAGCACCGTCGGCACCGCAGCAGCCGGCAGCGCCCGCAGCGCCTCAGGCGGCAGCACCCGCACCGGCGGCGCCCGCAGCGCAGGCGACGACACCTCCCGCTGCACCGCAGGCTCCGGCACCACAGCAGCAGCCGGCACCGTCGGGCGGCGACATGATGATGGAAGACATGCCGACCGGCAGCCTGCTC
>CAZWDM010000088.1:9030-11550 GCA_964632415.1 uncultured Dehalococcoidia bacterium | reverse complement strand
TCCCATCTTGAAGTCGATATAGCGCCGTCCTTCGGCGTCCCATTTTTCAGCGCCCAATGCCCGGTCTACGAAAATCGGATGCGGTTCGCGAAATCGAAGCTCGTGGCTGATCCCGCCGGGCAGGGCCCTTTTCGCCCGCAAGGAAAGGGATTTGTTTTTCATGTGTCTCTCCCGATACGGGCGCGGCTCAGCCGGATATCGAACCGCTCCCGCAAGGCGCGGTCCGTCACATCATCGATGTGGGTTGGGAAATGGGTCTCCAGCACGGCTCGGGCCTTTTCGCGGGCCACGTCCCCAATGGGACGGGCGCCGTCGTCGGCCCACTCAGACGGGCTGCGCCTGTCGCCCGCAACCGGATAGAAATAGTCGGATTTCATCCGGTCAAACGTGTGCGTCTCGCCCAGGTAGTGCCCCGGTCCCTGACACACATTGGTGATGACATCGGCGGCGATGTTTTCCGGGGTCGCCTCGACCCCCCTGACCGTCCGCAGGATATTGCCCAGGAGATCGTTGTCACTGACATATCCCTCAAGCGACGCCGCCAGAAGACTGGCATGACTGCCGGCGGCCTGGGTGATGATATTCGATCCGGCATGGGCCGCGAGCGCCACGGCAAGCGACTTTTCGGCCCCATACTGCGCGTCGAGCGTTTTGGAGTCGGTGATTCCGGCAATCGAACTGGTAGGCAGATCGAAATGCCGTCCCATCTGCGCCGCCGCGGCCATCAGGATCGCCTGCTCGCCGCCCCCGCCTGACATCGAGCCGGTGCGCAGATCGGCGACCAGGGGCTTCGGAGCGAAGATCGCCCTGACCCCGGGATCAACCAGCCGGGCAAAGACAAGTCCCGCCAGGGTCTCGGCCACCGCCTGTGCCAATGATCCGGCGATGGTTGCCGGGCTTGTCGCGCCTGCCTGGCCTGCGCTGATGAGCTGCACCGGAAAACCCGCCCGGATCGCTGCCTCCAGAACCTCGCAGGCTTCTTCGGCGAACCGCATGGGCGGTACGACGTGGCAGACCAGGACCGTCATGAAAGGCCGGGCGCGAAATGCGGCCTCGTCCCCGGCGATGGCATAGCAGAGATCGGCAGTGGGCCGGACGTTTGCAGCCTCGGTGATCGAGATCGACACGTGCTTGGCCGTACCCGCCAGACAGGCATAGGCCGTATTCAGGTCCATCGCACAATTGTCTTCCACATCCCGGGCAACAACAGGGCGGCTGAAATGGTGGATGTTCTCCATGGCATCGACGAGCCGTGCGGAATCGTAGAGATCGGCCAGGGTCGATTCACGATATTCGCCGGTGTCGATGTCGAAAATCCCCGGGGCCGCGCCGCCGGTCGACATGTGCACCCGGGCATGATCGATCTTCAGATCATGTTCGGGTCTCTGGCCCCGCAGGTGAAACCGCCGGTTGGCCTCCTTGATCGATTTTCGAACCAAATCCCTGGGGAACAGCAGCCGTCCCTCGCTGGACAGTTCACCGCCGGCGCCGCAGACCATTTCGATCATGGAAGGGATGGCCTGGCTCAAGCCCAGGGTTTCCAGCAACGTCAGCGCGGCCTCCTCAATCAAGTCCACTTCTGCGGGAGCGAGGGGCTTGAATCGCCCACCGACGACGCCCGGCCAGACAGACAGGGCATCGTCTTGGGTTTCGGACTGGGACAGGCGCTCCTTGCGACCGCGGCGACGGGCATTTCTGGACATTATTTCATGAGAAAAACATTGTCCCAAAGAAATAGAAGCCAAGTTTCAGTTTCAAATCATAGTACAAAATGAATTTGACCTTTTGCAGGAAATTTTGAAATTTATGACTGATAAAGATCAATTGACGACATGACATGTAAATGGCCATGAGTTCTCAGACCACAGATCGAAATACGGTTTTCCGCCTTCACCCCGAAACCAGGCGAAAACGCTGGCAGCGGACCTGATGGCCACGATGAAGCCGAACCGACCCCCGTCATTCTCCTTGGGTAAGAAATTGACCGGGTCATCCCCGACAGCGGTGATTTTCGGGATCATAAAATGCCTTTTCCGAGATGGTTGCCCTGCGGCCCTCACCCAATATCTCGATTTCGAGATCAAGGCCGGTCAGCGGCACACTGCCCTGGAGGTATCCCAACGCGACCACCTTGCCAATGCGATAACCGCAACTGGCGGAAGTGACATAGCCAACACGGTTCCCCCGATGGAGAATCGGATCACCGGGCATGGGTTCACTGTCCGCAATGTCGACGATCAATCTGACGAATCGCCATTCCGGTCCAGCCGCCCCTTGTCCCAAGACGGCTTCCCGGCCGATGAAACCCGTCCTTTGGAGGTCGACATGCTTTTCCAGCCCGGCGTCGAACATCGTGTATTCGACTCCCAGCTCAGCCCCCCAGCCGTGATAGGCTTTCTCGATTCTCATGGCATTCAACGCGTAGGAACCGAAATCGACCAGGCCGTGTCTGGTTCCAGCCTGACAAATCGCCAGATAGACCTGTTCAAGATTCTCCGAGGACAGATGCAGTTCCCAGCC
>CAZWDM010000088.1:0-8930 GCA_964632415.1 uncultured Dehalococcoidia bacterium | reverse complement strand
TGCACAGGCCTGCCGGACCGGATGTTCCGGTTGGGAAATGGAATGGCGTATTGCAAATCATAGAGTTCGACAATGCGCCGCCGGGCATATTCCGGCGTTGCCCAGTCGCCGAAACGCCTCGGATCCCAGGCGGCATAGTCCCATTCGGTTTCACCTGCAGTAATCCATTCGGCGATCGCTTTGCCGACCGCGGCCGAATGGGTGATGCCGACCTGGATGCCGCAGGCATGATAGAAATCGGGCAGGCCGCCGGCCGGTCCGCAAAGCGGCAGCGCGTCCGGTGAATATGCGATCGGTCCGTTTACAAAACGCTGAATCCGTATGTCGGCGAGTAGTGAAACATGCTCTGCCGCCCGTCCGATCAGGTCTACGATGTCATCGACCGAATCCTCAAAGAGGGAGTGCGCGAAATCATCGGGAAGGCCATCAGGAAACGCCAGTCTCCCGGGATGTCCATAGGAGCCGAACAGCAGGCCGGCACGCTCACGGCGCAGGTAAAACCGGATGTCGGGATCGCGCACCAACGGGAACAGGGCCTTGTCCTGTTCCAGGGCATCAATCGACTCGGTGACAATATACTGATGCTCGAGTGTTGCGATGGGCAGGCTTTGGCCCGTCATTGCCGCAATCCTGTTGCCATAGAATCCGGTGGCGTTGACGATTGCTTCGCAAACCACCTCGCCCCTGTCGGTTTCCACCACCCATTCTCCACTCGCATTTCGCCTGATCCCGATCACTGTGGTGAATCGGGCGACCTCGGCGCCGGCGTCGCGCCCCCCCTTGGCCAGTGCCTGGGTCAGCTGACTTGGGTCTATATCACCCTCGTAAGGATCGTAGATGCCGCCAATGACCGTATCTCCGGCCCTGTAGTATGGATGCATTGCCTCCATTTCAGGCGGGTCCAGCATCGCCAGTTCGTAGCCTGCCGATTTCGATACGCCGACGACATGCCGGAACGAGTCCATGCGGTCGCGGGTATGTGCCGGCCAGAATGCGCCGGTGTGACGATAGGTGATCGGGGAGTCCGCCGCTTCAGACAGATTCCGGTAGAGTCGCCAGGCATAGTTGCCGGCGCGCATTCCGAGCCAGCTGTTGGCGTAGGTCGGCACGTTTCCGGCCGCGTGCCAGGTTGACCCTGAGGTCAACTCGTTTTTTTCAATCAACAGGCAATCGCGGACTCCAGCCAGGCAGAGATGGTACAGGCAGGAAGCGCCGACCACGCCGCCGCCGATGATGACCACCCTCGCACCGGTTCTCACGACTAGACTTCATTCAACAAATGACCGTACCCCGGAACCGCATCCCGGATTCCGGCCGCGCGCAGGGTCTGCCAGTAAACGGCGGCGTTGCAGGCAATGATGGTTTTCCCGGTTTCCCGCTCGAGTTCCTCGATCAGGCCGACCAGAGGCAGGGCAGTGCCGACCTGTGCGATTGCATCGCAGTCGGAGGCAGCCAGTTCGTGAACCAGTTCGCGAATCCGGGGCAGTGGCGTTTCACAGATGGCCTCCAGGCTGGCCGCTTCGGTTCCCCTTACCGCAACTGCCTCGAATCCGCCATTCTCGATATTGGTTTTCACCACCCGGTTGACTTCCGCGTTGAACGGGGTGAGAACCGCAACCCGGCGTGCCCCCACCGCCTGCAGTGCATTCTGGAGTGCGACCGACGCATTGAAAACCGGGATACCCAGCCTTGCGGCGAGCATATCGCTACAGGCCGCCAGCTTTGCAACACCGTCCGGCCCGGCATCAGTGGTCAGGCAGATTGCCAGGGCCGCCGGTTTCACATCCATCAGTTTTTCCGCTTCTTCCGCCAGGTCGTCGGATATGTGGCTGCCGCCGAGACGAAAGCGTTGCATTTGATTGGTCACGCCGACGGGACGGAGCAATTCGAGTTCCGGCTGGACAACGCTGTTCATCGCCGGGGTCATGACGCCGATAATGGCGCGGGGTGCTAGCGTGTCCGGCATCATGCTTTCTCCCGGAGATATCGGTCGAGCGCCAACTGGGCATCACGGTAGATCATGTCACCAATGATTGTTTCGAGTTCGTCGGCATCGGCGGGGTCGCAGTCAAACTCTCCCTGCCAGATCCCGAGCGTTCCGGCACCCTCGGTGATTTCAATGAAACGATGGCGGGAAACATAGTTTCTGCATGGCAATGGGGAGTCAATGATGTCGTAGACATAAAAGTGTTCGAGATCCGAATGCGCCAGCAGGGTTTCCCGGAATACCGTGCCATCCGCGATGCCGAGCACCCGGATCGATCCGACTTCGGTCGGCGAGCCCGTTTCCATACGTGCCTCCGTGACCCCCGGATTCCAGTCGGCCACGCCATCGAAACGGCGCACGGTGGACCAGACCCTGTCGATGGGCGCATGGATGACTACACTTCGCATTACTCTCATGATTTCTCCCCGGTCAGCCTGATGTCGAATTCCCCGCGTATCGCGATTTCAGCCCGGCGCGGCAGATGTTCCGGCGGCTCCTTGCACAGGATATCCTGAACGCGCCGGTGCGCACGCTGCCAGATCGACCGGCTTCCCGATTCGATCCAATCCGGTACCGACTGGCGATCACCCAGTTGCGGATAAACGTACTCTGTCATCATCAGATCCAGGGTTTGCGGTTCTCCAAGATAATGACCCTCACCCCGGACCACGCGATCAATAATGCCGATGTCGAGAAAATCATCGCTGACTTCGATACCGCGCACTGTGCGCAGGACGGCGCCACACATTTCATTGTCGATGACCAGCGCCTCGGGGGACGCCACCATGATGGAACCGAGCATTCCTACCGACAGGTTGATCATGTCGGCACCGGCCTGTGCGGCCAACGCGACACTGTAGCCTTTCTCGTAACCGGCCTGGATGTCACCAACCTTCGAGTCGGTCATGCCGGCAGCGACCGTGGATGGCATTTCAAGCCTGCCCAGCAATTGCGCGGCGGCGGCATTGGCCAATGCCGATTCGCCACTGCCACCGGTCATGGCCCCGGTACGCAAATCCGAAATGAACGGCAGGAAGGCATGGATGCAGGCATGCCCGGGCTTTATCGCATCGACTACCACCGTTCCGGCAATCGATTCCGCCAGCCCCTGTGCCAGCGCACCTGCCAGCGAGGCCGGACTGGTGGCACCGGCCTGGCCGGCGGTACAAATCTGCAGCGGCATCCCGGCTTCGATCGCGGCACGCATGATGTCCACGCCCTCGGGAGAAAATTTAAGCGGGGAAACGACATGCACGATGATGCCCATGCAGAACGGCTGCCGGCGAAATCCACCGTCCCGCCCCAGGGCCAGGTCGAACAGCCTGCAGACCTGCGCCACGTGCGCGGCATTGTCGAAACTGACGCCGATCGGTTTGCCGGTTGCCTTCAGACAGGCAAACGCGGTATTGATATCGAGGTCGAGCGGGGTCGGCATGTCACGTGCAACCAGCAAGCGGATTCCGTAGTGCACGTTTTCGCAGGCATCCAGTACCCGGGTTATTTGATACAGGTCAGCCAGGGTCGAGTCACGGTACTCGCCGGTTTCGGAATCAAGCGTTTGCACTGCCGCACCGCCGGTACCGATATGTACGTAGCCGCCGCCGATATCCAGACCCCGGTCTTCGTCGAAGCCGGGCAAGCTGACCCGGCCAGAGGCGCGCCCCAGTGCCCGTTCGGCCAGTTTCCGGGGGATGGTCAGGCGGCCGTCATCGCGCAGTCCCGCGCCTTTGTCCAGCAATCGTTTTTCCAGCCATTCCGGTGATCCGGCAACACCCACGGCCTGTAGAATTTCGAATGCGCTGTCGATAATCCGGTCGCATTCGCGATCACCCAGCGGTTGATAGCGTCCGCCCTTGTACAGGGCCACGGGGGCAGTCCGGCCGGCTGATGCGGGCGGTGCCCGGCGACGGACGGAACGGGTCATCACCTGACCTCTTTCCAGACCCGGTCAAGTGCGCGCTTCAGCCGATCCAGTGCGAGATCTATTTCCGAACGCTGAATGACCAGGGGCGGCATGAAGCTGATCCGGTCAGGAGGTATCGAACGCAGATAGAGCCCTTCGGCGTGCGCGGCATCCTGGACCCGCTGGCCAACCTTGAGTCCCGGGTCGAATTGCTCGCGGGTCTTTTTGTCCTTGACCAGTTCGATGCCGCAAAACAGGCCAATGCCACGGGCGTCCCCGACCAGGGGATGGTCCATGAGCGCATGGCACCCGTCGAGGAAATGGCCCGAGACTTCGCGGACCCGTCCAATCAAATCCATTTCTTCATAGATGTCCAGGGCCTCCAGGGCAACCGCCGCCCCGACCGGGTGTCCGGAGTAGGTGAAGCCATGCCCGAGTACGCCGACCACATCGGAGTTGTGCATCATGTCCTGATAGAAATCCTCCTTGAACATCAGCGCTGAAAGCGGAAAAAACGCGGCGGTCAGCGCCTTCGCACAGGAAATGGAGTCGGGCTGCAGATTGAAGGCCTCGGCCCCCCACCAATGCCCGGTGCGCCCGAATCCGCAGACGACTTCGTCGACGTGAAAATGGATATCGTATTTTCGAATGACTGCCTGCATCTCATCCCAGTATCCACTGGGTGGCAGGATTGCACCGCCACCGCTTTGCATCGGTTCCGCCACGAAGGCGGCGATACGATCAGGCCCGGTTTCAAGCACCAGGTTTTCGAATTCCTGCGCCATCCGTGCGGAAAATTCCCGCTCGCTTTCGCCATCCTGGTGGAAGCGGTAGTAGTTTGGCGTGGACAGCTTGAGAAAATCTTCCATCGGCAAGCCGAATCGTTGGTGCATATGCGGCTGGCCGGAAAGGCTGACCGCAGCCACCGTATTGCCGTAATACCCCTTCCATCGGGAAATCAGCTTTCGGCGTTGCGGCTGACCGCGCCCAATATTCCGATACCAGAGAAACTTGATCATCGCGTCGTTCGCTTCCGATCCGGAACACTGGAACATGACCCGGTCCATCGGCACAGGCGTCATGCCCACCAGCCGGGCTGCGAGTTGGGCCACCTTGGGGTGGGAGCGCCCGTAAAAGGTCGGCGCGAACGGCAAGGTGTCCATCTGCCGTTTGGCCGCCTCGGCGAGGCGGTCGTTGTGATAGCCGAGTGAAGCACAGCCAAGTCCCGAAAAGCCGTCGATCAACTCCCGGCCATCTTCGGTCCTGATATAGACCCCATGGCCCTCGACCACCATCGCCGCGGGACCGTTCTGTTGGTGCTGGCGCAGATTCGTCTGTCCGTGAACGTGATGGTTGCGGTCCAGGTCAAGAAGAGTCTCAACTGTCGACATGTTCAGGTCCTGGTGGATTCCCGTGAATCGTTTCGGGGATTGCAACCACCATGGGATGGAGGTAGCCCGGAAATACCTGCCCTTGTGTCCAGCGTCCGATTCCGGGAAATTCAGCCGGCCAGGCCCACTGAAGTTCCGCGTTCTTGAATTGCCGCCCGATCACCCTGCGGAGCAGGTCATTGTTGATGGTATGCTACAATTCATGAACTTCAATCACATTTTTCTCATGTTTTGTTGAATATTTCTAACAAAAGGCCATCGCTGGACATCAGGCACCTGGAGATGATGGTGGCCTTGGCCGAAACGCCGCGTGTTACCGAGGCCGCGGAAAAACTGCGTATCACTCCTTCAGCGCTCTCGCACCGGATCAAGGAGGTGGAAAGGCGCCTAGACGTACCGCTGTTCGGACGCATTCACAAGCGATTGCGCCCTACCCCGGCCGCGGACTATCTTGCCCAGGTCGCCAACAGGTTGCTTGCCGACATGCTACGCGCGGAAGATGATGTACGCAGGATGGCGCGCGGAGTGAGCCATGTGGTCCGGCTCGTGGTCGATTTGTACAATGCCTATCAGTGGCTGCCGGAATTCTTGCGCCATTTACGCGAAGTCGAACCGGAAATCGGCATTGAAGTCAGGGTGGCGGCGGCGCGAAACACGCTTTCCAGCCTGCACGAACGCACGGTCGATCTGATCATTGTATCCGGCGAAATCAATCAGGCCGGCACCGTCATGGAGCACTTGTTTGACGATCAGTTGAGTTTCATCATGTCGCCGAACCATCGACTTGCGGGAAATGCCCATATCGAAGGAAGTGACATTGTCGGGGAGGATTTCATCACCTATACCCGGGTTCCCGAGCCGGACCGCGAATACGCCCGTCTGTTTCGACCCAGCAATTGCTATCCCAACTGGACCGAAACGGTGGAGGTGCCCGAAGCCATTGTCGAGATGGTTGCTGCCGGGCTTGGCATTTCGGTACTTTCTTCCTGGGCGGTTTCCGGGGCAATCGGGTCAGGCCGCATTGTTGCCGCCCGCGTAGGTGAACAGGGTATCAGTCTGCCCTGGTATGCCGTCACACGGAGCGGGGCAAGTTTCGAGGACCAGTGCAATCAGAGACTGGCCGCGATACTGGCCCAATGGTGCCGGGACAATGGCGGAATCATGCGGAGGTCAGGGTGAAGGTAGGATTTATCGGGTTGGGGACAATGGGCGCGCCCATGGCAAGATGCCTGATACACGACGGGTTCGACCTGTTGGGTTGGGATACCAATGAGGAAACACTGCTGGGTTTTGATTCTGCCGCAGAATCTCTTGAGCAGATCGCGCAGTGCTGCGATACCTATATCACCATGCTGCCTGAAGGACAACACGTCAGGTCGGTGTACGAACAGCTGCTTGGCCGGATCGAGACGCCCCACCTGTTCCTGGATTGCTCGACCATCGATGTCGCAAGCACACGCGGCCTGGCGATGCAACTGACCGCACTGGGTCACGGATTCGTGGATGCACCCGTATCGGGTGGCCGCGAGGCGGCTTCAAACGGTTCCTTGAGCTTCATGATTGGTGGAGATGCAGGACATGTGAATGCAGCCCGCCCGCTGCTGGAGTCCATGGGCGGAAAGCTGATCGAGTTTGGTGATGCCGGTACGGGCCAGGCGGCCAAGGCGTGCCACAACATGATCTGCGGCATTACTGCACTCGGAGTGTCAGAGGCTTTTGCCCTGGCCGATGCCCTTGAACTCGATCTCGACAAGTTCTTTCACCTGTGCAGCGGTGCCGCCGCACAGAGTTGGATTCTTGAAAACCGTTGTCCGGTGCCCGGACCTGCGCCGAATGCGCCCGCTTCCAGCGGTTACACTCCCGGTTTCGCTGCGTACCTGATGGCCAAGGACCTGGAACTGGCCCAACAGGCCGCCGAGGCCAGCAATCAGCAGACGGAATTCGGTGCCGCCGCCGCGCAGCGCTTTCGCGAGTTTGTCGAAGCCGGGCATGGAAACCTCGATTTTTCGGCGATCTATCGTAGTATTCGGAAATGATGGAAAAAGCAGAATCCCAAGTTCGCCCATGATTCAGGGCCACTGATTGCATGGACAGCATTTTCCCCGGTTCTGCAGATTATTTTGGATGCACGACAACGTGCGATCGCCCTTGCATCCGTGGAGGGGTAAGTTGCCACCTGTTCAATCCGTTTCAATTTCCAGATTCTCAGCTTCGGCAAACGCTCTCGCAAAAGTAGAAACACGAATGCCGGAGCGAAGTTTTTGACGGAGGAACTCTTTTTGAATAACGCGGGCCAAGAAATCAGATCAACCGACGTCATCGTCATCGGCGGCGGGAACGCGGCGTTCTGCGCGGCCCTTTCGGCGCACGAGACAGGCGCGAACGTCACTGTTCTGGAACGCGCGCCGGAGGATGAAGCTGGTGGGAACACACGTTTCACGGCGGGTGCGATCCGGTGTGTCTACGACGGCGTTGAGGACTTGCAGGTCCTTATGCCGGACCTGACGGACGACGAGATCGCCAAGACCGATTTCGGGACGTATACGCAAGAACAGTTCTACGACGACATGGGACGCATCACCGAATACCGTTGCGATCCTATGCTGGTTGAAATCCTGGTTACCCGCAGCCGTGAAACCATCAGGTGGATGCGGGACAAAGGCATCAGGTTCCAGCCAATCTGGGGCCGTCAGGCCTTTAAGGTAGACGGCCGTTTCAAGTTCTGGGGCGGCCTGACCGTCGAGGCCTGGGGCGGCGGACCCGGGTTGGTCGACGGCTGGACTGCGGCGGCGCGGTCCGCAGGTATCGACATTCGCTATGGCGCGCGCGCCACGGGTCTGATCTCAGACGATGCCGGTGTGCACGGTGTGCGGGTTCGCCAGAATGGGCACACCACTGAATTGCACGCATCCTCGGTCGTGATCGCCGCTGGTGGATTTCAGGCGAATCCCGAATGGCGTGCGCGCTACCTGGGCCCTGGGTGGGAATTGGCGAAAGTGCGCGGATCGCGCTTCAATACGGGCGACGGCATAAAGATGGCATTGGATATCGGTGCAGCACCCTACGGACATTGGTCGGGGTGCCACGCGGTAGGATGGGAGCGCAACGCGCCTGAATACGGCGACCTTGCCATAGGTGACGCATTTCAAAAACACTCCTATCCATTCGGCATAATGATCAATGCCGATGGGGAACGCTTTGTCGACGAGGGCGCGGACTTCCGGAATTATACTTATGCCAAGTATGGATCCATCATCTTGCATCAACCAGGCCAATTCGCCTGGCAGATCTTTGATCAGAAGGTTACGCACCTGCTTCGCGACGAATACCGGATTCGTCAAGTCACGAAAGTCACGGCGGACACGCTGGAATCTTTGGTAAAAAAGTTGGAAGGCGTTGATGCCGAGCGTGCCCTGATCACGATCAATGCGTACAATGAAGCCGTACAGACCGGCATTCCGTTTGATCCAAACTTGAAGGACGGGCGCGGCACCGTCGGACTTCCGATTTGCAAGTCAAACTGGGCCAACACGCTGACCGAGCCGCCGTTTGAGGCCTATGCGGTCACGTGTGGAATCACATTCACGTTTGGCGGGCTGCGGGTCGACGAGACCGGTAATGTTCTGGATTCGGACCTTGAGCCCATTCC
>CAZWDM010000087.1:0-11554 GCA_964632415.1 uncultured Dehalococcoidia bacterium | reverse complement strand
TGTTGGTGTCATATTCGACATTGTTTTTGATGCAGGCTTCACCCCCATCCTAACCCCTGCCTTCGCAGGGGCAGGCTCTTCCCCCATCGAGGGGGAAGGGACAGAATGACCTACTTCAACACGTGTAGGGAATACCAAAATAAGAAGCCCCCGCAGATCTATTGCCGTGCGGGGGCTGAGTTTATCGGCTGAACCGGTTATCTCACATCTCTGGCTCGCACCAGCGTTACGCCCTGGTCTATGGCCTCTCCTTCCAGTCTCTCATTTGGCGTGAGGTAGTAGAGGACCGGCTTCACCACTACCCCAGGGAATAACCTGTCCACAAGTACCGCAGTTGCGCAGACCTTCGATATGTCGGCACCAGACAAAGAGTATGACGCCTCAATCACAGCGTATATCGGATTGCCTGATTCGGTCTCGGCTCCCGCGACAACCATATCGGTATCGAGGATGCGGTCGTACTGGTCCTGCGTTATCAGGTCTGCTTTAAGGGCGGACAGAATGGTGCTGTTGAACTCGCTTGAGTTGTCATCCTGTTCGGCGACTCGGATTATTCTGCCTTCGTTCATTCGGAGATGGGTGGACATCAGGGCAACTCCTCTATTGTAGAGCTTGCTCTCAAGTCCTATGCCTTTCAGCATAGCCATGTCATTATCCACGCGGTTAGATTGGAAATCGACGCGGTCGAACCGTGAATCGACGCGGTCAAATTGGGAATCCACGTGGTCAAACCGTGAATCGACGCGGTCAAGCTGTGAATCCACGTCGTCAAATCGCGAATCGACGCGGTCAAGCCGTGAGTTGGTGGCATTTGCAAATGCGGTGACTTGTTCCGTCAGGGCTGCCAGATTGTCAGTTAGGGTCGCCACACTTTTCGCCAGAGCGTCTAAATTCTCGTCCGTGTAGTCTGCCAGAATCTCGTCTCTGAACGCCTCGCGGAATTCCTGGTTCTCACGAGCTGCACGCAGGAGGTCGTCGGTTGTATTCAGGGTCGTCATAGCTACACCTCGCTATTGATTATAGACGATTTGCTTCAATGTACGAGTCCCGACAGGCTCGACAAGTGGGTGAAATCCTCTCAATAGGCGACAGAGAGAGATGCGCCTCCCCAAAGACCCCTATGGGAGGCGTCAGGTTTGAGGAACTACCCGCTTGGGGGCAGTTAACCGACAGGCGCGGGCGCTCTTGTTGTCAATGGGAGTGAAAGATAATAAACTTTGGTGACGAGCCGAAAACGGCGGACGAGAGAGTAAGTCTCGGCCCCACGCTAGCCCTCCCACTGAACGGGAGGGGATTTTTTGAAGAAGGAGCCACCGATGGCAGATGCCAAACCGTTTAGTTTCAAGGAACTGTTCGCGAAGAACGCGCCCGAAGGCAGGGACGCGCCAATCGTGAAGCGCGGCAAGTATGACTTTGCCGTGGCGTATCCCGATCCCAAGTCTATGCCTCTGGACGGGCTGGTAGAAGCGCTTCAGCAGGGGCTTGACGAAGAGGGCGACGACCTCGCGATTTACGCGCATCACAGCGGGTACGCGCCGCTTCGACAGCTGGTTGCGGATAAGCTGGCGCGCGATCGCGGCATCAACATCGGCGTTGATGACCTGATTATTGGCGACGGCTCCGGTCAGCCCATCCACATGGTCTGCGAGGCGTTGCTGGATCCCGGTGATGTGGTGCTGGTGGAGAACTTCGTGTATTCGGGCACGCTGGGTCAGCTGCGACGCTTCCACACGGACATTCGCGGCGTGGACTGTGACAACGAAGGAATGCTGCCGGATGCGCTGGAATCTGCGATTGTGAAGGCAACGGGCGAGGGCAAGCGGCCCAAGTTCATCTACACGATTCCGACCTTCCAGAATCCGCAGGGCTGGACGATGACGCTGGAGCGGCGCAAGGAGATGGTGCGGCTGTCGCAGAAGCACGGCGTGCCCATCCTGGAAGACGACTGCTATGTTGACCTGCGCTACGAGGGCGAGGATGTAACTTCGCTGCACTCGCTGGATGACACCGGGAGCGTGATCTACACGGCGTCGTTCTCCAAGATAATCGCGCCGGGCATGCGCCTGGGCTACCTGACCGCTCCGCGCGAGGTGCTGGATGTTGCGCGCGTGGTGAAGAGCGGCGGCGCGGCGAACCAGTTCGCTTCGTGGGCGGTGCATCGCTATGCGAATGAGCACCTGGACGAGCACATTGTGGAGATAAACGACATCCAGCGGGCAAAGCGGGATGCGATGCTGGCTGCGCTGGGAGAGAACTTCGGCGGCGCGGCGACCTGGAGCAGGCCGGAGGGCGGCCTGTTCATCTGGCTGCAGATGCCTGAGGAGGCGGATGTAACGGCCATCCGGGACAAGGTGCTTGAGACGGCAGATGTCGGCTACCAGGCGGGACCGCTGTTCGCGCCGGACGGAGTGTCGGGGCGGAACTACGCGCGGCTGTGCTTCGGCTACAATACGCCGGAGGACATTCACGAGGGGATCGCGCGGCTCGCGGAGGCGTTCGAGAAGGAAGGCGTTCTCAAGAGCTGACGGGGGCTGACAGGCTATACAGGATGGGCAGGATTTTTTCACCCCCATCCTAACCCCTGCCTTCGCAGGGGCAGGCTCCTTTCCCATCAAGGGGGAAGGAACTTCTGAATAACGGCAACTAACGGGATGGGCAGGATTTTGCAAGAAAGTTCTGCCCATCTTTGTATTTGTGGGGGTTTTGGCATGCGTATCTGTTCATTTCTGCCGAGCGGCACGGAGATCGTGTATGCGCTTGGACTCGGGGACTCGCTGTATGCTGTGAGCCATGAGTGCGACTATCCAGAGGATGCGCTTGCCAAGCCGAAGATCGTGCGCAGCAGGTTCGACGCTGACAAGCTGAGCAGCCAGGAGATTGACCGCCTCGTGACGGAGATGTACCAGCGGGGCGAGCGCATCTACGAGGTGGACGAGGGTGTGCTGCGGGATGCGGCGCCGGACCTGGTGCTGACGCAGGAGCTGTGCGATGTGTGCGCGGTGTCGTACGAGGATGTGCGACACGCGGCGTCGAGGCTTGCGTACCCGCCGAATGTTGTGTCGCTGGACCCGGCGTCCATCGGGAATATGCTGGAAGACATCCAGATGGTGGGCGACCTGTGCGGCGTGCCGGAGGCGGCAACGGCATTTGTGGCGGAGTTGAGCGGGCGGATGGATGCGGTGCGAGATGGCGCTGCCGCTGTCGATGCGGCACCGAGGGTGGCGTGCATCGAGTGGCTGGAGCCGCCGATAGTGGCAGGGCACTGGATTCCGCAGATGGTGGAGCTTGCCGGGGGCGTTGACGCGCTCGCCAAGCCGGGGGAGGCTTCGAGGCGAATCACGATGGAGGAGCTTGCGGCGTCTGAGCCGGATGTGCTGGTGCTGATGCCGTGCGGGATGGATGCGGAGAGGGCGCGTGCGGAGTTCGAGGCGCTGGAGAACCTGGATGAGTGGCGGAAGCTGCCGGCTGTTGCGAAGGGCCGCGCCTACTTCGTGGACTCGGGGTCGTACTTCAGCCGCAGCGGGCCGAGGCTGGTGGACGGGCTGGAGCAGATGGCGTATATGGTGCAGCCGGATGTGTTTGAGAAGCCGGGATCAGTAATCGGTGTCTGATAGGTGAGTGCGGGCAGAGCATTCTTACCCTCATCCCTTCGGCAGGCTCAGGACAGGCTCCGGCCTTATCCCATAAAGAAAGAAGGGTTTCTTGTCGCCTCTCCAACTCTCTCCGGGTGGGCTGAGAGGGGTAGGCGTTTGAATTCATACCCGATGTGACGTTCTTCCGCGAGGGGATCGGCCGGTCGTCCCTACAACAATCGACTGTCGTTCAGAACGAGGTTAGGAATCTGAACTTGCAGGCTACATATAGCCTTGTTTTGCCACGGGAAGTTTAGATTCTTCACTCCGCCGCGCTCCGTTCAGAATGACAGTGTTGTGGTGGTGCTGCGTTCAGAATGACAGACAGGAAGGGTCTCGTTCTGAGTACATTGCCTGCAGAACGCTCTCAGCCTCCATTGGGGCAGAGGACTTATTCCTCAACTATTGGCGGCTGAACCTGCCGCGAAGCTCCGCGGTGACGCGCTGGCGGAGGTGATCGATGTCGCGGCGCAGCACTTCGGCTTCAGATCCCAGCCGGGAGGCGGTGTCCGGCTCTTCCAGTAACTGCTGCTTTTCTGACAGGTCTATGAGCAGGGTTTCGGCAATGTAGTACGAAAGCGCGGCAGGCTCGCGAGAGGTGTGGACTTCGCCTGTCCAACCACCCTGCAGGCCGGTAATGAGCCTCAGGTACTCGTTGAGGTGCTGGCGGATCGACTCGGCTTGGGGTCGCGCTTCCTCGTTGTCTTCGTCCGGCAGTATGGACACGTCGGCGTTGATATACGGGCGGTGCTGCGTGATCGTGTTGATCTTGAAGCGACGCTCACCGGTAACGGAGACGAAGAAACGATCACCGCGAATCTCATTGACCTGCGTGATATGAGCGACGGTGCCGACGGGATGCGGGATTGCCGGCTGCCCGACTTCATCGCCCGACTTGATGAGCACGATGCCGAAGCGTGAGTCGGAGTCGAGGCAGTCCTGCAGCAGTCGCTTGTAGCGTTCCTCGAAGATCTGAAGTGGCAGGGACGCGCCCGGAAACAGCACTGTGTTCAGGGGGAACAGCGGGAGAGTGCGGCGTTCTGGTAGTTCTGGTGGCATTGAATAGAGTATAAACGGAAGAGTGGCAAGGGACAAGACGGCGAGTGCGAAGGCATTGCCAATGGGTGGTTGTGTCATGTTCGACATTGTTGTTGATGCGGGCTTCACCCCCATGCCTTCGGGGGGTTCTTGGCAGGCTCTAACCTCTGTCTTCGCAGGGGCAGGCTCCTTCTCCATCGAGGGTTCACGGGGGTAGGTATTTGGCTTCGTGTTCGATTTGGCGCTCTTCCGCAGGGGCGACCAGCCGGTCGCCCCTACAGCGGCCCTCTGTCGTTCCGTACCCGGGTTTCGTAATGTCATTTTGAACGGGGTGAGGAATCTGTCATCGCAGACAGCGACCACGCTTGTCCTATTGCAGGGATTTTGGATTCTCCGCTCCGCTGCGTTCTGAATGGCAGTGTTGTGGGGGTGCTGCGTTCGGAACAGCGATGGTGAGCCGATTTTGGCACCTGTTTCATATCATTTGCCTGCCCCTGTGAACCCGTCGAGGGGGAAGGGACAAAATGACCTTCGTCAGTACGGGTAGGGAATACCAAATCCCGGCCGCGATGTTGTCTGTTAGAATAGCCGTATTCCTTGAGGGAGTCGGTCAGAATCTACAGTTGGCGCGATGCGTCAGAACGCGGGGAGGGAGCGCTATGAAGTGGAGCTCTGCGGTATCGGAAGGAACGACGCTCGCCGCCGCATTCGACGAGTGCGCGTCAAGGCTGGAGAACGAGCTCGGCGGGTTGAAGCCTCACATGATTGCTGCCTTTGTGTCGCCGCACTATGCACCGAATTATGATGCCCTGACGGGCCTCGTCGCTGAGCGGTTCGACGATGCGCTGCTGGTTGGATGCAGCGGCGGCGGTGTCATCGGGGCGGCGACGGAGGTGGAAAACAGGGCCGGCCTTGCGCTGACGGCGGCTCATATGCCGAATGTGCGGATGACGCCGTTTCACATCCAGTACGGTGCGCTGCCGGACGGCGACGCGCCACCGGACGAGTGGGGCACGCTGGTGGGCACGCCCGTCGGCTCGGATGTGGACTTTCTCATTCTTGCGGACCCGTTCAGCATGCAGGGCGAACAGCTTCTGATGGGCATGGACTACGCGTTTCCGAAGAGCGCGAAGATTGGCGGCCTGGCGAGCGGGGCGCACCATGAGGGCGGTAACGCGCTGTTTCTGGGTGGTGAAATGCACTCGGACGGCGTGGTTGGCGTTGCATTCGAGGGGGATGTGCAGATAGATACCGTGGTGGCACAGGGATGCCGCCCAATCGGGGACCCGATGCACATCACTTCGTCGCGGCGCAACATCCTGCTGGAGGTTGACGGGCGCACGCCGTTCGAGGTCCTGAAGGAGATCTTCATGACGCTCGACGAGCGCGACCGCGAACTTGCGCAGCACTCGCTGTTCCTCGGCGTGGTGATGGATGAGCTGAACGACAACCCACGACTTGGCGACTTCCTGATTCGCAATATCGTGGGGGTGGATGCGCAGCGTGGGGCGCTTGCGGTGGGAGAGATGTTGAAGGAAGGGCAGACGGTGCAGTTTCACCTGCGAGACTCCGAAACTTCGTCGCAGGACCTGAATGCGATGCTGGAGCAGTATGTGTCAGAGCTGCCGGAGGGCGGGCATTCCGAGGCGGGCGCGATGCTGTTCCAGTGCCTCGGGCGCGGTGAGTACCTTTACGGCAGGCCGGACCATGACACGGGCATGTTCACGGAAATGGTGGGGGCGGTGCCACTGACGGGCTTCTTCTGCAACGGAGAGATCGGGCAGGTGGGGGACTCTACGTTCCTGCATGGTTACACGAGCTCGTTCGGGATATTTCGGCCAAAGGGCGACTAAGGCCCAGCCGAAGACACGACATCTCCTGGTCTACACGGATGTAAGAGTTCGTACGCCTCATCTCGTCCGACGAACGGCTGCATGGAGGTATAACCACTGGTCAGAACCACAAAAGACTACGAGACCGAGTTCATCGAAATACCGACGGGACCGGGCAAGCACGGCGAGCCTATGGTCAGGGGAAAGGGGCCAAAGGTGTGCCTGTTTGCGTCTAATGCCAGATACTATGGCATGACGCCCGAGGAAATTCTGAATAATGGATGGTAGGACTATCTCACATTGGAGGAGATAAACGCCGCTCTCGACTTCGCTTAGAAATATCCCTGGCTGATAGACTGGGACAGATACAAGCCTGAGCCCGAGGAAGTATGGCATCCGTCACAAAGCTACCGGGAGAGCGTGCCGGCGAAGTTCATATGAACTATACCAATCCCAGCAGGCGGGCGGCATTTCCGCCTCGGACGGAATCGCGTTCCTCTGGGGTGAGCGAGGATGCGGCTATTTCGTTGAGCAGGCGGCGGGGGCGCAATAGGGCGTAGTCGCTGCCGAATAGCACTTTGTCCGCGCCGACGAGCGATGAGACCGTCGAATAGACCTGCGGTGTGTAGAGGAAGGGCGATGCGGCTGAGTCGAAATAGACATTGCGGAGCGCGGCGGCGACCTCCGGCATGAGGGCGTAGAATGGCAGGCCGCCGCCCCAGTGAGCGCAGACGATGGTGGCGTCCGGGAAGTTGCCGATGAACTGGATGAGGACTTGCGGCGTAACGGTGCCCTTGCCGGTGTAGAGGTGTCCGACTGGCTCGGATGAGTGAGTGGTTACTATCAGGCTGCGCTGCTGCGCGACTGCCATGAGTCCTGCCATGGTTGCCTTATCAGCCAGGTCGAAGCCCTGTGAGTCAGGATGCAGTTCGCCGATGCCACGCAGTCCTGCATTGGCGCAGCGCTCGGCTTCCCGCGCTGCCCTGTCGCCCCAAGCGGGATTGATGCCCGCGAATCCGATGATGCGTCCCTGGGAGCGTTCCGCCGCCTCGATGATGTAGTCGTTCGCTTCGCGCGCGGTGTCGTAGTCGGACCATCCGATGCCCATTGCGACGGCGACATCAACGCCGTTTTCGTCCATCGCCGCAATGAGGTCTTCGGCGGATGCCATGCGCGCCCTGGGGTCGGCGTAGAGGGCTGCGAATGTGCGGTCTCGCTCAATGTAGAGGTCGCGGCGCTCGCGCATTGCGGGGGGGGAGATGTGGGTGTGGAAGTCGATAATCACTTGGAGTTGGTCAGTGAGTCTGTCTTTCAGTCGGTCAGGGTGTGGTTCGACAGGCTCACCACGAACGTAGGATGTAGATGCGCTCTGACGATTGAGGTTGACATGGACGAGCGGGATTGGGGCGTTATTGGCTGGCGATGATTGCGGCGGCTGCGCCGATGACTGCTGCTGAGAGTACGACGGATGCGGCTATTATGGCGAACATCAGCCTGTCGATGCGTCCGTCAACTTTGTCGACACGTCCGCTCAGTCTATCAACACGCCCACTTACCCTGTCAATGTCAGCCTTCAACTCGGCGCGCTCTCTTTGCGCGTCGTCGAGGCGCCCGTTGATGTTGTCGAAACCCAGTTTGATATATTCCCTCAAGGGAACAGTTATTTCGTCGCCCTGGGGCTCATTTGCAGTTGCCAATATTGCCACCTGCTCCGTTCGGGGAGGTTCGTCTATGTTGCCTTAACTCAGCCTGAGCTAATGATAGCACATATTTTGCGAACCGTGTATATCTATTGCAGGTCTAAATATAAACGAAACGGCCGCTATTGGATGCGGCGGAAGTGCGGGTAGGAGATTGCGAAGACGATGGTGAGGACGGTCAGGATGAGGCCGCTGATGCTGAGCGCCTGGCCGGTGCCGATGACCTCGGCGAACTCGCCGAATGGTATTGCGCCGATGGGCATGAGGCCGAAGGTCATCATGAACAGGCTCATGACGCGACCGCGCTTATCGGGGTCGGCGTATATCTGCGAGAGGGTCATGTTGAGGGACATGTAGAGCGAGCTGAGCAGGCCGTTCACGACAAGGAAGAATATGGCGGAGACGAACTCCGCGGACATTGCCACGCCAACGACTGACAAGCCCCACACAACGCTGATGGCAATCAGTATCATGCCGCGATTGCCCAGATTGCGCATTGATGCCAGCCCTAGTGTGCCGACGAGTGCGCCTATGCCCATCACCGCCATCAGGTAGCCGAGGTCGAAGGAGGTTACGTTGAGCTGCTCGCGCGCCCAGGCGGGCATCAGGGCGAATAGCGTGAAGCCGAAGAGCGCGGGCAGGAACGCCATGATGATCAAGCCCCTGAGCGTGGCGTCTCCAAGTGCGTATTGCAAGCCTTCCTTGATGTCTCCGGTTACGCTTTTGCGTGCCCCGGTTGACTGGATTCCGTTGCTCTTGATGCGCAGAACGGAGATACCGGACAGGACATACACGGCGGACACGATGTAGAAGACCAGCGCGGTGCTGAAGAAGGCAATGAGAATGCCCGCAACAGCCGGGCCCGCCGCACGAGTCAGGTTCATGGATGCGTTGTTGAGGGCGACGGCGTTCATCACGCGTTCTCGCGGCACGATCTCGGAGATGATCGCCTGGCGGCTCGGCATGTTTAGGGCGAACATCGAGCCGTTGAGCACGCCCAGTACCATCAATGCGCCTAGCCAGATGGTGCCGGTGGCGTCCATCATTCCCACGACGAGCGTGAGCGCGGCATTTCCCAACTGGCTGCCGAATATGAGGTACTTCTTCGGCACCCTGTCGGACAGCGCGCCGCCGAGCAGCGAGACTATTGCCATCGGCGCGGCGAAGGATACCATTGCCCAGGTGAGGGCGGAAGGGGAGTCGTTCTCCAGACGCAGGACCAGCCAGCCGCGCGTGATCATCTGCATGTTCATCGCGGTGAACGAGGCAAACGAGCCTATCCAGATCCAGCGAAAGTCTGCGAGAAGCAGAATCTCGAAAATGGGAGACTGCTTTAGTTTTGCTGCGAATGGCCGGGGGCCGGCCTGCGCGACCGCGGTTGACGCCTGCGACCCCAATGTACTCTGTGCCAAATTTTTGCCTTACCGGGGCGGCAGGCTCGGTGGGCCCGCCAGTGCTTAAAGTCCATGAAGACGATAGCATTGCGTTCTAAAGCAGTCAATCGCAGGGAACACAGTCTATGCGGGCTATGGTGCTCCGAGTGAAGGCATTCAGGACAGGGCGCGCGCTCTGCCGGGTTGGACTTCGACGGTGTCGGGCGGTATGCCCCGGCTGGGGTCGCTCTTGAAAATCGAGGCGATCGCGCCGATGACCTGCAGGACTGCCATTACGAGAAATGCGGTCTTGAGTCCGCGCAGGAACGCTTCCAGCAAGCCGGAGCCGGGACCTGCGTCCAACACATCGTCGATCTTGACTTCGTAGCCTCCGCTGATCATGACGGCCGTGACGATGGATGCGGCGACGGCGGTCCCGGTTACATTGCCGGAGTTGCGGGACAGGTTCACGAACGCCGCGACCACACCGTGCCTTGCGGTGTCGGCGGCGCTGAAGATGGAGGCTGAGTTTGGGGACTGGAAGAGGCCGGAGCCGACGCTCTGAACGAATATGCCCGTGATAACTACGACAATTGATGACGAAGTGGTGAGGGATGTGAGGATCAGCAGACCGGCGGCGGAGAGCAGCAGTCCGATAATGTTGAATGGTCTCCAGCCGTAGCGGTCGGACAGCCACCCGCTGACGGGGCCCATGACTATCCTGCTGGCGGCGTTGGGGAGGAGGGCGAGACCTACGAGCGCGGGGGTGAAGCCGAGCACGGCCTGAAGGTAGAAGGGCATCAGGAAGCGTGAGGATGTGATGCCCAGGAACGACATGAAGTTGGTGCCGATGCCGATGCTGAAGACCCTGCTCCTAAAGAGTGTCAGATCGAGCATCGGAGAAGGAGAGCGCTTTTCCCACCAGACGAATGCGGCCAGGAAGGCGACGAAGCCGAGTGCGCCGAGCATTATCGGTGGGGAGAGCCAGCCCATGCGGGAGCCGTTGGATACGGTCAGCAGGAAGCTCAGGAGAACAGCCGTTGACAGCGCGGCGCCTGCGTAGTCGTAGCTTCGATTGCGGTTGTCCTGCCGGAATACTTCGCTCCTGATTATCAGCAGGACGGCGGCCAAGGTGACCAGGCCCATGACGATGTTGATGTAGAAGAGCCAGCGCCAGTCGAAGGCGGTTATGAGGAAGCCGCCGGCGATGGGACCGAGCACGCCGCCCGTGCCCACGACGCTGGCATGGGAGCCGATGCCCTTGCCGCGCTCCTCGTCAGGGAACACTGAGGTGATCATCGCCATTCCGGTGCCCTGCGTCATGGCCGCGCCGAGACCCTGCAGTGCCTTGGCGCCTATCAGGGCGATGATGCTGCCGGAGGTTACGGCAAAGACGGCTGCTACGACGAAGATGATGAGGCCGGAGAGAAATATCCGCTTGCGGCCAACGATGTCGGAGAGCCTGCCCATTGGCAGGAGGAGCGCACTGATGGTCAGGCCCTCGGCGATGACCACCCACTGCACGGTGGACAGGTCGGCGTCGAAATACTGGGCGATAGTGGGGAGGGCAACGGACATGCCGCCGTGGTTGATGACCGAGGTCAGCGTTCCGAGCGCGACCGCGGCGAATACCCACCAGCGGTAGGTCGGTTTGTGGATTAAGCCGGACGCGAGCATATCGTCGATTCTAACAGAAACTACGATGTCCTATTCTCCGCGCCGGAGTTAACGGTGTTGCAAATAGGTACTGGTGTCAGATTCAATATTGCTGTTAATGCAGTCTTCACCCCCATCCTAACCTTCCCCCATCAAGGGGGAAGGGACAGAGTGGCTCGCCTCAACATGTGCAAACAGTATCGAATTGACGGGATGTGCAGGATGGTATAATCGCTTGCCAGTGGCATTCATCTGGGAGAGGGATGGACTTTGCTGATACCGTTTGAGGGACCGTATGACCTCAGGGGCACGCTCCTGGGCGG